>NZ_JBICTY010000004.1:0-802631 GCF_043197895.1 Cryptosporangium sp. NPDC048952 | reverse complement strand
TTGGGTCCTACCCCGCCCCCCCACCGGGTCTCGCCCCCCCCCGCCCCCGCGCGCCCCCCCCGGGTCGCGGGGGCCCCCCCCGGGGGGGGGGGGGGGCCCCCGGGCCCCCCCCGCCCGGCCGCCTCTTCGGCGGCCGGCCCACCCTCGAGGACGAGCGAGAGCGTGGTGAAGTCCCGCGGCGAATCCAGCGAAACTCCGCGAGCGGTAGCACGAACGAGCACGGTGCTTGTCCCTCCAAAACCGACGTATCCGAAGAGTATGTCAGTAAGAGAAACGTCCGTTCCCTGCTACCTGCTCAGTACTTGCACCGCAGCACCGCCACACTGTGCGCCTCGATCGTCACCCCGCCGCCGGCCTTCAGGTTGCCTGCGACGTCCGACGGCGCGAGCAGCAGCGGGTCCGCCGTGTCGACGACGACCTCCCACGCCCGCCCGTACTGCGCCTCCGGCAGCGTGCACTCCACGCTCTCCGCCGACGGGTTGAAGACCAGCAGGAACGAGTCGTCGACGATCGCCTCGCCGAGCGCGTCGGACTCCGGGATGCCCTGGCCGTTGAGGAACACGACGATCGCCTGCGCGCCCTCCGCGGCCCAGTCCGACGGCTCCATCGGCTTGCCGTCGGGCCGCATCCACGCGATGTCCTCGACGCCGCTGTCGCCGACCGGCTCTCCCCGGAAGAACCGGCGACGCCGGAACAGCGGGTGGTCGGCGCGCAGCCGGATCAGCGCCGACGCGAACCGGGTGAGCACCTCGTGGTCGCGCGCGACCTCCCAGTCGACCCACGACAGCTCGTTGTCCTGGCAGTAGACGTTGTTGTTGCCCTGCTGGGTGCGCCCCAGCTCGTCACCGTGGGCCACCATCGGCACGCCCTGGGACAGCAGCAGCGTCGCCAGGAAGTTGCGTTTCTGCTGCTCGCGCAGGGCGAGCACGTCCGGCTCGTCGGTCGGGCCCTCCACGCCGCCGTTCCAGGAACGGTTGTGGCTCTCGCCGTCGTTGTTGTCCTCGCCGTTGGCCTCGTTGTGCTTCTCGTTGTACGAGACGAGGTCGGTCATCGTGAACCCGTCGTGCGCGGTCACGAAGTTGATCGACGCGATCGGGCGCCGGCCGTCGATCTCGTAGAGGTCCGAGGACCCGGCGAACCGGGACGCGAACTCACCGAGTGTGCCGGGCTCCCCGCGCCAGAAGTCACGCACGGCGTCGCGGTACTTGCCGTTCCACTCGGTCCAGAGCGGCGGGAACCCACCGACCTGGTACCCGCCGTCGCCGACGTCCCACGGCTCGGCGATCAGCTTCACCTGGCTGACGATCGGATCCTGGTTGACCAGGTCGAAGAACGCGGCGAGGCGGTCCACCGAGTGGAACTCCCGGGCCAGCGACGCGGCCAGGTCGAACCGGAAACCGTCGACGTGCATCTCGGTGACCCAGTACCGCAGCGAGTCCATGATCAGCCGCAGCGACTCGTGGTGCCGCACGTTGAGGCTGTTACCGGTGCCGGTCGTGTCGTAGTAGTACTGCTTGTCGTCGTCGACGAGCCGGTAGTACGCGGCGTTGTCGATGCCGCGGAAGCTCAGCGTCGGCCCGAGGTGGTTGCCCTCGGCGGTGTGGTTGTAGACGACGTCGAGGATGACCTCGATACCGGCCCGGTGCAGGGCCTTTACCATCGACTTGAATTCCTGCACCTGGGAGCCGTGCCCCTGGAACGACGCGTAGCCGTTGTGCGGTGCGAAGAAGCCGATCGTGTTGTAGCCCCAGTAGTTCTTCAGGCCCTTTTCGAGCAGGCCGGAGTCGTGCACGAATTGGTGCACGGGCATCAGCTCGACCGCTGTCACCCCGAGTTTCTTGAAGTACTCGATCATCACCGGGTGCGCGAGGCCGGAGTACGTGCCCTGCACGTCCTTCGGGATCCCCGGGTGCCGCATCGTCATGCCTTTGACGTGCGTCTCGTAGATGACCGACTCGTGGTACGGAATGCGCAGCGGCCGGTCGTTCGCCCAGTCGAAAAACGGATTGATGACGACCGACCGCATGGCGCTCGCGGCGGAGTCGGCATCGTTGAACGACGACGGGTCATCGAAGTTGTAGGAGAACAGCTCCTGACCCCAGTCGTAGTTCCCGTCGATCGCCTTCGCGTACGGGTCGAGCAGCAGCTTGTTCGGGTTGCAGCGCAGCCCGGCGCCCGGGTCGTACGGGCCGTGCACCCGGTAGCCGTACCGCTGTCCCGGAACGATCCGGGGCAGGTACCCGTGCCAGACCAGCGCCTCCCGCTCGGGTAGGTCCACCCGCGTCTCGGTGCCGTCCTCGTCGAACAGGCACAGCTCGACCCGTTCGGCGACCTCCGAGAACATTGCGAAATTCGTGCCGCCACCGTCGTACGTAGCGCCCAGCGGATAGGGCGAACCTGGCCAAATCGTCGACATCACACCCCCGTAGTCTCTGCGTCCGGCTATTCCACGGTCACGCAAACGCAAACAGGATCAGGCAAGTAGCGCTGTGACGACGACGATCACGAGCGGGGAGAGCACGGTCGTGAGCAGCACGGTTTCCCGTGCCAGCCGCGGCGCGGTCTCGTAGTGGGCGGCCCACACGGCGACGTTCTGCGCGACCGGCAGGGAGCTGAGCACGACCGCGGCGTAGACGGTTGCGGCCGGCGCGCCGAGCACGGGCCCCGCGAGGATCCAGGCCGCCACCGGCCGGACCAGCACGGACGAGACCACCACGAACCCGAGCGCGGTCCGGTCCCCGCCCCGCCCGGGGAGCGGGCTACCGACCAGCGAGATGCCGAACGACAGCAGCACCGCCGGCACCGCGACCTGGGCGAGGATGCGGACCGGCTCCGCGACCACCCACGGAACACGCAGGCCGGTAAAAGCCACCACCAATGCCAGCGCCGTCGCGATCAGCACCGGGTTCGCCAGCGCGCGCCGCAGGCTCCCCCGCCCGTCCCCTGCCCCCCTCATCTCCAGCGTCGTCATCGCGATCGGTGACTGCACGGCCGGCTGGAACAGGATCAAGGGAGCGGCGCACCGCTCCGAGGACGACGGCGAGGACCATCGCCAACAGGCAGGTCAGCAGGGGCACGACGGCGGTGGGCGAGGTGAGCAGCGACGGGTCCGCCGACGTGACGGTGGTGAACAGCAGACACGGTGTGGCCACGTTCAGCGACAGCCGGGCGAGCACTGCCCGCGCGTCGTGGCCGAGCGTGCCGCGGCGGCCGAGGGCGTAGCCGACCGCGATCAGGATGCCGATGACGGCAAAGCCGGAGACCGCCCCGCTCACCGAAGTACCCATTCACGCACTTGAGGAACGCTATCCGGCATTTTGGGTTGGCGCTCTGACCAAGCGCCGCCACACGCGCGCCGAACCCCGCTCCGCTCCGCGATGTTCGTCAGCGGCCATGAGCAAATGCCGTTTCCGTTTGACTGAACCGTCGAGATTGGAGAATCTACGGCGCATACCCGGACATTCGCGGAGGTCGACGTTGTCGTCATTGTCCTTGGCTGTACTCGGCACGGTGACGATCGCCCGAGAAATGGCGCGGTGCGGAGTCAGCCGGGCGGTGCGGGGAGGGTTACCGGACCGGGCCGACCGGGTCACCGCGGAGTGGCTCTCGTCGGTGCTCGGGAAGCAGGTGCGGAGCGTGTCGGTGCTGAGCCAGGACTCTGGTACCGCGGCACGTGCCCGGATCGCGTTGGATGCCGAACCTGGCCGGGTCTTTCTCAAGCTGACACCCCGCGACGTCCAGCAGCAGGTACTGATGAACGTCGTCGGGATGGGGCACCGGGAGGTGCTGTTCTACCGGGCGGTCGCCGGTGACCTGCCGATCCGCGTGCCGCGCTGCTACGCCGCGTTCGACGACCCGACGCTCGGGCGGATCGCGGTGGTGCTGGAGGACCTGACCGGCAAGGCCACGTTCCGCGACGTCCGGGACGACGTGAGCCTGGCCGAGGCCGAGGCGGTCGTCGACGCGTTCGCGGATCTGCACGCCGCGCTCTGGCAGTCCCCGCGCCTGTCCGGGGAGCTCGCCGAACTCGGCCCGCTGCGGCGCTCGCCCGTCGTCGGCATGTTCGGACGCGCACTCGTCCGGCGGGCACTGGCCAAGCCGGCGAAGCCGGTGGCGGACCTGATCTCCGCGGACCTCGCGCGGCGCAGCCGGGTCGTGTCGGAGAACCTCGAGACTCTCGACGCGTTCTGGGCCGCCCAGCCGCAGACGCTGACCCACGGCGACCCCCACCTGGGCAACCTCTTCTTCGAGGGCGGCTGCCCCGGGTTCCTCGACTGGCAGGTCGCCACCATCTGCCCCGGAATCCGGGACGTGGCGTACTTCCTGGTGACCTCCCTGCAGCCGTCGACCGCGCGGGAACACGAACGCGGGCTGGTGGACCGGTACGCGGATCGTCTGGCCGGCGCCGGTGTCAAAGCCGACCCCGAAACGCTCTGGACCTGGTACCGCGCGGTCGCCTCCGAGGCCTACATCGCCGCGATGGCCACCGCCGGCGCCGGCGAGCGCATGCAGTCCCGCGCCGTCGCCCGTTCCGGCGTCGAACGCGCCGCTGCCGCCGTCGAAGCCCTCGACACGTTCGACGCGGTCGCGGCACTGATCGGAGTCGATCACTAGCAGCGGCGTGCCGTGCGATAGGACTGCTGTGTGCGCGCGATCCAGGTGAGTGAGTTCGGCGGTCCGGAGGTTCTGGTTGCGGTTTCGCTGCCGGATCCCGTCGCTTCGTCCGACGAAATTCTGGTCGACGTTCACGCGGCGGGCGTGAACTACGCGGACACGAGTCGCGCGGCGGGTAGTTACCGGGTAGCGTCGCCGCTGCCGTTCGTGCCGGGTACCGAGGTCGTGGGGGTGACCGCGAACGGTCGCCGGGTCGTCGGGCTCAACTTCGCCGGTGGTGGGTACGCGTCGGTGGCGGCGGTGCCGGCCGCGTATGCGGTGGAGGTGCCGTCCACGGTGGATGACGCGGCCGCGTTGGCCCTGCTGGTTCAGGGGCTGACGGCCTGGTACCTGCTGCGGGAGTCGGCGCGAATCCGGCCGGGTGACTCCGTCGTCGTGAACGCCGCGGCGGGTGGCGTGGGGTCGCTGGCGGTGCAACTGGCCCGGGAGTTCGGGGCCCGGCGGGTGATCGCGGCGGCGTCGAGCGTCGAGAAGCGGGAACTGGCGTTGTCGCTCGGGGCTTCCGCGGCGATCGACTCGTCCGTCGACGGGTACGTGTCGCGGGTGCGGGACGCCAACGGTGGGGAGCCGGTGGACGTCGTCCTCGACGCGACCGGCGGACCCGCGCTGACGGCGGCGATCGAGGCGCTGGCGCCGCTGGGGCGCGTGGTGACGTACGGGAACGCGTCGCGGTCGGATCAGCCCGTGCTGGACACCGGGACGCTCGGTGCAGCGAATGCCGGGGTGCTGGGGTTCTGGCTGCGCCCACTGCTCGAGCGGCCTTCTGCGTTCACCGGGCCGCTCGGCGAACTGCTGGCGCTGGTGGCGGCGGGGAAGTTGCGAGCGCTGTCCAGCGAGTACGCGTTGGCGGACGCTCGGCAGGCGCACGAGGACCTCCGCGCTCGCCGGACCACCGGCAAAGTGGTGCTCCGCGTCAGCTAGGCCGGGCTAGGCCCACGAGCCCACGCCGCCTACTCGTTCGATCGTGTAGCGGACGACGTAGCCAGGGGCTTTCGGGGCCGGGAACTCGTCGGTCGGTGACATGTAGATCTTCGTGAGCCGGTTGAGCAGGTTCCAGGCGTCGTCGCTGGGCTCGATCGTGGCGCGCGCTTTCAGCGTGACGTAGGGGCTCAGCACGGCGCTGGGGTCGCGCGGAGCGAGGAAGGAAAGCACCACGCGGGGATCGCGCTCGATGTTGCGGAGTTTTACGTAGCGGTTCATGTGACCGGTGACGATCTGGTCACCGTCCAGTCCGATCCAGACGACGCTGACCTGCGGGCTGCCGTCCGCGTTGATCGTGCTGAGGTGGGTGAGGGGTCCGGACTCGATCAGCCGGCGAACTTCGGGCGACAGGGTGCTCACGGTTTCACGCTAGCCGGTTCACATCCTCCTGGCGGGTGGGGCCAGGCGGGCCGGGAGTGCGGAATCCGGCCGAAGGCGGAGCCTTCGGGTCCTCGCTCCCGTGGGGTGCGGTACCGTCGCGCAGTGCTCGATGGGCAAGGAACTACTGCTGGGACAGAAGAGCGGGAAAGTGATCTCGTTCCTAAGGTGCCCACGGCTGCGACTCCTGTCAGCTGGTGGGGCGGTCAGTCGGCTGCTCCGGTAGCGACTGCCGCGGTTCCGGCGCCCCGGTCGGGCGATTCCGACGGGACGGTTCCTCTGCGCCATGTGCAAGCGGGTCGGGCGTCCGGCCCGGTCGACGACCGCACCGCGGAGTTATCCGCCGCTCAGGACGTCGCGCCGGTACCCCAGGCCTACCACGCCCCCGCTCAGCGAGGCCCCTCCGAGGCCCCCACCATCCCCGACGCAGCCTCAGCCCCCACCGGCTGGAGGCAATCCCCCGCAGCCCCGCACCGCGCCGGCTGGAACGCCGCACCCGCGCACGATGCCTCCGGCCGGAACGCCCCGCCGAGCACAGCGGCCGCGGAAACCGCCACGTGGAACGCCCCGCCCGCCGCGGAAGCCGCCGCCGCGGAGGGCGCGGAGCCGCAGCGCTCGTACGACGCCGACGCGGCGATTCCCGAGGCGCCGCCCTCGTACCCGGGCCAGCACCGCGCCCCGCGCCCCAAGTACTTCGCGCTCCGCATCGCGGCGGTCCTGGTTCTCGTCTTCGGCGCCGCGATCGGCGTCGCCGTCACCGTCGTCGGCGGCTCCGACCCCGACACCGCCCAGGTCGCCAACGACCTCCCCGCGGACACCCCGGTGAAGGCCCCCACCACCGGCCCGGAGGCGGCCCCCGAGTCGCCGCAGCCGGACCCGGCAGAACAACAGCAGGCCATCGACAACGCGCAGAACCGCGCGGAGGAAAAAGCAGCGGACGCCCAGGCCGACGCCGCCCAGGTCGCCGACGACGCCGCAGAAGCCCGCGAGAAGCGAGCCAAGGAAACCGGCACGACCGGCGACCCCATCCCCACCGCCCCCGTGGACTGCGAAACCTACTCCGGCAACAAGAACGCCGGCTGCGCCCTCCTCTCCGAGTTCGGCTTCCCGAGCAGCGAAATGACCTGCCTCGAACAGCTCTGGACGAAAGAGAGCGGCTGGAACGAGAAGGCCGAGAACCCCGGCTCCGGGGCGTACGGCATCCCCCAGGCGCTCCCCGGCGACAAGATGGCGACGGTCGCCGACGACTGGCGCACCAACCCGGCCACCCAGATCCGCTGGGGCCTCGGCTACATCAAGGGCCGCTACCAGACCCCCTGCGGCGCCTGGAACTTCTTCCAGAACAACGGTCACTACTGACGGTTCATACCAGCCCCACGTCGACCGATAGAGAGAAGAGGTCTACGTAGGGGGTGGCATGGAGGGGACCCAGCGCTGGACGCTGCCCGCCCGCCGGTCCGTCGTCGCCCTCACGGCGTTCGTCGCGGCGATCCAGCTCGTGGCCCTCGCGGTCGCCGACCTGCGCACCGCCCTGTTCGGCCTCTTGCTGCTCGTGCTCGACGCCGTCGGGCTGGTCCACAGCATCCTCGCTGCCCGCCGGTCGGGCTCCGCCCGCATCTGGGGTTACGCCGCCGCCGGCCGAGGCCTCTCCGTGCTGTCCACCGTCCTGTTCACCGTGGCCGAGCTCAACGGCAACACCGGCTGGCCGTGGTACTTCGCGGTATCAACCGGCCTGTCGATGTTCGTCGCGCTGTCCGCCGCCTGCCTCGCCGTGACCACCGAGCGCCTCGACGCCCGCCAGCGCCGGGCCTTCCTCGCCGAGGCCGCGACGGTGCTCAGCAGCGCGTTCGTCGTCGCCTGGTATTTCGTTCTGCACCCGGCGATCGCGGAGAGCGAGCCGTCACAGCGGCTGTACGAGATCGGCTATCCGTTCGCGAACCTCATCCTGCTCGCCGCGGTGTCGGCCGTGTTGCTCCGCGGGGCGGTCGCGCGCCTGGCCCAGCCGGTCGCGTTCCTGCTCGGCGGCATGCTCGTCTACGCCGTGGGTGACATCGCGTTCTCCGCGGTCCGCATCCACGGCGAGCGGGGCACCGACGACCCGCTCGCAACCACGGCGCTCGTGTTCGCGTCCCTGCTGATGACGATCGGCGCGATGGAGGCGAGCGGGCAACGGGCCGCGTCCCCGATCACCCTCGCGACCCGGATGCCTGCCTGGTCGATGGCCCTGCCGTACGTGGCGGTCAGCGTCGGCAACGTGATGATGTTCGTCGCGGTGCTCCACGCCCCCGACCGCGACCTCTGGGGCGGCCTGCTGCTCGGCCAGACGCTGATGACCACCGCACTCGCTGTCCGGCAGCTGATCAGTGTCCGGGAGAGCCACGAGCGCAACGTCGTGGACCCGCTCACCGGCCTGGCCAACCTGAGCGGCCTGAAGTCGGCCACCCGCCGCGCCCAGCAGCGCCGCGAGCCGGTCGCGCTGCTGCT
Source organism: Cryptosporangium sp. NPDC048952 (assembly GCF_043197895.1). Taxonomy (NCBI): domain Bacteria; kingdom Bacillati; phylum Actinomycetota; class Actinomycetes; order Cryptosporangiales; family Cryptosporangiaceae; genus Cryptosporangium; species Cryptosporangium sp. NPDC048952. The sequence goes on along the minus strand of NZ_JBICTY010000004.1, from coordinate 794,114 downwards.
CCTCGACCTGGACGGCTTCAAGCAGATCAACGACCGGTACGGCCACGAGGTCGGCAACACCGTGCTGGTCGAGTTCGCCCGGACGCTACGCGGCGCAATCCGTGGCCACGACACGGCGGCGCGCGTCGGCGGCGACGAGTTCGTCATCCTGCAGACCGGCGTCACCACCGAGAGCCAGGCCGTCGTCGTGGCGGAACGGATCCTGGCCGCGCTCGCGGACACCACGGTGAAGATCGGCGACGAGGCGATCACGATCCGCACGAGCATCGGCTTCGCGGTCGGAAACGCCACCGATTCACCCCAGGAGCTGCAGCACAAGGCCGACCTGGCCATGTACGAGTCGAAGCGCGCCGGCACGCACGGCTGGAAAGCGTACGAGGCGTCGATGACCGACCGCCGCAACCGCGACGCGCTGCTCGCCGCCGAACTCGAACACGCCGACGACCAGCTCTCGGTGCTCTACCAGCCGCTCGTCGACCTCAACACCGGCGCGCCGGTCGCGGTCGAGACGCTCCTGCGCTGGCACCACCCGACGCTGGGCGCGATCTCGCCGGCCGAGTTCATTCCGATAGCCGAGCGCAGCGGCGCGATCGACGCCATCGGCCGGTGCGTGCTGGAGCAGGCCTGCCGCCAGATCCGCGCCTGGGTCGACGCCGGCGCCGATCTGTACGCGAGCGTCAACGTGTCACCCCGCCAGCTCGAAGACCCCGCCTTCATGGACGACGTCCTGGCGATCCTGGAGCGCAGCGGCCTGGCCCCACGCCACCTCGTCCTGGAGATCACCGAGACCGCGATCGTCGACCAGCGCACGGCGATCCCTGTACTCACCGCGCTGCGCGAGCGGGGCGTCCGGATCGCGATCGACGACTTCGGCACCGGCTATTCGGCCCTGCACTATCTCACGCGGCTGCCCGTCGACGTGCTCAAGATCGACGGGAGCTTCGTCGCCCAGCTCAACGGCACTCGCCAGGGCGCGGCGGTGACCGAGGCGATCATCCGGCTCGGTCAGATCCTGGAGCTCACCACGGTCGCCGAGGGCATCGAGACCGCGGCGCAGGCCGCGGAGCTGCAGGCGCTCGGGTGTGCGGTCGGGCAGGGCTACCTGTTCGCGCGTCCCGCGACCGCGACCGACCTCGAGGAGATGATCACGGGGCGATCGCCAGGAACAGGAAACCGGCCAACAGCACCAGATGGACGCCACCCTGCAGCCGCGTCGCCCTCCCCGGCACCACGGTGAGCACGCTCACCACCACCGTGAGCCCCAGCAGCACCATCTGAGTCGCACCCAGGCCGAGCGTCAGCGGTCCGTCGAGCCAGATCGACGCCACCGCGATCGCCGGGATCGTCAGGCCGATGCTCGCCATCGCCGACCCGAGCGCCAGGTTGAGGCTGATCTGGATGCGGTTGCGCAGCGCCGCGTTGGTGGCGGCCAGCGTCTCGGGCAGCAGCACGAGCAGTGCGATCACCACGCCGACGAACGACTGCGGGAGCCCGGCGCCCTTCACCCCGGACTCGATCGCCGGTGACTCGAGCTTCGCCAGGCCGACGACGCCGACGAGCGCGACCACCAGCAGCCCCAGGCTGATCGCCGCGGCGCGGTTGGTGGGCGGCGCCGCGTGCTCCTCGTGCGGGTCGACGAGTTCGCCCTCCAGCGTCACCGGGAGGAAGAAGTCGCGGTGGCGGACGGTCTGGGTGAGCACGAACATGCCCCACAGCATCAGCGACGCCACCGCCGCGAACGCCAGCTGCGTCGGCGAGAATTCCGGGCCCGAACGGCTGGTGGTGAACGTCGGCAGCACGAGGGCGAGCGTCGCCAACGTTGCGACGGTTGCCAGTGCACCACCGGTGCCCTCGGCGTTGAAGGCCAGGATGCCGTGCTTGCGCGCGCCGACCAGCAGACTGAGGCCGACGATGCCGTTGAGCGTGATCATCACCGCGGCGAAGACGGTGTCGCGGGCCAGCACCGACGCTTCGGAGCCGCCCGAGGCCATCAGCGTGACGATCAGGCCGACCTCGATGACGGTCACCGCAACCGCCAGGATCAGCGACCCGAACGGCTCCCCCACCCGGTGCGCGACGACCTCGGCGTGGTGCACCGCTGCCAGTACCGCACCGGCGAGCAGCAGCGCGACGACCGTGACCAGGACCGGCCCGAGTTCTCGCCCCCAGGCCAGCCCGAGCGCGACGAGCGCGGTCACGGGGACCGCTGCGGTCCAGTGTCGGAGGAGAGCAGGCACGTCCCAACCCTGTCAGACAGTGGGCGGAATGGCCCGTCAGCGCGTCCGGCGCGTGACCAACAACGCTAGACCGGCCAGGCTCAGCACCCCCGCCGTCGCGAACCCGAACCGGTACCCGACGTGCTGGGCGACGCCGAGCAGTGGGGCGGCGACCGTCGATCCGATCGGGAACGCGTTGCTGAACAGGGTCGAGGCGCGGCCGGGGCGGCTGGGGATCAGATCCTGGAAGTACGTGATGCCGATGCCCTGGATCAGCGCGATGCCCGACGCGTTGAGCAGCTGCGCGAGCGCCACCTGCCCGGTGCCGGCGGAGAGCGCCACGGTGCCGAGGTAGAGGGCGGACACGAGCGGGCCGATCAGGAACAGCCGTCGCACGCCGACGCGTCCGGCGAGCGCTCCGAACGCGAGGATCAGCGGGATCTCCAGGAACGCGCAGAGCCCCAGGATGAAACCCGTGTCCCGGACGTCGCCGTTCAGGTCCGCGTTCACGAACAACGGCAACAGCTGGACGCTGAGCGTTGCGGCGGTCTGAATCAGAATGAGCGCCGCAAAATTCAGCCGCAACAACCCCTCCGACACATCGATTGCGGTGGGGACCGCACGTATCTCGGGATCCGGGACCGGAACGTCAGCGGGGGGAGGTTCGGGGAGGCCGAACTGGGTCAGGAGGGCCACGGCGAGGAAGACGCCGGCGGCGACGCTGAAGATGAGGACGTAGCCGCCCACCTCGATCAGGATCGCGGCAACGAGCGGCCCGGCGACCCAGCTCGCCGACATCAGCGTGCGCAACACGCTCACGCTGAACGTGCCGCGGTCACCCCCACCCACCACGACCCGCGCGTACGCGAACAGCTGCGGCAACGCGGCGGTCGACACCGCGATCGCCGTCGCGGTCACGATCAACAGCACCCAGTAGTTCCGGACGAACGCGCTCAACCCACTACCGACGACACCCGCCAGCGCCGCCGCCACGATCAACCGGCTGCGATACGGCCCGGTGTCCGACAGCCGCCCGATCAAAGACGACGCCACCACCCCGCTCACCGGCGCGACGATCAGGAACAACGTCACCAGAACGGGGCCCGCGTGCACGGCGTCGGTCAGGAAAAGAGCCCGGAACGGAAACATCATCGCCATCGACAAGCCGACCGCGAGGAACACCAGCGAAAGCGGCACCCACAGCCGCGCGCCTGCTAAATCCCTATTTTGACGTACTGAGGTGACGAACGAGGCAGGCACGTACCCCATCATGCATGCCGCCCTGCCCCTCCGCGCAACCGGATATGGGAAGGTGTGAAAGCGCTATCATCCAGTGAAGGCGAGGACCAAAGATGCAGTTCCCCGCTGAGTTCGTGTTCGGCTCCGCGACCGCGTCGTACCAGATCGAAGGTGCGGCGACCGAGGACGGACGTGGCCCATCGATCTGGGACACGTTCAGCCACACCCCCGGCAAAGTCCTGAACGGTGACACCGGTGACATCGCCGACGATCACTACCACCGGCTCGACGCCGACCTCGACCTGATGGCCGAACTCGGCCTGGAGGCGTACCGGTTCTCGATCGCCTGGCCCCGGATCGTCCCGACCGGTCGCGGCGCGGTGAACCAGGCCGGTCTGGACTTCTACTCCCGACTGGTCGACGGGCTGCTGGCCCGCAACATCCGCCCGGTCGCCACGCTCTACCACTGGGACCTCCCCCAGGCCCTCGAAGACGAAGGCGGCTGGACCAACCGGGACACCGCTTCCGCCTTCGCGGAGTACGCCCGGGTCGTGGGCGAGGCGCTCGGTGACCGCGTCCACACCTGGACGACGCTGAACGAGCCGTGGTGCTCGGCCTACCTCGGTTACAGCTCGGGCGTCCACGCCCCGGGCCGCACCGAGCCGCTCGCCGCGCTGCAGGCGGTGCACCACCTCAACCTGGCGCACGGGCTCGCGCTGCGCGAGCTGCGGCAGGTCGTCCGCGCGGACGCCGAGTTCTCGGTGACGCTCAACCTGCACGTGTTCCGCCCGGTGGGCGCCTCCGGCGAGGACGCGCGCCGCACGGTGGACGCGCTGGCCAACGGGGTGTTCCTGGGGCCCCTTCTGGAAGGCGCTTACCCCGCGGTCTCGCTCGAGGTGACCAGCGGCATCACCGACTGGTCGTTCGTGCAGGACGGTGACCTGGAGATCATCAACCAGCCGATCGACGTCCTCGGCGTGAATTACTACAGCACCAACCGGGTGCGGCTCTGGGACGGCAGCGGCCAGCGGCAGCACGCCGACGGCCACGGCGCTTCGTCCGCGACCGCGTGGCCGGGCGCCGACGACGTCGAGTTCCTGGCCACCGATCCGCCGCACACCGACATGGGCTGGAACATCGACCCGCAGGGCCTCGAGGACCTGCTCGTCGAGCTCGGCACCCGCTACCCCGACCAGCCGCTCATGGTCACCGAGAACGGCGCCGCGTTCCCCGACGTCGTCTCGGAGGACGGTCACATCCACGACGCCGAGCGCACCGACTACGTGCGCCGGCACCTGCGTGCGGTGGCGAACGTCCGGGAGAAGGGCGTGGACGTGCGCGGCTACTTCCTGTGGTCGCTGCTGGACAACTTCGAGTGGTCCTACGGGTACTCGAAGCGCTTCGGCATCGTCCGGGTCGACTACGACACCCTGGAGCGCACGCCGAAGGACAGCGCCCTCTGGTACGCCTCGCTGGTCCGCTCCCGCACCCTCGACTGACCCTTCTCCGGGCCCGGCCGACGACCGGCCGGCCGGGCCCCGAGTCGCTACCGTCCGCGGTGCGACGGCTCGTGGGCCTAGGCGGAGGCCGGGGCCGAGACGTAGGCGAACGGGCCGCTGACGTTGCCGTTGAACTGTTCGGACGCCTCCAGCGCGATCTCCAACCGCTTGCGCGGGCTCATCCGGGTGCGCGAGGTGGCGTAGAGCGCCCCGAGCGCCACCTCGTCGCCGGAGCCGACCGCGTCGTAGCCGTGCACGGACTCGCCGATCTGGTAGTCCGAGTCGACGTTGAAGAGCCGGCCCGCGACGCCGACGAGAAACACCCCGCCGCACTCGCGCTCGTTGTCTTTCGTCGCCCAGCCGCCGGTCTTCAGGCACTCGCGCAGCCCGTCGATGAACGTCGTCGACATGAAGCGGTCGAGGTCGCTGGCCGGAGGCTCCGGCGGCGTCCACGCCCAGCGGATGAGCTGACCCATCCGGAAGCTGGTGGTGAAGCCGAACGCGTAGGACCCGGTGACGAACACCTTCGCGTCCGCGCGGGTGTGCACGACGTACCCGGCGACCCCGGCGGAGTCACCTCCGATGTGGACTATCCCGGCGCTGGCGATACCGACGATGGCGGTCATGCGCGAGATCCTAGGCTGACCCGGTCAGCCGTGCGCAGCGCCGACGAGACGCTCGATCACGGTGACGGTCTCCGCGAGCGGGCGCTGCGTGTCGAGCACCAGGGACGCGCCGCGCCGCAGGAGCGGCTCGACGGTCTCGACGTACCCTTCGATCTCTGCCCGCTCCGCGGCGGTCCTGCCGTAGGGGTTGGTGTCGCGCCGCGCCACGCGGTCGAGGAGCACCGGCAGCGGCGCGGTGAGCAGCACGACATGATCGAAGCGGTCGTAGAACGTGCCCTGGTTGTCCACGGTCCCGGACACGACCACCGCGTCGTTCGCCGCGAGCAGCCGGTGGATGCGGCTCTCGTCCCACGTGCCGTCCGGCAGCGTCCATCCGTCGTAATCGGTGTCGACAGTCAGGTGTCCCCGCACCCGCAGCTCGGTGAGCACCGATGTCTTGCCCGCCCCGGACATGCCGGTGATCAGCACCCGCGCCACGGTCAGGCGTGCAGGGTGGGGCGGTAGGTGAGTTCGTGGGTGCGGCCGTCGAGGACGCGGGTGTCGACCAGGTCGAGGTCGAAGTCGGCCCAGCCTCCGAACACCGGGTCGACGCCGGTCCGGCCCGTGATCACCGGGTAGACCGTCACCTGGACGAAGTCGATCAGCCCCGCGGCCGCCAGCGCCCGGTTCAGCGACAGGCTGCCGTGCGACCGCAGCGGCACCTGCGACTCTTCCTTGAGCCGCGCGACGACCTCCAGCGCGTCACCGCGCGCCACTGTCGCGTCCGGCCAGTCCAGGGGCCCCTCGAGCGTGTTCGACACCACCGTCGCCGGCAGGTTCCGCATCCGGGTGACCCATGGGTCGTGCACGTCCGCCCCCGGCCCGCTCTCGGCCACCATCCGCGCGAACGCGCGGTAAGTCGTCGCGCCGAACACCATCCGCTGGTCGCCGCTGTACAACCCGAGCCGGTGGTCGAGCAGCTCCGGGCCCTGCTTGCCCCAGTAACCACTCCAGTCGCCACCGGCGGCGCCGAAGCCGTCGAGGCTGGTGAAGATGTCGAACGTGTAGGTCGCGGTCATGGTGTGCCTCCGATGCGCTGGACGAGCTTCTCATCACTACAACGAAGTCACCGCGCCAACTACGACACCTCTTCTGCGACATGCTGAGGGCATGCACGCCGAATGGACGTCCACGGAGGCGGCGATCCTGTCCGCCACCCCGACAATGCGGGTGATCGCGGGAGTCGACCCGCCGATGTCGGTCACCGGGCGGCGGGGCGCGGAGGTGGGCATGGTCGTCGTCGACGGCCGGCTCTACGTCCGCGGTCGGAACGCGACCTGGGTGCGGTGGGCGGTGGCGCAACGGCGCGGCTGGATCCGCACCGGCACGATCGACCGGGCCGTGACGTTCGCCCGCTACGACGGCCCACCGGACGCCATCGACGCGGCCTACAGCGCCAAGTACGGAAACCCGAACACTCAGGAGATCACTCTCCGCGTGGAGCCGATCGACTAGTGCGTGATCCACACGAAGGAGTCGCGCCCGACGGCACGATAGTGACCGGAGCCGCCCGCTCGCGTATCCCGTCAGTGTTCGAGCCGGTTCTCGCCGCAGCGAGCGCCGCGGTCCGCAAGCAGTGTCCACCTCACCGGTCCCGATCCCTCGCCACACTGGCCGGCCTTCCCCGCCGACGCCCGCGCCGCCCGGGGCTTCAACGGCGACATCGCCGGGCATGCGGCCCGCTGGCGGGCCACTCCACCGTCGGAGGACCTCGGCCGCTCGATCGCGCGCAAGACCCTGCTCGCGATCGCCGGCCTCGTCAGCGTCCACGACACCACCTGGACGACGGACCGGGCCACCGCCGCCCAGCGCTGGGGCGAACTCCACCCCGAGCGCCGTACCGACCTACACCGGCTCCTGGCGTGGAGTGACTCCGACGGGGCCCCTTCGGGTCATGCCATCGAACGAATGCTGGACGGCATCGTCGCCACGACCGTCTCCGCGTTCAGGACGTCGATCGGCCTCTGGTGAGGAGCGCGGGTTTTGTCGGTGCCGGGCCCTAGCATGCCGGGCATGACGCGCTATGTGGACGAAGACCTGCACGGTGTGGAGTTCCGCGAGTGCGACCTGACCGGAGCACGCCTGATCGGCGTCGTCCTGCAGGATGCCGTGATCGACGGGCTGGTCACCAACCTCGTGGTGAACGGCGTCGAGGTCACCGGGTACGTCGAGGCGGAGCTCGACCGGCGTCATCCGGTGCGGGTGCTGATCCGTTCCGACGACCCTGACGATCTGCGCGAGGCAGCGCGTCAGCTCCACACCGGCTGGGCCGCCACGATCGAGCGGATCCGCCGCACCCCCGGCGTCGAGGGCCGCGGCGTCAACGACGAGTGGTCGGCGGCGCAGACGCTGCGCCACCTGGTCTTCGTCCACGACTCGTGGTTCCGCCGCTGCTGCCTGGGCTCGGCGGAGCTGTTCACGCCGATGGGCATCGGAACGACAGTCGAGCCCTACCACGGGGCGCACGGGCTCGACCTCACGCTCGATCCGCCCCTCGACGAGATCGTGGCCGTACGCGAGGCCCAGGCGGCCGAGCTCGAAAGCTGGCTCGCCGACGTCACCCCCGCGCATCTCGCCGCGCGCGCCCCGGTGCCCGACGACGACGTCTGGCCGCCCTACGCCCGGGGCCGCTCGGTGCTGCAGTGCCTCCGCACGGTGCTCAACGAGACCTTCGAGCACCACAACTTCTGCATCCGCGACCTCGACCTGCTCGAGGCACAAGAGCCCGTCACTGCACCCCCGCATGCCTAACCGCATCCGTCACCCGGCGCGCCGCGAACGCGTACGCCATCAACACGGGCAACGTCGCCAGCGTCGCCGGCACGACGGTATTCGACCACCGACAGCGTGAAGATCGGCCGCTGGCACAGCCCCGTCTCGGGGACGGCGCCGAAGACGAGCGCGACGTCGACGCGTCCCTCACGCAGCTCGGAGAGCTGCGCGAAGGACGCCCGCGGCACCAGCGAGGTCCGCACCTCGGGGTGGCGGTTCTCCAGTGCCGCGCGCGTCGGCGCGAGAACCCGCTGGCCGGCGGGGTCGGTGAAGCCGACGCACGAACACGGCGTCACCGGCCCGCGTCCATTCCCTACTTCGTCGGCAGCGGGTCGAACGGACCGAAGTTGGCGGCGCACACCGTCCCGTCAGCCACCTCACCGCTGACGAGGTAGCGGCCGATCGCCGTGGTGGCGCACGCGCTCTTGCCCAGCGACGTGTGCCCCCAGGCGTCGATGGTCAGCACCCGGCCCTCCGGGAAGTAGTCGGCGGCCGTCCGGACGGACCGGTACGGGGTGGCGGAGTCGTACCGCGTGCCCACCACGAGCACGGGCACCGAAACCTCCTGTTGCCACGGGCCGAAGTACGCGTCGCGGTCACGCGTGGTCCAGGGCTCGCACACGGTCGCGTTCCACGCCCGGTTACGGCCGAAGTGCGGCGCCTCCGCGTCGGCCTCGTCGGCGAGCCGCGGCAGCTTGTTCAGTCCTCCGGCCGCTGCGGTATCGAGGCAGACCACGAGATTCCCGGCTGCCGCCGTGTACTCCTCCGGCCGCGGCGACATCGCCAGCAACTCCCCCGGAGCCTGCGCCGCGGTCAACGTGACGGACGTCGTGCCCGCTGCCTGCGCCTTCGCGTAGATGCTCAGCAGCCCGGCGAGCGGTGGCCACGACGTCGGTGCCGACAGCGCCGACAGGATCACCTGGACGGCGTCGTCGTAGGAGACGTCGTACGTGGTGCCGTTGGGCAGCACGTTGCGGATCGGCTGCTTCTTCAGGCCGGCGAGGACGCGCTCGGTCACCTGCTCCGGGTCGCCGACCTTGGTGAGCGCACACGCCGCCTCGCGGCATTTCGCGGAGAACTGGTCGAGGACCTCGTCGGCGCCGAGGTGCTGACCGACTCGCAGCGCGAGCGGGCGACGGTCGCCGTTCGAACCGGAGTAGGCCGCGGGATCGACCGGGCCGTCGAGCACCAGAGCGCGCACTTTCTTCGGGAACAGCTTCGCGTAGGTGGCGCCCAGGTAGGTGCCGTACGAGAAGCCGTGGTAGCTCAGCTTCTCGTCACCGACCGCCTGCCGGAGCAGGTCCAGGTCACGGGCGACGTTCGCCGTGGACATGTGGGCGTAGCGGTCGGCGGACCGGTCGCGGCACGCGGCGGCGAGCTTCGTGGCGTCGGCGAATTTGGTGGTGATTTCCTTCGGCGTCATCGGCGCCACCGGTTCGTCCGTGAAGGCCGCCAGCTCCTCCTGCGGCGTGGCGAAACAACTGACCGGACTGGACGCGCCGACCCCGCGGGGATCGAAACCGATGATGTCGAAGCGCGCCCGCACCTCGGGCGCCCAGGCGAGCTTGCCGACGGCGTGGATGTAGCTCACGCCGGGCACGCCCGGACCGCCGGGATTGGTGAACAGCGAGCCGATGCGCTTCGCCTTGTCGGTGGCCGGTAAGCGGGTGAGCGCCAGCGTCGTCGTGCCCGCGCGTGGGTTGTCGTAGTCGGTGGGCACTTTCACCTGGGCGCACTGGAAGTCGGCGAGCGCGGGCGTCTCGCCGCACTTCTTCCACGAGATCTTCGGAACCGCTGGAGCAGCGGTCGCTGTCGCCGGGGCCGTGACTGCCAGCAGCAGCGCGGCGATGAGAAGAGCGAAGTTCTTCATGTGTACACAGTGGCATATTTTGCTATGCCATAAAGCGTTTTAATGTCACAGATAGTGCGCCGCAATTGGCCTTCCGACTGAGCCAACACTGTGTGGTCGGAACAGGGTCAAGCCCTCCCAGCGGATCGGACGGGCGGCCCGGAACCCACCTACGCTGTCGAGTCATGGAAGGCATCGTCGACACGGTCGTCCTCATCGTGATCGCTGTGGCCGGAGCCGCGCTCGCTCGGCGGCTCGGGTTCGTGGCACCCCTGGTCCTACTGGTCGCAGGCCTGGCGCTGTCGTTCGTGCCGGGTTTGCCGGAGATCCACGTCGAGCCGGAGCTGGTGCTGGTCGGCATCCTGCCGCCGCTGCTCTACGTCGCCGCTCTGCAGACCTCGATCCCCGCTTTCCGCAGCATGCTGCGGCCGATTCTGCTGCTCGCCGTGGGGTTGGTGATCTTCACCGCACTGATCACCGGCTACCTGCTGCACTTGTTACTCCCGGCGGTGCCGCTCTCCGCCTGTGTCGCGCTCGGCGCCGTGGTCGCGCCGCCGGACGCGGTGTCGGCAACAGCGATCGCCCGCCGGATCGGTCTCCCCCGGCGGATCGTCACGCTGCTCGAGGGCGAGAGCCTGCTCAACGACGCGACCGCGCTGGTGATGGTCCGGATCGCGAGTGGCGCGCTGACCGGCGCGGCGGTCGGCTTCCGGGAGATCGGCCGGGACGTCGTGGTGATCGCCGGCGGCGGCCTGGCGCTGGGCTTCGCGGCGGCGGTGGTCGTCGCGTGGCTGCACGCGAAGATCACCGATCCGCTGCTGGACGACGCCGTGTCGCTGCTGACGCCGTTCGTCGTGGTCGTCGTCGCCGAGAAGTTGCACACCTCCAGCGTGGTGGCCGTGGTGGTGGCGGGCCTCTACCTGGGCCATCGCATCCCGTACCTGTTGTCGCCGACCTCCCGCCTGCAGATGGACGCGGTCTGGCGGCTGATCAACTTCCTCCTCGAGGGCGTGGTCTTCCTGCTGGTCGGCCTCCAGGTGCGGGAACTGGTCGGCGATCTGGAGACGGACCTGGCCACCACGGTGCAGGCGACCGCCCTGGTGTTCGCGTCGATCGTGGTGCTGCGGTTCGTGTGGATGTACCCGGCGACCTACCTGGCACGGCTCATCCCGAGGGTCCGCAGCCGGGAGGAGCGTCCGCCCGCCGGGGCGCCGACGGTGGTGGCGTGGGCGGGGATGCGCGGCGTCGTCACGCTGGCCGCCGTGCTGACGCTGCCTCCGGTGGACGAGGTACCCGGGGGCTATCCGCGGGACCTGTTCGTCTTCGTGGCGTTCGCGATCATCGTCCTGACCCTGCTGATCCAGGGCACGACCCTGCCGTTGGTGGCGAACCGGCTGGGTGTCCGCGAGGACACCAGCACCGCCGACGCACTGGCGGAGGCGGCGGTGCAGAACCAGGCCACCCGAGCTGCCCTGCAGGCGCTGGACGACAATGCCGACGGTGCGCCGGACTCGGTGGTGGAGCGGCTGCGCGCGATCGCCGAGCACCGGGACAATGGCGCGTGGGAGCGATTGGGCAGTCAGGAGCAGGAGACGCCGTCGTCCGCGTACAGCCGTCTGCGGCGCGAGATGATTCTGGCGGAGCGGCACGTCTTCAAGATCGCCCGGAACGAGGGGCGGATCCCCGAGGAGGTGCTCACGCGGGCCCAGCGTGACCTCGACCTCGAAGAGTCCCAGCTGAGCCGCAGCGAGGACGGTTGACTGTGTTCCTGCCACACGGTGTCAGCTGGGAGGGAGCGAAAGGGGTTTCTGAATGCGTGCGCTGATCGTCGACCACACCGAGCCCTCGGGGCTGAGGCTGGGCGTCGCACCGGAACCGACGCCCGCGCCGGGTGAGGTCCTGGTCAAGGTGGGAGCGTTCGCGCTCAACAACGGCGACCTCGCTACTGCGAACGGACTGGACGACGGTCGCGTCCCCGGGTCGGAAGCGGCCGGTCACGTCGTCGAGGCCGCCGCCGACGGATCCGGCCCGGCCGTGGGCACACCGGTCACCACGTTCGGCGTCGGCGGCGCCTGGGCGGAGTACCGCGCCGTCAGCGTCGACCTGCTGGGCACCACCCCCGAGGCTGCGGACCTCGCCGCGATCAGCACGGTTCCGGTAGCGGCCAGCAGCGCTCTGCGCGCCCTTCGCCGGAGCGGCCCGACCCTGGGTCGGCGCGTGCTGATCACCGGCGCGACCGGCGGCGTCGGCCGCTACGCGATCCAGCTCGCCCGCATGGGCGGCGCGCTGCCGGTCGCGGTGACCCGGTACCCGGCCCAGTTCGCCGACGAGCTGCGCGGCCTCGGCGCCGACGCCGTGGTCGCCGACCCGGCCGACCACCCCGGCACCGTGCACACCGTGATCGACACCGTCGGTGGCCGCCTCCTCGTCCGCGCGTTCGACCGGCTGGAGAACGGCGGCGTCCTCATCGCGCTCGGCCACCTCGCCACCGAGGAGGAAGCGTTCCCGCCCGGCGCACTGATGGCCGGCCCGGGGCGTGACCGCACGATCGTCAGCTTCCACCAGTTCGACGGCACGCCGCTGGGGCCCGACTTCACGTGGCTGAGCGAGCAGCTGACGAGCGGCGCGCTGCTGCCGTCCATCAACTGGCGCGGGTCCTGGCACCACGTCCACGACGCCATCACCGCCCTGCGCGGCGGCACCCTCCACGGCAAGGCGGTCATCGATGTTGCCTGACGTGCACGACAACCCCGCTCAGCACCGCTACGAGATTTCGGTCGACGGCGACCTCGCGGGCTTCGCGGTGTATTACCTGGACGGCGACCGGATCGTCTTCATCCACACCGAGGTGGCGGTCGCGTACGAGGGACGAGGGCTTGGCAGCCGCCTCGCCCGCGAAGCGCTCGACGACGTACGCGGGCGGGGCCTGCGGGTGGTGCCCGCGTGCCCGTTCTTCGCGAAGTACATCCGGACCCACCCGGAGTACCAGGATCTGACCGGCACCGGCGAGGCCCGACGGGCCGTGCTGGGAGAGCACGACGAGTGAGCGGTGGTCAGGTCACCACGGACGAGACCACGCCCCACGCCACCGTGGTGGTCAGCGTCATCCACAAGACGATGACCACGCCCTGCCACAGCAGCACCCAGCGTCGTGACGTGCCCGCGGTGATCTGCGTCGGAACGGCCGGCGGGCCGAGCAGGCTGACGTGACGATACGTTCCGACCAGCGACGCTAAGCAGGCCAAGCGTCCGCCAGTTGGGCCGCGGATCACTCACCCCGGCGAGTCACTGGCTTCCGCGTAGGTACTGCGAAGAAGATCAAGCAACTGCTCGTCATACGGAGCCTTGATCACATTGCCTTGACCGATCTGCCCGGGCATCTTCTTCTCCAGTGCCTGCAGAGCGAAGGGAGCCAGCTTCTCTAAGACCGAGCGGTACGCCGTCAGATAGGCACCCTTGTCGTTCCAGAGCGACACGATACTCCGGTCCTGACCTGGGACTAGTATTCGGAGGACCCAGCGACTACTACCGATCGATGTGGCAAGTTCCGCGATCTTGTCGTGTTCGAGGCTTCTCGCCCAGCCGAGCAAACGCTGAAGTTCATCCTGAAGGTCGGTCGATGCTGTGGCGATGGACGCCTCGAATTCCGCGCTACCGACTACAGCCGTCGCGCCGACAGGAAGCGGCGTCTCCGCCGGCGTGTCTAGTGCTGACTGTCCGTCCGGGACCGCTGGCAGAAGGAGCACCTCCGCTTTGACACGGTCGGCGAAGCGCTGCGTTCGCACCATTTCGCCCAACGGCACGCCGCTTTTCGTCTCCTCGACTTGAGCCGCATCGATGGCGGGCAGGAGGTGCTTGACGACGGACTCTGCCTGGATCGGGTCCCACATGGTATTGAGCAACTTCTGGCACGCTTTTTGGACGGCCTTGAGACCGGACGGGAGCGCACCACCGAGCACGAAGGTCTTGATCGCGGCAAGGATGTGATAACGAGCAGGTCCGTATCGGGATGTGTCGACCTTCCGATTGCGAAGCAGCCACTCGAGCCGATACTGAGTGGTGGCGCTGGCGTAATAGACGAGCGGGTTGTGGCTCGTTTGGAAGAGATCCTGTTTGCGTGACGCGATGAGTTGCTTATAGTGGCCGACGCCGGCCGGCTCGTCCAAGAACATCGCCGCATAGGCGCGGGTAAGCGCCGGGCGCGTAATGATCCGTGTCTTCTCGACGTCTGGGCGGGCGTTGTACTGCTTGGATCGCCGCTCGTAGAACAACCGCCGGGCCGAGGGCTGGGCGGCGAAGAAATCCTCGAGGTGCTTATGGAACTCCTCACGCCCCGACAAATCGTCGTCGCTGACCGCCGTCTGTCGGTTGGTGGCAGCGATGATGCCCGAGATGACGTCCTCGTCGCGCGACTCGATCAGCCGAATATTTACGTTGACGCCGTCGCTCAAGCTCTCACGCTCATCGAAGAGCACGTGGCATGTTTGGCATCCGTTGACGATCTGGAAGTCACGAATCTTGAACTCGTCGCCTGCCGTCGCTAATTCCCGGGTGACAACTGTGATGCCGTTGTTGAGCACAGCGAAGCGATCTCGGCGATCCTCGTCCCTGAGCGTCTTCTGAATCTCCTGATTCACGGCGTTGTAGTCCTGGAAGTCGCGGACGTTTTCATAGAAGAGCGCGCGACGAATTCCGCCCGACGGATCCGTGAGCAGTCGATCAACCAACTCTGCCGCCGACAGCACCCCTAAAAATGCTTGATCAACGCCCGGGATCTTGGGAAGGGTGATCCGCTTGGGCATTGTGAAGCTCGCCGACACCAGATCGGTGGCACGTTTGTAGAGCTCCCGTACTTCGCGGGCTCCAACCGCATGTACGTCTACATGTTCGAACCGGTTGAGCTGCTCCAGCCGATGAGCGGCTGCGACGCGCTTCTTCTCCAGGAGCAGATCACCGACCGCTCCCGTCGATACGTAGTGGACGGAGAGAGTCGGGAGCTCGCGCGTCAACTTACCTACGTCGGCGTAGACGGCATCGATGCACTCGCGGAGATTGCGGACATCATCCGAGTGCGGATATGTCATTGGATCCGCGGTGAATAAGTGCTCCAAGTTATCCGCAAGCTCAGTAAAGACCTTGACATCCCATCCGGTGGTTGTCTTCGCTTGCACGAGCACGAAGCGGACGCGCAACTCCTTCGCCTGCGCCACGGCGTCGCGTACATCGGCGGCATCGTGGAACAGTTCGCCGTTGACGATCACGCCAGCCACGTCGATGCCCATGTCTCCGCCGGCGCCCATCCGGAAGTCGTCAGGGTCGAACTCGTCCTCGTAGAACTGGCTGAGCACGCAGAAGCCGGCAAAGGCCTCGAATGCCTCGTCGGACTTCAGCGCATCGAGCCCTCGTTCGGCCTGGAACTTCTTCGTCAAGCCCTGCGTGATGATGTCCACGCCCGGAACCACCCCCAGATCAGCACCCCTGTGAGCAGCCTAGTCGTATCTAATGGACAGTCGACACCGGTTGCGCGCGCTCGTACTTCATTGCTGTGCCCCGCCGCACGCGACGAGCGCCGGTCGGGACCGAGCATTCTCAAAGCTCGGTGGCCACCCCTGGTTCGAGCCAGCGCACCCGGTCGCCGAGCGCCTGGCGCAGGTGCTCGGGGCGTTCGCTGAAGTGGCTCCAGCCCTCGTAGTGCACGGGTACCGCAACCCGAGGCTTCGCCAGCCGGATGAGTTCAGCCCCCTCCGCGCCCGACATCGAGTAACGCAGCGGGCCGGTGAGGCCGAACTTGACGCTGCCGAGGTGCAGGACAAGCACGTCCACGGTGAGGCGAGCCGCGGCCTCTCGGAGCGCGCCGTACAGGACGGTGTCGCCGGTCATCCAGAACTGACCGCCGTCCCACTCCACCGAGAACCCGACGACATCGCCGACGATCGGCCGGGAGAGCGGCGGGCCGTGGCGACAGGGCGTGGCCGTGATCTTCAGCGGGGCCTTGCCGGGCGCCCCGACCACCGTGACCTCCCACGGCATGAGCCCTCGAATCGCCTCACCGCGATCTTGCCCGGCGGCCGCGGGAGTCAAACGACGAGATCCGCTGATCGTGGTCACCACCACGGCCGCCGACCCCAAGAGGGCTCGCCCCGCGTCATCCAGATTGTCGGCGTGGTGGTCGTGGCTGAGCAGCACCAGATCGACCGGGCCGACCGCGTCGGCCGGAAGGGCCGGACCGGCGACCTTCCGGGACGCCGTCCCCCACCCGAAGGCGTAACGGCGTCCCGGCGGGTCGAACGTCGGATCCGTGAGGATCCGCCAGCCGCCCACCTCGATCAGCGTGGTCGGGCCACCGAGGTGGGTGATCTTCATCGGCAGTGCTTCGACGCCCAGTCGACCGCGCAATCGGCCACCGCTTCCCAACCCGGCTCCGCACACGTCCAGTGCGACCGCCCCGGGAACTCGTGGTACTCGGTCAGCGCCGAGGACTTGTCGTAGTGCTTCGCGTTCGACTTGTTCACCGACGGCGGCATGATGTGGTCCGACCCACCGCCGATGAACAGCAGCGGCGCCCGGTCGTCCTTGCCGTAGTCGACCCACGTCTCCTGGTGGCCCGGCTTGAGATTCGCCAGCAGCCCGTACGCCCAGATCCAGTTGCCCGGCGCCGGGATCGCGTACCGCTCCCACGCCTTGTCCGACTCCTCACGCGGCAGCGTGTTCGCGAACGCGTAGTGGAACTGCTCCGGCGTGAAACCGACCGCGCGGTGGTAGGTGGCCGGGTTGCTCAGCGTCGGGAACAGCGACTTCACCTGCGAGAGCGGCGTGACGTGCACACCCTCGGTCGGCGCGGAGTCGATCACGACCGCGGCGCTGCCGAGCCCACGGGCGAGGAGCAGCTGGGTCAGCGTCCCACCGAACGAGTGTCCGATCAGGATCGGCGACTCGTCCTGCGTTTCGATGACACCAGCGAGGTGGTCGACGGTCGCGGGCACGGTGAGGTCGGCGATGACGTCCGAGTTCTCCCGCAGCGCCTCGACCTCCACCTCGAAGCCGGGGTACGCCGGGGTGATCACCCGGTGGCCCTTGGCCTCGAGGTACGGCACCCAGTGTTCCCAGCTGCGCGGGGTCATCCAGAGGCCATGAATCAGGACAATGGTGCTCATGCGTCGTACTCCTTGCGCAGAAATGCCGTGACCAGCAGAAAGTGACATGACCAGGGATCGGCGACGTTGGTGGAGGCGCACGGAAATGTGCTCTCACCGCACGGCTGAGAGCGCTCTCCATTCTCGCGCGGACATCCCGTACGCGGCGCGGAAACGCGCAGCGAAGTGCGACCGGTTCACGAACCCCCACCGGTGCGCGACGGCCGCGATCGCCCGGTGCCGCGCCGCCGGATCGGCCAGCTCGTTCCGGACGTGCTCCAGCCGACGCGCGATGATCCACTGCTCCAGCCGGATGCCCGCCGCCGCGCCAGCTTGTACAGGTACCGCTCGGACACGTGGTGCGCGGCCGCGATCGCCGCCGGCGTGAGATCCGGATCCGCCAGGTTGATCTCGACGAAAAGCTTTACCTGCTCCAGAAAGACGACGTCCAGCGCGGGCCGCGCGTGGCGGCGATCGTGCGCTGCCGACGCCACCAGCGCACGGACGAGCTCGACGTAGCGATGCCGAGCTGGTTCGTCGCGGGGTCCGTGGCCAGCGCCGCCTGGTTGCGGAACAGCTCGTGCAGGTGCCGGGTCATGACCCGGTAGATCGGGCTGCTCGCGAGGGAGCCCCGCGCCCGCCGCCGTCGCTGTTACCGAAGAGCCAGCTCCAACGCCGACCGACCAGCCGGAACGACGCTCCGGCGGACCACCTACGAGTTATCGGCCCAACGACGAGTTCCCGGGCCAACGACCGGCGCCGGTAGGGCCGGGAACTCGTCGTAGGCCCAAGAACTCGTTGCTGGGCAACGGCGCAGGTCAATCCTTCGCTTCGCGGACGTCGGTTCCGTGCTCGGCGAACTCCGTGAAGTCGTTCATGTGCTGCCGCGACTGCTTGCGAAAGGCGCCCGGCATCACGAGGCCCACGAACCGCATCAGGAAACCGCCGAACCGGTACTCGTTCTCGCTCTCCCAGAGCGTCGCCCCCGGACCGGCTTCCGTCAGCCGCTCACGCGCCGCACTCCACATCCCCTCGGCGACGATTTTACGCTCGAAATGCACGACGGTCCCGGACGGAATGCTCGAAAGGTCCGCCGGCTCCCGGCGCGTGATCGTCTCGACAGCCTCGAACTCCCGCTGCCCCATCCGCAGCACGACGCGCGACTCGGTACCGACCTGCCCGTGCCTCCCGTTCAACGGCTCGTGCACCACCAGACCACGCAACCACATCGGCAGCTGAACCGGGTCAGCGAGCAGCTGCGCCACCCTTTCCAGCGGCACGGCGATCTCGATCGAAACGGTGTACGTCACCACTGATCCCGGGTTATCTCGTACCGCACGCCCCCGTGCTCGGACCCCTCGATGATCTGCATGTCCGACGGCGTACCGAGAGTCGCCACGAGCGTCATCCCGACCTTTTCCATCACCTTCCGGGAGCCCTCGTTCACGGCCATCGTGTCGGCCCACACCATCCGCACGCCGAGCTCAGTGAACGCCTTGTCGACCAACGCCTTCGAGCCCTCGGTCGCATATCCCTTGCCCCACTCCGCCCGACGCAGCCGGTAACCGAGCTCGACCTCGTCCAGTGGGCCTCCCTGTTCGGGACGCAGGAGGAACCAGCCGACAAAAGCGCCGAGCTCCTTGTCCTGTGCGGCGAACACTCCGAACTTGCCGCCCCACTTCTCGTAGCCGGCGAGGACACCCGGCAGCTGGCGCTCGCGGACGTCCTCCGGTGCGGTCGGCTCGCCGCCGGTGAGATACCGCATGACCGCCGGGTCGCTGTCCAGCTCGATCAGCAGGTCCGCGTCGTCGGCGGTGAGGCGTCGTAAGACCAGGCGCTCGGTGTCCAGATAGGCGTCCACCAGCGCATAGTGGTCGGCACCGAAGGAAATGTCCAACACTCCACGGCCCGCCTAGCGGCGCCGGTTGCGCGGATGGTTCTTGGCCGTCCGCCGCGCCTTGGAGGGTGGCCGTACCCTCGCGCGGAGTCTGGCGGTAGAGGGGTGCCCACGCGTGAGGAGTGTGCTGGCTGCGGGGTTCGCGGTACGCCGACGATGGGCGGGATCGTGTTCATCGCGGCGACGGTGATCGCGTACCTCGTCACCCATGTCGTTGTCGGTGAGCAACGGATCAGCCCGACCGCCGTCACGTTGCTCGGCCTGTTCGTCGGAATGGGTCTGGTCGGCTTCGTCGACGACTTCATCAAGATCCGGAAGAGGCGCAGCCTCGGACTGAACAAGCGGGGCAAACTGATCGGCCAGGCCGTGGTCGCGGTCGGGTTCGCGTTCCTCGCGCTGAATCTGCCCGACGAGAACGGCTACACGATCGCGTCGGAAAGGCTTTCTCTCACCCGCGACATCAGCTGGGCCCACCTGACGCAAGTCGGGGCGGCGCTGTTCTTCGCCCTGGTCGTCATCGCCACGGCGAATGGTGTCAACATCACCGACGGTCTGGACGGGTTGGCCACCGGCCCGTCGATCATGGTGCTGGCGGGTTACCTCCTGATCGGCTTGTGGCAGTCCCGGCACATCTGCGCGGACTTCACCGGCCAGCCCTGCTACACGGTTCGCGATCCACTCGAGACAGCACTGCTCGCGGCGGCGGCCGCTGGTGCACTGGCCGGATTCCTGTGGTGGAACGCGCCCCCGGCCCGGCTGTTCATGGGTGACACCGGCGCGCTCGGAATCGGTGGTCTGATCGCGGGTCTCGCGCTGACGACCAGAACGACGCTGCTTCTGCCGCTCCTCGGCGGGCTGTTCGTCATCGTGACGCTGTCGGTCGTCATCCAGATCGTGTCGTTCCGCAGCACCGGTCACCGGATTTTCCGGATGGCGCCGCTGCAGCACCACTTCGAGCTGGCCGGGTGGCCGGAGACGACGATCGTCGTCCGGTTCTGGGTCGTTGCCGGAGTGTTCGTCGCCGCGGGTCTGAGCGTCTTCTTCGCCGACTACCTGGAGATCTTCCCGCTGTGAGCCGGCGATCGCCCGCGGGCGGCAGGGACCCGGCGCGGCTCGGCGAGGCGGCGATGAGTTGTCGTTAGGCTGTCGCGGCGTGAAGCTGATCGAGGAAAGAATCGTCGTGCCCGGTCCGGGCTGCGAGATCAACGCGGCTGTTCTCCGGCCCACCGGTGAGGGTCCCTGGCCCGGGGTGATGCTGTACACGGACATCTTCCAGCTGACCGAGTCGACGTTGCGCACCGCGCGCCGGCTGGCCGCCGAGGGATTCCTGGTGTGCGTTCCCGAGATCTACCCGCACGGGCCTCTCGCCGGCGTCGCGCTGGAGTTCGACGACGCCGGTAAGGAGGCGGGTCTGGCCGGCGCCGCGGCCATGACGACCGCGGAGTTCGACGCGGACCGCGCCGCCGTGCTGGACCACCTCGCGGGCCGCCCGGACGTGTCCACGCTCGCGGTGACCGGCTTCTGCCTGGGTGGACACCTCGCGTTCCGGGCTGCCTTCGACGAGCGGGTCGCGGCAACCGTCTGCTTCTACCCGACCGGCCTGCACAACGGCGCTCTCGGCTCCGACACCGCGAACAGCCTCGCCCGGGCCGCCGACGTCCGGGGCCGCCTGATGATCGTCTTCGGTTCGCGGGACCCACACGTCCCGGCGGATGCCCGTCTGACGACGATCACGCAGCTGTACTCGGCGGGCCTGACCGACGTGGAACTGCACGTCTACGACGGCGGGGAACACGCGTTCATGCGCGACGTCGGCGCGCGCTACGACGCCGAGCTCACGGATCTGGCGCTGGCGTCGGCGGTGTCGTTCTTCCGGGGACGCTGAGCCCGGCCGGTCGGCCGCTGTTCATCGATACGGGACCATCGGGGCCTGGGGCGGCAGGTAGGGCGGCGGGACGTAGGGCTGGGTGGGGGCGCCTGGCGTGTACGGGTCGTCGTCGGATTCGACCTCTTCGATGGTCACGCGGGTGTCCCGACGTGCCCACGGGCCCGGTTCGACGATCGTCAGGGAGTGGCGGCCGACCCGGTAGGTGTTCTCGACCGATCCGCGCTGGCCCGGGTCGAGGAGTAGTACCGGGCGGCCCTCGACGCAGGTGCCGGTCGCGCCGACGCACACCCGGAGGCGTTGGTCGGTGCCGTTCCAGACGCGGAAGGCGCCTGAGAACGTGTACGCGGCCCGGTGGAACCCCGACGCGGTCACGTCGATCATGTTGTAGCGCTTCCACAGCGGCACGGTGCAGATCGCGAGAGCCACCACCGTGGCCAGCGCTACCGGCATCAGGGAACGGTCGTCTTTGTACGGTCGCTGTTTCCGGGTCAGCCACCAGGTGGCCAGGACGAGGACGGCCACGGCACCTGCACCGGACACGCCGATGTCGCTCGTGGTCAGCGGTGATCCCTGGTCGGACTGGTCGCCGAGGGTGTCGGCCATCCCGCCGACGACGAGCGCCAGGATGGCCACCAGGGTTGCCGGAATCACGACGAGGACGAAGACCGCCCTTCGCCCCGCTCGCGATCCGGCCGTATCGCAAGTCTAAGTTGGCCGCTCCTCAGGTTCGCGGCTCTCCGGAAGCGTCAGCCTGCTGGCTGACGAAGGACCGTAGTCTGCGGGAATGGAAGCTCACCGCGGGACGCCTGCTGAGCAGCTGACCGAAGTCCGGGCCGGGATCGACCGGCTCGATCGGGAGATCGTCGGGCTGCTGGCGCGCCGGGAGGAGTTCGTCCGTCGCGCCGGCACGCTGAAAGCCGATACTGACGCCGTGCGCGCCCCGGATCGCGTCGAGCAGGTGATCCGCACGGTGCGAGCCCTCGCGACCGAGTCCACTGCCGACCCCGACGTCGTCGAGGCCACCTACCGCGCCATGATCGGCGCGTTCATCGACCTCGAACTCCGGGTTCACCACCGGGACCAGGCCGTAGCGCGAACGCCTCCTCGACCTGGTGCAGGTAAGTCTGCTAGCGAGTGAGCTTCGTGACCTCTGCGGGGGTGAGGGCGGCGTCGTAGATGGTCACGTCGCTGATGTTGCCGCGGAACCAGTCGGTGTTCTTGCCGTTGAACTTGGCGCGGCCGACCGCGAACTTGCCGGTGGACGCGAAGGGGGTCTGGTAGGTGGCGGTGCCCTGGGGTACGCCGTCGACGTAGAGGCGCAACTGCCCGGCGCGGGCGTCGTACACGCCGACCAGGCGCACCCACGTGCGCGTCGCTGCCGGCGCGTTCGACAGCGCACGAACCCCCGCGGCGTTTGCCGCATCCCCACCCACCCGCGAGAACGCCCACTTCTTCTCAGCCCACGAGTACTGCAGGAAGAACGCGCTGTTCACCGCACCGTCCTGACTCACCGCGGTCTGGTATCCCTCGGTACCCGCCAGGAACACCGACGCAGCGACCGTGAAGCTGCTGCCCGCACCGGTGCGCACCACCGCGCTCGACGTCGTCATCTGACTGTCTTTGCCGTTGAAGCCACCCGACCCACCGACCGCGGTAACGTTCGTCGGGGTGAGGTTCTGCCCGCCGACGCCGGCGTCACCCTTGCCGCCCTGCACGCCCCAGGCCGCGACGGGCTGCGGCCCCGCGGGAACCGGCGCGGGCGCCGGAGCACTGCTCACGGCCACCGTCGGTGACGGGCTCGCCGCCGGGCTGCTCGAAACGGCCGAGGGCGACGCGGTAGGAGCCGGCACGCTCGGGTTGCTCGCCTTGGCAGTGGGCTCGTCGTCACCGCTGAACACGCCGCTCACCAGCACGATCCCGGCCACGACAGCAACAACGAGCACCGCCGCCACCGCGACGAGCACCCCCATGCGCCGCCTCGACGCGGGCTCCTCCGGCGGCGGCCCACCCGCATCGAAACTCGGCACCGCCTCCGGCTCCGCCAACACGAACGGCACAGCCGCCGGCTGCCCCCAAGGATCCACAGTCACCTCGGACGGCGCCTCCGCACCCCGTGTCGCCGCGCCACCGGCTGATGCGCTGCCGGCCGCGGCACCACCGGGCGCGGCGGTCGGCGCGTGGAGCATCACGGTCTCTCGATCCAAAGAGACGGTCTCTTGGTGCCCTGACTCGGTCGCATCGCTCTCGGGCGTGTCCGTCGGCACGTCGGAACCTTCCTGAATCGATCGAATCCCCCCGCGCCGGACACTCTATCCACAGTGGTACCTGCCGCCGCTATCGGACTTCCGTCACTGTGACCAGCGTCCAACACTTCGGACCGTGCCGGCGTTCCGCCCAATCATACGGTGCCGTACAGTGCAAAATATACGGCACCGTATGGAGGCGATCATGCCCGTCACCACGCCAGTCGACGTCCCGGCGGACGCGGTTCTGCTGCACGAACGGTTCGGCGAACCACGCCCCGGCGACCTGGTCGACGCGTACGCGGTTCGGCTCACCGACGCGCACCCCCGCGACCCGCACGCCTGGGCGAAAGCGGTGTTCTTCGACCCGCCGCCGTGGGTGCGCGTGGCCCTCGGCGTCCGGAACGCGCTCGTCGGCCTGATCGGCGTCGAACGCGGTGACCGCTCCTCGTTCGCGACGGAATCCGCGACCGATCGGGAAGTACTCCTCGGCACCGACGCCGGCCACCTGGACTTCCGCGCCTCGGTCCTGGTCGACACCGACCGCGTCGTGCTCAGCACCCACGCCCGCCCGGTCCGCACCCGCGGCACCATCTACCTACTACCGGTCCGCGCACTCCACCCGCTAGTGGTCCGAGCCATGCTGAGCCGAGCCGCCACCCGCCTCTGACCGCCCGCCTCCGAGCACCGGACCACGCGCCCCGGACAACTCGCCCACCACCTCGGGCGCGACATTCGCCCGTGCACGCTCGGGCGCGGTCAGCAGGGTGAATCCCAGCGCTGCCACCGCGACCAGCGCGGCCACCAGTGGGAGCCAGCCCACGCCGACCGACGCGACCACGCCGCCGCCCATCGCGGCGCCCACCCCGCTCGCCACGTAGATCATCGACCCGTTGAGGCCGAGCGCAACCGTCGCAGCCGGCCCACCCGCCACGATCACCCGCGTCTGCTGCGGAATCACCTGGAACGGCCCGACCAACCCCACCGCGGCCAACGCCGCAACAGCCGGCACCACCTCCGGCCGCACCGCCCAGAACACCACGAGCGCCACCGCCGTGACACCGAGCCCGGCGCTGATCGTCCGCAACGCACCCCACCGCTCGACCAGAACCCCCACCAACCGGTTCCCGGTGAAGAACGCAACCCCGAACACGACCAGCGCGACCAGCACCGACGTCGCCGCCCCACCCTCCGCGCCGAGCAGCGGAGCGATGTAACTGATCACCGCGAACTGCGGCACGAGCTGCGACGCGGTCGCGCACAGCAACGCGAGCATCGTCGGCGTCGCCATCAGCCGGAGCCGCTCCCCCAGCGACGCGGTGGGCAGCCTCACCGCCGGCAGCACCACGACCAGCACCGCAGCCACGGCCGCGAGACCAGCGATGATCCACATCGTCGCCCGCCACCCCACCTGCTGCCCGACCAGCACCCCGAACGGCACCCCGGCCACCGTGGCCAGGCTTCCCCCGGCCCCCACCACCGCCAGGGACCGAGCCCGCCGCTCCGGCGTCGACAACACCCCGGCGACCGCGAACGCATTCGCCTGGAACGCCGCCGCACCGAGCCCGGACAGCACCCGCCCGGCCAGCACGATCCCGTACGTGCCCCCGACCGCCTGCGCGACCATCCCCACCAGGAACACCGCCATGCCCGCCCCGAGCACGATCCGCCGGTCCAGCCGACCGGTGACCGTCGCGATGACCGGTGACCCAATCGCGTAGGTGACCGCGAACGCAGTCGTCAGCTGCCCCGCCTGCGCCACGCTCACGTCCAGATCCCGGGCGACGTCAGTCAGGAGCCCGGCGAGCACGAACCCGTCGACCCCGAGCACGAACGTGCCGACGGCCAACAGCCACAGGTGCGGTACCGAGCCGGACTTCGATGACGATCGAATCATGACCCCACGCTAGGGTAGACTTCGATTCGCGTCAAAGTATGGAGGTGGAATGGCGAAGAAGTTGCCGGAGCCGGACGTCGAGGACATCGATCTGACGACCGTCCTCAGTGCGCTGGCCGATCCCGCCCGCCGTACGATGCTGACCACGATGTACCGGGGCCCGGAGCCGTTCGACTGCAGCGCGAACACCTGGTGCGCCGACCTCGGCATCAATCCGCCGACGGTCTCCCACCACTTCCGGACGCTGCGCGAAGCGGGCCTCACCAGCACGACCGTCGACGGCCGCGCCCGGATCATGCGGGTCCGCCGCGACGACCTGGAGTCCCGCTTCCCCGGCCTCCTCGACGCCGTCCTCGGCCGCGACTGAGGAGGCGCTAGCGCTTCGGCCGGTCGTCGACGATGCGCCGCATCTTGCCCACCGACCGCTCGATACCGGCCGGCTCCACCACCTCGACCCGCACCGACACCCCGATCCGGTTCTTGATCAACCGCTCGAGCTCACCGCCGGCCCGCTCGGCGTCGACCGAAGAAACAGCATCCCGACGCTCGACGCGCACCGTCATGTCGTCGAGAGTGCCGGAACGGGAGAGGACGCACTGGAAGTGCGGGCTCAACGGCGCGGTACCGAGGATGAGCTCTTCGATCTGGGTGGGGAACAGGTTCACGCCGCGCAGGATGATCATGTCGTCGGTGCGGCCGGTGATCTTCTCGATCCGGCGCATCGAGCGGGCAGTGCCCGGCAGCAGGCGGGTCAGGTCGCGGGTGCGGTAGCGGATGACGGGCATGGCCTGCTTGGTCAGCGACGTGAAGACGAGTTCGCCCTCCTCGCCGTCGGGGAGCACCCGGCCGGTGATCGGGTCGATGATCTCCGGGTAGAAGTGGTCCTCCCAGACGTGCAGGCCGTCCTTGGTCTCGACGCACTCGCTGGCCACGCCGGGGCCGATGACCTCGGAAAGCCCGTAGATGTCGACCGCGTGCATGTCGAGGCGCTGCTCGATCTCGCGGCGCATGTCGTTGGTCCACGGTTCGGCGCCGAAAATGCCGACCTTCAACGACGTGCTCCGCGGATCGACGCCCTGGCGCTCCATCTCGTCGATCAGCGCGAGCATGTAGGAGGGCGTCACCGTGATGATGTCGGGCCGGAAGTCGCGGATGAGCTGCACCTGGCGTTCGGTCATGCCGCCGGAGACCGGCACGACGGTGCAGCCGAGCTTCTCCGCGCCGGCGTGGGCGCCGAGGCCGCCGGTGAACAGGCCGTACCCGTAGGCGTTGTGCAGGATCATGCCCTTGCGTCCGCCGCCGGCGCGGATGCTGCGCGCGACGACGTCGGCCCAGACGTCGAGGTCGGCCTGCGTGTAGCCGACGACGGTCGGGCGGCCGGTGGTGCCGGACGACGCGTGGATGCGGACGACGTCCTCGCGCGGCACCGCGAACATGCCGAACGGGTAGTTGCGCCGCAGGTCCTCCTTCGTCGTGAACGGCAGGAGGGCCAGGTCCTCGAGCGTCTTGACGTCGTCGGGGTGCACGCCGGCGTCGTCGAACGCGGATTTGTAGTGCGGGACGTTGTCGTAGGTGTGCCGGATCGTCTGGCGCAGACGCTGGGTCTGGAGCGTGCGGAGTTCGTCGCGGGAGGCGGTCTCGATCGCCTCCAGGTCGCCGGGTCTGGGACTGAGGTCGTGCACGGTGCCTCCCTAGGACCCGGAGAACGTGGGCTTCTGCTTGGCGAGGAACGCCGCGACGGCGCTCTGGTGGTCTGTGGTGAGGCCGAGGGCGGCCTGCTCACGTGCCTCGGCGCCCAGGACCTCGTCGAGGCGCGTCGCGAAGAGGCGTTTGGTGGCGGCGTACGCGGCCGTCGGACCCTGCGCGAGCGTGGCGACGAGCGCCCTGGCGGCTGCGGGCAACTCCTCGCGGGGGACGGTCGTGGCGCCCAGGAGTTCGGGTGTGAACGGCGTACCGAGCAGCACCAATTCGCGGGCCTTGGCGGCACCGACCGCCTGTGACAACGTTGCCGTCAGCCCCGAGTCGCAGGTCAGGCCGATGCCGGTGAACGCGGTGGCCAGCGTCGCGTCGGCGGCGAAGAGGCGCACGTCGCAGGCGAGCGCGAGCGCCAGACCCGCACCCACACAGGTTCCATTGACACCCGCGACCACGGGCTTGTTCATGCCTGCCAGCAGTTTCACGACAGGTGCGTAGTCACGTTCGACGGTGTCGAACGCCGTCCCCGCGTCCGTCTGCAGCGCCGTCGCGTGTTCTCCCAGATCCTGTCCGACGCAGAACGCGTCGCCGGCGCCGGTGAGGAGCACCGCGCGGACGGTGTCGTCGGTGGCGACGGATTCCAGGGCGGCGCGCAACGCGGTCTTGGTGCCGCCGTCCAGCGCGTTCTTCCGGGACGGCCGGTTCAGCGTGACGATCGCGGCCGCACCGTCGCGTTCGAGCAGGACCTCGCTCATTTCGCCACCAGCGTGAGGACGTCGTAGGTCGCGACCGGGGCGCCGTCCTGGTTGGTGACGACGGCGTCCCAGCGGACCTCGCCGTAGTCCGCGGTGTTACGCGGCGAGATCTGCTTGACCGTCAGCGTCACCGCAATCGTGTCGTCGGCTTTGACCGGGGTGAGGAAACGCAGGTCGTCGACGCCGTAGTTGGCCAGCACGGGCCCCGGCGACGGTTCGACGAACAACCCCGCGGCCAGCGACACCACGAGGTAGCCGTGCGCGACGATGCCGCCGAAGAGTGGATTCTTCGCCGCGGCGTCGGCGTCGGTATGCGCGTAGAACGTGTCACCGGTGAACTCGGCGAAGTGTTCGATGTCGTGGCGCGAGACGGTCCGCGGAGCGGAGCGGATCGTGTCGCCGATCCGCAGCGTTGCGAGGCTCTTGCGGAACGGGTGGACGTCTTCGGTGTGCTGGGTGGCGCCGGTGGTCCACTGGCCGGTGATCGCGGTGAGCAGGTCCGGGGACGCTTGCACGGCCGTGCGCTGCATGTGGTGCAGCACGGCGCGGACGCCGCCGAGTTCCTCGCCGCCGCCGGCGCGACCGGGACCGCCGTGCACGAGCATCGGCAGTGGGGAGCCGTGGCCGGTGGATTCCTTGGCGTCGTCGCGGTCGAGGACGAGGACTCGGCCGTGCCACGGGGCGAGGCCCAGGACTACCGCGCGTGCCACGGCGGGGTCGTGGGTGACCACTGACGCAGCGAGGCTGCCTTTGCCCCTGGCGGCGAGGGCGACGGCCTCGGCTGCTGTCTGGTAGGTCAGCACCGTGCTGACGGGGCCGAACGGTTCGACGTCGTGCGGCTCCTGCGCACCGTTGTGCGCCCGCAACACGAGCGGCGTGAGGAACGCGCCGCGCTCCGTGTCGCCCTCCACGGGGCCGCCGTCGGGGTCGCCGATCACGATGTCCGCGGAGGCGCGCAGGGCCTCGACCGCTTTACGGACCTCGTCGCGCTGACCCAGGCTGGCGAGCGCGCCCATCCGGACATCGGGGTCACGCGGGTCGCCGACGGTGACCTTCGCGAGACGCTGTCGGAGCGCCTCGATCACCGCGTCCTCGCGGTTCTGCGGCACCAGCACCCGGCGGATCGCCGTGCACTTCTGGCCGGCCTTCACCGTCATCTCGGTGACCACACCCTTGATGAACAGATCGAATTCGGGGTCGTCGGGCTGCACGTCGGGGCCGAGGATCGAGCAGTTCAGCGAGTCGGCCTCGACCCCGAGCACCACTCCCCCGTCGACCACGTTCGGGTGCCGCCGCAGGATCCCCGCCGTGTGGGCGGACCCGGTGAACGCGACCGAGTCCTGCACGGTCAACTCGTCGAGCAGGCTCCCCGCGCTACCGGCGATCAGCTGCAGCGCACCCTCGGGCAAGATTCCCGACTCGACGATGCGGCGGACGACCAGCTCGGTGAGGTACGCGGTCTGGCTCGCCGGCTTGACGATCGTCGGCAGCCCGGCGAGGAACGCGGGAGCGAGCTTCTCGAGCATGCCCCAGACCGGGAAGTTGAACGCGTTGATCTGCACCGCGACACCGGGCCGCGACGTGTAGAGGTGCCGGCCGACGAACGTGCCGGCCTTACCGATCTTTTCGACCCCGCCATCCAGCACGATCGTGTCGTTCGGCAGTTCGCGGGTGCCCTTGCTGGCGAAGCTGAACAGCGTGCCGATGCCGCCGTCGACGTCGACAGCGGTGTCGCGGGTGGTGGCGCCGGTGTGCAGCGAGAGCGCGTAGAACTCGTCCTTCTGCGCGGTCAGGTGCTTGGCGAGGTTCTTCAGTAACGCGGCGCGCTGGTGGAACGTCAGCGCGGTGATCGCGGGGCCGCCGGTCTCACGGGCGTGGCGCACCATCGCGCCGATGTCCAGGCCGCGGCTGGAGATGCGTGCGACTTCGTCGCCGGTGGCCGCGTCGAGCAGGGGCTCGCCCCCGTCGGCGGCGCGGAACCACGTCCCGGCTGCGTAGCTCTCCAGCAGCGTGCTCATTCTCGCTCCTCCGTCGTTGGCGGTTGCGCGATGTGCAGACGCGTGCCACGGTATTACAGACCGATCGTTAAGTAAATGCGGTTACGGAGGGCTGATGGAGCTCCAGGAGAAGTTCGACGCGGTCATCGCCCACCACGACCGCATCGAGCCACGCGACTGGATGCCCGAGGGCTACCGCAAGACGCTGATCCGGCAGATCGCGCAGCACGCGCACTCCGAGATCATCGGCATGCAGCCGGAGGGCAACTGGATCGGCCGCGCGCCGTCGCTGCGCCGCAAGGCGATCCTGCTCGCGAAGGTGCAGGACGAGGCCGGACATGGTCTGTACCTGTACTCGGCGTGCGAGACGCTCGGCATCTCCCGGGATTCGCTCGTCGAGATGCTGCTGTCCGGGAAGCAGAAGTACTCGTCGATCTTCAACTATCCGACGTTGTCCTATGCCGACGTCGGGACGATCGGCTGGCTCGTCGACGGGGCCGCGATCTGCAACCAGGTGCCGCTGTGCCGGACGTCGTACGGGCCGTACGGGCGGGCGATGATCCGGATCTGCAAGGAGGAATCGTTCCATCAGCGGCAGGGCTACGAACTGCTCCGGACGATGATGAGCGGCACGGACGAGCAGCGCGCGATGGTGCAGGAGTCGGTCGACCGGTTCTGGTGGCCGTCGCTGATGATGTTCGGGCCGCCGGACGGGAAGTCGCCGAACAGCGAGCAGTCGATGGCGTGGGGCATCAAGCGCAACTCGAACGACGAGCTGCGCCAGAAGTTCGTCGACATGACGGTGCCGCAAGCGGACGCACTCGGGGTGACGCTGCCCGACCCGGCGCTGACGTGGAACGCGGAACGCGAGCACTACGACTTCGGCGAACCCGACTGGGACGAACTCACCGCGGTGATCCGCGGCAACGGTCCCTGCAACGCACAGCGCCTCGCCCACCGCCAGGCCGCCCACGACGAGGGCGCCTGGGTACGCGAAGCCGCCGCCACCTTCGCGGCGCGCTCCACCGCGTCGGCCACGGACGAGGGCCGCCCGACCGCCGGCGCGGATGGTGCGGCGGGAGGTGCGCGGTGAGCGGGGATCGTCGTGAATGGCCGTTGTACGAGGTGTTCGTCCGGGGCAAGCGGGGGCTGAACCACGTGCACGTGGGTTCGTTGCATGCGCCGGACGACGCGTTGGCCTTGCGGCACGCGCGGGACGTCTACACGCGACGCAACGAGGGCGTCAGTATCTGGGTGGTCCGGGCGGACGCGATCACCGCGTCGAGCCCCGACGAGAAGGACCCCCTGTTCGCGCCCAGCGGCGACAAGGTCTACCGCCACCCGACGTTCTACGAGATCCCCGCCGACGTCCCCCACATGTGAGGCTGCCATGGACAACGTGTACGAGGGACTCCTCGAGGACGACTCCTCGCAGTGGGCGTTCGGAACAAGCTTCGAGGACCCGCTCGCCGGGGTGGACACCACGGTGCCGGACGGTGTCGACGCCACCGCACTAGCCACCTACTGCCTCATGCTGGGCGACGATGCCCTCATCCTCTCCCACCGGCTGGCCGAGTGGTGCAGCCGCGCGCCAGAACTCGAAGAGGACATCGCGCTGGCGAACATGGCGCTCGACCTGCTCGGTCAGGCACGCCTCCTGCTCGCCCGGGCCGCGGCCGCCGCACCCGAGGTGGTGCCGACACTCCCGGCCGGATCCCCCGTCCCCGCCGAGGACGCGCTCGCCTTCTTCCGCGACGCGGGTCAGTTCCGCAATGTGCGGCTCGCCGAAGTGCCGAACGGGGACTTCGCACACGTCGTCGTGCGTCTGTTGCTGTTCACGGTCGCGCGCCTGGCCATCCTGGCCCGGCTCCGGCGCAGCGCCGACGCGGTGCTCGCCGCGGTGGCCGCAAAGGGCGTCAAGGAGCTGACGTATCACCGCGACTGGGCGGGTCGATGGTTCGTGACGCTCGCGGGCGGCACCGAGGAGTCCCGCCGGCGCCTGCTCGCCGCACTCGACGAACTCTGGCCGCTGCGCGCCGAACTGGTCACCGCCCACCCGATCGAGCGGTCACTGCCCGGCGTCGCCGTCGATCCCGCCAGCATCGCCGACGAGGTCGACGTCGTCCTCGACCAGGTCTTCGCCGTCGCGGACCTACCGCGTCCCACCGCGGCGCCACTGGCCGGCGTAGGCGGCCGCACCGGCCGAGACGGCCTCCACACCGAGTACCTCAGCCTCCTCCTCGCCGACATGCAGTCCGTAGCCCGCTCCCACCCCATGGGCACCTGGTGATGGCCCCCGCCACGGCCGGGAACGCGGTCGGCGTCGAGCGGGCGCGGGAGGTGGCTGCGGAGGTTCGGGATCCGGAGATGCCGATGTTGACGCTCGTGGACCTCGGGGTGCTGCGTGATGTGCGCGTCGAGGGGGACACCGTCGTCGCGTCGATCACCCCGACGTACTCGGGGTGCCCGGCGATGGCGACGATGCGCGACGACCTCGTGCACCGCCTCACCGACGCGGGGTTCCCGCACGTCGAGGTGCGGGTCGTGCTCGAACCGGCTTGGTCCAGCGACTGGATCACCCCCCACGGCCGCGCCGCCCTCCACGACGCGGGCCTCTCCGCCCCCGGCCCCGCGCGCCACGACGCTGCGCCCGGCTCGGCACGCGATGGCGCTGCGGCGCGCGCCTCGGCCGGCCCGATCACGCTCACGCTCGGGCCGATCCGCCGTGCCCTCACCTGCCCCCGCTGCGGCAGCAGCAACACCCGGCTCATCTCCGAGTTCGGCGCCACCGCCTGCAAGGCTCTCTACCGCTGCGCGGACTGCCTCGAACCCTTCGACCACGTCAAGGAGATCTGAGATGGCCGCCCCACCCGCGACCACCCCAGCCACTGACATCGTCGCGCGGCCCGGAACGCGGCGCGGGGCGGCGGCGTTTCATGTGCTTACCGTCGCTGCGGTTGAGCGGTTGTGTGATGACGCGGTGGCGGTCACGTTCGCGGTGCCGGAAGAGCTCCGGGAGGCGTACGCGTTCACGGCGGGTCAGTCCCTCACGCTGCGACGCACGATCGGCGGCGTCGAAGAACGCCGGTCGTACTCGATCTGCGCCCCCGTCGGCGCGGCACCGCAGATCGGGGTCCGCGAGATCCCCGACGGCCTCTTCTCGTCGTGGCTCGTGAACGACGTCCGCCCCGGCACCCGCATCGACGTCCAGACCCCCACCGGGGCCTGGAACGCCGACCCCACCACCGGCGAACGCCACCTCCTCATCGCCGCGGGTTCCGGCATCACCCCGCTGCTCTCGATCGCGAGCACCGTCCTCACCCATCCCGACGCGCACGTCTCCCTCCTCTACGGCAACCGCACCAGCGGCACCGTGATGTTCGCCGAGGAGCTCGGCGACCTGAAGAACCGCTACGGTCCCCGTCTGCAGATCGCGCACGTGCTCTCCCGCGAGCCTCGCGAGGTCGAACTGTTCTCCGGCCGCCTCAACAGCGAACGGCTGCAGCGTCTGCTCACCGACGTGATCCCGGCCGAGACCTTCGACCACGTCTGGCTGTGCGGTCCGTTCCCGATGGTCGACGACGCCCGCGCGGTACTCGCCGCCTGCGGTGTGCCCCCTCAGAGCGTCCACATCGAGCTTTTCTACGTGGACGCGCCCCCACCGGAGCCGCGCCGGACGAGCTCGGAGGCGGTGGGGGCGACCACGGAGCTCACTACCGTTCTCGACGGACTGAGCGCCACCACGACGATCCCGCAGGACGGCACGATCCTCGACGGTGCGCAGAAGTCCCGCGCTGACCTGCCGTTCGCGTGCAAAGGCGGCGTCTGCGGGACGTGCCGGGCGCTGGTGCGGGAGGGCGAGGTGGACATGCGTCGCAACTATGCGCTGGAGCCCGCCGAGGTCGCGGCCGGGTTCGTGCTGACGTGTCAGACGTTCTGCGCCGGTGACGCGGTGACGGTGGATTTTGATGCCTGACGTGGAGTGTCTCGTCGTGGAGGCGGCCGCGGACCGGGTCGTGTGGCGACTCAACCGGCCCGAGGTGCGGAACGCCATCGACCAGGAGCTGGTCGACGCGTTGCACGCGGCGTGCGCGGAGGTGGAGGCCTCTCCGCGGGTCGTGCTGATCGTGGGTGAGGGTGGGACGTTCGCCGCCGGGGCGGACATCGCGCAGCTGCGGGATCGGCGGCGCGAGGACGCGCTGCGCGGGATCAACTCGTCGGTGTTCGAGCGGATCCACCGGTTGCCGATGCCGACGATCGCGCTGATCGAGGGGTACGCGCTGGGCGGGGGCGCGGAGTTGGCGTACGCGTGTGACTTCCGGATCGGGACGCCGAGCACGAAGATCGGTAATCCCGAGACGGGGCTGGGGATCCTCGCGGCGGCGGGGGCCGCGTGGCGGCTTTCGGCGTTGGTGGGTGAGCCGCTCGCCAAGGAGATTTTGTTGGCGGGGCGGGTGCTGTCCGCGTCGGAGGCGCTGGCGGTGCGGCTGCTGAACGACGTGGTCGAGCCTGCGGAGTTGCTCGCTGCCGGGCAGGAGCTCGCCGATCGCATCACGGCGAAGGCACCGCTGGCGACTCGGCTCACGAAGGCGGTGTTCCATGCCCCGCCCGGCGCGCATCCGTTCGTCGACGATCTCGCGCAGGCGGTGCTGTTCGAGACCGAGGAGAAGCAGGCGCGGATGACCGCGTTCCTGGAGCGGAGGAGCCGATGAGCGTTCCGTCGACTGTCGGCGTCTACGGCGGAGGCCGGATGGGCGCCGGCATCGCCCACGCCTTCCTCGCCGCCGGCAGCGAGGTGATCGTCGTCGAGTCCAGCCCGTCGACCGCCGAGGCAGCCCTCGACCGCATCCACCGCATCACCGCCCGCGCCGCTGAACCAGCGGGCCTCGGGCGGGTTCGGGTTACTGCTGATCCCCATGAGTTGGGTGGGTGTGGGCTGGTCGTTGAGGCGGTGCCGGAGGATGGTGGGTTGAAGGCCGAGGTGCTGGCGGTCGCGGCGAAGCATGCTCCGGGCGCGGTGCTGGCGAGTAACACGAGCAGCCTCTCGATCGGTGGGCTCGCGGCCGGGCTGGCCGCACCGGAGCGGTTCATCGGGCTGCACTTCTTCAACCCCGTGCCGGTGAGTTCGCTGGTCGAGATCGTGGTCGGGCCGCGCACCGCGGCGACGCTGGTCACCGAGGCCGAGGGCTGGGTGCGGGCGCTCGGCAAGACCCCGATCACGGTGAACGACTCACCGGGCTTCGCCAGCAGCCGCCTCGGCGTGCACCTCGCGCTCGAAGCGATGCGGATGCTCGAAGAAGGGGTGGCGAGCGCGGAGGACA
This sequence comes from Cryptosporangium sp. NPDC048952, assembly GCF_043197895.1. Taxonomy (NCBI): domain Bacteria; kingdom Bacillati; phylum Actinomycetota; class Actinomycetes; order Cryptosporangiales; family Cryptosporangiaceae; genus Cryptosporangium; species Cryptosporangium sp. NPDC048952. The sequence continues at coordinate 759,048 of NZ_JBICTY010000004.1, read as the reverse complement.
TCGATGCCGCGATGACACTCGGATACCGGCACCCGGTCGGACCCCTCCGCACCACCGACATCGTCGGGCTCGACGTGCGACTCGCCGTCGCCGAGCACCTCGCGCGCGAGCTCGGACCCCGCTTCAAGCCGCCGCAGATCCTGCGGATGCTCGTCGCCCAGGGCCACCTGGGCCGCAAGACCGGCAAGGGGTTCTACGAATGGTGAACACACCGGATGCGAACGCCCCGGACGGGGTCGCGCTGAATGACGCCGCACCCGGCGACGTCGCTCGGCGCAGCGCGACGGTGATGCTCGACGGGGATCGCGCCAGCCGCGCGCTCGGGATCGCGCTCGAGCACGTGGGGCCCGGTACCGCCGAGGTGTCGATGGTGGTTCGCGAGGACATGACCAACGGCTGGGACCTCTGCCACGGCGGTCTCATCGCGACGCTCGCCGACACCGCGTTCGCAGTGGCCTGCAACTCGCACGGCGAGGTCACCGTCGCCGCCGGGTTCGACGTCACGTTCCTCGAGTCCGGCCGCGCCGGCGACCGGCTCGTCGCCCGCGCCGAGGAACGCTCCCGCCGCGGCCGCTCCGGCGTCTACGACGTCACGGTCAGCCGCGACGACGGCACCGTCATGGCCGAATTCCGGGGCCGCAGCCGCTCCCTGGGCCGCCCCATCCCCCTCTGAACCCGGGACAGGCCGCGGAGCCGGCCGTCTAGCGGGACAGGCCGTTGAAGGCCAGGGCTGTTATTGCGTCCGCCACCGCGGAGGCGTCGAAGACGCCCTCGGGGCGGTACCACTCGACGAGCGAGTTCACCATGCCGAACAACAGTCGGCTGACGAGTTCCGGCGGGATGTCGTCGCGGAGCGCGCCCTCGGCGGCCGCTGCCCGCACGAGCGCGGCGAGCCGATCGTCGAGCCAACGCCGACGCGAGAGCGCCTCGACCTCCACCGGTGTGTTGCCCCGCACGCGGAGCAGCAACGTCACCGCGGGCTGATGGGCGACGAGCACCTCCACCGACCGCCGCACCACACCCCGCAGCCGCTCGTACGCGCTCGACGAGCCGGCGTCCGACATCGCACCGGTCACCACCGCGGTGAGCTCGTCCAGCGCGTCGTCCAGCGCCAGCCGGAGCAGGTCTTCCTTGCTCGTCACATGGTGGTAGATCGCGGGCTTGGTGACGCCCAGCTCCTTGGCGAGGTCACCGATGCTCGTCGCGTCGTAGCCCTTGCGGTTGAACAGTTCCACCGCCGTACGCACGACGGCCGCCTGGTCGTACCCGGGCCTACCTCGGCCGCGACGCGGGGCGGGGTCGGCTGCGGTCACCCCCGAAGCGTCTCATGGCCCAGGCGCGCAGCAGCCCGCGCCACCAGCGGCCCCCGGTGGATGCGCTCACCGGAGGCGAGCGTTCTCGACCTCTCGCTCGTGGTCGATCGCGTCCGGGGCGCCGCCGAACTCGTCCGCGACCTCCCCGGCGACGGAAGCCTTCTCGTCGGAGACGTCGTCGGAGTGGCCGGCCGCCATCGACGCGTCGGCTGCCGCCAGCATGCGGTGCCCGGTCGCGAGGATCCCCACCCCACCGAGAACTGCCACCGCACCGACGACGAACGGCACGTGGATGTTCCAGTGGTCGACCATCTTCCCGGCCGCGTACGGCGCGAGACCACCGCCGATGAACCGCACGAACCCGTACGCCGCCGACGCCACGGGCCGCTCGACCGGCGCCACCAGCATCACGGCCTGCGTCGTCAGGGTGTTGTTGATGCCGGCGACGACGCCGGACGCGATCACGCAGACGATCACCGCCCACCGGTTGTCGGTGAAGATGCCGATCAGGAGGCTGATCAATGCGAACGCACTGAGTGCACCGTAAAGCGACGGCGCGGTGCCGAAGCGGCGCTGCAGCCACGGCGCACCGGTGATCGAGAAGAACGCGAGCAGCAGACCCCAGGCGAAGAACACGAACCCGAGGTGGATCGCGTCGAGCTCCATCGGGTACGGCGCGTACCCGAGCATCGTGAAGAAGCCCCAGTTGTAGAGCACCGCGGTGAGGCTCATCGTGAGCAGGCTGCGGTGGCGCAACGCCTTGATCGGGTCGAGCAGCGACGTCTTCTTCGCGGGCTTCGGGATGTCCTCGACGAGCGTGATCGTCGCGAGCAGCGCGATCGCCATCAGCACCGCGACGCCGAAGAACGGCCCGCGCCAACTGATGTGCCCGAGCAGCCCGCCCACCAGCGGACCGGCGGCGATGCCCAGGCCGAGCGCGGCTTCGTAGAGCACGATCGCTCCGGCGAAACCGCCGGTGGCCGACGCGACGATGACCGCGAGCGACGTCGCGATGAAGAGCGCGTTGCCGAGGCCCCAGCCGGCGCGGAAGCCGACGATGCCGTTGATCGTGTCGGTCGAGCCGGCGAGGGCCGAGAAAATGACGATGAGGACGAGGCCGGCGATCAGCGTCCGCTTCGCGCCGATGCGGCTGGCGACCCAGCCGGTGAACAGCATGGCCACGGCGGTGACGAGCAGGTAGCTGGTGAACAGCAGGCTGACCTGGCTCGGCGTGGCGTGCAACTGCGAGGAGAGCGCCGGGAGGATCGGATCGACCAGGCCGATGCCCATGAAGCTGACGACACAGGCGAACGCGACCGCGAAGACCGCCCGGGGTTGTTTGAACAGCAAGACATTCCTCCGCGGGATTTCGGTTGGCTAGTGCAACCGTAAACCCATAATGGCATTATGGAAACCATGAACCTGTCCGTGGGGACCAGCGCCGGTTCCCAGCTGATGCCGGTGCTCAGTCAGCTGGTGCGTCTGCTGCGGCAGTTGGACGCGCCGGATCGCCCGAGCCTCGTGGCGATGGCGATCCTCCGGCGCCTGGATCGTGAAGGCGCGGGGCGCATCACGGACATCGCGCGTGCCGAGCGGGCGAGTCAACCGGGCATCACCCAGCTGGTGGGCCGGCTGGAGCGGTCGTCCCTGGTTCGGCGCGTTCAGGATCCGAACGACGGCCGGGGCGTCCTCGTCGAGCTCACCGACGGCGGCCGCAACCTGCTCGCGGAGACCCAGGCCCACCATGTGTCCACACTGGACATGCTGCTCGACCGTCTGGACGACGCGGACCGCGCGACGATCGTCGCCGCCCTGCCCGCACTCACGCGGCTGACGCAGGAGGCGCCGTGAAGGGCAGCTGGCAGGCGCGCCCGTTCGAGCTCGGCACCGACGGCCCCGGCACGATCGTCGTCGGAATCGACGACTCGCCGTCCGCGCTGCGGGCGCTGGCCTATGCCGCCGGCCTGGCCCGGCGCAACGGCAGTCCGCTCGTGGCGGTGCACGTGCGCGGCGCCGGGCCGTCCGTGCTCTCCTGGGGTTCCTGCGCTCCGATCGACGCGTCGAGCCTGCTCACCCAGGCCGCGTACGAGGGGCGGGACGCGGTCGAGACCGCGTTACGCGACGAGGTGGGCCAGCTCGCGAAGTCGTGGGGCATCCGCATCGAGTTCGTCGTGCGCGACGGTGAGCGGCTCAAGGAGCTGGCCGCGGTCGCCGACGCGTACCACGCGGACGCGGTGATCGTCGGCGCCTCGACCCGCCTCGGGTCCCGCCTGGCGGGGTCACTGGCCGTGCGCCTGGTACGCCAGCGCAACTGGCCAGTGACCGTGGTGCCCTAGCCGGACGCGGCCTCGCCGTGACGTCCGTGGCTTCGCGAACCGGTCGAGGTAGTGCATGGTCGTCACCTCCAGGAAGTATACGCCACCGTATACTATACGATCACGTACAGAACGAGGAGGATCTGTGCGTACACCCCGCGGTAAGTGGATCGAGGCCGGCCTGGAGGCGCTGGCCACCGGCGGCCCCGATGCCGTCCGCGTGGAGGCGCTCGCCAAGCAGCTCGGCGTCACCAAAGGCGGTTTCTACGGGTACTTCGCCGACCGCAATGCCCTGCTCGACGAGATGCTCGACACGTGGGAGCAGGAGAGCACGGAGGGTGTGCTCGCCCGGGTCGAGGAGGAGGGCGGTGACGTCCGCACGAAGCTCACCCGCGCGGGCCTGCTGACGTTCTCCGGGAAGCGGCTCCTGCCGATCGACCTCGCGGTGCGCGACTGGGCCCGGCGCGATCCGGCCGTCGCCGAGCGTCTGCGGCGGGTCGACAACCGACGGTTCGAGCTGCTGCGGGAGATGATCGGCAGCTTCTGTGACGACCCGGACGAGGTGGAGGCGCGGAGTCTGCTCGCGTACTGCCTCGCGATCGGTCGGCACTTCCTGGAGGCGGACCACGGCGACCGTTCGCGGGCCGAGGTGTTCGCGCACGCCGCCGATCTGATCTTCGATCGATGACGTTCTCCGCGCGCCTCGACGACCTGCGCGGGGGTCGTTCGCTCGACTTTCCGGAGTTCGCGTCGGTCGTGTCGGCGCATTCGGTGGCCGAGGTCGTGCCGGCGCTCCGATCCGTTCAGCAGGCGGCCGACGCGGGGTCGTGGGCGGTCGGGTACGTCGCGTACGAGGCGGCCAGCGCGTTCGATCCCGTGCTGCGGACCGCCCCGGCCGGGGATCTGCCACTGGTCTGGTTCGGCCTGTCCCCGGGCCCGCAGCCCGGGCCGGGCGCCGTTCCCCCGGCGGAGTACTCCGCAGGACCGTGGCACGACGACTGGGATTTCTCGCGGTACCGCAGCGCGTTCACCGCGGTGCACGACGCGATCGCGGCCGGTGACACCTACCAGTGCAACCTCACCACGCGGCTGACCAGCGCGTTCGAGGGCGATCCGCGGGGCCTCTACGCCGATCTGAAGCACGCGCAGCGCGGCGCTCACAACGCCTACCTCGACCTGGGCGACCACGTCGTCGTCAGCGCCAGCCCGGAGCTGTTCTTCCGTCTCGACGGGAGGTCGCTGCTGTTGCGGCCGATGAAGGGGACTGCCCCCCGTGGGGCGACGGCCCCGGCGGACACCGCCCTCGCGGATGCCCTGCGCACGAGCGAGAAGGAACGCGCGGAGAACGTCATGATCGTCGATCTCCTGCGCAACGACGCCGCGCACATCGCCGAGATCGGCACGGTGGACGTGCCGGCGCTCTTCCGGCTCGAGCACTACCCCACCGTGCACCAGCTCACGTCGGACGTCACCGCGCAGCTACGGCCTGACGTCGACCTCGTCGACGTCTTCCGCGCGCTCTTCCCGTGCGGATCGGTCACCGGAGCGCCGAAGGCCAGCACGATGGCGCTGATCGCGGACCTGGAGAGCGGTCCGCGCGGCGTCTACTGCGGCGCGATCGGCGTCGTCGAGCCCGGCCGTCAGGCCCAGTTCTCGGTCGCGATCCGCACCGCGGTCATCGACCGCCGCACCGGCCTAGCCACCTACGGCGTCGGCAGCGGCGTCACCTGGCCGTCCGTCGCCGAAGTCGAGTACGCAGAACTTCGCGCCAAAACACAGGTTCTCTCCCATGCCGAGGGCACGCGATCGCGCCGAGACATCAGTCGGAAGACAGACGGGAGACACCCCGTGGGACAGATGTGATCCGCACCCGCCGAACATCATCGTGACGGAATGACGGTTGTGCTCGCACCGGTCGCCGGTTTCCTGCTCGGCTTCCTGGAGCTACTACCTCGCAGCGACCCTCATCCAGGGCGACGACCTCGCCAACGTCTGGAGCCCGCTCTGGACGCTGTTCGCGGTGATCGCGGGCTGCGTGTTCGGAGCTGCCGGAATACTCGCCCGCCGGACCGACCGCCGGCAGATCGTCGTCCTCGCGGTGCCGGTGGCGGTGCTGTTCGCCGAGGCCGCGCTCCACCTGGCCCGTCCGAACACGAGCGCCGACGACGTCGGACACGCGGTGATCGTGACCGTGCTCGGTGTCCTGCTCACGCTCGCCGTCCGCACGTCCTGGACGCGAAAAGCGGCGGCTCTCGGAGTGGCATTCCCGGTCGCCGCCGCTGGTTACGGCCTGTTCCGTCTAGCAGGATTTATGTGGTGAGGCCGAGACGGAACGTGTCGGTGAGCCCCAGACCGGCGAGCACGCGCTGCACCGGCAGCGACGGCGCCAGCGAAAGCATGTTGAGATCGGCCAGCTTGCGCAGACGCAGCAGGAACGTGGCGCCTTCCGCCGAGAAGAACGACACTCCCGACAGGTCGGCGTGAATCGTCTTCGGCTGCAGCGAGGTCGTGGCCTTGACGGCGTCCGCCAGGTCGCCGCGGGACCCGAGGTCGATGGCGCCGGTGAGCGTGATCCGGATCTCGCCGGGAGGTTGCGATTGAACTGTGCACGTGTAGTGCGGCATCAGGTAACTACTTCCGGGATCGGGACCGTGGGTCGCCCTGGTGCATTCGGCAGGCGTCTGCTTCGTGCGCCCCGGTCACCAACCCGAAGCCGTCCGTCCCTCCAGCGTGCGCGTTCGACGAGAATATCGCAACTCGTGTGACCTGCGACTTCTCAATTTCCGAACGCTCGGCGAACGATCGGAGCCCATCCTGACGGATGGGAATAATGTCCGAACCGCACGAGCATCAGGACGATCATCGCCACCATCATCAGCACGTGCCCGACGCCGTACACGAACCCTCCGGAGACCAGGCCGAGCCCGTACGGCATCAGGAGCAGGAGAAACGGCGCGACCATGACGACGGACATCTCGCCGATCATCCGGAGATCGTGGCCCCGCACCGCCATCCACGCGCCCATCCCGACCGTCATGTCGAGCGCCATCGTGAGCACCATGCCCACCGTGTTCCCGGTCAGACCGGTGGCGGTCCACAGGGGGCCGAGCACCATCATCCCGGCGATCATCGCGACCACCATCTCGACCAGGTGCAGCGACCAGTAACCCACGCGACGAAGTGTCATGGCGACGAGGATGCGGGGCGGGCGGGTCACTCCACCCGTGCCGAAGGTCACGGTCGAGGTCATGATGTGACCCGTGGACCGCATTCTGTGGCTGGTGACGGCGGGGGCGTACGGCGTTCTGCTGCTCGGTGCCGGTTCGTGGGCGGCGGCGGTGCTGGGTGGGGTGTTCTCCGCCCTGACCGTGTTCGGCACGGTGGTGCTGCGCGGTCGTTCAGCGGCGTGGCGCGTCGCGTTCGTCGTCGGACAGGTGGTTCTTGGATTTGTGGTTTTTTCGGTCGCCGACGCCTCGGCCGGGGCGACGTTGTTGCTGATCATTCTGGTCATCCAGGCCGGGTTGCTGTTGCCGTTGTACGGGGCGTTGGTGGTGGCGGTCGCGGTGCCGTTCGTGCACGTCGGGATGGAATGGAGCGACGGTCTCCGCGAAGGGCTGGGCACGCTGACCGCGAGCGTGCTGGCCGTGGCCGTGACCTGGTTGCTGCGGCGGGAGCAGGAGACGCGGCGGGAGCTGGTCGCGCAGGCGGAGGAGCTCGCGACCACGCAGGAGCGCAATCGCGTCGCCCGCGACATCCACGACGGACTCGGGCACCATCTGACCGTGCTCCAGATGCAGGTCCGTGCGGGCCGGGCCTTGCTTTCGTCCGACGCCACCCGCGCGGACGCCGTGCTCGGGCAGGCCGAGGAGCAGGCGCGCGAGGCGCTGGGTGAGGTGCGGCGCAGTGTCGGGGCCTTGCGCGAGCCCCGCGCGTCCCTGGGTTCGTCGTTGGAGCGGCTCGGTACGCCCGTGGAGGTGGTCGGCGCCCCGCGGTCCCTCCCCCCGGACGTGGAGGAGGCCCTGTTCCGGGCAGCCCAGGAGGGCCTGACCAACGCCCGTAAACACGCGCGGGCCTCCACCGTCCGAGTGGTACTCACCTACGGCACCGGCGCGGTGCAGTTAGCCGTCCACGACGACGGCACCGGCATCGCCGCGGCCGCCACAGAGGCGGGCGAGCCCGGCCATCATGGTGGCGTGGCGGGAGTGGGTGATGGATTTGGGATCGTGGGGTTGCGGGAGCGGATGGCGGATCTCGGCGGGACGCTCGTGCTGGAGTCCGTCGCCGGTGAGGGCACCACGCTCACGGTGACGGTGCGGGCGTGATCCGGGTCCTGCTCGTCGACGATCAGCGACTGTTCCGCGAGGCGCTCGCGATGCTCCTGTCCGTCCGCGACGACGTCGACGTGGTCGGCGAGGCGGGCGACGGCGCCCAGGCCGTGGACCTGGCCGCGCGCCTCGACCCGGACGTCGTCCTCATGGACCTGCGCATGCCGGGCATGGACGGCATCACCGCCACCCGACGCCTCCGCGCCGACCATCCCCGCACCCAGGTCATCGCCCTGACCACGTTCGACGACGACGCCGACGTCTTCGCCGCGATCCGGGCCGGCGCGATCGGCTACCTCCTCAAGGACGCGTCCTCCGACCGTCTCATCGAAGCGATCCACGCCGCCGCCCGAGGCGAGTCCATGCTGGAACCGACAGTGGCCGCCAAGCTGGTCGCGCGGTTCGCCCAACTACCCGACGAGCCCGAACCGAACCACCCGCCGCCAGTGGTAGCGCGCGAGTTGGGGCCGCGGCCGCTGGTGGTGCCGTTGACGGAGCGCGAGCTCGACGTCGTGCGGCTGCTGGCCGAGGGCCGCAGCAACCGGGAGATCGCCGCGGCGCTGTTCCTCGCCGAGGGAACCGTGAAGAACCACGTCACCGGCGCGCTGTCCAAACTCGGCGCGCGCGACCGCACCCAGGCCGCGCTCAAGGCCCGCGACCTGGGTCTCCTCTGAGCTCGTCCTAGAGTCCACCGAGCGCGATCCTCGAGCCAGGGCGTCACCCTGAGCGCACCATGTCCGGTAGCGCGCGTTTGCCGCAGCGGCAGTGGCCAGTCTCGTGGTCACCGCGGCTTCGCCCGCACGGGCGACCCGGGCGTCCACCGACGCCGCCGGTGCCGCCGAGGACGAGGTGGACGCCCGCGACCCCGACGGGCTCCGCGGCAACCGCTGCGGCGGTTTCGCGCGTGGCGAGGCCGCCGCCCAGGACACGCTCGGCGTCGCGCTGACCCGGATCGGTCACCACGACGAAGCGGAGGCCTGCCTGCTGCGGTCGGTGGAGCTCTGCGAACGCGTCGGGGACCGCCTCAATCCCAGCCGTGACCGGTCAGCGGTCGGTCACCACGTCCAGGATCGTGGCGCGTTCCTGCGAACCGCCGAAAGGCAGCAGGACGACGTCGGTCGCGCCGGCATCGCGGAAGCGTTCGATCTCGGCGGCGATGGTCGACTCGTCGCCGACGATCACGGTGTCGGCGATGCCGCGGATACCGAAGCGCTGCAGCGCGTCGCGGTAGGCGGGCAGTTCCCCGGCGAAGCCGAACTCGCGGGTGATCTGTTCGCGGGCGGCGTCCGGATCGGTGCTGAGCACGACGCCGACGCCGGCCACCACGCGTGCGCCGGGAGCCACCGCCGGAACGATCCGGTCGGCCACCACGGACGGGGTGACCCAGGTCAGCACCACACCGTCGGCGAGCTCCCGGGCGAGCTCGAGCATCCGCGGGCCGAGTGCGGACATCAGCACCGGGGGCGGTGGCGCGGTCACGGTCAGCGCGGACTCGACCGTGTAGAACTCGCCGTTGAACGACACATTCGAACCGCGCAGCAACGGACGGAGCACCGACAGGTATTCGCGCGTGTGCCGCAGCGGCGACGCGTACGAGAAGCCGAGCTGCTGCTCGATGAACCAGGCGTGGCTCGGCCCGATCCCGAGCACGAGGCCGGGCTTCACCGCCTGCAGCGTGACCGCCTCGGTGGCCAGCGTCACCGGGTGCCGGGGATAGGTCGCGACGATCGCGGTGCCGATCTCCGGCGGACGCTCGTCCAGCAACGCGAGCAACGTCAGCGGGTCCCAGCCGCCCGGCATCTGGTTGACCCAGAAGCTGTCGAGACCCCGCCGGGCGGCGTCGGCCGCGGCGGCGACGACCTCGGCAGGGGACGTGGTGACGGCGAGGGCGGTTCCGATACGCATGAACCCATCCGACCCCAGCCGGTGAGCGCGAACCAGAACCAGATCCCCTCGGCAACGATCACTTTCCGTGATAGATGAGTGGGGGTGGAACTCAGGTCGCTGCAGTACTTCGTGACGGTCGCCGAGGAGCTGCACTTCGGCCGGGCCGCCGAACGGCTGCACATCGTCCAGCCGGCGGTGAGCCAGCAGGTCAGCCGGCTCGAACGGGAGCTGGGCGTCACGCTGCTCGAACGGTCCTCGCGCCGGGTGCGGCTGACCCCCGCCGGTGAGCGGGTGCTCGAGGCGGCCCGCGAGACGCTCGCCGCCGCGGCCCGGGTCCGCGTGGTCGCAGGCGTTTCCGCCGCCGCACTGCGGATCGGGGTCGCGTCGTGCGTCACCGAGCGGCTGGACCGCGCGATCACCGTGCTCGGCGGCGGCGACCGACCCGCCGAGCCCGTGCTGGTCGGCCTGCCGGTGCCCGCCCGCCTCGACGCCGTCCGCGACGGCACCCTGGACCTGGCGCTGGTGCACGGCACCGTGGCTGCCCCGGGTCTGACCGTGGTCCGGGCCTGGTCGGAGCCGCTGCACGCGATCGTGTCGCGCGGTCACGCCGCCGCCGAGAAGCCGTCGATCGGCCTCGGCGACCTGGACCCGGCCGGTCTGCGCCTGGCCACCCGGGAGGCCGACCCGGGACTGCACGACGCGATCGTCGCCGCACTGCCCGGGCCGCCGGTCCGTCCGGTAGCCGGCAACATGGTCAACGTGCTGTTCGAGGTGAGCAACGACCCGCGCGGCTGGGCGCTGCTGCCCGCCGAGCAAGCGGCCGAGGCGAGCGTCGACCGGCTCCGCACGGTACCCCTCGACCCGCCGCTGCTCGTCGACGGCTACGTCGTCACATCCGCTGCGACCCCGCCGTCCTGCGTGGAGTCGTTCGTCGCCGCGTTCGCCGACTAGCCGGCGGCGCTCTCCGCGAACGTCCGTACGGCGAGCGGGTCTCCGATGCCTGCCTAGTGGGTACTGGTACGTCTGGTCGAGCGTTCGCGCCCGGCCAGGGCGTGATCCGCCGCGGTCGGGCGCCGGCGGATCACGCCCGCTCAGCCGGGTGGCGCAACCAACCGGCCGAGCGCCTCAGCCGCCGAGCTGGCCTACCAGATCGCGGAGCTCGCGCAGGGCTGCCGGGTCGTGGCGGCGGCCGGCCGTGTCGATCACCTCGGTGACGCCACCGAGCAGCAGCGCGGCGCCCGGAACGTCGCCGAGCTGCGCGAGGGCTTGCGCGGCGAGCCAGTCGCAGTACGTCGGCGGAGCACCCGCCGCCCGGAGCTGCTCGACCAGCACCAGGCACACCTCGTCCATGCCGGCCGCCAGCACGAGCCGCGCCAGGAAGTCGGTGCCCTCGATCCACTGCGGCGTCCCGGGGAACTCCTCACGCAGCACCTCGAACGTGTCGATGGCGTCCTGCTGCCGTCCGGCGCCGATCAGGCTCCGCCCGAGGTCGAGCAGTGTGGTCGCGAGCACCCGGCGGTCCACTGACGGTCCGGCGGCCAGCAGCTCGTCCAGGGACCGGTGGGCCAGGTCGACGTTGCGGGCCGACTTGGCGACGCGGAGCGCCGCGGACGCGTATCCGGAGTGCGTGAGCCGGACCGCCGATCGCAGCGCCGACGCGGTCCGCGGGTCGGCGCCGTCCAGCGTGACCAGCCGTTCGTGCACGCGCCCCCGCCAGACCACGGTCCCCGGGCGGTAGAGGCGCCCCTCGGCGTGCGTGTACGGCAGTTCGTCGTGCGTGTTGTCGATCTCCACGCGCAGCACGTCCGCGTCCGCTGCCGTGAGTGCGGCCCGCAGCGCCGCCGGGTCACCGACGTAACGCTGGTCGGCGTCGACCGTCAGGATCCAGTCCGCCGTGCAGCCCTCGGCGGCTGCATTCCGGGCCGCCGCGAAGTCGTCGTCCCAGCGGCCCACGGTGACGATCGCCCCGAGCTCCTCGGCCAGCGTCACCGTGCCGTCGGACGACCCCGTGTCGTGCACGTGCACCGCGTCGACCACACCGCGCAGCGACGCGAGACACCCGGGCAGCGTGTCCTTCTCGTCGCGGACGATCAGCACCGCCGCAAGCCGAACGCTCATCGACGACCCGATCGGCAGCCGAACGACGAACCTTAGTGAGCCTTCGTCATGCGCCGATGAAATGCACCCGCGAGCCGTTCGACACGACGTCCGAGACGTCACTGACGCGCGCCGGCCAGCCAGCCCGGTCGCCGGCGAGCACCGCGCGATCTTCGACGCGATCACGGCGGGCGCCGCCCTGATTTCAATCCAAACCGGACAGTGCGTCGATGAAATGAGCCGAACGAGTTGGCGTGCAGCGGCCCAACCGGTTTAGTAGTCGGCACAAGCTGGTGTGACTGTTGGGGATGTTGTTGCTCGCCGCGGTGAGGTGACCGAGAAAGTGTCGACGGCACTGCCGAGTACGGCGATGGTGCGTGCTGCCCAGGACGGTGACGTCCAAGCCGTCCGTACGCTCGTCTCCGACAACCTGCCGTTGCTGTACACGCTGGTCGTGCGCGCCGCAGGTCCTTCGGTCGACGTCGAGGACGTGCTGGTCCGTACCGTGCTGCTCGTCGGCGCGGGCATGCCCGGACTGGTCGAGCCCGACCACTTCCGGCCGTGGCTGCTGGGCACCGCGCTGCGGTTCCTGTGGACGGCCGAGCAGGCGGGCAACCAGGTCGGCCCGTGCGGCGCCGACTGGCCGGTCGTCGTGCCGATCGACCCGTCCGACCAGCGCGAAGAGGCGAACAACGCGGTCCGGTGGCTGGCCCCGGACGACCGCGAGCTGCTCTCGGTCTGGTGGCTGGAGGCCTCCGGCGAGCTCAGCCGCGACGAGGTCGTCGCCGCCTGCGGGTTGACGCCCGCGGTGGCCGGGAACCGGCTGCGCCAGATCGAGGCGCGCTTCGAGGACGCCCGGACCGCCATCCGGGTGCTCGGCGCGTCGCCGCCGTGTCCGCAGCTGACGGCGCTGCTGCAGCACTGGGACCGCCGCCCGTCGGACCGGCAGCGCCGCCAGATCGCGCGGCACGCCACCGACTGCCCGACGTGCTCGGGTCGTGCCGGTGACCTGATTCCCGCGGACCGGTTGTTACGCGGTACGCCACTGGTCGCGCCGCCGGCCAGCGTGCGCGAGTCACTCTTGGCGCGCTGCGAGCGCGGCCCGGACCCGGACGGTGAGTCCGGGGCGCCCGCGATCGTCGAGGCGGTGCGACGGACCGCGGCGAACCCCTGGGTCGGGACGACCGCCCGGATCGTCGCGGTGACCGTCGCGGTGATCCTGCTGATCGTGTCGTTGGCGACGTACGCCAACAGCCGGAAGTCGCGGCCGGTACCGACGGGGTCGCGGAATCTGCCGTCGGCCTCCCCCGCCGCGTTGCCGTCCCGCCCTGGCGAGCTGAGGGGTTCGTACTCGCTGCGGTCGGTCGCGAACCCCGACCGGTTCGTGCAGATCGTCAACGAGATGGCGTTCGTGCTGCCGGTGACCAGGACCAGTCCGGCGGCGATGAAGCAGAGTGCGACGTTCGAGCTGGTGAACGGTCTCGGCGACGCGTCATGCCGGTCGTTCCGGGTGGCCTCGGGTCAGTACCTGCGGCACTTCCGCTTCCGGGTACAGGTCGACCCCGACGACCGGACGGCGATCTTCCGGAAGGACACCACCTTCTGCCCCCGCCCCGGGGCGACGAAGGATTCGGTGTCCTTCCAGTCGATCAACTACCCCGACCAGTACCTGCACCTGCGCGGCGACGAACTCTGGATCGACAAGTCCGACGGGACCGCGGGGTTCCTGACGACGGCGTCGTTCACCGTCGTGCAGGCCTGGGCCTAGTCGTCGTTGTCTTTCCGCGAGAGCGCGAGCTCGAGGGCCAGCACGCCGGCGATGATCAGCAGGTCGTTCTCGCCCTGCACGATGTCGACGGCGTAGGTGTCGCGTACCCGGAACCACTTCTTGGAGACAGCCGCCACGTGCCGCCCGCCACGCTCGATCCGGAACTCGTGGTCGATGAGGTCGCCCTTCATCTCCAGGTCGTCCGGGCCGGGGACGTCGATCGTGAACTTCTCCCGGAACGGCGTGAACAGCTTCTTCTTGACCTCCGCGGCCTTCTCGCCGCCGATCGTGATCTCGTAGGTGGGTCGCAGCGAGACCAGGTGCCGGTGGACCGAGGCCAGTTCCTGCCCGGACAGGTCCTCGATGATCAGCCGGTTGCGGAGGCTCAGCACCTTCCCGTCGACGTGCAGGATCTTGGTGCCGTGTTCGTCGGTGATGTCGTAGTCGTCGCCGATGTCGAAGAACCGCTCCTTGATCAAGTACATACCTAGATTGTCGTCCCTCCCCGCCACCACCTACTCGGCCGGGCCGGTCACGCTGAACAATTCGCGTTCGCCGGGCCTCAGCCCCCAGCCGGCCACGACGAACGTCCGCGGGCTCCGGTAGATCACGTCTCGACGTCCAGGTCGACGATGTACCCGGCGAACGACAGCTCGCCCTGATCCGGGGTCCATCCGTCTGCGGACTCGATCGTCGTGACGACCCCCGAGCCGGGCACCACATACCGCGCCCTCGGGTCGTCGCCGGGCTTCGGCGCGTACCGGTGGTGCACGGCCTTGATCGCGGCGACGCGCCCGGTCGTCGCCGGGGCGTCGTCGGGAACGCCGCCGTGGTGCTCCTCCGCCTTGGTCACACCGCGCGCTGCGTCATCACCGAGGATGTTCGCCAGCCACTCGTCGTCCGCGTCCTGGAGTGTCCACGAGACCTCGTGGCCGACGGCGAACGGATCGCCGCAGCACTGCATCTGCCAGTTGTCGACCCAGACACTGATGCGCATAACGCCATTCTGCGGACGCCACCAAAAAGTTTTTTCGCGCGGTGTCGTAGTACGCCTGGCGGCTTCGTAGACCTGATGAGAGACCGGAACAGAGCCGGTCCGCAGCTCACCGGAGGTACGAAATGACCACCACCGTGCTCACCCCGGCCACCACCACCTCGACCCGCTCGATGCTCGTCGCCGGACTCGCCGCCACCGCCGCCGCCAGCATCGCCACCTCGGCCGTCGCGGCCGCCGGGAGCGCCGCCGGCATCAGCCTCGACGTCTCCGGCGCTCCGATCCCGGTGCCCGGGTTCGCATCGCTGACCGCCGTCTTCTCGATCGTCGGCCTCGTCCTGGCCGCGGTGCTGGCCCGCTTCGCGTCGCACCCGCGCCGCGCGTTCGTGCGCACCACTGTCGCTCTGACCGTGCTGTCCCTGGTGCCGGACCTGCTCGCCGACGCCGACCCGAGCACCAAGGCGCTGCTGATGGTGACGCACCTGGTCGCCGCCGCGATCGTGATCCCCGCGGTCGCCCGTCGACTGCGCGCCTGAGCCGCCCCCGAACGGCGGCAAGCCCGGAGCTCGAGGCTCCGGGCTTGCGGTGTTGCTAGGTCGTTCAGCTGCAGGGGTTGTAGTCCCAGCAGTCGTTGTAGCGCTTCTTGTGGTGGCGGCGACGCCGCGGCTTGCACTCGTTGTAGTCCCAGTCGTTGCACTGGTTGTAGTCGTAGTCGTAGCAGCCGCTCATGTCGCTTCCTCCAAGTTTTTGGTTCGGGGTGTGTTCCCCGTGTGCCAACAGCTTCGCGCCTCTCCGGCGCTGGCTCGTTCGGCGTCGCGACGGCCGAAACGTTCGCTTGAAGACACTGTGGTCAGCCGACGAGCGGTTCCGTAGTAGGGCCCTCTATCGTTCGGCCGATACCGAACACATGTTCGCCGGAATAGGGTCGTGGCTATGGGTACCGTGATCGAGCGGCTGGCCGCCGCGGTGGAGGAAGCGCTGGGTGAGGACCTCACCGGCTACTCCGACGCGGCGCTGCTCGACCGGTTCACCACCCTGCACCACATCGCCCGTCAGACCGGCGCGTTGACCGTGGACATCTCACGCCTACGCCGCTGAGCTGGTGCAGGCGGCGAAGCTCGGCGCCGACCACCCCGCCTACGCCGAAGCGATGCGCGAAGGCACGTTCTCCATGGCACAGGTGAAAATCGCCTGCCGCCTGGCGAAGAAGGTCGGCTCCACCCACGCCGCCGAAGCCCTCGAGGCCCTGCTCAGCCATGCGGCCGGGATGAGCCCCGCCGACACCCGGCAGGTCGCGCTGCGCTCGCAAGAGTTGCTGTGTGCGGATCAGGACGAGAAACCCAAACCGCGGGACAAGACCGAACGCAACCTGTTCGTGTCGGCGACCTTCGAAGGCAAGGGTGTCATCCAGGGCGACTTGACCGCCGAGACCACGGCGAAGTTCCTGACGCTCCACAACGCACTCAACGGCATCCCCGACGCCGAAGACGACCGTGTCCCGGCCGAGCGTCGTCACGACACCCTGGATGAGGTCCTCGACTTCGGGCTGAGCCACATGGACCTGCCCATGGTCGCCGGCGAACGCCCCCACATCGGCGCGATCGTGCACGCGTCTGATCTGCAGACACCGGTGCCCGGCGCCAAGCCCCGGCCGAAGGCGCGCCGCTTCGACGGCGACGACAGCCTCGCCGCCCTGTCCGCCTACCTCGACGACAACACACCGCTGATCACACCGGACTGGGCCGACGACCCGGAGGGCTGGGCGACCGATGCCAGCCTCGACTGGAACGCGATGCTCGCCGTCTGGGCCCATGAAGCCGACTTCGAACATGCGGCGCCCAGCATCGACGCGACACGCCCCCATGACGCGGCACGCACAGACGAGACCGCGGGCTTTGGCGCGGCGGCGGGCGCGGCGGCCGTATCGATGCCGCGGCCGACCTCCGTGGTCGGTGTCGAACCGGAGGACACCGGACCGATCCCGGACGCGCGGCTCCCGCACTTCGCGCCGCTGAGTACCGAGCCCCAGACGCTGAGCGAACGGCTCGACAGCGTCTACGGGCACGGGAACCACCGCTCCCGGCTGCCGCTGCGCGGTACGCGTGGGGTCACCGACTGGGGCGGGCATCTGCCGCTGGACGCCCTCCGGCGGATGTCCTGCGACGCCGGCATCCACCGCATCGTCTTCGGGCCCGGCGATGTCCCGCTCAACGCCGGACGCCAAATCCGCACCGTCCGCGCCTCCCAACACCGCGCGGTGGTCGCCCGCGACGGCGGCTGCCGCTTCCCCGGCTGCGACCGCCCACCCGCCTGGACCCAGGCCCACCACGTCACCCACTGGGCCGACGGCGGCCCCACCGACGTGAACAATCTGTTGTTGCTCTGCAGCCACCATCACCACCTCGTCCACGAAGGCGGCTGGACCCTCCAATTCGACGGCAGCGTGCTGATCACCCGCCGCCCCGACGGCACCGTCCTGGACTACGACCGCCACGCACCCACCCAGCGGCGACTCGCCACCAGCCTCAGCCCGCCCTAAGAACGGGGCCACAGCCAGAGGCACCCGGAGCGCACTCCCCGCGCCCCGGGCCCTCGCGCTGCCCGCACCGCGACGCCGCGACGCCGCGACGCCGCGACGCCGGGACGCCGGGACGCCGGGACGCGGCGAGGACGCCACCCGGATCACAGCGCCGACAGCCACCTGGAGCGCCACGCGCGCTCCAGGGCTTCGGCGTGCCCGCTCGCGTACTACGTCGCGGAGGGCGCCAACGGCCCAGAGACCACCGCAGGGAGTGCAGCGCTCGATCGCTCCCTCACCGTGGACCCAACTCCGTACCGGCGCCGCGGCAAGGCGGCCTACCGTGCACCCATGTCGCCGCCACAGCCGCAGCCGCCGCCGCGCAATATCCTCCGTGCCTTCGGCGTCGGGGAACCTCCGCGGCGCCTGGCGGGCGGGCAGGGCACCTCGTGGATTGCTGGTGAGCTGGTGTTCAAGCCAGGCAGTGGCCCACTGCAGGAGTGGCTGGCCACCGCGCTGGGCGACATCCCACTCGAGGGCCTCCGCGTGGCCACACCGGTTCGCTGCCAGCACGGTGACTGGATCTGCGACGGCTGGACAGCCACCCACTGGGTCGACGGCACGCAGCCGGACTACTCAGCCGAGTCGACCTGGTCGGACATCCTCACCGCCGGCCGAGCCTTCCACCGAGCACTCGCGACCCTCGACCGCCCGACGTTCATGGACGCACGCCACGACTGGTGGGCTCAGGCCGACCGGATCGCCTGGAACGACCGCCCCGATCAGTTCCACCCGGAGTTCGCGGACACGGCCCGCCGCTTGCAAGCCGCGCTCGAGCCGCTGGGCTCATCGCAGATCGTGCACGCCGACCTGACCACGAACGTCCTGTTCGCTCCGGGACAGACTCCCGCGATCATCGACGTCTCGCCCTACTGGCGCCCGACCGCCTACGCCGAAGGCGTCGTCATGGCCGACGCCCTGTGCTGGCACGGCGCACCCGCATCGCTGGTGACCTCGCTGGGAGTACCGGTGCCCGCGGTAGCCCGCGCCCTGCTCTTCCGGATGGCCACAACCAACGAGATGCTCGCTTCCCGCTCCCCCGTCGTCGACCTCCACGACGAAGCCCAGCGCTACCGCCGCGCCACCACCGCCCTCGGCCTCTGATCCCCCCGGCCTCGGGCCGGACAACGACGACGACCCGGAAAGCGGTGCGTTCCGGTCCGCTTCGCGCGGAACGCGGGCCCGCTCGATCGGCACCGGAACGCCTCGGTTGCCAGCACGTCATCGAAGTGAGGCGGACGCCTCCATGAGGGGCAGTGGGTTGATGTAGTCGCGGTACACCGCGACGTGACCGTCCACCACGCGGAACACCGCGATGACGGTCTGGTGGAACGGGGCGCCGGTCGCGACGACCGAGCCGTGCGCGTCGTACTCGACGATGATCACCTCGGGGTCAGTCGTCTCGTGCACCACGACGTTGCGGAACTCGTCGAAGGTGACGAGCGCCGTTGCCGCCTGTTCGAGGAAGCGGCGGATCTCCTCGCGGCCCTGGAGCCGGCTCGGCGCGTTCGGCGGTCGGTAGGGCCATTCGAGGTACCCGTCGGGGGCCATCAGCTCTACGAACGCGTCGACGTCCATGGCCCGGCCCGCTGCGAGCATTCGTTCGACGACCTCGCGAGACATGGCTCTCCGTTCGTTGAACGGTTGTTGACCGAACCGACCGTAGAGCCGACGGGACGCCTCAGTCAACGCTCGTAGAATGAACGGGTGAACGAGCCGACCCGGGCGGAGCAGCGCCGCCGGACCGAGGCGAACATTCTCGACGCGGCACGGCAGTTGTTCGCCGAGCTCGGGTACGACCGGACGACGATCCGTGCGGTGGCCAAAGCGGCCGGCGTGGACGCCGGGTTGGTCATGCGTTACTTCGGGTCGAAGGACGAACTCTTCGCGCATGCGGCGGTACTGGATGCGGCGGCACTGCCCGCCGAGGAACTGCCCCACGACAGCGTCGACGAGATGGTCGAGGCGATGCTCGACTCGCTCGCCACGCGGATGGACGCCGAGCCGGTCGCGTCGTTGGCCGTGCTGCGGTCGATGCTCACGAACGCGGATGCCGCCGAGCGGTGGCGAGCGGCCGGGGTGCCTCAACTCGACCAGATCGCCGCCGCGATCCCCGGCGACGACGCGGAACTACGCGCCAGCCTGCTCGGCGCGATCGTCCACGGCGTGATCATCGAGCGATACCTGCTCCGCCTGGGCCGCCTGTCCGACGCCTCACCCGACCAGATAGTCGCCCTACTCCGCCCCATCTTCCACGCCCTCGCCACACCCCAGGCGCCATAACCGCCACGGCCCACGGCCGCGCCCGCCCGTGAGGCCCCCGCGACTCACGCGGAGGCCTCCGGAAGCGGTCAGTAGGTGGCCGAGAGGGACAGCGGACCCCGCACGTTCAACGACCTGCGCACCTCGACGTGCTGGTCCGGCACCAGCCGCAACCCAGGCAGCCGCTCGACGATCGCCTGCAACGCAACCCGCATCTGCAGCCGCGCCGACGCCGCCCCCACGCACGTGTGGATCCCCGCGCCGAACGCGAAGTGCCGGCTCGGCTTCCGCGTCACGTCGAACCGCTCCGGGTCCGGGTACCGCTCCTCGTCGCGGTTCGCCGACGCGAACAGCAACAGCACATCCGCCCCTTCGGGGATGTCGACGCCGCCGACGGTGGCCGGCCGCGTGGCGAGCCGGTACTGCGCCGGGATCGGCGCCTCGAACCGCAGCGCCTCCTCGACCGCGTTCGGCACGAGGTCGGGCTGCGCGACCAGCAGTTCCCACTGGTCAGGGTGGCTGAGCAGCAACGCCAGGGCGCTGCCGATCCCGTCGGCGGTCGTGATGTGCGCCGCGCCGAACGTGCTGGCGAACGTCGCGACCAGCTGAGCCTCGTCCTCGAAGGTCAGCGGACCGTCCTCCGGCGCGAGCGCCGCGACGACGTCACTGATGAGGTCACCCGTCGGCGAAGCGTGCCGGTCGCGCGCGTACTCGGCCAACCGACGCTGGAACGCGACGACGTGGCGGGCGACCTCCACCTCCTCGGCCTCGGTCTGGTCGGGGGTGGCGAGCGCGAACAGCGACCGGCTGCCCACGTCGGCCAGGGCGACGTCGTCACCGGCGAAGCCGAACAGGTCACCGGCGGTCTCGAGCGGCAGTGGAGCCGCGTAGCTCGAGACCAGGTCGACGGTGCCGTCGAACGCGTCGATGTAGGAGTCGGCGCGCTTGCGGATCGCCGGTTCGCTCCCCTTCACGCGGCCGGGCGTCGTCATGTGCTTGCTGTAGGGCACGCGCAGACGGCGGTGGGCCTCGCCGTCGGACGTGACGTGGTCGGGACGCTGCGGGTAGCCGGTCATCAGGACCTCGATCGAGGCCTGATAGGGGCTACGGAGCGGCCGCAGGCTGTTGACGGAGGAGAAGCCCTCCGGGTCTTTGATGATCGCGTCGACGTCGGCGAAGCGCGTCACGACCCAGGCGTCGAGCCGCGGCGCGAAGAAGATCGGCTCCTCACGCCGCGCCCGGGCATAAACGGGGTAGGGATCCTCGTACTGCGGCCCTAACGGGTCGAAGCTCGCCGCGAGCTCGCTGACGGTCAACTCGGCTCCTCTGACGGTGAATCTGTAATGAAGCAATCGGTGCCTCATGAGCATGGCCCGGCCCTTCCACAATGGGCAAACGCGCCGGGATCAGCTACCCCATCTCCCCACGAACACCCCACGGGAATCGGATCGACCCTTGTTCTGAGCAACCGAACAGGGATATGCCTTTCGCAACCGGTTGGACGGAGTGTGCACCGTGGCAGGTAAAGGGCCGCGGCTCGGCCGCGAACTGAGCATCTGGGAGGCCGTCGGGATCTCCGTCGCCCTCATGGCGCCGTCGATGGCGGCGAACATCAATCCACAGGGAATGGTCGGCAGCGTCTCCCGGGCGGTACCGCTCACGTTCGCGCTGGCCACCGCGGGTGTCCTACTCGTCGCGTACACGTTCGTGCGCCTCACCCAGAAGTTTCACCACTCCGGCTCGGTGTACGGCTTCGTCGGCGCGACGCTCGGCCCGCGCCCCGGGGTCGTGGCCGGCTGGGGCCTGCTCGGCACGTACCTGTTCTACGCCGTTGTGACGTCGACTGCCTCGGCCCGGTTCCTCCTCGCGTTCCTCGATGGCACGGGCATCTGGCGGGGCGCTCCGGACTGGATGGTGCTTCCGGTCGTCGGCGTCGTGCTCCTCGGCGTGCTCTGGCTGACGATCTCCCCCGTCCGGCTCGGCACCCGGGTGCTGCTCGTCGTCGAGGCCGCGACCGTCGCGCTGATCCTGATCGTCGCCGTCGTGGTGCTGGTGAAAGTCAGCGCAAATGGTGACTTCTCGTTCGAGCCGTTCACGGTACAGAAGGGCACCGATTCCAGCGCGCTGTTCCTCGGCGTCGTCTTCGGGTTCCTGTCGTTCGCGGGCTTCGAAGCGGCGGCGACGCTCGGCGAGGAGACCAAGCAGCCCCGGCGTGACATCCCCCGCGCGATCCTCGGCACCGCGATCTTCGGCGGCGTGTACTTCGTGTTCGTCACGTGGGTCGAGGTCATGGGTTTCGACAGCACCGGCGGCATGGCGGCCTTCGAGGTCTCCGGGTCGCTCTTCGGTGACCTCGGCAGGACGTTCGTCGGCGCCTGGCTCGGCGACCTGATCAGCCTCGGCGCCGCGATCAGCGCGTTCGGGTGTGCGCTGGCCTGCGCGGTGGGGGCGTCGCGGCTGCTCTACGCGATGGCCCGCGACGGGCTCGCCCCGCCGCGGCTGGCCCACGTCGACGAACGCCGGCGTACGCCGGTCGGTGCCGCGATCGGCGTCGTCGCTGCGGCCGCGGTGATCGAGGTGCTGCTGTGGTTGATCTACGACACGTCGCTCGATGTGTTCGTCGCGGCCGGCGTGATCGGTACGTTGGTGCTGCTAGTGGTCTACGTGTTGGCGTCGATCGGCGTCATCAAGCTGTTGTTCGTGAACAAGGACCCGACCGTCCGCGCCTGGGAAGTGATCATTCCGGTCGGAGGGCTGATCGTGCTCGGCTACACGCTCTACCGGAACGTCATCCCGCTGCCGGAAGGCCGCAGCCTCGTCGCGCCGCTGGTGGCCGCGGTGTGGCTGCTCGTCGGCGTGGTCGGAGTGCTGGCCGCTCCGCAACTCGCGAGAAGAGCCGGAACAGCGCTCACCACAGACGAAGGGCTCACGAAGGCATGACCGATCCCACCCGCGCCCAGCAGATCGCCCACGAGCTCACCGGTTTGGGCGTGCGCGGCCTCGCGCTCTCCTACGTGGACACCGCCGGCATCTCCCGGGTCAAGGCCGTACCGGTGAAGGCCTTGGCGAGTGCGGTGCAGTGGGGCGTCGGCATGTCGCCGGTGTTCGACCTGTTCCTCGCCGACGACTCGATCGTCGGCACCGACAAGCAGGGTGGCCCCGACGGGGACCTGCGCCTCCACCCCGACCTCGACCAGCTCGTGGTGCTCGCGGCCGAGCCGGGCTGGGCTTGGGCGCCGGTCGACCGGCTCACCCAGGAAGGTGTCCCGCACGTCAACTGCTCGCGGTCGCTGCTCCGGCGAACGGTCGCGGCGGCTGACGACCTCACGTTCAAGGCCGCCGTCGAGATCGAGTTCGTCCTCGGTAAAGAGGGGGACACACCCGAGTTCGTGCCGGCGTGCCAGGGCCCGGCCTACGGGCTCACCCGCCTCACCGAGCTGAGCGCGTTCTGCGACGAGGTCCTGACCGCCCTGGATGCCCAGGGCGTCGACGTCGATCAGATCCACCCGGAGTACGCCCCCGGCCAGTTCGAGATCTCCGTCGGTGCGACGGATCCGCTCGCGGCCGCCGACCGCTCGGTACTCGTTCGGGCGACGCTCCGCGCGGTGGCGCAGAAGCACGGGCTGCGGATTTCGTTCTCCCCCTCGGTCCTCGCGGGGGGCGTCGGGAACGGCGGACACGTGCACGTCTCCGCCTGGCGGGGCGAGCAGAACCTGCACGGCACCGGCGACGGGCGTTACGGCATGACGCCCGAGGCCGAGGCGTTCGCCGCCGGGATCCTCGACGCGCTCCCGGCGCTGGCCGCGGTCAACACCCCGAGCCCGGCCAGCTTCCTGCGCCTGCAGCCGAGCCACTGGGCCGGGATCTACGCCTGCTGGGGCCACGAGACGCGCGAGGCCGCGCTGCGTGTCGTCACCGGCATGACCGGCGTCCGCGAGCGGGCGGCGAACCTGGAGGTCAAAGCCGTCGACCTGGCCGCGAACCCGTACCTGGTGTTCGCCGGGCTGATCACGGCCGGTCTGGACGGCATCGAGCGGCAGCGCACCCTGCCGGAGGAGATCACCGGCGACCCGTCCCGGTTCTCCGAGGCCGAGTTGAGCGACAAGCAAATACCGAAACTGCCAACGACAATGGATGACGCTGTGAGCCTGCTGACCGGCGGCATTCTGGCCAAGGCGTGGGACGAGCTGGTGATCGACGCGATCGTCGCGGTGCGGCGCGGAGAGGCGGCGCGCATGGAGCACCAGTCCCCGACCGCCATCGCCGAGGCGTACCGGTGGGTCTATTGAACCTCGTCGATCACCACTGCCACGGCGTCGCCACCGCCGACCTGGACCGCGCCGACTTCGAAGCCCTGATCAGCGAGGGTGGCTCGCCGCCGCCGGGCGAGACGAACTTCGACACCCCCGTCGGCCTGGCGATCCGGCGGCACTGCGCGCCGCTGCTGGACCTGCCCAGGCACACGTCCCCCGAGGACTACCTGGCCCGCCGGGCGGAGCTGGGCACCGCCGAGGTGACCCGGCGGTTCCTGCACGCGACCGGCACGGCGCGGTATCTCGTCGACACGGGTTTCCACGCGGACGGTCTGACGACGCCGGAAGAACTCGCGAAGCAAGCGAACGCGCGGGCGCACCACATCGTGCGGCTCGAGAAGGTCGCCGAAGACCTCGCCGCCGAGGGCGTGGACCCCGCGGAGTTCGCGACCGTCTTCCCCGAACGCCTGCACGCCACGGTCACAGCAGTCAACGCGGTCGGCGTGAAATCGGTAGCCGCCTACCGCACGGGCTTCCGCCTGGACCCGACCCCACCGAGCCGAATCGAGATCACCGAGGCGGCCCGGAGCTGGCTGGCGGATTCCCCGGCCAGGCTGGCACACCCCACGCTCCAGCGCTTCACGCTCGAAACCGCCATCGATCTGGGCCTCCCCATCCAATTCCACGTCGGCTTCGGCGACAACGACATCCGCATGACCGACGTCGACCCCACCCTCCTTAGCGACTGGATCGCCCGCCACCGCACCCCGGTGATGCTCCTGCACTGCTGGCCCTATCAGCGCCAGGCCTCGTTCCTCGCCTGCGTCTTCCCCAACGTCTACCTCGACGTCGGGCTCGCCCTGCACTACGTCGGCCCTCGACGCAGCCCGGAGATACTCGCGGAACTCGCCGAGGTCTCCCCGTTCACGAGGCTCCTGTACTCGAGTGACGCGTACGGGGTGCCGGAGCTCTACAGCCTCGGCGCGCTCAGCTTCCGGGCAGCTCTCGACGCGCTCACCGGCGACCGCGTCGGCACCGACGAATGGTCCCGCGCCGATGCCGACCGCATCGCCCACCTGATCGGTCACGGCAACGCCGAACGCGTCTACCACCTATAAACCGCACCGATAGCAAGCATCAGAAGATCGCTGTTCCGCATGGCTCCGCGATCCGTGATAGTTCGAAGCGTGTTCGAATACTTCCCCGGCAACTATGTCTGGAACCTGGGCGTCGTCGCGGCCCTCAACTCCGGTGGGCTGATCGACGAGGTCGATCGTGCCTGCCGCCCGATCCGCGAGGCGGCAGCGCAGGGTGAGGACGCCGAGAAGTCGGGGCAGTTGCGCACCGCGAAGCAACTCTACCGGCGCGCGACGAACTACCTGTGCCAGGCCGAGCGGATGCTGTCGCCGTCGACTACCTGCTGACCCGCGACGACGTCGACGGCACCAGGCTCGGCATCGTCGGCTGGTCGCTGGGCGGCTACTACGCCCCGCGGGTCGCCGCGTTCGAGAAGCGGTTCGCGCTGTGCGTGGCGTGGGGTGCGAACCACAACTGGGGCGCGGTGCAGCGTCGGCGGCTCGAGCGTGAGGGCGAACGACCGGTGCCGCCGTTTCTGATCGCGCACGGCGCGAACGACCGACAGATCCCCCTGGGGTACGCGCACCGGTCGTACGAGCAGGCGGTGAACACACCGAAGCGGGATCTGCGCATCTTCACGCCCGAGGAGGGAGCGACCGAGCACATCGGCCTCGACCACCTCCCCTACGTGAGCACGTTCATCGCCGGCTGGGTGGCGGATACGTTCGTGTAGTGGACGAACTCTCGAAGGCCTGGCGCAGCGCACTGACCGACGAGCTATCCGCCGCGGTCGCGCTGCGGCACGAACTGCACGCGAACCCGCAGGTGTCCGGCGCGGAGGACCCGACCGCCGACCGTGTCGTCGCGGCGCTCGGCCTGCCGGCCGAGCGGATCGCCGGCACCGGTCGGCTGCTGCGGATCGGTCCGGACGGCCCGGCGGTCGGGCTCCGCGCCGAGATGGACGCCCTGCCGATGGTCGAGGAGACCGGGGCGCCGTTCGCATCCCGGAACGGCGCGATGCACGCGTGCGGACACGATGTGCACCTCGCCGCGCTGGTCGCGGTCGTGCGTACCGCGCAGCGCGTCGAACTGCCGATGGGGCTCGTCGTGGTGCTGCAGCCGCGCGAGGAGGTCGGCCCGACCGGCGCCATCGACGTCGTCACGTCCGGGCGGCTGCTGGACCACGAGGTGCGGGCGCTGATCGCCGCGCACGTGCAGCCGCTGGTCGCGGCTGGGTGCGTCACGAGCGACCCCGGGCCGGTGAACGCGTCGGTCGACGAGGTGGACATCGTGATCACCGGGCGAGGTGGTCACGGGGCGTATCCGCACCTGGCGGCGGACCCGGTGCCGGTGCTCTGCCGGGGTGTGCTCGCTCTGCCCGAAGCCGCCCGCGCCGCAGTCGACCCGTTGCAGCCGGTCGTCGTCACGTTTCCGCAGATCGAGGGGTCCGGGGCGCCGAACGTCATCCCCGGTACCGCGCGGGCGTCGGGCACCGTGCGGGCGATGCGCGAGGAGGACCGGACGCGGTTGCACGAGCGCCTGGCCCGCACGATCACAGGCATCGCCGAAGCCGCCGGCTGCACCGGCGAGTACCGGGTGCGCCGGGGCGAGCCGGCCCTCGTCAACGACCCGGCGCTCGCCTCGGAGGCCGGGCGCTGGCTCACCGAGTTCGGGGTCGAAAAAGCGAGCTTCGCGTCCTGCGGCTCCGACGACTTCGCCACCTACGGCCCGCAGGTGCCGATCCTCATGCACTTCGTCGGCACCGGTGAGGGACCGGCGGGACCGATGCTGCACGACGCGCGTTACCTTCCCGGTGACCACGTCGTCGAGGACGTGGCCACCGCACTGCTCGCCGGCTGGCTCGCCGCCGCCACCCCGAAAGGCACCTGATGCAGCTCGACGCCGTGATGTGGGCGGACTCGCCGTGGCCGGTGATGCGCGACGAATGGCTGCTCGCGGAACGTCTCGGCCTGGGCCGCGGCTGGCTGTACGACCACCTGAACCTCACCGGCGACAAGCCCCGGCACGAGGCCTACACGGCACTGGCCGCCGTCGCCGCGGCCACCTCGCGCATCGGCGTCGGCACGCAGGTGACCTCGCCGAACTTCCGGCACCCGGTAACGACCGCGAAAGCGGCACTGAGCCTCGACGCGCTCTCCGAGGGCCGGTTCGTGCTGGGTATCGGCGCCGGAGGCCCGGGCCGGGACTCCGACGCGTTCGGCGGCACCCCACTGCCCCGCTCCGAGCGCACCGCCCGGTTCCGCGAGTACGTCGAACTGACCGACCAGCTGCTGCGCACCGACCACACCGACGTCACCGGGACGTTTTTCACCGCGCACGACGTCGCCCTCGGTGGCAGTGAACCCCGGCGGCCGCCGATCGCGATCGCCGCCACCGGACCGAACGGCATGGCCCTCGCCGCGCGGTTCGGTGACCTCTGGATCACCCAGGACATCTCCAAGACCCTGACGATCTCCGGCCACGACGAGGTCCGCCGGCAGCTCGACCTGCTGGCCGAGGTCTGCGCCGAGTACGGCCGCGACCCGGCGACGCTGCCGTCGCTCGCGGTCCTCGGATATGGCGACGAGCGTCCGCTGGACTCGGTCGAGTCGTTCCGCGACTGCGTGGGCCGCTACAGCGAACTCGGCGTCACGACACTCGCCGTGCTCTGGCCCCGCGACGACGACGCCCAGCTCTCCGTCCTCGAGGGCATCGCGGCCGAGCTACCTCCAGCGGCGAGCCGCGACGCATGACACCGGGTCCTCGTTCGGCTGTCCCACCACGATCTTTCCGGCGGGATCACCGCGCAGGTCCGCTCGCGCGCGTCCCACTCGCCGACCGTCGGGCTTCCGCACCAGGCTCAGCACGGTGATCGTCGTCCCGAGAACCAGGAGCACCGCCGCGGCCGCGACCAGCGGAATCAGATGCGGCCCGCGATCCGCGGACGGCGCCGAGCAATTCGCCGGCGCACCGCATCGTGCATCGCGTCCTGCCGCTCCGGCGACACGTCCCGCTCCGGCGGCAGCTGAAGGTCGGTCATCGGGTAGCCCCCTGCACGGTCGTGAACCTCCGGGTCAAGCGCGACTTCGCCCGGCTCACCCGCGAGCACACGCTCGCCTCGGCGATGCACAGCACCTCCGCCGCGTCGGCATAGGACACGCCGGACCAGACACACAGCGCGAGCGCTTCGCGCTCCGCCCGGGGTAACTCGTGCGCGGCCGCGAGCACCTCCGTCATCCGCTGCTCGTCGTCCAGGCGTTGGGCGACGCCGAGTCGTGCACCAGCTTCACGTCACCGCGCTGGCGCCAGGCCGCGAAGAACACCGCGGACGTGGCGTCATCGGCCAGTGCCCAGTTGCCGGTGAGGCGGAAGCAGTGGTTGTTCACCGGTTGCATCGCGGTTTCCTCCACAATGGTCATATGAGCGACGCCGTCGAGCTGCGTACCGATCGCCCCCACCCCGCCCGGATCTACAACTACCTGCTCGGCGGCGAGGACAACTTCGCCGCCGACCGTGCCGCCGCCGAGGCCGGACTGGCCGTGAACCCCGGGGCCAAGGTCACGGCCCGGTCGAATCGTGAGTTCCTGCGACGTGTGGTCACGTTCTTGACTGGCGTCGGAATTGATCAGTTCCTGGACGTTGGCAGTGGCATCCCGGCCGCGGACAGCACCCATCTCGTGGCGCCGGACGCCTCGGTCGTCTACGTCGACTACGACCCGCTGGTGGTTTCCCTGGGCGCCGACGAGCCCGGCCGGGTGCACTACGCGCAGGCCGATCTGCGGGAGCCCAACCGGGTGCTGGCCCGCGCCGGCGAACTGCTCGACCTGACGCGGCCGGTCGGGCTGTTACTGGTCGCGGTGACGCACCACCTGCAGGACGCCGAGGACCCGCACGCCCGGGTCCGCCGCCTCGTGGAGGCGCTGCCGGCCGGGTCGTACCTCGCGCTCTCCCAGCTGACGTCGGACTTCCTGCCCGACGAGTGGCGCGCGATCGAGCGGGACTCCGGGCGCCGTGGCGTGGTGCTCCGCGCGCGCCCGGGCCCCGAGATCGCCCGGTTCTTCGAGGGCCTCGACCTCGTCGAACCGGGCCTCACTCCCGTGCACCGCTGGCGCCCCGATGATCGTGACCGGCAATCCGACCAGCCGGACGAGGTCGTGTCGATCCTTGGCGCGGTGGCCCGCACGCCTTAGGCGGCGGGTACCTCCGTCCGGCGGCGGCGCCACGCCAGCACCGCGTGCGCAGCCAGCACGAACGCCAGCGACCCCAGGCTCAGCAGCAGCTGCGAGCGGGTGTCGGACCCCACCGCCATCGACCCCAGCACCACGAGGATCGCGACGATCACGATCCCCGTCAGCACCGGGAAACCCCACATCTTCACGGGCAGCTCGTCGTCGGGCGTCCGGCGTCGCAGGATCAACTGCGAGACGCAGATGAACAGATAGACGAACAGAATCACCGCGCCGGACGAGTTCAGCAGGAACAGGAACACGGTGTCCGGCGACACGTACGCCGCGATCACGCACAGGAACCCGACGACCGTCGACACGAGGATCGCCGCGACCGGTACCCCCCGGCCCGAGAGACGGGTCAGGCGCTGCGGCGCCTCGTGCCGCGCGGCCAGCACGAACACCATCCGCGACGCGGTGTAGAGCCCGGAGTTCAGGCACGAGAGCACCGCGGTGAGCACGACCGCGTTCATGAGGTCCGCCGCGCCCGGGATGCCCATGACGTCGAACGCGCTCACGTACGGCGACTCCCCCAGCTTCGTCGAATTCCACGGCAGGATCGCCGCGAGTAGGAACACCGAGCCGACGTAGAAAATCGAGATGCGCACGACGACCGAGTTCGTCGCCTTCGAGATCGCGCGCGCCGGGTCGTCGGACTCGGCGGCGGCCACCGTCGCGATCTCCGCGCCCACCATCGAGAAAATGACGACGACGATCGACGAGAAGATGACGCTGGGTCCGTTCGGCAGGAACCCGCCCTCGGCGGTGAGGTTCGAGAAGTCCATGTCGCGCCCCGGCCAGAGCCCGAGCACGAAACAGGCGCCCAGCGCGAGCATCGCGCAGATCGCGAACACCTTGATGCCGGCGAACCAGTACTCGAACTCGCCGTAGGAGCGCACCGAGAACAGGTTCGTGACGGTCATCAGCACCATCAGCGCGAGTGCGAGGGTCCAGAGCGGAAGGTCGACCCAGCGCCGCAGGATCTCCGCGCCGGCGACGGCCTCGAACCCCACGACGATCACCCAGAAATACCAGTACAGCCAGCCGACGGAGAAGCCCGCCCAGTTGCCGAGCGCGGCCCGCGCGTAGTCGGCGAACGAGCCGGTGGACGGATGCGCCACCGCCATCTCGCCGAGCATGCGCATGACCAGCACGATCAGCACGCCGGTCACGGCGTAGGTCAGGAAGGCTGCCGGTCCGACGTCGTTGATGACGGCCCCGGAGCCGACGAACAGGCCGGCGCCGATGACGCCGCCGATCGCGATCATCCGGAGGTGTCTCGGCCGTAGGCCCTTCTGGAGTTCCGGTGTTTCGGTGACCTGAGCCATGGCCGCTCCTTCGATGGGAACGCGTTTCAGGTCTGCTACCCGCTATTCCGCGGCCCGGAACGCCGCGGCCCGACGTCCGTGCCGTATCGCTCGACGAGCACGTTGCCGATCGAGGCCAGGTGGTCCCGCACCCCCGGAGGACCGGTCACGTGGACGTATGCGACCAGCCCGGCAAGCTCGCCGGCGAGTTTGTATTCGTCGTGGCCGCGGATCACGACCTCGATGCGGCCGTCGGTCGTGGCACCTCCCACGTCGAGCCGATCGCCGAATCCCATCCGGAGCACGCCTATCCCGTCAGGGACGCACAACGCCCGGGCCTCGACGGGTGTTCGCTTGCGTTCGACCTCATCCGCGATCGCGCGCCAGCTCTCGGCGAGGTCGAAATCGTCGGGCCGGTGCACGGGATCGCCGGTCGGGTCGACGGACGACACGCGGTCGATCCGGAAGGTCCGCCGGCCGGCCCCGGTGTTGGCGACGAGGTACCACGACGGGCCTTTGGCGGCGATGCCCAGCGGGTGGACCGTTCGCTCGGTTTCGCTGCGTTCGCGGTCGATGTAGCCGAGCCGGACCTGGACGCCGCGGATCACCGCGTCCTGGAGTTCGTCGAGGAAGCGAGGCGGTCGGGGCTCGACCCGGCTCGACCCCCATCGTTGCGGGTCCATGACGAGCGACGATGCCGCCGCCTCGGCCTGCGCCCGGAACGGCTCCGGCAGGGCATGGACGAGCTTGCGCAGCGCCGCTTTCACGGCCGGCGTGACAGACGAGGCCGGGCCGGCGGCCAGGAACAGGGCGCGAGCCTCCCTCGAGGTCAACCCGGACAGGTCGGTGCGGGCGCCGCCCACGAGGCGCCAGCCGCCGCCTCGGCCCCGCACGGAGTACACCGGCACGCCGGCCATGCCGAGGGCGTCGAGGTCGCGGCGGGCGGTGCGCTCGGAGATCTCCAACTCCCGGGCGACCTCCGCTGCTGTCACCTGCTCGCGATGTTGCAGCAGGAGGAGGGTGGCCAGTAACCGGTCGGCTCGCACCTGGATGACGGTGCCAGGCAAACCGGTCAGTAGATGGCCGGTATCGGTCGCCAGACTGCCGGTATGACCATCGAATTTCCCGAGCCCACCCGCATTTCGGCCAACGGTGTGGAACTCGAAGTCTTCGAAGCCGGCCGGCAGAACGCGGGAAACCCGATCGTGCTCTGTCACGGCTGGCCGGAGCACGCCTTTTCCTGGCGCTATCAGGTACCGGCCCTGGCTGCGGCCGGCTACCACGTCATCGTCCCGAACCAGCGGGGTTACGGCAACTCGTCCCGTCCCGCCGACGTGACGGACTACGACATCGCACACCTGTCGGGCGACCTCGTCGCCCTCCTCGATCACTACGGCTACGCGGATGCCACCTTCGTCGGCCATGACTGGGGCGCATTCGTCGTCTGGGGCCTCACCCTGCTGCACCCGAACCGGGTCAACGGCGTGGTAGCGCTGAGCGTGCCCTATCAAGAGCGCGGAGAGATGCCGTGGATCGAGTTCATGGAGGCCGCACTCGGCACCGACTTCTATTTCGTCCACTTCAACCGGCAGCCGGGCGTCGCGGACGCCGTGTTCGAGGAGAACACGTTTCAATTCCTTCGGAACCTGTACCGGAAAGACGTGCCCCCCGCAGAGCCGCAGCCGGGCAACGCTTTCATCAACCTCGCCAGAATGGAGACCCCGCTCGGTGAGCCCGTCATGAGCGACAGCGAACTGGCTGTGTTCGTCTCCTCCTTCGAATCAACCGGGTTCACGGGGGGAATCAACTGGTATCGAAACCTGGACCGCAACTGGCGTCTGCTGGCGGACGTGGACCCGATCATCCGACAGCCCACCCTCATGATCTACGGCGACCGCGACCCGGTCGCGAGGGCAGAAAACCTGACGGAGTTCGTGCCTGACGTGGAAGTGGTCAGTCTGGATTGTGGTCACTGGATTCAGCAGGAGAAGCCGGAGGAAACGACCCAGCTAATTCTGACGTGGCTGGAGCAGCGGGATACCGCCTAGCGGTCAGCACAGTGCCCTCGGCTAGTGGCGGCGGCCGGCGGAGGCCAATTCGCGCAGGCGGACCGCCGCGACCCGGGCTCCGCCGGTGCGGATTCCGGCGCCGACCGCCGTCGCGCGCGCCCGGGCCCCGGGCCTCAGTACCGACGCGAAGGCGGCCCCCAGTGACGCAGTCGTCGCCGTCCGGCCGTCGAGCGCCGCGCCGAGGCCCAGGGCCGTCACCCGGCCGGCCCAGTACGGGTTGTCACCCACCGGCATCCAGGCCACCACCTGCGGCACGCCGGCCCGCGCGGCCGTCCGCATCGTCCCCGCACCGCCGTGGTGCACCACCGCGGCCACCCGGTCGAACAGACGCTGGTGGTTGACCTCCCCGACGACGAAGCAGCCGGCCGGATCCAGGTCGGCCCATCCCCGGGACACGAGCACGCGGTAGCCCTCGGCTTTGACCGCCTCGACGGCCCGGTCGGCCAGGCCCGGCGACGGACTGATGCTGCCGAAGCCCACGTAGACCGGCGGGTCACCGGCGTCCAGGAACGCCGTGACGTCGGGCGGGAGCGGACGGTCGTCCGGTCGCTCCCACGCCCCGGTCTGCAGCACGTCGAGCCCGGTCGTCACCGGCCACGGCCCGAGCGCGGGATCGGCCGCCAGCCAGGGCCGATCGGTGTAGACGTGGTCACGGACGTTGCTCACCGGCGACAGACCCAGCGCCGCCCGGTGCTCGTTCAACGCCGCTCCGTACTGCGCGTTCACCTGCTCGGCGTCGCGGTCCCACAGCGTACGGTTGTCGGCCGGTTGCGGGTCCGGCCAGCCGGGGCGCGGTGGCGGCGCGTGGTGCGGAGACGGCAGGTTGACCGCCGCATAGCTCGCGTACACGTACGGGATGCCCGCGGCCTCGGCCACCGATCGCGCGCCGATCTGGGCCAGCCCGACCGCCAGGAGCGCGTCACAGCCGTCCACCGCTGCGGGAAGGGCGTCGA
The DNA here is from genome assembly GCF_043197895.1 of Cryptosporangium sp. NPDC048952. Taxonomy (NCBI): domain Bacteria; kingdom Bacillati; phylum Actinomycetota; class Actinomycetes; order Cryptosporangiales; family Cryptosporangiaceae; genus Cryptosporangium; species Cryptosporangium sp. NPDC048952. Next base: position 725,624 of record NZ_JBICTY010000004.1, on the reverse strand, counting down.
ACTGGGCGTCCACCAGAGCGGTCCGGTACCGCGCCAGCAACGCCGTCGACGGCGGGGCCGAGCCGCTGGTCAAGGTCCGTATCGGTGGCCCCACCGGCACCGCTGGTATCCCGAGACCGGCCAGCCGCCCGGCGAACTCCTCGTCCGGTGGCACGCACATCCGCACGTCCACGCCGAGCGTCCGCAACTGCAGGGCCAGAGCCACCAGCGGGTCGACGTCACCACGTGTCCCATACGTGACCAAGAGAACCCGCATCCGGCGACCTCCTTCATGTCGGCACCGCTGTCCCAGGATGCCCGTCGAAGTACGTCCTTTGCCGATTTTTTCGTCTCTTGTGGAGACCAACTCCCGCGAGGGTGTTAGTTTCCACAATAGACAGCGAATTCGCCCGACCTCGGCTGCGACGGCACGGCGCGGTACCGGCTCGCAACGCGGTAGCAGTGCGCGTATCTCCGCCCGGAAAGGTCGTCCCTCCGATGCCGGTGTCCGCCCCCCTGTCGTCCGGTCAGCAACGCCTCTGGACCGTCTCCCAGCTCGACGGCGCCAATCCGGCCTACAACGAGGCCATGGCGTTCACCCTCCGCGGCCCGCTCGATCGCCGGGCACTGCACCGGGCGTTCGACGCCCTGGCCGACCGCCACGAGACCTTGCGTACCCGGTTCGCCGTCGAGGACGGACGCCCGGTACAGATCGTCGAGTCCCCGGGGCACGGCTTCCCGCTCGCCGTCACCGACACGACCGGACGACCGGCCGAGCGGGCGCGGTTGCGCCGGGACGAACCGCTCGCTCCGTTCGATCCCGCGTGCGCTCCGCTGGCCCGCGCCCGGCTGCTGGTCGACGACGAAAGCCACGTTCTGCTGATCACCGTCCATCACAGCGTTTTCGACGGCTGGTCCCGTACGTTGCTGCTGCGGGAACTCGGCGCCCTGTACGCCGCCGAGGTGCGCGGGCACGCGCCGGCGCTGCCGGAGACCCGGCCGTACCGTGAGCACGCCCGCGCGCAGCAGACTTGGCTCGCGGGCACCGGGCCCGCACCGCACGAGGCGTACTGGCGGGAGCGGCTCGACGGCGTCGCTCCGGTACTGGACCTGCCCGCCGACCGCCCCCGTCCGGCCCACCGGGACCACCGGGGCGACCGGGTGCCGGTCGCGCTCGGCCCGACGCTCACCGAGGCGCTGCGGGCGGTGGCCCGCGAGCACGGCACCACGCTCTACTCCACGATCCTGGCCGGGTGGTTCCTGCTGCTGTCCCGGCTGTCCGCGCAGACCGACGTCGTGGTCGGCGTGCCCACCACCAGCCGGGGCGGCCGCGACGAGTTCCCCGACACGATCGGCTTCTTCGTCAACACCCTCGCCGTGCGCGCCGACGTGGCGGGCGCCCAGACCGGTGCCGTCCTGCTCAAGCAGGTCCGCACGGCGCTGCGGGGTGCGCTCGACCACGCCGGACTGCCGTTCGAACGGGTCGTCGAACTGGTGAACCCGCCACGGAGCCCGGCCTACAACCCTCTGTTCCAGACGATGTTCGCGTGGGTGCCGACCCTCCACGACGTGCTCGAACTGCCGGATGTCCAGGTCGAGTCGTGTGATGTGGAGTTCGCCCCGGCGAAATTCGACCTGTCGCTGAACCTCGCCGACGAGGCGGGGGGCGTCACCGGGCACCTCGACTACTCGGTGGCGCTGTTCGACCGGGCCACCGCGGCGCGGTACGCCGGCTACCTCGTCCGCCTGCTCGAGCAGCTGAGCGCGAACCCCGACGAGGACGTCGCGAGCTACGACCTGCTCGACGACGCCGAGCGCCACGCGATCCTCACGGGGTGGAGCACGGGTCCGCGTGCGAAGCCCCGCCCCGGCGGGCTCGTCGACCGCTTCACCGCCTGCGCCGACGCCACCCCGCACGCCCCGGCGCTGGTCTGCGACGGCCGCACTCTCTCCTACGCCGAACTGGACCGGCGCTCCACGAAGCTGGCCGACGCCCTGCGCGCCCGCGGAGCCGGGCCGGGCGAGATCGTCGCGGTCCGGTGCGGGCGGTCGGTGGAACTGGTCGTCGCGGTGCTGGGCGTGTTGAAGGCCGGCGCGGCCTGGCTGCCGCTGGACCCGGCCCAGCCGCCGGCCCGGCGGGCGGCGATGTGTGAGGACGCGCGTCCGCTCCTGGTGCTGAGCGACGCCCCCGAGTCGATCGCCGCGCTGGAAGCCGAGGGCGGACCGACGCGGACCCCGGTTGCGGCCGGCCCCGACGAGACGGCCTACGTGATCTACACGTCCGGGTCGACCGGGCGGCCGAAGGGCGTGGCGGTCGCCCATCGCAGCGTCCTGGCCCTGTTCGACCAGTGGCTCGACCGCTTCGGCGCCACGCCGGGCGAGGCCACGTCGGCGTGGTCGAGCATCGGCTTCGACGCGTCGGTGCACGAGTTGCTGCTCCCGCTGACTACCGGCGCGGTGCTGCACGTCGTCCCCGACGAGGTTCGCGCCGACCCCGCCGCACTGATGGCGTGGCTGGCCGAGCACCGCGTCGTCCAGGCGTTCCTGCCGCCGGCGTACGTCCGGTGGATCGACGAGGATCCCGGCCGGGTCGCCGGCCTCGCGCTCCGGCAGGTGCTCACCGGCGTCGAGCCACTGGCGGAGTCCGCGCTGGCCCGATTCGCCGCGGCGCTGCCCGGTCTGCGTATCTGCTTCGGTTACGGTCCGACCGAGGCCACCCTCTACGCCAGCGCGTTCGTCGATCCGCAGCCGCGCGACCGTCCCGCTCCCATCGGCCGTCCGCTGGCCGGGTCACGGATGTACCTGCTCGACGAACGGCACCGCCCGGTGCCCCCGGGTGTGGCCGGCGAGGTGTTCCTGGCCGGCGACTGCCTGGCCCGCGGGTACCTGCACCGGCCGGACCTGACCGCCGAGCGGTTCGGGCCCGATCCGTTCGTGCCGAGCGCGCTCATGTACCGCACCGGCGACCTCGCCCGATGGCTCCCCGGCGGGGACGCCGAGTACGTCGGCCGTCGTGACGATCAGATCAAGTTGCGTGGGTTCCGCATCGAACCCGCCGAGGTGACCGCCGCGCTGCTGACCGTCCCCGGGGTCCGGGACGCGGCGGTGCTCGTGGACCGCGACGGCGAGCCCCGGCTCGTCGCCGGTGTGGTGGGAGCCGGCGGCCGGACCCCGCACAACTGGCGGGCGGCGCTGTCCGACCGGCTACCGGACTACATGATTCCCTCGGTGTTCGCCGAGTTCGACCGGCTGCCGCTCAACCGCAGCGGAAAACTCGACCGGGACGCTGTGCTGGCGCACGCCCGGGCGAGCGCGCCCACGGTCGTCAACACCGCCGCCCCGCGCGACCACGTCGAACTCGCACTGCTGCGGATCTGGCAGAGCGTGCTGCTGCACCCCGCGATTGGCGTCTCCGACAACTTTTTCGACGTCGGTGGTACGTCGATCTCGGCGATCAAGCTGGCCCACGCCATCGGCGCGGAGTTCGACCGGGAACTGCCGATCCGGGACGTGATCGTGCACCCGACGATCGAGAGGCAGGCCGCGCTGGTGCGTGCGGGCCGCCCTCCGGAGGGCGGCAGCCTGATCGAGTTCCGGCGGGGAGCTGGGCGCGTCCGCGTCGTCTGCGTCCACCCGGCGGGCGGGACGGCGTTCTGCTACCTCCCGCTCAGCGCCGCGCTGCCTGACGACGTGGGCGTCGTCGGGATCCAGTCTCCCGGGCTCAACCCCGGCGAGAAGCTGCTACCGAGCGTCGACGCGATGGCCGAGGAGTACCTGCGGCTCGTCGGGCCGCGGCCGGACGAGACGCTGGTCCTCTGTGGCCTCTCCTACGGCGGCCTGGTCGCCTACGAGATGGGCCGGCGGCTGGCGCCGAGCCATCCGCGGGTCACGGTCGTCCTGCTCGACACCACCGGCACCGACGACCGGACCGGGATCGAACCGGTGTCCGCGGCCGAGTTCCGCGAGAAGCTGGTGCGGTTCAACGGGATGTACCCGGGCATCGACGACGCGCAGATCGAGCGCTACCACCGCACGTACAACCACAACCGGATGACCGCGCGCGACCACGATCCGGGCGGGTCGACGGCGCGGACGGTCTTCGTGCAGGCCGTCGGCGAGGACACCGTCCCGGGAACCGATGCGTTCTGGCGCCGCCGGGTCCGGGGCGAGTTCGCGGTGGTCCCCGCCGACTGCGGGCACTGGGACATGCTCGAGAGCGACGCGCTGACGCGCGTCGCCGAGCTGATCACGGCGGAGTGCGCCCGATGACCTCGATCGCGCGCCGCGTCCACGACCGGGCCCAGCGGCACCCGGATGCCCTCGCCGTGTCCGACGGCGCCCGGCGGATCACCTACGCCGAGCTCGACGCGTCCGCCGCGGCCGTCGCGGCTGCCCTGGCCCGCCGGGGCGTCCGGCCGGGCGACGCGGTCGCCGTGGCTCTGGGCCGCTCGGCGGAGCTGGTGCAGGTCATGCTGGGCGTGCTGCGGCTGGGCGGCCAAGTCGTGCCGCTGGACCGGCAGAGCCCACCCGCCCGCCGCGACGCCGTGCTGCAGGACGCGGGCGCGGTCGCCGTCGTCCACGACGGGCTGCCGAATCTGCCGCCGCTGACGCCGGCCGAGCTCCTGGCCGAACCGGCCGAGGCGGGGCCGCCCGCCGAACCCGCGGCGGCGTCGTTCCTCTTCTCCACTTCCGGCACGACCGGTCGGCCCAAAGGCGTCGAGATCGGCGACGCGGGAATCCTCCGCCTCGCCGAGCCCGGCTGGCTCGCTCCCGGCCATCGGTTCGCGTGTCTGGCCAACCCCGCGTTCGACGCGATCAGCTTCGAGGTGTGGGTGCCGCTCTTGACCGGCGGCGCGTGCGTCGTGCTCGACGACGACACCATCGGTGACCCGCGGGCCTTCGCCGACGCCCTCGTGCGCGAACGTGTCGACACGATGTTCGTGACCGCGACGCTGTTCAACGCGGTCGCGGAGATCATCCCCGACAGCTTCGCCACCGTGGACCGGGTCCTCATCGGCGGCGAACAGCTCAACGCGCGGGCGGTGCGCCGGTGGTACCGGGCCAACCCGGACGCGCCGACCGTGCTGCAGAACGGGTACGGCCCCACCGAGACGACCACGTTCGCGCTGAGCTACCCGATCCCCCGGGACTTCGACGGCGACGTGGTGCCGATCGGCCGCCCGCTACCCGACACCCACGCGGTCGCGGTGGCCCCGGACGACCGGATGGCCGCCGAGGGCGAGATCGCCGAGCTGTACCTGTCCGGTACCGGGCTCGCCGCCGGTTACCGCGGCCGGCCCACGGAGACCAGGCAGCGGTTCGTCCGACTGCCCTGGCTGGACGACGGCCGGGCACGGCACTACCGCACCGGTGACCTGGTCCGCGTGCTGCCGGACGGGCTGTTCGCCTACGTCGGCCGCACCGACCGGCAGGTGAAGGTGCGCGGCTTCCGGATCGAGCCCGATGAGCTGGAGCAACGGCTCCTCGCGCACCCGGTGATCCGGCAGGCCCACGTGGCCGTACGCCACGGGGCCACCGCGGAGCTGCACGCGTTCCTCGTCGCGCCCGGGCTCACCGCCGACGCCTTCGACGAGCACGTGGCCGCAACCGTCCCGGTCTACATGCGGCCGCACCACGTGTACCGGGTCGACGACCTGCCCCGGAACGCGAACGGCAAGGTCGACGAAACCGCGCTGCTGGCCGGCGGCATCCCGGCGTGGCGGCCGGCGTCCGACGGGCCCGCGCCGTCGGACCGGGAACGCGAGCTCCTCGCGGTCGTGGAGGAGATCCTCGGCGTCGGGGACCTTCGGCCGGGCGACACATGGCTCCGGTCCGGGGGCGACTCGCTGACGGCTCTGCGGCTGCGGTTCGCGCTGCGGGAACGGTGGGGCGCGGAGCTGCCGCCGTCGGCGGTACAGCGCGGCACGTTCGCCGACCTGGCCCGTGCGGTCGCCGAGTCGACCACGACGCTCTATCCGGTGCCCGCCGCGCCCACTACCGAGACGAGCGCGCCGGCCACCAGTGAACAGCAGCGTCTGTGGCTGTTCCAGCAGCGCAGCCCGGCCTCCACCGCCTATTTCGTGCCGATGGCCTTCGGCGTCACCGGCGAGCCCGACGTCGAGGCCCTGCGCCGGGACGTCCAAGGACTGGTGGCGCGGCACGCGGCGCTACGCACCGCGTTCGTGGCGACGCCGGAAGGGCTGCGCCAGGTCGTGCGGACGCCGTACGACCCGTGGACCGAGCCGGACGACGATCTCTTCACCGCCCCGTTCGACCTCGCCTCGGGCCGGGTGCTGCGCGTGGCCTGGCGGCCGGGGGACGACGGTTCGAGCACGCTCCTGCTGTGCCTGCACCACATCGCGGTCGATGGCTGGTCGCTCAACGTCCTGTTCCGCGAGCTGTCCGGCGCCGAGCCGAGTCCCCGCACCTACACGCCGCTCGATTTCGCCGCGTGGCAGTCCCGATGGTTCACCTCCCCCGGCTACCGGGCGCTGCGTGACGCCCATGCCCGGCGGGAAACACCGCCGGACGAAGCCGTGAGCACCGCCGGGTCCTCGCTCGCCGGGCGCCTGCGGACCACCGCGCTCGATCGGACACGGGTCGACGAGTGGGCCCGCACGCTCGGACTGACCCGCTTCCAACTCCTGCTGGGCGTGTTCGCGTCGAGCCTCTGGGCCGTGACCGGCCGGACCCGCCCCCGGATCGCCGCGCCGGTGGTCAACCGGCCCGTGCGGGAGTTCGAGGACACCGTCGGGATGTTCGCCAACACCGTGCCACTGCCGCTGTCGGTGGACCCGGGCGAAGATCTCGACCGCCAGCTGCGCCGGCTCGGCGAGGCCGCCGGAACGGCGCTGGACCATCAGGACGTCGCGTTCGCCGACCTCGATCCCGAGCACACGGCGTTCGACTACCTGTTCGTCCTGGAGAACACCGACTTCACCGCCCTACACCTGCCCGGCTGCTCGCTCACCCCGCAGTGGGTCGAGCCGGCCGACGCCAAGTGCGCGCTCACGCTGTCGGTGGTGGACGGACCGGACGGCCTCACCTGCCTCTGGGAGTACGGCGACGGCCGCTTCACCGAGGCCGAGATCCAGGCACTCGGCGACGTCTTCGCCCGCACGCTCGACGGCGCCGGAGGAACCCCGGCGGAGCTGGCCGAGCCGTACCGCCGACACCTTCCCGACCACGGAGCCGGCCCGGCCACCGGGTTGACCTGGGAAACCGTTGCGGACGGGTTCGCACGACAGGTCGCGGCGACACCGGACGCCCCGGCGCTGACCGGCGAGGAGACCCTGACCTACGCCGAACTCGACGCGCACGCGGCCCGGCTCGCGGCGGTGCTCCCCGACGACGCCACCGACGTCGCGCTGTTCTTCCGGCCGTCGGCCGAGCACGTCGTCGCGTTGCTCGCGCTCGCGCGGCGGAACATCACCGCCGTTCCGCTCGACCCCGGGTACCCGCCCGAGTTGCTGCGCACCGTGCTCGGCCAGGTCCGGCCCCGGTGCGTGCTGCTCGCCCCCGGCGACGCGGCGGCGTTCGACGCGATCGACACCGACACCAAGCGGCAGTTCGTCACGCTCGCCGGCGGGCCGGTACCGGACGTTCCGGCCCGGCACGCCGGACGGCCGCTGTACACGCTCTTCACCTCGGGTTCGACCGGGACGCCCAAGGGAGTGCGCGTTCCGGACCGCACCCTCGCGAACCTGATCCAGTGGCAGGACGCGCCGCCCGCGGTGACCCAGCAGTTCTCGATGCTGTCGTTCGACGTGTCGTTCCAGGAGATCTTCACGACCCTCCGCGGCGGGCACCTGCACCTGGTCCGCCCGGAGTGGCGCCACGACGTCCCGGCGCTGCTCGACCAGCTCGAGATCGCCGGGATCGAGCGCATCTTCCTGCCCTACGTCGCCCTGCAACTCCTCGCCGAGCACGGCGTCCGGCTCGGCCGCTTCCCTTCGCGGCTGCGCGACGTGGTCACCGCGGGTGAGCAACTTGTCTGCACACCGGCGATCCGGCGCTGGTTCGCCGGGCTGCCCGGAGCCCGCCTGCACAACCACTACGGCCCGACCGAGACCCACGTCGTGAGCACGCTGACCCTCGAGGGTGACCCGGACGCATGGCCGGACCGGCCCGCGATCGGCCGGCCGGTGGCCAACGCGCTACTGCGGGTCGCCGACGCCGACGGCGCGTCCCTGCCGCCCGGTCAGGTCGGTGAGCTGCTCATCGGCGGTCTGCCGGCCACCCGGTGCTACCTGGGTGAACCGGTCGACGAGAAGTTCGTCGAGCGGCCCGGACTGTACTACCGCAGCGGCGACCTGGCGCACTTCGACCACACCGGGCTCCTGCACTTCGACGGCCGGGCCGACCGGCAAGTCAAGCTCAGCGGCCACCGGTTGGAGCTGGGGCAGGTCGAGGCCGCGCTGCTGCGGCATCCCGATGTCGTCAACGCGGTCGTCGTCGGCGAGAACGACCGGTTGATGGCGGTCGTCGAGTGCCGCCGCACGCCGACCGTGACGGAGCTGACCGAGCACCTCGCGTCGCTGCTGCCGCCGCACGCGCGGGTCGACCGCTTCCGGGTCGTCGAGGCCCTGCCGCGCACCCCCAGCGGGAAGCTCGACCGGGACGCCGCTCCACGCACGCCGGGCCGGGATCTCCAGCGGGGCTCCGCGCGGCCGTCAGGTGAGCTGGCGGCGTTGTTCGAAGAGGTGACCGGCTTATCGATCGGTCCCGACGAGACATTCTTCGCCGCCGGCGCCAGCAGTCTGACACTGATGCGTTTCCACCTGCGGTGCGCGGAGGCGGGGTACCGGTTCACCGCGGCCGACCTGTTCGAGCACGTCACGCTCCGGGAACTGACCCGGCACCTGGACGGGGACGCCCCTTCCGTAGCACCGGCGGACCCGGTCGCCGCCGACGAGCCGGTCGCTGTCGTCGGCATGGCGGTGCGGCTGCCCGGCGCACCGGACCTGGCCGCTTTCTGGGACCTGGTGCGCAGCGGGCGGCGGGGCATCGAGGACTTCCCGGCGGCGGACGGCCTGATCGGCGCCCGCAGCTTGCTGGACCGGCCGCTGGCGTTCGACCCGGAACACTTCGGGATCAGTCACCGCGACGCGGCCTTGATGGACCCCCAACAACGGCAGCTGCTGATGGCGAGCGTCGAAGCACTGGCGCACGCGGGGATGGCCGGTGCGCCGGGCCGGGTCGGTCTCGTCGCGGGCGGCGGCGAGGACACCTACTTCCAGCAGCTGCTGCGCGAGGGCGACCCGGCCGCGCTGCCGGACGGCTTCCAGCTCGCTCTGCACCACGAGAAGGACTTCCTCGCCACCAAGGTGGCCTACCATCTCGACCTGACCGGCCCGGCGCTGACGACTCAGACGGCCTGCTCGAGCTCGCTGGTAGCCGTCCACCAGGCCGCCGGGATGCTGCGCTCGGGCGAGGCCGACGTGATGCTGGCGGGCGGGGTACTCGTCGACGTCACGCTCAGCGAGGGCTATCGGTACCGGCCGGGACACATCTTCTCGCCGGACGGGCACTGCCGCCCGTTCAGCGACGACGCGGGCGGCACGGTCGGCGCGAGCGGCGTCGGCGTGGTGGTGTTGAAACCGCTGCGGGCGGCCCGGCGCGACGGCAACACGGTGTACGCGGTGGTCACCGGCTCGGCGCTGACCAACGACGGCGCGGTGAAACAAGGCTTCAGCGCGCCTTCCCCGGCCGGACAGCGGGCAGCGATCCGCACGGCGCTGCGACGCGCAGGGCGGGCCGGCGCCGAGGTCGGGTACGTCGAGACGCACGGGACCGGGACGCGCCTCGGCGACCCGATCGAGGTCGCGGCGCTGCGTGAAGCGATGCCCGACGCCGCTGACTGTGCGATCTCGTCGGTGAAGAGCCAGCTCGGTCACCTGGGCGCGGCGGCCGGGGTGGTGGGCCTGATCCGCGCGACGCTCGCCGTCCACCACGGTGTGCTGCCGCCGACCGTCGACTTCCGGGCTCCGAACCCGGCGCTCGACCTCGGGCCGTTCCGGGTTCCGACCCGGGCCGAGCCGTGGCCGGCCGAACGCCGGGTAGCCGGGGTGAGCAGCTTCGGCATCGGCGGGACGAACGCCCACGGGGTGGTGGAGTCGGTCCGGCCGGTCGCCGCCGGGCCGGACGAGCCCGTGCCGTGCGTGGTGCTCTCCGCGAGCAGTCCGGAGGCACTGCGCACCGACGCCGGACGGATCGCGGAGTACCTCACCCGGCGCCCGGAGTCCTATCCGGACGTGCTCCGGCATCTGCAGTCGGGGCGCCCGGCCGGCCGCTGGCGCGCGGCGGCGGTGTGCGCGGACGCCGCGGCCGCGGTCGACTGGCTCCGAACCGCCGAGCCCCGGGAAGCGACCGGGGAGACCGGGGTCGCCGGCGTGGCCGGGGACCTCGTCGCTGACTGGGTGGCCGGGACGCCGGTGGACTGGGGACGGACGTCGGCGCCCGCACCCTGGGACTTCCCGCCGCCCGCGTTCGACGTACGCGACTACGACTTCCCGCGACCGGCCACCGTGACCAGGCGTCCGGAGAGCGAGTGGCTGCACCAGCCCACCTGGGTCCGGCTCCGCCGGGCCACGACCGCCGGTCGCGCCGAGCGCACCCTAGTCCTCTGCGGCGAGGGCCCGCTGACCGCGCCGTTGCTCGACGCCGCCTATCCGCGGGTGGTGCGGGTCCACTGCGCCGCCGGCTTCGCGCGCCTCGGCCCCGACACGTTCGAGGCCGACCCGGCCGACCCGGAGTCCCTGCGCCGGGTCCTCGACGCACTCCCGGGCACCGCGATCGACTGGCTCCACACCCTGCCGCTGCGCCTGTCCGGACCGGTCGACGAGAAGTCACTGGCCCGCGCGGGCCACGCATGCCTGGACACTCCCGCCGCCCTACTGCGCACCGCCGTCGGCCGTCCGGTCACGACGTGGTGGCTCTCCGCCGGCGCCGCACCCGCGACCGCGCCCGTCACGCGCCCGGAAGCCGGGTTGCTCGCCGGGGTGAGCGCCACCGGCCCGCAAGAGAGCGGGCTGCGCGGCCACTGGGTCGACCTCCCCGGCCCCGATCTCGACGTCCTCGCCGACCTGCTCACCGGCCCGACGCCGCCGGCGCGTGTCGCCCTGCGGGACGGGTTCTGGTGGCAGCAGAGCAGCACGCCGGTCACGGCCGCGGAGCCCGTCGGGGTCGCGGGCGTCCACCTCGTCCTCGGCGGCACCGGCGGCGTCGGCACCGCGATCGCCCGGAGCCTGCTGGCCGACGGTGCCGACCGGGTCGTCCTGCTCGCCCGCGCCCCCCGGCTCCCGGCGGTGCTCGAACCGTGGGCCGACCGCGTCGACCTGCTCGCCGCCGATCTCACCACGGTCACCGCTGACGAGGTGGAGGCACGCGTCGGCGCTCCGCTGGCCGGGATCGTGCACGCCGCCGGAGAACCGGACGGGGCGCTCATCTCCACCCGCAGCGCAGGCACGCAGCCGGTCAAACTCGCCGGAGCCGTGCTGACCGAGCGGCTCGTCGAACGTCACCGCCCGGCGTTCGTCGTCTACTGCTCGTCGCTGTCGGCGCAGTTCGGCGGCGTGGGCCAGCTGGACTACGCCGCGGCCAACGGCTTCCTGGACGCGCTGGCCCACCGGGCCGGCCCGACGGCCCGGCTCTCGATCAGCTGGGACGTCTGGCGGGAGTCCGGCATGGCCGTCGCGGCGCTGGAGACCGATGCCCGGCACCAGGCCCACCTGGCCGTCGGCCTGAGCGACGAGGAAGGGCGGCGGACCTTCGCCCGCGCGCTGGCGTCCGGGCTGCCCCAGCTCCTGGTCGCGACGACCGGCCTCGATACCGCCCGGAGTTTCCACGAGCGCGACACCGCCCCGCCGGCGGCCGAGCCGGCCCGGAGCTCCGGAGCCGAGCTGGTCGACGAGGTGCGTGCGTTGCTGGGCGTCGACGAACTCGAGCTCGACGTGCCGCTCTACGACCTGGGCGCCGACTCCCTGCTGCTGCTGGAACTCGTCGAAGCGGTGAAGCGCCTGTTCGGCGTCGACGTCGACCCCGCCTCGCTCGGTCCCGAAGTGACGATGGAGTCGCTGCTCGCCCAGCTGGCGACCGACGCCGGCACCGACGCGGTCACCGTGCAGGTGTGGCGGGAAGGCACCGGCCGGGAGGCCGTCTGCCTCGTGCACCCGGTCGGGGGTGACGTCCAGGCCTACCGCGCGCTCGTCGCCGCGCTCGACCCGGCGCTCGGCGTCTGTGTGATCGCCGACCCGGCGCTGAACCGGCCGGAGCCGCCCGGCTGGCCGGTCGCCGAGCGGGCCCGCCGGTACTACGACGCGCTGCGGGCGCAGTTTCCCGCCCGCACCTGGCAGCTGGCCGGGTGGTCGTTCGGCGCCTGGGTGGCCGCCGGTATGGCCGCGGACGCCGAGGCCACTGGGCAGCCGGTCCGGGCGCTGCACCTCATCGATCCGCCACCGCCCGGGGCCGCCGCCGCCGACTACAGCGACGCCCAGTTGGAAGCGCTGTTCGCGCGGGAGCTGGGCGCGTCCGGCGGCGTCGCCGGCGAGTACGCCCGGCGGCTGGCTCGCGCGTGCCGGGCCAATCTCGACAGCATGGCCGGGCACGTGCCTGTTCGCCTGACGTCGACGCCGAGCCACGTGTGGCTGGCCACCGACCCCGAGCCCGGCCTGCCGGTCGCCGACCGCGACGGCTGGCGGGATCTCCTGGGGGAACCGAGTTCGTGGCACGAACTGCCCACGACCCACTACGGCATCGTGCGCACACCCCACGCCACCACCGTGGCCGGGGCGTTCGACCTGACCCCGGAAGGATGAGCATGGAGCAGTACGAGCTCGACGCCGTCAGGCGGATCACCACCCGACCCCCACGCGACTACCGGACGCTGACGTTGCGCGCCCTGACCCCGGTGATCGGGGCTGAGGTCACCGGCCTGGACCTGACCACGGAGCTGACCGACGACGAGCTCACCGAGCTCCGGACGGCCTTCCTCGACCACCACGTGCTCGTGTTCCGCGACCAGGCCCTCACGCCGGCCGACCACCACCGGCTGGCCGCGCACTTCGGTGAGCTGCGCCCGGTGAACCCGCCCCCCGACCACGGCGACCCCTACGTTCTGGAGGTCGCGACTTCGGCCGAGGCCGCGACCGTGTTCGGCAACGGCTGGCACGCCGACGGCACCGCGGACGCGGAACCGTCGCTCGGCTCGATGCTGCACATCACCCGGATGCCCGAGCCGGGCTGCGGGGGCGACACGCTGTTCGCGAACATGCACCTCGCCTACGACATGCTCTCGCCGCCCCTGAAGGAGCTGCTGGCCGGGCTCACGGCGGTGCACGACGGGGCGCTGGCGTTCCGCGGCACCACGATCCCGCCCGGTTACGAGCCGCCGTCCAGCGAACACCCGCTGGTGGCGCGGCACCCGGAGACCGACCGACCGCTGCTCTTCGTCAACCCGGCCTACACCTCGCACATCCCTCAGCTCTCGGGCGACGAGAGCCGCGCGGTGCTCGACCTGCTGTTCTCGATCGTTCCCAATCGGCCGATGCTGGCCTGCCGGGTGCGCTGGGAGCCGAACACGCTGGTGTTCTGGGACAACCGCTGCGTCCAGCACCACGCGACGTACGACTACTACCCCTTCACCCGCTACGGCCGTCGCATCGCGATCAACGGTGGCCCGGTCAAGGGCTGAGCGAGGAGAACCATGCTCGACGACGTGACCGGGGCGCTGGAACGCGTGCTGCCCCGGCTGGCGGCGGCCACCGGCACACCCGGGGTGGCCGTAGCGGTAGCCACCAGCGACGAACTGCGCACGACCGCGACCGGGTTCGCGGACCTGCGTTCGGCCACCCCGATGACCGCGCAGACGCTCGCACCGGGCGGTTCGCTCACCAAGCCGGTCACCGGGCTTGCGTACCTGCAGCTGGTGGAAGACGGCGCGGTCGGCCTGGACACGCCGATCGACCAGATCCTGCCCACGGGGCTGCGCGGCCCGGCCCCGGCGGGAGTCACCGCGGCGATGCTCGCCGCCCATCAGGGCGGCTACTACAGCGACATCGTCACGGCCACGTCACCCGCGGCCCCGGCCGAGTCGATCCTGGACTACGTCCGGCGCCGGCACGAGGCCGGTACGGCGGTGGAGTACGACGGGGCGGTGCCGCTGGTGAACGAACCCGGCCCCTACGCGTACTCCAGTTTCGGCATCGGGGTGCTGGGTGGCGCGGTCGAGCACCTGACCGGCGAACCGTACGGGGCCCGCGTCCAGAAGCAGGTGTTCGCCGCGGCCGGTATGAACAGCACGAGCGTGGACGACGGCACACGGAATGCGTGGGCGACCGGTTCGCGCGGTCGGGCCGGCAGTGCCGCGACCGGCTACATGGCGTTCGGCGACTGGTGCGTGCCGAGCCCGCGTTTCCGCACGGCGGCTTACCCGGGCGTCGGTCTGCAGACCACTGCCGCCGACGTCGGACGGCTGCTGCAGTCCCTGCTGCGGACCGCACGGGGCACCTCCGGCCTGGTCCGGCCGGAGTCGTTGGAACTCATGGTGACGCCGCGGGTCGCGCGCCCGAGCCCGAGCGGCGTCCGGTCCTTCGCCGGTCTGACACTCGAGCTCGCCGACCCCGCGTTAGGGAAAGATCACTGGTGGGGGCACACGGCCGCGTTCCCCTGGGGCTTCTGGTGGGAGGCGCGGGTCTGGCCGCACCACGACCTCGCCGCCGTCGCGGTCGGCAACCGGTGGGACATGGCGCGGTTCCACAACCCGGCTACCCGGAGCGCTCCCGGCCTGGCCGTCGAGTGGGCCGGCCGCTGGGCCACCGCCGGTGTCCCCGGGCGCCTGCCGGTGGGCGGCACCGGGCCCGCCTGGACCGGGCCACGTCCCACTCCGGAGAACTCCCGGTGGGCGGGGTTGCTCGTCGGGGAACGCACCCACGGTCTGATGGCCGTGACCGACCCACTGCCGGCCGCGACGCTGGCCGCGATGAGCGCCGGGGCGCGCGGTCTCGGCGACGCCGATCCGAGCGGCTGGGACGCCGACGCGTTCCGGCGGGGAATCGGGGAGGCGCAGGCCCTCTCCCCCGACCCGGAGGCGCTGCGGGCCCTGGGCCGGAGCCTCGGCCCGGACGCGGCGCTGTGGATGCTGGCGTGCGGTGCGTCGAGTGCGGAGCTGACGATGCCTGTCGACGCGTTCGCGCGTCCGCGCTGAGCAGTCCGGCGCCTCAGCGCAGCCGTACGTTCAGGGCGACCCGGTGCCGCCCGCGGGGCAGCGGCACCCACGCGGGCTCGCCCAGCGGGCTCATCCGCGGGAAGCGCTCGAACAGGCTCCGCAGGCCGACCTCGGCCTCCAGCTTCGCGAGCGCGACGCCGAGGCAATGGTGCGGTCCCCAGCCGAATCCGACGCCACCCTCGCGCAGCCCCTGCTCGTGCTGCCACCGCACGTCCATGTGGTGGGGGTGGGCGAATCGCGCCGGGTCACGGTTCGCCGCCCCGAGAACCACCTGGATCGCGTCGCCGGCCTTGATCTGGACGCCGCCCACCACCAGGTCGGTCGCGGCGTAGCGCAGCCGGGCGAGCTGCACCGGGCCGTCGGTGCGAACCAGCTCGCGCACGGCGGCCGGCCACAGCTCCGGCTCGGCGCGCAGCAGGTCGAGCTGAGCGTTGTCGCTCATGAGGGCGAGCGCGCCGTTGGACAGCATGTGCGCCATGGTTTCGTGCCCGGCGAGCACGAGGAACACGACGAGGGCCACCGCGTCGACGTCGGTCGTGCCGTCCTGGGCGACGATCCGGCTGACCAGGTCGTCCTGCGGGTCGGCGCGGCGCCGGTCGACCAGGTCGTGGCAGTAGGCGAACATCTCGCCCAGTGTGGACGCGATCCGGATCGGTTCGTCGCCGACCAGCACCTTCCCCCAGCGCCACCAGTCCGTCCAGTCGGCCTCCGGCACGCCCACCAGTTCACACACCACGGCCGTGGCCAGCGGATACGCGAACCCTTCGAGCAGATTCACTGCTCCGGTGGAGCCCTCGAGCCGGTCGAGCAACTGGTCGACGATTTGCTGCACCCGGGGACGCCGTGCGCTCACCCGTGTCCCGGTGAACGCGTCGCGGATTCCCCGGCGCAGCCGCGCGTGCTCGGCGCCGTCCAGGCTGAGCATGCTGGCCCGCAGGTAGGGAAGGTGCTCCGGCGGCGTCCCCAGATCGAGGAAGGCCTGCTCCTGGCTCTGGGCACCGTGCCCGGGAAGCCCGGTCGGATCGTTGCGGACAGCGGGGTCCGCGAGGACGGCCCGGACGTCGGCGTTGCGGGTGATCAGCCACCCCTCGTCCCCGCTCGGAAGCCGCGCCCAGCAGACCGGCGAGTCGGCGAGGACGTGGTCGTAGCCGCGCATCGGATCGCCGAGGACAGCCGGGTCTCGCAAGTCCACTACGGGAGCTGGCGATGAAGAGCGCGACATACCGACATTTTGGCAGCTATACCGGCGTCCGACCCAGCATTCAGGACAGTCACTGCCCACTCGCGCCGCGGATGACGCGCGCCCCGGCCTGCGGCGGCAGTGTCGACCGCCGCCGCCGTGGTCAGAGAAGCCGCGACAGTGCTTCCGCCGACGATGTTCCCGGGTCGGCGTGGTAGGCGAGGATCACCTGGCACTCGGCGCCGGCGATCGAGAGCGCTTCCCGGCGCAGCGTGAGTGGACCGACGATCGTAGCCTGAACGGCGCCTAAGGTCTTCGTGTCGGGACAGGCTGGTCGTCGGGCGGTGAGGAGTACAGGGATGGTCGAGGGAACGCTGCCGGTCGTGCTCGAAGACGGCGGCGTCGTGCTACGGCGAGCGGAACGTGACGATCTGCCGTCGATCATCGAGCTCCTCGCCGCCGACCAACTGGCCGCCCGGCGCGAGAGCGCACAAGACCTCACGCCGTACGAAGCCGCCTTCACGACGATCGAAGCCGACCCTGCCCATCTGCTGATCGTGGCCGCCGCAGACCACACCGTCGTGGGCACGTTCCAGCTGAGCTTCATTCCCGGACTCGCCCGCCGCGGGGCTCTCCGCGCACAGATCGAGGCGGTGCGCGTCGCCGGGCCGTGGCGAGGCCGAGGACTCGGAGCAGCCATGATGCGCTGGGCGATCGAAGAGTCACGACGCCGGGACTGCGCGTTGGTGCAGCTGACGTCGGACAAGTCGCGCCTGGACGCGCACCGCTTCTATGAACGGCTGGGCTTCGCCGCCTCCCACGACGGCTTCAAGCTCACGCTCTAGACGGACGCCTGCCGAGCCGGCCCAGCACCGCCTTACCGGCACCCCGAACCCCGGCAGCCAAGAGGGTCGTCCAGTCGAAGTAGTCCCGCCACAGCACGATTTGCCCCGCCCGCACCTCGAACGTCCCGCACACCCAGAACTCGGCTTTCCACGACCCCCGCCGCAGAACGTCGATACGTTCGGTCAGCACGATCGGCCCATTAGCCGCAACGTTCTGCATGCGCGCCTCGAACCCGCTGCAAAACCGCATCATCTGCCGCAACGTCCGCCCCACTGCCGCACGTCCACGGGCCGGCCGCAGCGGCACGTTCTGATAGACGACGTCGTCCGACACGAGGTCCAGCGCGGCATCGACATCGAGCCGCTCCAACGCCGCCAGAAACTCGACAACCACCGCCTGCGGGTCAGAGAACGACATCACCACTCCCGCCCGGCGCCATCCCGAATGGCCTCGCGAATACGCACATAGGTTCCGCACCGGCAGACGTTGCGGATGGCGTCGAGATCGGCGTCGGTGATCGAGCCGCCCTCGGCCCGGACACGGCGAACCAATGCGACAGCAGCCATGATCTGGCCCGGCTGACAGTACCCACATTGGGCGACATCATGGTCGAGCCAGGCTTCCTGCATCGGGTGCAGCTCTGCACCCACAGTGGCAGGAAGGCCCTCGATCGTGGTGACCTCGTCGGTCGGCTGCACGTCACCGACCGGGATCGCGCACGGGTTCACGGCCTTACCGTTCAAATGGCTCGTACAGGCTTTGCAGACGTTGATTCCGCAGCCGTATTTCGGGCCGGTGATGCCCAGGACGTCCCGGAGCACCCACAGGAGACGGACGTCGTCGGGCACGTCGACAGTCACCTGCTTGCCGTTGACGCGAAAAGTACGCACAGCACTCCTACTCGGCGAGGGAACGACCAGTGGTCGGCGACGGCGGCACCGGGGGGATCGTCGGCTTGACGGGGAACGAGATCGTGCCGTGGTTGATCGGGAAGCTGGTCGGCAGCTGGCCCGTCGCGCGCCCGTATGCGCAGGCCACGGCGGCGAATGCGGTGGCCACACCGAGTTCGCCGGCGCCGCCGGGGTGGTCGGACGTGTTCGGCAGCACGATGACCTGCAGATCCGGCGGCGTGTTCCACTGGCGCGTGTAGAAGTAGTTGTCCCACGATGCCTCGAGGAAATACCCGTCCCGCAGGTGCAGGCTGGACGTCAACGCCAGCGCGATCCCGTCGGAAATACAGCCCATCATCTGGGCCTCGAGGCCGCGGGGGTTCACGGCCAGGCCGACGTCGACGGCGAAAACGACTTTGGTGACCCGCGGCCCGGTCACCCCCTCGCGCACCGGCCGATTCACCGTCGACGGACGGTTGTCGATCTCGACCAGTGCCGCGCTCACCGACTTGTACTCGGTGTGCAGCGCGATGCCCTGCGCAGTGCCCTCCGGCATCGACCGGCCCCACTCGCCCACCGACGCGACCGTGTCCAACGCCGCCAGCGCCCGCGAATCCCGCAGCAGGTCACGCCGGAGCCGGTACGGATCCTTACCGGTGGTACGGGCCAGCTGATCGATCATCAGCTCCCGCGCGCACGTGACGTCCGGGGAGTAGACGTTGCGCATGCTGCCGGTGTTGAAGCCCTTGTCGGTTTCGGCCAGCAGCCGGCTCACGGCCCCGAACTCGTACGGCGTCGACTGGCTGAGTTGGAAGAACGTCTCCGAGAACCCGATGTCACCCACCGGCAGCTTCGCCACCATCGCGGTGAAAAGTTCCCCGAGCCCGTGGCCCAGGTCCGTCGACACACTCGTGTGCCGCTGGCTGAAGCTCAGAACTTTCCCATCGACGTGAGACAAGCGCACACGCGAGGTGGCCATCGGATGGGCACGGCCCTGCCGGGCGTCGTCGGCGCGGTGCCACATGAGTTTCACCGGCTTGCCGACCGCCTTCGACACCTCCGCGGCCTCCAGCGCGGCGTCGAAGAACAGCTTGCGCCCGAACGAACCCCCACCCTCGACCACGTGCACCTTCACGGCCGACACCGGCAACCCGAGCTTCGTGGCGATCGTCTGCTGGGCCACGATCGGCGACTTCAGCCCCGCCCAGATCTCGGCGCGTCCGGCCCGGACGTCGGCGACCGCGCAGTTGGGTTCCAACGCACTGTTGCCCCGGAAGTAGAACGTGAACGTGCTCTCGAGCGTCGGCGTCAGGGGTTTCGGACCGAGCGGCAGTTCTGCTCGGCGCAGGGAGGCCAGGACATCGCCGTCCGACTTCCCCGCAGCCGTGCCCGGCTCCCAGGAGACCGACAACGCGCGCACACCGTCGATGCACTGACCGAACGTCTCGGCGCGCACGGCCACACCCGTGGAGATGATGACGACGTCGGTGACACCCGGCATCGCGCGGACCTCGGCCAGGTTGGCCACCGAGCCGACAGTGCCGTTGAGCGTCGGCGGCCGACACACCATCGTCGGTTTCGCGTCCGGCACGTCGAGGTCCATGGCGAACGTCTTGCGTCCGGTCACCGCGGCCAGCGCGTCGACGCGTTTGCGTGGCGTCCCGATGACGGTGAAGTCTTTCGGGGCGGTGAGCTGCACCGAGACCTGCTCGTCGAAGCTGGCGGCGGCTTTGACCGCGAGGTCGCCGATGGCGAGTTTACGGCCGGCGCTGTCGCTGATCACCCCGTCCTTCAGCGTGAGCGCGGTGGTGCCGAGCTGGGCCGCCGCGGCGTCGAGGAGCCGTCCTCGAGCGATGGCCGCAGCGACCCGGATCGGGGTGTAGGTGGAGAACGTGGTGTTGGAGCCACCGGTGAGCTGGTTGAACAGCAGTTCCGGCCGGGCGTCGGCCAGCGTGACGCGCACCCGGTCGAGCGGGACCGACAGCTCCTCGGCGATCAGCATCGACGTCGACGTGGTGATGCCCTGGCCCACCTCGGCGCGGGGCAGGGCGAACGACACCGTGCCGTCGGTGTTCACGACGACGGCGATCAGGTTCGCGGTCGGCGCCGCCGCGAGCGTCATCGCGTCGTTGAGGTCGACGATCTCGGTGATGTCGATGGCCGTCGCGCGGGCGGGGAGTACCAGTTCGGCAGCCGCCACCAACGTCGGCGCGGCCAGCACATACCCGAGGAAACGCCGTCGCCCGATCTCCATGCGAGCACACCTTGCCCTAGCTGGGGCGGTTGGTGGCAGGAATGTCGATTTTGGTCTCGTTACCTTTCGTGAGACAGCTGCGACCTAGACCGCTGCGCGGAACTCCGCCGGGCTCACGCCCCGCACCCGCTTGAACGCCGAGCTCAACGCGAACGGGCTGCTGTAACCGACTCTGCGCGCCACGGCCGCCAGTGTGGCGTCGGGTTCGCGGAGTAGGTCTGCGGCCAGAGCCAGCCGCCAGCCGGTCAGGAACGCCATCGGCGGTTCACCGACGAGTTCGGTGAACCGGCGCGCGAGTGCTGCCCGGGAGACGCCGGTCTCGCGGGCCAGCAGCGCGACCGTCCACGCCCGGGCCGGGTCGGACTGCAGCATCCGGACCGCCGGTCCCACGACCGGGTCGCCGTGGGCGCGGTACCAGCCCGGCGCGGCGGAGTCCTGCCGCGCGAACCACCAGCGCAGTGCGCCGATCAGCAGCAGGTCGAGTAGCCGGTCGAGCACGGCGTGCTGGCCCGGCGAGTCACGCACGATCTCCTCGGCCAGGAACCCGATCAGGGGGTTCTCCCAGGCGGAGTGCCGGATCACCAGCACCGGCGGGAGCGTCGCCAGCAGGCGGGAACTCACCTCGCTGTGCGCCTCGTAGGTTCCGGTCAGCAGTTCGGTGCCGCCGGTCGCGTCGTTACCCCAGGTGCGGACACCGAGCGCACCGGGCGGCGCCATCAGGTCGGTCATCAGGCCGAGCGGGAGGCCCTCGGGGGTCTGGCACTCCTGGCCCGGCAGGATGTGCACCTGCGGCGCGGTGTCGGCGGAATCGGCGACCGTGTAGTGGTCGGGTCCGCGAAAGATGGCCAGGTCACCGGCCTCGAGCCAGATGACGCCGCCGGCTTCCGGCAGGACGCACGCCTCGCCGTGCACCACCGCGCACACCGTCAGCGGCGACTCGTCGCGCAGCCGGATCGACCAGGGCGGCGTCAGCAGCGAACGGACCAGGAACGCGCCGCGGGCACGCGGCCCGTCGAGGAGACCGGCAAGAGTGTCCACGCGAACACCGTAGACGATCACGTATGCGGGCGCGGCTTACGGCGATGGAAGAGTCTCAGCGAACATCGTCTCCTTGAGGCATGACAATTCTGATCACCGCAGGACACGGAAAGACCGGCCGCCGCATCGCCGCCCGCCTCGACGCGCGCGGCATCGAGACCCGCATCGGCTCCCGCGGCGGCACCCCGCCGTTCGACTGGTACGCGCCCGAGACCTGGCCCGCCGCGCTGACCGGCGTGGACGCCGCCTACCTCGCGTTCGTCCCCGACCTCGCCGTTCCCGGCGCCTCGCAGACGATCGAGGCATTCTGCACCGAAGCCGTGCGGCAGGGCGTCCGCCGCCTGGTGTTGCTGTCCGGTCGGGGCGAAGCAGAGGCCGAGGCGTGCGAGCAGGTCGTGCAGGCACAGGCGCCTGAGTGGACGGTCGTGCGCTGCAGTTGGTTCGCGCAGAACTTCAGCGAGGACTATCTGGTCCCGTCCGAGGACGGTCTACTGCAACTTCCGGTCGACGACGTGCGCGAGCCGTTCGTGGACGCGGACGACATCGCGGACGTTGCCGTGGCGGCACTGACCGATGCGCGGCACCACGGTCAGGTGTACGAGATGACCGGGCCGCGGGCGTTGACCTTCGCGGAGGTCGCGGCGGAGATCAGCAGGGCGTCGGGGCGGGACGTGCGGTTCGAGTCGGTGCCGCTGAGCGCGTACACGGCGGCGCTTCGGGAGGCGCAGACGCCGGAGGAGGTCATCGCGCTGGTGAGCTACCTGTTCACCGAAGTGCTCGACGGGCGCAACTCGGAGGTCCGAGACGGTGTCCAACGCGCCCTCGGCCGTCCCGCGCGGGACTTTTCGGACTACGCGCGGGACGCCGCGGGCGCGTGGTCCGCGTGACGCCGGAGCGGTCCCGTTCCGGCGAGCCCGCACCCGCCCGAACGGGACCGCTCACCGCGCGAGTGCGCGGGGATCGTTGAAGGCGGTGATGCGTCCGATGCGTCCGCCGGTGATCGTCATGATGTGGACGCCGTGCGCGGCGCCGTTCTCGTGGACGGCGAAGGCCGGCTGGGCGTTCGAGCGGATCGGCGTCAAGGTCCACCTGCCGGGCTCGCGGAGGACGCGACGTTCGAGGAACGCGAGGACTGCGTCGCGGCCGCGGAACCAGGTGGGGATCGGCGGCATCTCGAGCACGACGTCCTCGCGCAGCAGGTCGACCAGCGGTGCGACGTCGGCGCGGGCGAAGGCGTCGGCGTAGCGGTCGAGGAGGATGCGGGTCGCCGCGTCGTCCGGTTCGGTGACGTCGTCCACGGCGACGCCGAGCGTTTCCAGGCGTGCCCGGGCGCGCTGCAGGGCGCTGTGGACGCCGGCACGGGAGGTGCCCAGCACCTCGGCGACCTCCGACGCCGGCCAGCCGAGCACGTCGGCGAGGATCAGCGCGGCGCGCTGGCGGGCCGGGAGGACCTGCAGCGCCACCGTGAACGCGAGCCGGATCCCGGCGTGGGCTGCCACGACGGATTCCGGGGTCGCACGCTCGTGCCGGAGCAACGCGTCGGGGAGTGGTTCGAGCCAGTCGAGGTCGAGCGGGGGTTCGGTGCCGGGGCCCTCGCCGGGCGGGCCGAGCCCGGAGGGCATGGGGCGCCGGCTCCGGCTTTCCAGCGCGGTGAGGCAGACGCGAGTGGCGATGACGTAGAGCCAGCGGCGGATCGAGGATCGGCCCTCGAATGCCGTGAAACCGCGCCAGGCCCGCACGTACGTGTCCTGAACAGCGTCTTCGGCGTCGTGCCGCGCACCGAGCAGGCGATAGCAGTGAGCCAGGATCTCACCGCGGTACGGATCGGTGAGGTCGGCGAAGTCGGGGGCCACGGGGTCGATCGTGACAGCTCCGGCTCCCGTCGCGGAGGGCCCGGCCGCGGTGCCACGTGCGGCGGTCACGGCTCCCGTCGCGGAGGCATCGACGACTCGGGTCACGGGATCGGGCGAAGGCCGTCGGCGGTGACCAGGTACTCGGGGTCCCGGGCAGCGCCGGTCACCACCGCTCGGACGGCCTCCGCGACCACGTGCGGGGTGAGCACGGGGCCCATGTTCGCGGCGTGGGCCTCGGGATCGACCCCGGCCCGGGCCGCGTAGGCACCCACGCCTGCGCGGCCCAGGTCGGTCGTGGGGGTGAGCTGGGGCAGCAGCGTCGCGAAGCGGATGCCCAGGCCTGCGCGTTCCGACTCCTCGGCGGCGTACGCGGTGAGGAACCGGATCGCGGCCTTCGCGCCCGCGTACCCCCCGCTGACCGGTGAGCCACGCAGCGCCGCGCCGCTGGAGATCGTCACGACCGTGCTGCCGGGGGGAAGCGGCGCCCTGAGCGCCTCGCGGACCCAGACGAACGCGTGCCGGGTGTCGACCTGCCAGTTGCGCGAGAAGTCGTCCCAGCTCAGCGTGTGCAACGGCCCCATCGCCGGTACCGCACCCGCGTTGAGCACCAACACCCTGGGCCGATGCTCAGCAACCAACGTGCCCGCCACCCGCTCATCAGCGGCATCAGCCACGACCGCCGCGATGCCGCCCGTACCGCCGCCCCCACGCGCCGCGACGGCGGGGGTGGGCGGTGTTCGGGAGATGGTTACTACCGTGGCGCCTGCGGCGTGGAGGGATTCGGCGATGGCTCGGCCGAAGCCTCGGCTGGCGCCGGTGACGATCGCGGTCCGGGAGTTCAGTTCGCTCATGAGGATGAGACCGCGCCGACGACGCGATTTCATCGGTGCGGTCAGAAAAACGTGGCGGCCCGCTCGCCGAGCATCACCGCGGTGGCATTCGTGCCACGCCGCGGCACGACCGGCAACACCGACGTGTCCACGATCCGCAACCCCTCCACACCCCGCACGGCCAGCGCACCGTCGACAACCGCGCCGGGGTCGGAATCCGGCCCCATCCGCGCGCTCCCCGACAGGTGAAAGTTCGAGTTCAGGTGTGCCCGCAACCACCGATCGAGCAACCCGTCATCAGCGAGCGTCCGATCGTCCGGCCCCGTGATCGACCCCACGTACCCAGCGAGCGGCGCAGTCCGCAACAACTCCACCGCGGCCCGCACGCCAGTACGCAACCGCGCCCGATCAACACCCGACCTCAGGTAGTCGAAGTGCAGCACGGGCTCCCCCGCCACCAGCTCGATGCGCCCCCGCGACTCCGGATGCTGCAACGCCACCATCAGATTTAGGTCACCCTGCCGAATCATCTGCGTCGCCAACCGCCGCAACGACACCCCCCGCAGCGCCGACAGCGTCCGCCGTGGCCGACGCAGTACGTCCGACGCGCCCTTCACCAGCGACGTCCGTCCGCTCCCCGTATCGGTCATCATCGCGCCGAGCGGGATCACGAACAGCAGCAGCTCCAGGTCCCCGGCCGGGTCCGCACCCGAGTCGAGGTTCAGCGCCGCCTGCGCGGTCAACGTCGACGGGTCGAACGGCAGCTCACCCCGCGCGCTGAAGCCCACGTACACGTCCGGGTGATCCGAGAATTCCTGCCCGACGCCCGGCAGGTCGACGACCACATCGATGCCCGCCGCCCGCAGTGTGGACGCCGCCCCGATCCCGGACATCATCAGCAGGTGCGGCGACTTCACCGCACCGGCGCAGAGCACGACCTCGTCGGCCCGGATGAACTCGTCACCGACGTAGACACCGGTCACGCGCCCCGCCGAGAGAGCGACCCGCGTCACGGACGCGTTCCCCCGCACCGTGAG
The DNA here is from genome assembly GCF_043197895.1 of Cryptosporangium sp. NPDC048952. NCBI lineage: Bacteria > Bacillati > Actinomycetota > Actinomycetes > Cryptosporangiales > Cryptosporangiaceae > Cryptosporangium > Cryptosporangium sp. NPDC048952. Next base: position 700,494 of record NZ_JBICTY010000004.1, on the reverse strand, counting down.
ATTCGGCCGGTCGAGGTGCGGTAAGAGATGGGAGATCGCGGTGTTCACCCGCACCCCGTCGACGAAGTTGCCCGGCATCAACCCGGCGCCGGGCATCTCGTCGCCATTTTTGTTCTTTTCCTCGGGGAAGCCGGCCGCCAGGCAGGCATCGAGGAACGCGGCCGAGAGCGGGCTGAGCGACTCGCCCCGCACCCGCTGCACCGGCAGGGGTCCGAGCAGGTCGCCGGGGTAGTCGTGGTCGTTCTCCGCGCGACGGTAGAACGGCAGGCACGCCTCGTACGACCAGGCAGGGTTACCCAGCGCGACCCAGTCGTCGAAGTCGGCGCGGGTCGCCCGGACGTAGTTCGCGCCGTTCATCGCGCCCGAGCCGCCGAGTACGCGACCCCGCGGGATCGTCCACGGCAGATCCGGTGTGAGGTACGCCGACCACGGTGAATTGTACGGATTGCCCGGTAAAACCGCAGAGAGCGACGAGACGCGCAGGAGCTCCTCGGGGAACTCACCGGGCGTGGCGAAGACCGGACCGGCCTCGAGCAGCAGCACGCGGCGGTCCGGGTTCTCCGATAAGCGTCCCGCGAGCACGCACCCGGCGGTGCCAGCACCCACGACGATGACGTCGTACTCTCCCATTCCCACCATTGTGACTCGCGAGGGCACAATCTGCCCAGGTCACGTGCGGCGCGTTCCCGTCCAGTCGTCGACGAGGTAGGCCCAGCGGTCGGAAATCGTCTGTTCGAGGTCGGCCATGTCGGCTCCGGGCCCGGTCCCACCGGTGATCGTCGGCAGCAGGGCGTGGAGCTCGTCGCCGCTCAGGCCGATCGCGGTGAGGTTCGCCGCGTCGCGCTCGACGTCGATCTGGTCAGGCAGGTCGGAGCGGGCGAGCAGGACCGCCAGATCCTCCTCGCCCTCCTCCAGGAGCAGCCCGGCCAGGCTGGCCTTCGCCACGAGCATGCTCACACCGGCCAGCGCGTGGCCAGGAACCGGCCGTTGTCGCGCATGACAGCCCGGCAGTCGTCGTCGCTGTAGTCGTAGTTCTTGAGGTCTTTGATGTACGACGCCGGTTCCGCGAGCCCCTCGACGTGCGGGTAGTCCGAGCCCATCAGGATGTGCTCCGGGCCCACGAGGCGCAGCAGGCTCGCCAGTTCGTCCTCGTAGAACGGCGACACCCACACGTGCCGCTTGAGCGTCTCGCGCGGGTCCTCCGGGTAGAGGTGCGGCACCTGCCCGTACGACTTGGTGAGCTTTTCGAACAGGTGGAACACCCAATCCGAACCCACTTCGATCGACGCCACACGCAGGTTCGGGAAGCGGGCGAACAGGCCGAGCGCGAGGTGCGAGGCGATCGTGTCCTGGAGCGGGTTGGCGCTGACCAGACCGCGGAACGCGTTGGCCCGGAACGCCTCGGTGAAGTCGTTCTCGCCCCAGTCCTTGAGGTACTTCGTGTAGGGCGACTCGCCACCGTGGTAGAGCACCGTGATGCCGGAGTCGTTGGCCAGCTGCCAGAACCCGTCGAACATCGTGTCGCCGGGTGCGCGCGAACCGAGCGCCGTCGTCACCGGGCCACCGACCATGACGACGAACCGCGCGTCGCGCTCCAGCGCCCACTCGAGTTCACGCACGGCGTTGTCCGGGTCGGAGAGCGTGATGTACGGCGCGGCGAAGATGCGCCCCTGGTACGCGAAGCCCCAGTCCTCGTCGAGCCAGCGGTTGAACGCGCGGAACGCGGCCGTCATCGCCGGGAGGTCGTGGATCAGCGCCTGCTCCATGCCGACGCCGAGCGTCGGGAGCATGATGCAGGCCTCCATGCCCTGGGCGTCCATGCAGGCGATGCGGGCGTCGCGGTCGCGGTACTCGGCGCGGATCGGCTCGAGCTCGCCGAAGAGCTGCTTCGGGTCGGCACTTTTCGGGTTGCGGCCGCGGAAGTACTCGTCCATGACGCCGGGCGCGGCCACCGGGTCGAACGTCGGGTTCGGGATGAACTTGTTGACCTTGCCGCCGACGAGTAACCGCTGGCGGCCGTTGATCGTCGCCCACTGCATCGTGCGCTTCTTGTACTCGGGCTCGAGGTGGCGGGTGAACGCGTCGAGCGCCTCGTAGTAGTGGTTGTCGCAGTCGAAGAACTGGAACTCCAGCTCGGTCATGGTTTCGCCTCTCAGATTCCGAGGATGCGCGCGGCGTTGCCGTACAGGAACTTGGGCCAGACGTCGTCTGTGAACGGCACGTTCGGCAGGTCGCGGAAGATGCGCTCCAGGGAGAGCCCCATCGGGAAGTAGCCGGCGTAGAGCACCTTGTCGGCGCCCCGGGTGTTCGCGAAGTCGACGACGGCCTTCGGGTAGTACTTCGGCGCGAACGCCGAGGTGGAGTAGTACAGGTTCGGCCACTTGAGCATCAGCTTCACGGCGAGCTGCTCCCACGGCTCGCAGCCGTGGCGGGTGACGAACACCAGGTCGGGGAAGTCGAACATCACCGTGTCGATGCGGGAGACCTCCTGCGGCGCGAACTTCAGCCGCGGCCCCGGGACCCCCGCGCAGACGAAGATCGGGATGCCGAGCTCCACGCACGTGGCGTAGATCGGGTACATCTTCGGGTCGTCGATCGGCACCTGCGGGAACGTGCCGCTCGGGAACGCCGACGTCGCCCGGATGCCGAACTCCTCGTACTCCCGCCTGATCGCCCGGACGCTTCCGACGACGTCGTTCGGGTCGTTGACGCTCCCCGACGGGATGAACCGGTCGGGGTGCTGCTTGATCGCCAGCTGGGACGTCTCGTCCGCCACGCCGACCATGCCTTTTTCGACGCCGAAGCGGTCCATCTCGGAGAGCGTGACGCTGATCGGGTCGGACGTGGGCAGGTCCTTCGGCACGTTCTTGAACATGTACTCGGCCGGGAACTCCGAAGCCTTCGACGCCTCGTCCTTCGTCTGCTTGCGGATGAAGTCGTAGACGGCGAACCCCTCGTGGGGGAACCCGATCATCGTGTCGATCACGGGCAACCCTGCCGGAAGCGTCATGGCGACACTCTGAAACGAAATTCTAGTTCTGTCAAGATGTGCCAGCATGGCTCCGCGGCGGAGGCGCTCGTGCGGTGTCCTCGACGCTCGGCCTGGCCACCGCGCCATCCCCTGTTGACCGGCGGGCGGTTCGCGCTGGGCCTCGGTCGCGGCGGTTCGGTGCCGCGCTACCCGCGGAGGACGCGGAGACGCTGCGTGCCGCCGCCGCACTCACCGAACCGTGGCTGCTGCACCACCAGGACCCGTTCTCGCTGATCCACGGCGACTACCGGCTCGGCAACGTGGCTCTGTCGCTAGCGGTACCCGACCGCCGCGCGCACGAGGATTCCCTGGTGGCGGCGTACCACGCTGCGCGTACGCGGCCGTGGGCCGCACCCCCGCCGCCGACGCGATGTTCCTGTCGATGACCGCCCGCGCGCGCCAGGCGATCCGCGACCTCGGCACGCTGGACGCGGTGAGCCAGCGACGAGTTTCCGGGGTTTCGACAGGTTCCCGGGCCTACGCTGGCCGCTCGTAGGGCCGGGAACTCGTCGTAGGCCCGAGAACTCGTCGTCACGCTCCCCCGCCGATGAGGCGCTCGTCGCGTCCATCGGGCTCGTGGCCGGGCATGTTCACACGGTCATCAGCGGTGAGTACCCGATCCGGTGCTCACTCGTTCCAGCACGCGCAACGACCCGGTGACGCTCACCTCGGCGAACTCCCCGCCGTCGATCGCCTCGCGGTAGATGCGGTACGGCGCCTGACCGCCGTCGGCCGGGTCGGGGAACACGTCGTGGATGACGAGCGCTCCCCCGGCACGCACCCACGGCGCCCACCCGCGCAGGTCGGCCTGCGCCGCCTCGTCGGTGTGCCCGCCGTCGATGAACAGCAGGTCGATCGGGTGCGCCCACCAGCGGGCGACGTCCACCGAGCGGCCGACGATCGGCGTGACGACGTCCTCCAACCGTGCGGCGGCAAGCGTGCGACGCAGCTCCGGCAGGGTGTCGAGCCGCCCGGTGGTGTCCACGAGCGACCGGTCGTGGTACTCCCACCCCTCCTGGTGCTCCTCGGAGCCCCGGTGGTGGTCGATCGTCACGATCGTGCCGCCGGTCAGCGTCGCGGCGTGCCCCAGGTAGATGCTGGACTTGCCGCAGTACGTGCCGATCTCCACCGCCACACCGTCGCCGAGGTGGCTCAGCACGGCCGCGTGCAGCGCGAGCCCTTCGTCGGCAGGCATGAAGCCTTTCACCGACTCGGCAAGCGCTGCCAACTCCCCCGGAAAAACTACCGATTCGCCGGACATGGACAAGTCCCCTCCAATACCCCGGGCGCGAGCCCTTCGCCGCGGAACAGTCCGCTGGCCGGCGTGGTGCGTGACAGTGCGTCGGCCGCGAGGATCACGGTCGCAGCCGTCCATGCGGTCTGCTCGACCGGCCAGCGCGTGGCGTCGGGATAGACGTACCCGGTCCAGTACGAGCCGTCGGTCTCCCGCAGGTGCTGCATCGCGGTGAACTGCTCCAGCGCGTCGTCCTTGCGGCCCACCGCGTCGAGCGCGAGGACGAGTTCGCAGGTCTCCGCGCCGGTCACCCACGGCTGGTCGGCGACGCACCGGATGCCCAGCCCGGGGACGACGAAGTCGTCCCACCGGGCCGCCAGCCGTGCGGCGGTCGTCGCTGCGGGCAGCGTGCCGCCGAGGATCGGGTAGTACCAGTCCATCGAGTAGCGGCTCTTGTCGGCGAACCGCTCGGGGTGGAAGTCCAGCGCGTGCCGCAGGCGACCGGCGGCCAGCTCCCACTCGGGCACCAGCTCACCGACCAGCTCCGCGAGCGCGACCGCGCACCGCAGGCTCAGGTGCATGCTCGCGTTGCCGGTGAGCAGCACCTCGCTGCGTAACTCCCCGTCCGCGTCCCGGCCCCAGCGGATCTCCCCGCCGGGCGTCTGCAGCCGCAGCACCGCGCTGATCGCACGGTGCACGACCGGCCACATCCGGTCGACGAAACCCCGGTCGCCGGTGATCGACCAGTGGTGCCAGACGCCGGTCGCGACGTACGCGCAGAAGTTCGTGTCGATGCTCGGATCGGTGACCTCGTCGCCGACGTACTTCTCCGCCCAGGTGCCGTCCGGACGCTGGGTCCGGACGCACCAGTCGTAGGCGCGCGCGGCGGCGTCGAGGAAGCCCGCCGCGCTCAGGCCCATCGCGCTCTGCACGTGGTCCCACGGGTCGGTGTGCCCGCCGGGGAACCAGGGCAGCGCGCCGGAGGCCTGCTGGGTCCCGGCGATCGCGGACGCCGTCTCCACGCACTGTTCGGTCGAAAAAACGCCGTCGACCGCCGGCACGGTCATGCTGCGACCGGCTTCTGGAAAGCTGTGGGCTTGCGGAAATACAGTGCGACGCTCTTGCCGATCAGCGGGTTGAGCACCTGCTCGGCCACCTGCGTCACCGCGGGCTTGCTCATCAGGTCCCACACCAGCAGCTTGTGGTACGCCTGCACCGCCGGGTGGTCGTCCTTCGACGAGCCCACCGCGCACTTGAGCCACCAGTACGGCGAGTGCAGCGCGTGCGCGTGGTGCCGGTGCGTCGCGACCAGCCCGGCGTTCACCAGCTTCTGCTCGAGTTCGTCGGCCCGGTAGATCCGGATGTGCCCGCCCTCGTTCGCGTGGTACTCGTCGGAGAGCGCCCAGCAGATCCGCTCCGGCAGCCACCGCGGCACTGTCACCGCGAGCGTTCCGCCGGGGGCCAGGATCCGCACGAGCTCGGCGATCGCGGCGTCGTCCTCGGGCACGTGCTCCAAGATCTCCGAGGCCAGGACGACGTCGAAGTGGCCGTCGTCGTAGGGCATCTCGAGGACGTTGCCGGGCTGCACCCGACCGGACCCACCGGGCGGCACCTCGCCGACTTCCTCCATCGCCGCGAACATGTCGGCGACGCTCTTGAGCTCGATCTCGTCCAGGTCGAACGCGATCACCTCGGCGCCGCGGCGCAGCGCCTCGAACGAGTGCCGCCCACCACCGGCGCCGACGTCGATGAAACGCGTCCGGCGGCCGACCCGCAGCCGGTCGAAGTCCACGGTCAGCACGTCAGTTCCCCGTTCCCTCGTGGCCGGCCGCAGCGGCACCGGCCTTCGGCGGCTCGGCACCCCGCCCGCTGACCGCGCGTATCGCGTCCTCATAGGCCTGAACGGTTGCCCGGGCAACCGAGATCCAGCTGAACCGCTCTTCCGCACGGGCGCGGCCCGCGGCGCTCAGGCGCTCACGTTCGGCGGGCGAGCGCAGGAGCGCGTCGATCGCTGTCACCAGTGCACCGGCGTCACCGGGCTGTACCAGCACACCCGCGTCACCGACGACCTCGGGCAGCGCACCGGCGCGGCTGGCCACGACCGGGGTGCCGCAGGAGAGCGCCTCGACGGTCGGCAGCGAGAAACCCTCGTACAGCGACGGCACACACATCACTTCCGCCGACGCCAGGAGCGCGGCGAGCTCGGCGTCGGTCAGGCCGGTGCGCACCGTCACGCAGTCGGTGAGCCCGAGCTCGGCGATCCGCTGCTCGGTGGCACCGCCCGGCTCCAGAGCCGAGACCAACTGCAGTTCGACAGCATGGTCGACGCGCAGCTTCGCGACGGCGTCGAGCAGGTGGGCGACGCCCTTCAACGGCCGGTCGGCGCTGGCCACCGCGACGATGCGGCCGGGAACGCGCGGGCCGGCGGGGCGGAACACGTCGGTGTCGACGCCCAGCGGCACGACCCGGAAGCGCGCCGGATCGATCGTGAAGTCCGTGATCGTGTCGGCGGTGGCGACGTCGGACACCCCGACCAGCACCGGAAGCCGGCGGGCGACGCGCGCCTGCATGCGCACGAACCCGTACCAGCGCAGGATGCCGTACTTCTTGCGTAACGGGGCGGCGTCCAGTTCGACGCGCCGGTCCCGGCTGATCGGGTGGTGGATCGTCGCGACCAGCGGAACCTTGCGGCGCTTGAGCGTCAGCAGCCCGTAACCGAGCGACTGGTTGTCGTGCAGGACGTCGAAGTCCTTGGCGCGCGTCTTCATGACGTTCGCGATCCGGGCGCCGAACGCGAGAGGTTCGGCGAATGTTCCGGTTTTGGTAGTTACGAATTCCAGAACGTCGTACCTGTCACGGAAGTCCCGGAACCGCACTTTGCGCGGGAAGTCTGGCCCGCCGAACATGTCGAGGCTAGGGACCTCGGTGAGCTTCACCCGCGGGTCGAGGTCCTCCGGATAGGGTTGGCCGGAGAAGACCTCCACCTCGTGCCCCAGCTCCACCAGTCCACGACTCAGATACCGGACGTACACCCCCTGGCCGCCGCAGTGCGCTTTACTGCGGTACGAGAGCAAGCCGATTCGCACATCCACCTCCTCTCACTCCTGACTCAGTAACTTACTCGTCAGTATAAGTAGAATTCTGTTTCTTCGGGCAGAGTCGGCAAACTCCGGGTCCGGATCGGACACTCGGTGAGCTACGTCACACCGTCACTCCGCGAGTCTTGCCCGTAGCGCGCGTCCCGCTGGTCGAGCTCGTGCAGCATCGTCGCAAGGATGCGGCCCCCGGGGGCACCGACCGGATGCCTCGACCACCGACCCGGTTGCCGGCGGAACCGGCACCAGCTCGGCGGCGAACCGCCCGTCCTTCTGCGCGGCCACCGCCCGCCTCGTGCGAGCGCAACGCGTACTCGTCCTCTTCGACTCGGCCGATGCCGTAGTCGCGACGCAGGTTCTCGGCGGTCTCCAGCACTCCGCTGGGCACCGGGTAGTGCTCGCCACCTGCGGTGATCCGAGCGCGGGCAAGCCGGTCGTGACGGCTCACTGTCGCGGCGAGCGTCGTGGCGGGCACGCTCTTCGGCGCTTCGCCGTCGCGGCCGACCGGAGTGCGGAGCGGCGCGCAGGGCGTCCGCGACTTTCGTGACCTCGATCAACCGCACGACCGCGCGGATCGACGCTCCGACCCGTACCGGAGCGGGGAAGCGCAGCGTGTTCAGCCCGCAGTTGACGGCCATCCGCGCCTCGACCGGGTAAATCTGGCGGATCATCGCGGGCAGGAGCGCGGCCGTCAGGTATCCGGGGGCGATCGGTGCGCCGAACGGCCCGGCCTTCGCCCGCTCGCGCGGCGGCGAACCGATCGACGCGTTCCTGCGTGATCTCCATCCAGCCACTGGCACCGAGTTCGGTGCCCACGGCCCGCTCGAGGTCGTCCGGAGTCGTGAAGACCTTCATCAGCGGCCCCTTTCTGCGATGAGAATATATACAATACGCAGCTCAACCAGGGGGTGCGCGCGTGACGACGTCGTCATGGCAGGTCGAACGCCGGGCCCGGATCCTGGTCGCCGCCCGCGAGGCCCTGGAGGCGCAGGAGTACGAGGCCATCCAGATGCGTGACGTCGCTCAGCGCGCCGGGGTCGCCCTCGGGACCTTGTACCGCTGCTTCTCGTCGAAAGAGCATTTGTACGCGGCGGTGCTGACCGAGTGGGGCACCCGCTCGGCAGTGGCCGCGCACGGCGGGTCGCCCGAGGTGCGCGTGCGGGCCCGCGTGCACGGGGTGATCACCGCCTACGAGCAGCAGCCGCAGTTCTACCGGGCGCACGTGACGCTGCAGAGCAGCACCGACCCGAACGCCCGGACGCTGCTCAGCGAGTTCGCCCGCGACGCCCGGCGTGCACTCGCCGCGGAGGTGGCGGTGCTGGGCCCGGCGCCGGCGGACGACGCCGCGACGATGCTCTGGGCGCTGATCACGTCGCGGCTGACCCACGCGATCTACCGCGGCGGAAGCATCGACGAGATCCACCGCATCGCCGACGAGTTCGTCGACCTGCTCGTCCCACGACTGCGGGACGAGCAGGTCTAGTACCTTCAGTGCGCTGACGTCCGGCGGCGGAAGTTCAGCGGGCGGCCGACCAGCGCCGCGGCGACGAACAGGATCAGACCGAGCAGCACCAGCACGATCGACGCCCGGCCGCGCAGCCACGGCAACAGACTCGAGGCCTGCTTGGCCTGGTCGAGACGCTCCTGCGAGTTCCGGACGCTGTCCATCTTCGCTTCGAACGCCGTGACGGTCTTGCCGTTGGCCGTGTACTGCTGGGTGATCTCCTCGCGGACGCCGATCACGTCACCGGAGTTCGGCTCGATCCAGTACGTCCGGGTGTCGGCGTACCAGGCCTCGGCGTCGACGTTCGGCTCCGTGGAGTCGAAAAGGCCACCGGGCAGCTCCATCGTGCCGATCTTCTGCAGCGGGACGGCCTTCTTGAACATGTGGACGTCGATGCCGTCCTTGGTCGTCTCGCCGACGTACTCGGCGGTCGTCGCCTGTTCGAGGTTGACGTCCCAGATTTGGTACGACTGTTTCTGGGTGTCGAACGGGAACGTGTAGTAGCCCTCGTGGCGCAGTTCCTTGCCGTCGGGCTCCGCCTCGTCGGTGACCAGCCGGTCGCCGCAGCAGTTCGTGGCTTCGCCGGTGTTGGGATCGATCGAGAGCCGCTCGACGCGGGCCTGGAGCAGGCCGCGCCCGTCGACCTCGATGCGGGTCGCGATGTCCCACACGTTGTCACCACCGTCGTTGTCGACGCCGGTGGCGGCAGCGACGAAGTTCCGGGCGGTCACGTTGACGCCGGTGAGCACTGTCGCGCCGGCGGGCGCGTCCATGTCGGGCATGAGCACCGTCGCGTCGGTGCCCTTGAGGATCTGCTCGGTCTGCGGATCGGCCGGCAGCACGGCGAGCCGCGGATACACGTAGAGCGGCAGCAGGACGCCGACGACGAGCAGGAAGATCCCGGCACCGACGAGCGCTAGCCGGAGCAGACGACGGTTGCGTGGAGGCTCTCCGTACGCGTGCTCGGGGACGTGGTCCGGGCGGACCGGCGGCTGGTCCGGTTGGACCGGCGCCACCGGCGCGGTAGGCGCGTCCGAGTGCGCTCGGCGCTCGGACGTCACCGGGTCGGGTGCAGCGGTCATGGGACACCATCCGATCGCCGTTGATCCAAATACGTAGCTCGCGGGGAGAGCGTGGTGCTGGAGCCGGGCGCTACGGGCCCACGTTTCGATGTCCGGACGGAGTACACAGGACAACGTGGGCGAAATACTAGAACCGGTTCTACCCACGGTCAACTGGTGCGCAGTCATGATTCGGTTCAGTTATTCAATACTGTATATATTGTGAGCGCGTCTGATGACCTGGGTGCTGAAGTGATCAAGGTCGAGCCGCCGCGTGGTGACTGCGTGACGTCGTGGTGAAGGCGATGCGGCCGGGTGGGTGGGAGCGGCGAGGGCTCGGCTTCCGGACCACGTGTCGATCGGGATCGGTACTGGCCCGCTGTACGGGGCGCTGGGGATCCTGGCGGCGGTGCTCCGTGCCCGTTCGACCGGTACCGGGTGCCGGGTGGAGGTCACAGCCGCTGCGTTCGGCTGGCTGCGGACCGAGGGGTGGCGTGCTTACCGGCGCCCTTCGGACGAAGTCACGGGTAACCCGGCCGACGGATTCCGACGGCGTGCGCCCGGCACCGGCGGTCTGCGGGAGAGCGTCCGATATCAGGCGTACGCGAGCGTCGACGGGCACGTGCAGTTGATGACTTCCGAGAACACGTTCTGGCGCAAGTTCTGTGTCGCGGTTGAGCGTGTCGCGAACCACGCGGTGGGTGACGTGGTGCGTTGACCGAGTTGTTCGCTCAGCGCACAACGTGGGAGTGGGTGGAGCTGGGCGTCACCGCGCACGTGCCACTCGCGCCGGTGAACACGCCCCAGACGATCGGGGACGATCCCCAGTTCGCGTCCCGAATGCTCTGGCCGAACGCCGCAGTCACCGGCACCGAGATGATGCCGACCCCCATCTGCTTCCCCGATGACGGATTACGGGCGCCGACACGGCGGAAGTGTTGCGCGCCATCGCCGGCTACTCCGACGACGAAATAGCGAAGCTCGTAGCGGCGCCGCAGGCGCCGAAGCCCGAACCTGGAGCCCGCTGAGGGCGACGCTGCCGATCGGGCGGCAGGACGCCGCGTATAGGTGATACTCAAGTCCTGCCGCCCGCTCGGCAGCGTCGTTCTCAGCGGGCCGCCCCCTCAGGAAAGGAGGCCGCGCTGGTTGAGGAGGGACACGACGCTGTCGGTTTCGGCTCGGAGCAGGTCGACGAACGCGGACTCGGCGCCGGGGCCGTCGCCGGCTTTCAGCGCCTTCACGATCCCCCGCATCCCCCGCTTGTGAACGCGGATCACCCCGGGCACCTGCGCGAAGAAGTTCCCCGGCACGATGTTCGTGGTGATCACCCGCGCCACCGCGCTGATCCGCCGCGACGACGCCAACACCAACACCTGACGCAGGAACGCGGTATTCAACGCGGCGAAAGCGTCGGCATCGTTCGTAGCTTGGAGCTCTTTGGCAGTTTCCGCGACCGCGGCGATGCCCTCGTCGGACCCGCGTTCCACCGCACGGCGGGCCGCCAGGCCGTACATCAGCCCGAGGAGCTCGTAGTGGTCCCGGACCGAGTTCTCGTCGAGCCCGTTCACGAACGCCCCGAGGTGCGGCCGCGACGTGACCCAACCCTCGCGGTCGAGCGCGATGACGGCCTCACGCACCGGCACCCGGCTCACCCGCAGCTCCGCGGCGATTTCGTCCTGCGGGACGCGCTCGCCGGCCCGCAGCCGCTGATCGAAGATCATCCGCCGGATGTGGGCGGCCACCTGCTGGGCGCTGGTCGGCCGGGACAACCCACCGGCCTCGTCGGCGACGAACTCGACGCCGGACGCTCCCACTTCTGCTCGCGTGACGATCTCGGACCTCCGGCTGCCGATGCTGCGATATACATTATTCCATACGCATATCGGAGGTTCCCCGTGCCTCTTGTCCGGACGTCGCTGTACGGCGGTATCGGCCGTCTCACGCTCGCGGATCCTGGTCGGCGCAATGCGTTGAGCAGGGAGCTGAGTGATGAGCTTTGTGCTGGGGTGTGTTCACTGCTGGGCGAAGACGCCCGGGTGCTCGTTCTCGACGCCGAGCCGCCCGTGTTCTGCGCCGGCGGATCGCTCGACGGGCTGATCGACCGGTCCACTCCCCTGGCCGCCTCGTACGCGGGGTTCACGGCGCTCGCGGAAGCGCCGGTGCCCACGATCGCCGCCGTCGCGGGGCCCGCCATCGGCGCGGGCGTCAACCTGCCGTTGGCGTGCGACGTCGTCCTCGCCGGCGAGAGCGCGCGGTTCGACCCGCGGTTCCTGGACGTGGGGATCCACCCGGGCGGCGGGCACTTCTGGCGGCTGGCCGAGCGGATCGGCGAGCAGGGCGCGGCGGCACTGGTGCTCTGCGGTGACGTACTGACCGGGCCCGAGGCCGTCACCCACGGCCTGGCCTGGCGCTGCGTCCCGGACGCCGCTCTGCCGACGCTCGCGGAGACGTTCGCCGAACGGGTCGCCGGGCGGTCCCCGGAGCTCGTGCGGCTGGCCAAGGCCACGCTGCGGGCCTCGCGCGGACTCCGCACACCGGACGAGGCCGCCGCGATGGAGCTGGCCGCGCAGGAGTGGTCGGTGGCGCAGCCGTACTTCCGGGAGACGGTGGAGCGTCTGCGCGATCGGATCCGCGCCCCGAAGTAGATGATGCCGCTGACGGGTATCCGCGTCCTGGCCCTCGAACGAAATGCAGGCCCTCCCGTTCGCCACCCAACTGCTGGCCCGCCTCCGCAGCTCGATCTTGCCACCGGCGATCGTCGCGGGGCGGACGGCGCCGATAGGTCCGGGTGCCCGCGCTCGGCGAACATACCGATGCGGTTCTGGCGGAACTCGGATACACCTCGAAGGACGTCGCTGAGCTGCGCGCCGCGCAGGTGCTGGACCCACTGGAGGACTGATGGACAACGCTGACCTGGCCGAGATCGTCTCCGCGGTGCGGACGTTCGTCCGTAATGAGGTGGTTCCGCGCGAGGAGGAGATCGACGCTACGGACGCGGTGCCCGAGTCGCTCGTCGCCGCCTGCAAGGACATGGGGCTTTACGGCTTCACGATTCCGGAGCAGTACGGCGGCCTCGGGCTGTCGGTCACGCAGGAAATCGAGCTCGTCTTCGAACTCGGGTGGACGACGCCCGCGCTGCGGTCGCTGTTCGGCACGAACAACGGCATCGCGGGGCACGTGCTGCTCGAAGGGGCCACCGACGAGCAGAAGAAAGAGTGGCTGCCGCGGCTGGCGTCCGGCGAGGTCACCGCGTCGTTCGCGCTCACCGAAGCGGACGCGGGGTCGGACCCGTCGTCGCTCACGACCAGCGCCCGCCGGGACGGGAACCGGTGGGTGATCAACGGCGCGAAGCGGTACATCACGAATGCGCCGGTCGCGGATGTGTTCATGGTCTTCGCGCGCACGGATCCGGACGCGCCGGGCAACCGCGGGATCACCGCGTTCCTGGTTCCCGCGGATACGCCGGGGGTCAGCGTGGGGCCTGCCGACCGCAAGATGGGCCAGTTCGGCGCCCACACTGCCGACGTGAGTTTTGACGACGTGGTGCTGCCGCGCGACGCGGCCGTCGGCGGCGAGGACGGCGTGAACAACGGCTTCCGCATCGCGGCCCAGTGCCTGGCGCACGGGCGGGTTCACATCGCGGCGTTCTGCGTGGGGATGGCGGGGCGGTTGGTGGCGGAGTCGGTGGAGTTTTCGCAGACCCGGCGTTCCGGGGGTGCGCCGATCGCGCGGTTCCAGTTGATCCAGGGGTTGGTGGCCGATTCGGTGACCGACCACTACGCGGGGCGGGCGCTGGTGCGGGAGGTCGCCGCCGCGTACGACGCCGGGACCGACAAGATCACCGGACCGTCGGCGGCGAAGTACTTCTGTTCGGAGATGGTAAACAGGGTGGCGGACCGGGCGGTGCAGATCCACGGGGGTGCGGGGTACATGCGGGGCGTCGCGGTGGAGCGGTTCTATCGGGATGCGCGGTTGTTCCGGATCTACGAGGGGACCAGTCAGATCCAGCAGGTGATCATCGCCCGGCAGACGCTGGGGCCCTCGGCCCGCGGATGACATGACCAGGGAACTCACGTGGGACCACTGCGTCAACGTCCGCGATCTGGGCGGCCTGGGCGCGATCCGACCGCGCGCGCTGATCCGGATGGAGGCACCCACCCGGCTGAGCGAGTCCGGCTGGGCCGCGCTGTGGGACTACGGCGTGCGCACCATGCTCGACCTGCGCGCCGCCGACGAGTGCCCGCCGGACGACGCGCCCCGGCCCGCGGGGATCACGACGGTGCGGGTGCCGCTGGACCCGGTCGGCACACCGTTCTACGAACACTGGGTTCAGCTCGACAACCTGTCGTCGCCGCTGTACTTCCCGGCGATGCTGGCCGAGCATCCGGCGCCGGTGATCGCTGCGGTACGGGCGATTGCGGCGGCGCCGCCCGGGGGCGTCGTGTTCCACTGCGCCGGAGGGAAGGACCGGACCGGGCTCCTGGCGCTGGTGTTGCTCGCCTTCGCCGGGGCGACGCCAGCGGAGATCATCGCCGACTACCTGGTCACCTACGACCGGATGCAGCCGCTGTACGACGAGGAGGGCTACCCCGACGTTCTGGGGCGCATGGTGACGATCCTCGAGCGCCACGAGACCACCGTGGAAGCCTCGCTCACATCGACGGTCACGTCCCTGCGAATGCCCGACTTCCTGCTGCAGAACGGTCTGTCCGCCGCCGACGTCGACGCCTTGCGGGCCCGCTTGACGTGAAACGGCCCGGAACGCGGGTCCGATCGCGACCCCTGCAGAACCACCACCGCGACCCCGCTGATCAGCAGCCCGACCACCGTCACCACCCGGATCGGCTGACCGAACATCGGCACCGCCCACAGCGCGGTCAGCGCAGGTGTCACGTACAGCACCGTGCTCGCCCGAGACGCTCCGTATCGAGCGGTGACCAGGTAGTAGAAGCCATAACTGCCGATGCCGGCCACGGCCGCCCAGCCCACCGCCACCCAGAACCCGACCGACGCCGGCGGCACGAGCCCGCCCGACGCTCCGCTGTAGACACCGAAGAACGCCGCAGTGAACACGGCCTGCACCGCCAACGTCTGCATCAACGGCGGGCCCGACGCCCACCGCTGCTGCAGCAACGTCCCAGCGCTCAGCGACAACATCGCCAGCAACGGCAGCACCAGCCCGACCCCGGCGGCCAGGTCCCCGAACGCGGTCACCGCCACCCCGAGCGTCCCCAGGGCCAACCCCACGACGTGCCGCCGGGACACCCGCTGGGACCACACCAGCACCACAGCCGGCTGTAACGAAGCCACCAACGCCGACGTCCCGGCCGGCACCCCCGCAGCGGCCGCCCAGAAAACCCCACCCAGATACAGGCACTGACACAGCAACGCCAACACGGCCTGCTGTGCCCATTGCCGCGGACTCCACCGCGACACCGCCCGCATGAACCACGGAAACAGCACTACCGCGACGACCAGACATCGCCACGCGAGCACCGTCTCCGGACCCGCGTGCCGGGCTCCCAGCTCCGCGCCGATGAAGCCCGCGCTCCACACCACGACCAAGAGGCTGCTAGCGATCATGACCCGCATGTAACCATACCGGTCTGTATACTCGCAGTATGCTGCCGACACTGACGACGCTCGACGACTCCACCCCCGCCGCGCTTCGGCCGGTGCTCCAGCCACTGCCGACGATGACCGCAGCAGGCACCCGACTCCTCGAAGCAGCCAGCGGCCTCTTTTACGACCACGGCGTCCGGGCGGTCGGCGTCGACACGATCGCCGACACCGCCGGCACCACCAAGAAGACCCTCTACGACCGCTTCGGCTCCAAGGACGCCCTGGTCGCGCTGTACCTGCTCCGCCGCGCCCACCGCTGGCGCGAGTACCTGCTGAGCCAGCTCGAGGACTCCGACGAGCCGGTCCTCACCGTCTTCGAGGTGCTCGAGGACTGGATGGGCACCCAGCGCCGCGGCTGCGCCTTCGTCAATGCGTATGCCGAACTCGGCGGCAGTGACCACCCCGCGGTGCCCGTCATCCGCGCCGAGAAAGCCTGGATGCGCACGCTGTTCGACACCCTCACCGGCGACACCTCCCTCGGCGGGCACCTGCACCTGCTCTACGAGGGAACCCTGGTCATCCTCACCGCGGGCGCGAATCCGCAGGCCGCCGCGGAAGCCCGTCGCGCGGTGCAGTCCGTGATGTCAGCCGAGGCACCAGCCGAACGTAACTGACCATCCCGACGACCTCCACCAGCGTCTGCGCCACCACGACCCCCGCCGGCTCCCCCGGCAGCGCGAGCGCCAACGGCAGCACGACGAGCGAATTCCGCGTCGCACCCGTGAACACGATCGCCGTCGTGTCCGGCACGTCGAGGCGGAACGCCCCGGCCACACCGAGCCCGACAAACGCCATGACAAGCAAAAACACTACAAAGTACGGCACGACCCGGACGACGTCCGGCAAGCGGTCACCGAGCTTGGGTACTTGTGAAGCCACGACGATCAGCAGCACAGCGACCATCAACGGCACCATCGCCGTGCTTGCTCCGTCGGCGACTTTCCGCCCCGCCGCTCGCCGGGCCGCCCAGGCCTGCGTCACCCAGGCGAGCGTCAACGGAGCCACGATCAGCACGACGAACGCCTCGACGAACGGGCCGGGCTCGACCACGTCGGCGAGGCCCGCGCCCAGGAACACGAACAGGTAGAACGGCAGCAGGACCATCTGCGCGATCAGCAGCAGCGGGGTCGCGGCGAGCAGTCGCTGGTTGCTGCCGCCGGCGAGGCCACTGAACACGATCACGTAGTCGACGCACGGCGCGAGCAGGACGAGCAGGACGCCGATGCGGACGGTCCGGTCGTCGGGCAGGAACGGGAACATGGCCGCGACGACGAGCGGTACGACGAGGAAGTTGACGGTGAGCGCGGCGCCGAGGAATCTCTTCGCGCGGAGTGAGCGGATTAGTTCGGCGGCCGGGACCTGCAGGAACGTGACGTAGAGCAGGGCGGCGAGCAGCGGATTGATCAGCGGTTCGAGCCCCGCGTCGGGTGCGGCCCAGCCGACCAGTCCCCCGGCCGCCAGCGCGCCGAGGTAGATCGGGACCTGGTGCTGTTCCATCCGGTCGACGAGTGTGCCCACGCCTCAGTTGATCATTTCCCCGTTACGCATGGTGATCTCGGCGAACGGCAGGGGGCAGCACGGACTGTCGGCGCAGGTCACGAGGTCGTCGCAGCCAGCCTCCACGGCCTCGGCGAGCGCGGCACGGATCGTGTGCAAGTCCGCTAGCTTGGCGTCGATTTCGGCGATTTTGGCGTGTGCTTTGGGTTGTAGGTGCCGTTTGGCTTCCAGCAGGTCGGCGACCTCGTCGAGGGTGAAGCCCAAGCGCTGGGCGGCTTTGATCACCCGCAACAGCGTGACCGCCTCGGCCGGGTAGAGCCGGTGCCCGCCCGGCGAACGCGACGGCTCCGCGAGCAGCCCCCGCCGTTCGTAGTAGCGCAACGTCTGCGCATTGACACCGGCCGCCGCGGCGACCTCGCTCGTGCGGAGGGTGTTCACCGGGACGCCAGTGAGTCGAGCACCGCGACGTGCGCCGCCGGAACCTCGACGTGCAGCGTCGATTCGTTGAGCGTGAACGTGAAGAACGAACAGCAGGCGGTCTCGCGGGCGATCAGGTCTTCGACGGTGGCGCGGTCGAAGTCGCCCAGCGTGAGCACCAGGTGCTCGGGCGCCAGCCGCTCCACACCCCGCACGGACGCGGCGAACAGCGCATCGAACTCCGCGACCCGCAGCGGCCGCTCAGCGGTGGGCAGGGTGCAGGACTCCGGTATCTCCATGCAACGACGGTAAGCCCGTACCTAGGTACCGGATGCAAGCCTCAGCGCCAGATCGCCGCGGCATACTTTGCCGACCTCGGTCCGCGGCAGCGCGTCGACATGACGAAACGCGACCGGCACCGTGTATGCCACAACGTGCTCCCGGCACAGCGCGACGAGTTCCTCGTCCAGCGCCGTACTCGCCAGCGTCGGCGGACCGGTCCACCATTCACGCGAACGGGTGGCCGGGGCGCGGGCATCGGGCACTCGGTGGGCTGCGTGGGATGTGGCGGATAGTGTCTGCTTCCGTGCCATCACCCGAAATTGCCGTTGCGACTGCCGCCGACCGTGACCGGACCCTGGACTCGCTCGTCGCCGCGTTCCGGAACGACCCCGTCCTGCGCTACCTCTTCCCCGACGACGAGCTCTACGCAGTCGGCGCGCCGGCCTTCTTCGGGCGCCTCTTCGACAAACGGGTACACCGCAACACCATCTGGACGATCAACCACGGCGTCGCCACCGCCCTGTGGGAACCCCCAGCCGACGAGACAGGTAGTAGGCGGAAGAACGAGGGCGCGGAGGGTCCCCACGTCGACGAGATCGGGGCGTTGTTGCCGGAGGATGCTCTCCAGCGGGTCGATGCTTACGACGACGCGGTGCACGCGCTTCTGCCGACCATGCCGTTCTGGTATCTCGGCGTGCTGGGCACGCACCCCGACTCCGTCGGGCGCGGGTGGGGGCGGGCGGTGATGCGGGCGGGGTTGCGGCGGGCCGCCGAGGACGGGTTGCCTGCGGTGCTGGAGACCAGCTCGCCGACGAATGTGGAGTTCTATCGCCGGGGCGGCTGGGAGGTCGTCGACGAGGTGGCTGACCCGCTCCCCATCTGGGTCCTGCGGCACCAGTCCTAGCGCGGGCACCGAAGCGGTGCACGGTTTGGGCGTGGCGCGACGTAGAGGTGTGACTGCCGCCCCCCTCCGCGCGCGGCAGCCACACCAGGCCCATCCGTTTGTCATACCGTGACGAACGGCGACGAACTTGCGGCGGCGGTCTATTGCGCTCGGCGGCGGTTTATTCGGACGCTGTTCGCATGGCACGGTCCGAACGCACTGTTGATCCCGCCAACGGGCCGCTGCACGTCTTCGCCGCGGAACTGCGAAAACTCCGTGATGACGCCGGGAAGCCCACGTTTGCCGCGATGGCCCGGGCGACTGGCCGCTCGAGCACGGCCCTGTCCGAAGCCTCCGGTGGCGACAAACTCCCCAAGTGGGACACCGTCGACGCCTACGTCCGCGCGTGCGGCGGCGACCCGAACCTGTGGCGCCTGCGCTGGGAACACGTCGCCGAAGCAGTAGGCACCGCCCGCGCGGCCAGCGCAGCGCCACCGCCCGCCGCGGCCAGCGCAGCGCCAACGCCCGCCCCTGCCGACGAGGAGTCATCGTCGGAGCCCGCCGGCGTGGCGCCCCAGCTGGAAGCCACCGACGCGACCACGCACCTCGCTGACACGGCGATGCCCCCGGCAGCGGCTGATCCGGCGCCATCGCCGGAACCTGCCGGCCAGACGGAGGCGTGGCCGGAGCCGGGAGGAGCGGCCACTGGTGCGACGGCATCGGCGGGGCCTACGGACTCGACGGCACCGTCGGGCCCTCCCCCGGCGACCACATCACCGGGAGATGGCGTTGCGGCGGCACCGCCAGAGGTGGCCGGGCCGGTGCCAGCGGTGCGCGAGCCAGCGACCACGCGGGCCGAGCCAGCGGGCGCGGTGACCGAGCCGACGGGCGCGGTCACCCAGCCAGCGGGCGCGGTGGCCGAGCCGGCGGCCGCGGAGGCTGAATCGGCAGCCCGGCACGATGCCAGCCCGCACGATGTCGCCGCGCCCAATGCTGCCCCGCATGACGCCGCCCCGCACGACGCGGGCGGGCGGGCAGCACTGGGCACGACGCCGGGCGGAACGGCAGCCGACGCAGCGACGCCGGGCGGAACGGCTGCCGGCGCGGCGGCGCCGGGTGGGGCGGCGGCTGGTGGAGTGGGGTTGGGTGGGGGTTCGGGGCGGGGGGTGGGCTCTCGGCGGTGGTTGCTCGCGGGTGGAGCCGCGCTCGTCGTAGTGGTGTTGGCGATTGTGATCGCATCGTGGCCCTCGTCGGACAAACACGACTCCGTGCCCACGCTCCGCAGCGAGCCCGGCAGCGTCACCGCCGTGAGCTTCGCCGACCTCGACCCCGACATGCTCCTCGCCGCCGGACCCCACACCGTCCGGATCTGGAACACCGCCGAACAACGCATCACGCAAGAATTCCGCTCCACTAACCCAGACTTCACCGCCGCAGCCCTCGACCCCCTCAACCGCAACGTCGTAGCGATCGGCCACACGAACGGCCGAGTACACATCCTCGACACCGAAACCGGCCGCGGAACAATGAGCGTCGGCGACCCGGAACACGGCCGCGTCACCGCCGTCGCGTTCGACCCGCACACGCGCTACCTCCTGGCCGTCGCCGACTCTTCCGGCCGCGTCACGCTCTACAACAGCGAAACCGGCGCACCCATCCGCACGATCGGCGCTAGCCGGACGTCGACAACAGCAGTGGCTTTTGATGGTCTGACCCGCAACACGCTCGCAACGAGAAGCGCCAACGGGCAGGTGGCGCTGTGGGACACCAGCAGCGGGAAGCAGGTCCGCACGCTGCAGGGTCAGGCCGGCCAACTGCTCCTGTTCGACCCGCTCACGCCCAAGACGCTGGTGACGGGTGCCCCGATCACGGTCTGGGACTCCAGTAGCGGCAAGTACGTCCGCGACTTCGGCGGCAAGAATCTGACCGCCCTCGCGTGCAACCACCTGATCCGTAACAGCATCGCGTCCGGGAACGACGCCGGGGACGTCACGATCAGTGACACCAGCACCGGCCGCGAGGTGCACGTCATCCCGGGCGACTCGCCGGTGACCTCGCTGTCGTACTCCCTCGACGGGCGCACGCTCGCCGTCGCCGCGCGCGACGGGACCATCCGGCTAAATCCGGTCTCCGACTGGCAGTGAATGCTGGTTGGATCTGTGGGCATGGCGCAAGTGGTGATTCGTCCGCCCAAAGCCCGTCCCGGGGACCGCATTGCCGTGCTCTCCCCCTCGTTCGCCGCGGCGGGTGCGTACCCGGCCGTGCACGAGCAGGCGATGCGACGGCTGGCCGAGGTCACCGGGCTGGTGCCCGTGGAGTTCCCGACGACTCGGCAGGTCGGTGCTCCGGCCGCGGCGCGCGCCGCGGACATCAACGCCGCGTTCGCCGACCCGAGCATCCGGGCGATTCTTGCCGTGGTGGGCGGGGAGGACCAGATCACGGTGATTCCGCATCTGGACGCCGATTGCGCGCGCGCCGATCCGAAGCCGTTTCTGGGGTACAGCGACAACACCAATCTGCACCATTGGCTGTGGAGTTTGGGGATTGCGAGCTTTTACGGCGGCTCGTCCCAAGTGCACTTGGGTCCCGGGCCATCTCTTGACGACGTTCACGCGCGGTCGTTGCACGCGGCGTTGGTGGGTGGGGAGCAGTTGGACGTCACGGACCCCGGGGAGTCCGAGGATGTCGGGTTCGATTGGGGCGATCCGCGGGCGCTCGGGGAGTTCGGGGAACGGGAGGCTACCGAGCCGTGGAGCTGGTACGGGCCGGCTCGGTCGGTGACGGGGCCCTCGTGGGGTGGGTGTATCGAGGTCATGGAGTGGATTTTGACCGCGGGGCGGGGGCCGGGGTCGCCGGATGCCCTGGCCGGCGGGGTGTTGCTGTTGGAGACGTCCGAGGAGTTGCTGCCGGCGCGGAACGTGGGCTGGATCGTGCGGTCGTTGGGCGAGCGGGGAATTTTGCGGGCGGTGGACGCGGTGCTCGTTGCCCGGCCGCCGGTTTCGGACCATGTGCGGCGGCCCTCCGCGGAGGAGCGGCGGCGGTTGCGGGACGAGCAGCGTGACGTGGTCGCCGAGGTGCTCGGGCGCTACAACCCCGATGCCGTGGTGTGCGTGGGCGTGCCGTTCGGCCACACCCGGCCGCAGTGGATCCTGCCGCACGGCGGCATCATCACCGTCGACGGCGCCGCCCACCGAGTGCGAGCCGACTACACGTAACGAGCCGCCACGTCACGGAACCGGACCCTCGCCACATCGGGCTCGGCCTTCACGGACGCCGTGCCCACTCCAGCGATTCCCCACGGACGTTCCAGCATGGCGCCCATCAAAGCAGCTGGACCCGACGAGTCATCCTGAGAACACGGGGTAGCCCGAACATGTCAGCGCAACGTTACGGAGGTTCCCCCACGTGTTCCTGATCTTCGGTTTTCGCACCAAGGTCCACCCGCTCGGTTGGGTCGCCATGGCCTGCCACGTCTGCGGCCAGGGCGGAAGAATGGCGCTGTTCCGCGAGGTCACGAAGTTCAGCCTGTTCTTCATCCCGCTCATCCCGGTGCGCAGCAAGTACGTGGTCGAGTGCGCCAACCCGATGTGCCGCTCGCGTCGCACGGTCAGCAAGAGCGAAGCTCAGCGGCTGCTTTCGGGCGCACCGAGCCACTTCTGAACCACTGACCACAGCTCGTCCGGCTGCTCCTCGGGCGCCGAGTGGCCGGCGCCTTCGCGCCGCGTTCGCGGGGGCGTTCAGCGAGGGCACTGTCCCATGGTGGGCGACGACGTGGTCGCCCTCGTCGATATGGTCCTCCGTACCATTCGCTAACCCTCCGCATCGCCGGCAACACGTGCTGCGTAGCGGTCACCGCGCCGCCCACGTGCAACACCACCTGCGCGAACGCATCGTCGGCGGTCACCCGGTCCGCCGGCGTGATCGGCGCCGACCCCGAGCCCCACCGGATACCCCTCCGCCCCGAACCGACGCGCCAACGCCATGCCGAGCCCAGGCCCGGCCCCGACGATCACCGCACTTCCCACCGTCTCCGTTTTCCGCACAATAGGCATCGTCGATAAGCGCCCAACACGTCGCAAGTAAGCACTTTTTTGTTCCTAGGGGGCCGACCGTGGTCACGGACGAAGCCGCGTGCACGCACGTGCTCGAGACGATCGGGCAGATCGGCAACAAGTGGACGATGCTGGTCCTCGGGCGACTCCGGGGCGGGCCGATGCTGACGCTGCGCGGGCTGGAACGGGACGGGCTCGTCACGCGCACGTCCCGCCCGCCGCGCGTCGAGTACGCGCTCACCGAACTCGGCACGAGCATGTTCGATTCGGTCGCGGGCTGGGCGATCAATCACAGCGAGGACGTCGTCACCAACCGTGCGGCCTACGACTCCTCTGTGGATCAGGAGCATTAGTATCGACGCCGTTGCCGCTGGGAATGATGGGGACCGCGTGACTGACGCGAACTGGATGACCGATGCCGCCGCTCAGGCGGCCGACCGCACACCGGTCGACCTGCGCACCGACGTTCCGCACCCGGCGCGGGTCTACGACTACCTGCTCGGCGGCAAGGACAACTTCCCCGCCGACCGGCAGGCGGCCGAGCACGGCCGCACCTCCAACCCGGCCAGCGACGTGGCCCCGGGAGCGAACCGCGACTGGTTACGCCGGGTCGTCACCTACCTCGCCGCGCAACAGGGCATCCGGCAATTCCTCGACATCGGAACGGGGCTCCCCACCCAGCCGAACGTGCACGACGTGGCGCAGGGCATCGACCCGACCGCGCGCGTCGTCTACACCGACCACGACCCGATCGTGCTCGCCCACGCCCGTGCGCTGCTCACCAGCACCCCGTCGGGCGCGACGGACTACCTCGACGCCGATTTCCGCGAGCCCCAGCGCATCCTCGAGGCCGCGAAGCGCACGCTCGACTTCGACCAGCCGGTGGCCCTGCTGCTGGTCGCGATCGCCCACTTCGTCGGTGACGCGGACGAGCCGCACCGCGTCGTCCGCGAGCTGGTCGACGCGCTGCCGTCCGGCTCGTACCTCGCACTCTCGCACCTGACCGGCGACTTCCTGCCGGAGCAGTGGAAGAGGGTCGAAGAGATCTACGCCTCCCGCGGCGTCACGATGCAGGTGCGGCCCAAAGCAGAAATCCACCGCTTTTTCGACGGTCTGGAGCTGGTCGATCCGGGCCTCACGCTCGTCCACCGCTGGCGCCCCGACGCCCAGGACCGCTTCGCCGACCGCCCCGACGAGCTCGTCTCGGTCTACGGAGCCGTAGCCCGAAAGCCCTGAACGACCCTAGCGCTCAGCGGCCAGGCGGACGCCGAGGCCGATGAAGAGGCCGCCGGTGGCGACGTCGATGCGGCGGCGGGCCGCGCGGCGCTGGCGCAGCCACCCCCCGATCCGGCCCGCCAGCACCCCGACCGTCCCGTCGATCAGGAACTCGATTCCGATCAGCAGGACGCCGAGCACCACGAACTGGAGCCACACCCGACCCAGCGACGGGTCGATGAACTGCGGCAGGAACGCCAGCGTGAACGTCACCATCTTCGGGTTGAGCAGGTTGGTCACCAACCCGTTCACGTAGGCGCGGCGCCCGGAGATGCCACCCCCGGCAGCGGGCACGTCGGCCACGCTGCCCTTGCGGTGCCGGATCATCTGCACACCCAGATACACCAGATAGACCCCACCGACGATCCGCACGACCAGAAACGCCGTCGGTACCGCGGCGAACAACGCCGCGAGCCCGACGGCGGCCAGCGCGACGTGGATCGCCTCGCTGGTCGCCACCCCGGCTGTGGCGAGCAGCCCGGCCCGTGGACCACCCTTGATCCCGCATCCGAGCACGAACAACATGTCCGGCCCGGGTGTGATCATGGCGACCAGCGTCGTCACGACGAACAACGTCAGCAGGTGCGAGTCGATCGGCATGCCCGAATCCTCACACCTCCGGGGGTGGGCCCGCCACGGTGAGTTGGAATGCCGCCGCCGCCGCGACGATCGAACCGATGTCGAACGGCGCGGGAACGTCGTCGCCGGACAGAACCGGCGAACTGTTCCCCGAGAACCACTTCTCCAGCCCCGCCGGCGCGAAACTCACGGCGAGCCGCGCCACCGGCGACCGCACCAGGTACGAGTGCGGCACCCCACGCGGCCCCAACGCCACCTCGCCCGGCGTCAGATCGAAACGCTCGTCACCGACGAAGACGGTCACCTCACCGTCGAGCACCGTCCACACCTCGTCCTCGCGGTCGTGGATGTGCAGCGGCGGGGCGTGCTTTTCGGTATCGGTGAACTCCATGACCGAGATCGCTCCCCCGGTGGCCTCACCGGGAATCACGATGCGGGCCCTACCGCCGAGGAACCAGAACTGATCAGTCATCTGTGGTCTCCTACAAGCTCGTGGTCAAGCCGCCGTCGATGATCAGATCGGCGCCGGTGACGTTTTCGGCGCGGTCACCGGCCAGCAGCAGCACCAGTGCCGCCACCTCCGACGGGGTACTGAACCGGCCGGTCACCGAATCCGCTGCCGCAGCGGCCGCGATCTCGTCCGGAGTACGGGAGTTCGCCTGCCCCAACGTCGCGGCCACCCCGTCCGACCCCAGCCACAGATCGGTACTCACCGGCCCCGGGCTGATCGTGTTCACCCGGATCCCGCGCGGCCCGACTTCTTTGGACAGCGACTTCGAAAAGTTGACCAGCGCCCCCTTGGCGGCGCTGTAGTCGATCACCAGCGGGTCGGGCAGCGACGCGTTCACCGACGCGATCGTCACGATCGAGCCCGAACCCCGCTCCAGCAGGTGCGGCAGCGCCGCCCGAACCGTCCGCACCGCGACCAGGAAGTTGATCGTCAGCGTCTCGGTCCACTGAGCGTCCGTCACCGACAGGAACCCACCGGTCCGCGGCCGCACCCCACCCACGTTGTTCACCAGAACGTCCACACCGCCGTAGACGTCCACCGCGGCGTCGACCAGCGCTGCCGGGCCGTCCGGCGACGTCAGATCCACCGCCACCGGGTGCACGGCCGCGTGCGCGGCGAGCTCCTTGAGCTCCGGCGAGATCTGCCGTGAGCCGGTGACGACGTTGGCCCCTTCGCCGACCAGCGCCTGCGTGATGGCCAGTCCGATGCCCTTGCTCGCGCCGGTCACCACAGCGGTCTTGCCGTACAGGTGCAGGTTCACAGCCCCTGCTTCTTCAGCCATTCGAGCGACGCGTCGGCGACGTCACGCCACCCGTGGTCGATCGTCAGCGAGTGGGCACGGTCGGGCCATTCGAGGATGTCCGTGACCGCATCGGAGTGCCGGTACTGCTTGAGCGTCGACCGCGTGACCGACTCGGGCACCGTGTGGTCCTTGCCGCCCATCATCAGCAGCAGCGGTCCACGCAGCTCGTTGTGGGTGTTCACCGCGGCCGGCGAGTGCGGGTCGAAGTTCGCCGTGGCAGCCTCGAACAGCGGCTTGCCGGGCGCGGGGATGACCCACCGCTCGAACAGCGCGTCCGACTCCTCGGAGGGGATCGCGTTCCCGAACGCGAACCGGAACTGCTCGGCGGTCAGCGAGACCGCCCGGTGCTTGTTGGCCGGGTTCTTGAACACCGGCAGCGTGGCACGCAGCGCCGAGAGCGGCACCGGCAGCACACCCTTGATCTGGGCGGCGTCGATCGCGATGGCGGCCGCGGCGAGGTCCTGACCGAGCAGCTTCTGCGCGATCATGCCGCCGAACGAGTGACCGATCAGGATCGGCTTCTCCGGCAGCGTGCCGATGATCGACGCGAAGTGCGCGACCACGTCGTCGATGCCGTGGTCGGCGATGCTCTCCGGGTTCGCGCGCGCCTCCTGCACGGTCTCCGGGTCACCGGGCCAGCCGGGCGCCGAAGCGTCGTAGCCGGCCGATCTGAACAGCTCGATCCAGGGTGCCCACGACTCGGCGTGCAGCCACAGTCCGTGGATGAACAGTACTGGCGTCATGGGCATCAGCCCACCACCGCCGGCCCCCGCCTCGCGCCGGGGAAAGACCCCAGTCGTTACTCCCGCAGCACCCCAGCCAGCTGCCGCCGGGACGTGATGCCGAGCTTCCGGAAGATCTTGTTCAGGTGGTACTCGACCGTCGAGGCGGTCACGAACAACCGCGTGGCGATCTCCGCGTTGGTTGCGCCGCCGATCGCGAGGCGCGCCACCTGCAACTCCTGCGCGGTCAGTCCGACGTCAGTCTGCGCGGCCCTTCTCCTGATCGACGCCCCGGTGGCGCGAAGTTCGTTCTCGGCGCGGGTCGCGAACGCGGCAGCACCCATCGTGGTGAACATGTCGTGCGCGACGCCCAACTCCTCGCGCGCGTCGGTACGGCGTCCCTGGCGGCGCAGCCACTCCCCGTACAGCAGGTGGGTGCGGGCGAGGTCGGTGCGCACCGACGTGCGGCCGAGCAGTTCGACGGACTCCTTGTACAGCGCTTCGGCGTCGACGTGGTCGGCGAGCAGCGCCCGGCACCGGGCCAGCAGGCCGAGCGCCCACGGGGTGCCGCTCACCGGCGCCCGCGCCGCCAGCCGAGTGAACGCGAACTGTGCGACCGTATGGTCGCCGGCACGTACCGCCGCTTCCACGGCGTCGGACAGAATGCGGTTGCCTTCACCGGGCGGGTCGTCGGTCAACAGACGGTCGGCAGCGTCGAGCGCCTCGCGGTAGCGTCCGAGGCCGAGTTCGAGGATGACGATCGCGTACAGCGCGTGGCCTTCGAGCACGGAGTAGCGCAGCTGCGCGCCCCACACCCGCTGGGCCATGTCGGCCGCGGCTCGCGTCTCGTCCTGGAGTCCCTGCCAGGCGAACAGTTCGACGCGATGCGCGTCGCCGCGGAGTGGCAGACCGATCGCAGCGCACAGCTCGGTCGCCTCGTCGTGGTGGGCTTCGGCCTCGGCGAACCGGCCGATCGCGACCTTCCACACCGCTTCGGTGGAGAGCGTGCCGTTCAGCGCGTGCAGCGCACCCTGTGCCCGGTTGGCCAGGTCCATCCGGGTGAGGACGGCACCGAGGCCCTCGTCGTCCCAGAGGTCGATCGCGGCCCAGGACGCCACCGGTGCCTCGGCTCCGGCGCCGTCCAGGAAGTCCTCGGTCTTCAGGGCCGCGATCGCGGCCCGCAGCAACGGCGCCGCCTGGTCGTACTCACCGGCGATCCGGACCGCGAACGCGTTCAGGACCCGGTCCGCGACGGTCGTCTCCTCGGCCGGAGGCAGCCGCAGTGCGGCCCGGGCGACGTCGAGCAGCGTGACCCGTTCGGTGTACCGCCCGGCCAGCAGCCCGGCGGTCATGGCTTCCCACAGCATCGCCCTGGTGGTGCGGTCGTCCAGGGGTCCCAGCGCGTCGAGCAGGATCGCGGGCGCCCGCGCTGCGATGCCGCTGCCGTACCACTCGATCGCCGCCCGCATCCGCTGCCCCGCGGCCCGCGCGGTCGGCTCGGTGAGCCAGGGTGCCGCCTGGTCGAGCCGGTGCGCGGCCGCGGCGGTGTCCCCGATGATCATGAACGACCGTGCGGCCGCCAGGTACCGCTGGGCGCGGTGCGGAGCGTCCGACGTCAGTTCCGCGGCGCGGGACAGGAACGCGGCCTGCGCGGCGTACCCACCGCGGCTCCGCGCGCCCTCGGCGGCCTCCTCGAGGTCGTCGGCGACCGTGTCGTCCAGGCCGGCGACCGATTCGGCGAGGTGCCAGGCGCGGCTGTCGGCGTTGTGTTCGCGGTCGATGGCCTCGCCGAGCGCCGCGTGCACCGCGCGTCGGTCGGCCGGGGACGCGGCGCGGTAGATCGCGGAGCGGATCAGGGGATGCCGGATCGTGTGTCCGCGGGTGATGCCCGCCGAGATGGCGGCGTCCAGCGCGGTGGGTTCGAGCGCGAGCCGGGCGGCGGCGCGCCAGAGCAGTGCATGGTCGTCGGCCGGGGCGGCGGCGAGCAGGAGCAGCAGCATCCGGGTGTCCGGCGGCAACTCCTGCACCTGGCCGACGAAGTGCGCCTCCAGCTGGGCGCCGATCGGCAGGTGCTCGGGCAGCACCGACGCGCCCGCGAGCTGCTCGGTCGAGAGTGCCTCGGTCACCTCGATCAGCGCGAGGGGGTTGCCGCCGGTCTCCGTGACGACCCGCTGGACGACCTGCGGATCGAGCCGGGATCCTGCCGTGGCCGCGACCAGGCGCCGGGAGTCGTCGGCCTCGAGCCCCGCCACCGCGTGCCGCGGCAGGCCCTGCAGGACGCCGAGCGTGGCGGGGTCGTCGCGGGTGGCGACCAGCAGGCCGATGCCGTCGGCCTCCAGACGTCGTCCGAGGAACGCCAGCGCGGCCAAGGATTCCGGATCCAGCCACTGGGCGTCGTCGACCAGGCAGACGACGGGCTCGCCGGCGGCGGCGTCGGCCAGCAGCGTGAGCGCGGCCAGTCCGACGAGGAAGAGGTCGGGAGCCGGGCCGGAGACCCGGCCGAACGCGGTCGCCAAAGCGGTGTTCTGGGGCTCGGGGAGCCGGTCGAGGCGGTCCAGGAACGGTCGCAGCAGCCGGTGGAGACCGGCGTAGCCGAGGTGGGTCTCGGCCTCCGCGCCGCTGGTGCGCGCGATCCGCACGCCGTCGGCCGCCTCGGGAACGCTGTCCAGCAGCCGGGTCTTGCCGATGCCGGCTTCGCCGACGAGGACGAGCGCGGCGCTCGAGCCCTCGCGTACCTGTTCGACGAACGTCTTCAGGAGCTGCCGTTCCTCCACCCGACCGTGCATGCAAGCAGCGTAGGAACGACGCCCGGCGCTTCGCGTACGTCACATGACGGTGCGGTGTAGCGCATCGAGCAGCCCACCGCGCGACGTGATGCCGAGTTTGGGATAGATCCGGTGCAGATGCGTGCTGATCGTGCGGTGCGACAGGTAAAGCTTCTGTCCGATCTCACGGTTGGTGAGGCCGTCGGCTGCCATCTGGGCGATCTGCAGCTCCTGCGGGGTGAGCATCTCGCTGGCCTGGGCCACGCGGCCGCGGCTCGTCTCCCCCGAGGCACGCAGCTCCGCGCGGGCCCGGTCTCCCCACGCGATCACGCCCAGCGCGTCGAACGCCTCCCGGGCCGCGCGGAGGTGCGCCCGCGCTTCGGCCGGACGTCGCTGGCGTCGGAGGAATTCGCCGTAGGCGAGCAGTAGCCGGGCGCGGGCGAACGGCCACCGCACCAGATCCGCGCGGAGCGCGACGAGGAACGGCTCCTCCTCGGCGGCCATCAGCGCACGCGCGTAGCGGAGGTTGATGTGCAGGGCCGGCGACGGCGTGCGGCGGCCGATCTCCTCCATCTCGTCGAGCAGGCGACGCGCCTCGTCGTACCGTCCACTGCGCACAGCCGCTTCGACGACGTCGCCGACGAAGTAGCAGCGGTTGAGGTGGTGGTACGCGGGGTCGAGCGGGTCGTACACGCGACGCAGGTGCTCGAACGCGTCCGAGTAACGTCCGACGCCGAGCGCGGAAAGACCGCGGGTGAGCTGCACCATCGCCAGCGCCGGGCGGACGCCGCCGGGCAGCGCGTCGCGTTCGACCTCGGTGGCGATCCGCATCGCGTCGTCGTGCTCACCGCGCATCGCGGCGATCATCGACTCGCGGGAGCGGGCCAGCAGCGCGATGTTGGGCTGCGCGGTCTCCGCGGACAGGCGGACGGCCTCCTGCGCGCTCGTGATCGCGACGTCGAGGTCCATCAGCTGCAGCGCGCACCAGGCCTGGATGCTCGTCGCCCGCGCGAGAAGGGCCAATCGGCCTTGCGTGCGGAGGCCGGCGATCGCTGTCGTCTGCATCGCCAGCCCGACGTCGAACGCGCCGACAGCGATCGCGGCGTTGCCGACCAGGCGGGCCGCGGTCGGGTCACCGTCGACCCGCTCGGCCGCCTGCGCCAGGTGTTCGTAGATCGCCGGGCCGCGCTCGATCGGTGCGACGTGGCCGAGGATCGCCAGGAGCCGCCGGTCGGCGGGGTCGGTGCTGACGCGTTCCGCTGTCGCCGTGAGTTGTTCGCGCACCTCGTCGCCGGGCTCGGCGAAGAAGCAGCGGATCGCGGCGCGGTAGAGGATCTTCATCGCCAGGTCGACGTCGCCGTCCGCGGCGATGCGTTCGGCGAGCTCGGCCTGCCTGCGGACGTTGGCGACGACGTCGTGGATGCCGTCGTCGAACGAGTCGCGGATCCAGGCCGCGAGCGTGCGCTGGGCAGCGGAGAGGTCCATCGCCTCGGCCTGCGACAGCAGCCGGGCGACGGACTCGCGCTGGCCGAGATCCATCGCCAGGTCGGCGGCGCGCAGCAGCCGGTCCGCGCGCCGGTCGGGTGCGGCGCTGAGCCGCGCGGCGCGTTCGAACGCGAGCACAGCCGTCTCGACACCACCCCGGCGCAGTGCCCGCGCTCCGGCGGCGTCCAGCTCGGCCGCGATGTCCTCGTCCGGGCCGACGACCGACGCGCCCCGGTGCCAGGCCCGGCGTTCGATCTCCCCGTCGAGCACCTGGGCCAGCGCCGCGTGCGCTCGGTGCCGCTGCCCGGCGGTGGCGCGCTGCACGATCGCCGACCGGACGAGCGGGTGCCGGAACCGCAGCCGCCCGTCGCCGACCTCGATGAGCCCACCGGCGACGGCGGGCGCGAAGTCGTCGACGGTCACCTCGGAGCCACCGGCAGCCAGCACCTCGGAGAGCGAGTCGCTGCCGTTGAGCGCGGCGAGCAGCAGGAGTGACAGCGTGGCCGGCGGCAGGTCCGCGGTGCGGGCGCCGAAAGCGCGCTCGAGGCGCTCGGAGAGCCGCAGCCAGTTCGTCGCGGCCATCGGACGCCGCCCCGACGCGACCCGGAGCCGGGCCGGACCGACCGGGAGCTGGTCCAGCCCGACCGGCAGCTCGACCAGCGCGAGCGGGTTACCGGCCGCCTCGTCGAGCACCCGCTGGCGCGCGGTGGCGGGCAGCTCCGGGAACCGGGCGTCCAGCAGCGCCGCCGCGGCCGCGTCGGACAGCGGTGACAACGTCAGCATCGGAACGTCGTCGAGCGGGCCGGGGTAACCGTCGCGGACCGCGGCGACCAGCACGATCGGCTCGAAGTCCAGCCGCCGGGCGACGAACGCGAGCACGTCCGCGGTGGCCCGGTCGAGCCAGTGCCCGTCCTCGACCACGACGACGACCGGCGCGGCGTCCGCGACGAGGTTGAGCGTGGCGAGCGCGACCAGGAACAGGTCGGGTACCGCCGCGTCGCTCTGGCCGAGTGCCGCGTTGACGGCCGCGCGCTCCGGCGGGGCCAGCGCCCCGACCCGGTCGCGGAGCGGGCGCAGGAGTTGCTCGAGGCCCGCGAACGCCACCTGGGCCGCCGCCTCGACGCCGGTCGTCCGTAGCACGCGGAAGCCGCTGGACGTGGCGAGCCGGACCGCCTCGGCCAGCAGCGTCGACTTCCCCACCCCCGGGTCACCGCGCAACACCAGCGCACCGCCGGTAGCCGGGAGGCGCCCGATCAGGTCACCGACCGTGCGTCGTTCGTCCTCACGCCCGATCAGATTCGGAACGTGCGGTGCCCCCATGGCTGAATCCTCCCACGCGGTCACGCGGAGAAGGCAGCCGACAGGATCTCGTGGAATTCGGGCGCGGAGAGGCCGTCGCGGAAGCCGGGCGCCGGGTTTTGCGACGAACCTCGTCGGGATCATCCTCCAGCGGCGGAAGCGGCTGCGGATCACCGGCCACCGCGGCGAGCGCGTACGGCTCCGGCGGCTCCGGTCCCCACTGCTGGTGATTGACCGTGACACCGACGATGTGGCCGCGCGGATGGATCAGCGAGTCGCACGCGGTGCGGCGCTTCGACCGCAGGACACCGTCCGCACCGGCGGTCCAGTAGAACTCGTTCTCTCCGGTGCCGAGAGGCAGCGGCACGTCACACCGCCCCGCTCTCCGCGAGCCTCGCGATGTCGTCCCAGGAGTACCCGAGCTCGGGGAGGACCTCCCGCTCCCGTCATGGGGGCCACCGTACGGCAGCAGGTGACTCTCCGTTCAGAGTTCCGTTGAGGAGATTTCGAGAACACGTTCTACCGACTTGTTGACCTTGTCACACGATGAAAGATGTGTAAACTCCGGTTCACCTCCCGGTGGGTTCCCCGTCTTACGCGACGACGTCATCCGTGCACTCTCTCTCGTACGAGGCGATCAATGTCGACACCGTTGTTGCATTCCCCGCCCCTGATGCCGGAGTTGTTGGCCACCGCGCTGAACCGGTACGACGATCGGCCAGCAGTCCTGGTCGACGGCACGACAGTCACCTACCGCGGTTACCGCGAGGCGGTCAGCCGCTGGTCGCAGGCGTACCGATCGATCGGCATCGGACCCGGCGACGGCATCTCGATCCTCGCCCGCAACCGGCCCGAGGTCCTGTTCGCCACCGGTGCGTCCACGCTGGTCGGCGCCCGGGGCACTCCCCTGCACCCGCTGGGCTCGCTCGACGACCACGCGTACGTGCTGGACAACGCCGACATCCACACGCTGGTCTTCGATCCGGCGCTCGAGGAGCAGGTCGCGGCGCTGAAGGAGAAGGCACCGGGCCTCACGCGGCTGCTCGCACTCGGCCCCTCGAACATCGCGGAGAACATCGCCGACCTGGCGGCCGGGTTCACGCCCGAAGAACGCCTGGTCGCACCGGTCGTGGACCCCGAGGCGGTGTCCTCGATGTCGTTCACCGGCGGCACCACCGGACGCCCCAAGGGCGTGCTGATCTCCTACCGCGGCGGCGCGGAGCTCACCCGCATCCAGATGGCCGAGTGGCAGTTCCCCGACGACATACGGTTCCTCATCGCCGCACCGCTCTCGCACGCCGCCGGCGCCTTCACGCTGCCGGTGCTGCTGGCCGGCGGCTCGTTCGTCGTGCTGCCCGGGTTCACCCCCGGTGGGTGGATCAAGGCCGTCGAAGAACACCGGATCACGTCGACGATGATCGTGCCGGCGATGCTGTACGCGATCCTCGACCACCCCGACCTGGCCACCACCGACGTGTCCAGTGTGGAGACGGTGTTCTACGGGGCCTCCGCCGCGTCCCCGGCCAGGCTGGCGCAGGCGATCGAGCGGTTCGGGCCGGTGTTCTACCAGTTCTACGGCCAGAACGAAGCGCCGATGACGATCACCGTGCTCCGTAAGGAGGAGCACACGCCCGACAAGCTCGCCACGTGCGGACGCCCGGTGCCCTGGGTGCGCGCGGCGCTGCTCGACGAGAACTGCGAGCCGGTGCCGCAGGGTGAGCCCGGCGAGATCTGCGTGCAGGGCGCGCTGGTCATGAACGGCTACAACAAGCTGCCCGACGAGACCGCCGAGGCGTTCCGAGGCGGTTGGCTGCACACCGGTGACGTCGCCCGCGAGGACGAAGACGGCTACTGGACGATCGTCGACCGCACGAAGGACATGATCGTGTCGGGCGGGTTCAACGTGTTCCCGCGCGAGGTCGAGGACGTGCTCACCAGCCATCCCGACGTCGCCCAGGCCGCCGTCATCGGCGTCCCCGACGAGAAGTGGGGTGAGGCGGTGAAGGCCGTCGTCGTTCCGCGTCCGGGCGCCACCATCGACGAAGCCGCATTGATCGCGCTGGTCCGCGAGGCCAAGGGCCCGATCCACGCACCCAAGTCCATCGACATCGCCGAGTCGATCCCGCTCACGCCGGTCGGCAAGGCCAACAAGAAGGCACTCCGCGAGCAGTACTGGGCCGGTTCCGCCCGACGCGTCGGCTGACGTCACCGATTCAAAGGAGCAAAGATGCTCACGTACGACACGTTCTACATCGGGGGCGAGTGGGTGGCCCCCGCCGGGAGTTCGGTGTTCGACGTCGTCTCCCCCGCGTCCGAAGAGCTCGTCGGACGCGTGCCGGAAGCGTCGAACGCGGACGTCGACGCGGCCGTCGACGCCGCCCGGAAGGCCTTCGACGAAGGACCCTGGTCGCGCACCAGCGGTGCCGAGCGCGCCGACGCGATGGCCCGGCTCTCCGGCATCATCAACGAACGCCTCGAGGACTTCGCGCGCACGATCAGCACCGAGATGGGCTCGCCGCTGCAGTTCTCGCGGATGGGCCAGGTGCTCGCGGCCACGATGGCGCTGGACTTCTTCACCGGCCTGGCCCGGGACACGCAGTGGGAGGAGACCCGCGCCGGGCTGCTCGGCCCCACCGTCGTGCGCCGCGCTCCGGTCGGCGTCGTCGCGGCGATCGTGCCGTGGAACGTGCCGATCTACGTCAGCATGCTGAAGTTGGCCCCGGCGCTGGCCGCGGGCTGCACTGTCGTGCTCAAGCCCGCACCGGCCAGCCCGCTCTCCGGGCAGCTGCTCGGTCAGGCCATCGAGGCCGCCGGAATCCCGGCGGGTGTCGTCAACATCGTCCCCGCGGACCGGGCGGTCGGCGAGTACCTGGTCACGCACCCCGGCATCGACAAGGTGAGCTTCACGGGCAGCACCGCGGCCGGGCGGCGCATCGCCAGCCTCTGCGGGGAGAACCTGCGCCGGGTGACGCTGGAGCTCGGTGGCAAGTCCGCAGCCGTGCTGCTGCCCGACGTCAATCTTGAAGAAGCAGTTCCGCAGGTCATCAACGTCGGGCTGATGAACAACGGCCAGGCGTGCGTGGCGCAGACGCGCATCCTGGCGCCGCGCGACAGGTACCGCGAGGTCGTCGACGCCGTCGTCGAGCAGGTCGCGGCGCAGGTCGTCGGTGACCCCCTCGCCGAGGAGACGCACATCGGGCCGCTGGTGAGCGCCACGCAGCGCGAACGGGTCGAGGGTTACCTCGCGGCCGGCAAGAAGGAGGGCGCGACGGTGGCGCTCGGCGGCGGGAGGCCGAAAGGCTTCGACCGCGGCTGGTACGTCGAGCCGACCGTCTTCTCCGACGTCGACAACAGCATGACGATCGCGCAGGAGGAGATCTTCGGACCCGTCCTGTCGGTGATCCCGTACGGCGACGTCGACGACGCGGTCAAGATCGCGAACGACTCCCGCTACGGGCTGTCGGGCTCGGTGTGGACGTCCGACCCCGGCGCCGGACTCGACGTGGCGCGGCGCGTGCGGACCGGCACGTTCAACGTCAACACGTTCATGTTGGAGAACTGCGCCCCGTTCGGCGGGTTCAAGGACTCCGGCCTCGGTCGGGAGCTCGGCCCCGAGGGGCTCGCCGCGTACATCGAGTACCAGTCCGTCAACCTGCCGAGTGGCTGGAGCGCTGAATGAAGACGAAGGCCGCTGTTCTCTGGGACCGGAACCAGCCCTGGAGTGTCGAAGAGGTCGACCTCGACCCGCCGAAGGCCGGCGAGGTGCTCGTCAAGATGATCCACACCGGCATGTGCCACTCCGACGACCACGTCGTCACCGGGGACATGCCCGCGATCACACCGATCGTCGGCGGCCACGAAGGTGCGGGCATCGTCGAGGAGGTCGGCGAGGGCGTCACCACGCTGAAGCCGGGTGACCACGTCGTCCCGATGTTCATTCCGGCGTGCGGGCAGTGCCGCTGGTGTGCGCAGGGCCGTTCGAACCTGTGCGACGTCGGCGGCACGCTGATGATGGGCATCGGTCTGGACGGCACCACCCGGCTGCACGCGCGCGGGCAGGACGTCTACACGATGGTGTTCCTGTCGACGTTCAGCCAGTACGCGGTGATGAACGCGCACTCGCTGGTGAAGATCCCGGACGACATCCCGCTCGACGCCGCGGCGCTGGTCGGCTGCGGGGTGACGACCGGATACGGCTCGGCCGTGCACACCGCGAAGGTTCAGCCGGGCGAGACAGTGGTGGTCGTCGGCATCGGGGGCGTGGGCGCGGCCGCGGTACAGGGTGCGCGGATCGCCGGAGCGGAGCAGATCCTCGCGGTCGACCCGATCGAGTTCAAGCGCGAGGAAGCGAAGAAGTTCGGCGCCACGCACACCGCGGCCAGCGTCGCGGAAGCCACCGAACTGCTCAAGGAGATCACTCCCAACGGCATGATGGCCGACGCCGCTGTCTACACCGTCGGCGTGGCCCGGGGCGACGAGATCGCCGGCCTGATGGCGCTGGTGTCCAAGGGCGGACGGGTCGTGGTCACAGCGGTGTCCCCGATGGAGGACACGCAGGTCACGATGTCGCTGTTCGAGCTGACGATCTGGCAGAAGGAGCTGCGCGGGACGCTGTTCGGCGCCGCGAACGGCCGCAAGGAGATCCCGGCGCTGCTGCGGATGTACCAGTCCGGTCAGCTGATGCTCGACGAGATGATCACCAACCGGTACACCCTCGAGACGATCAACGAGGGCTACAAGGACATGCACGCCGGGGTGAACATCCGCGGGGTGATCGACATTGAGCACGGTTGAGCAGCCACAGTTGACGGTCGGCGCCTTTTGGGGCGCCGAACCGCACGCCGGGTTGGCTTGGCTGCGCGAGAACGACCCCATCTACTGGGATGCGCACGGCGAGGTGTGGGGCCTGACCCGGTACGCCGACGTCAAAGAGGCGTCGCTGCACCCGGAGCTGTTCTCGAACGCGGGTGGCATCCGGCCCGACCAGGACGCGACGCCGATGCTGATCGACCTGGACGACCCGGCGCACATCCGGCGCCGGAAGCTGATCAGCAAGGGCTTCACCCCGCGCCGTGTCGCCGACCAGCGGGCCCGCATCGACGAGGTCACG
Organism: Cryptosporangium sp. NPDC048952; assembly: GCF_043197895.1. NCBI lineage: Bacteria > Bacillati > Actinomycetota > Actinomycetes > Cryptosporangiales > Cryptosporangiaceae > Cryptosporangium > Cryptosporangium sp. NPDC048952. Next base: position 663,268 of record NZ_JBICTY010000004.1, on the reverse strand, counting down.
CACGCACTGATCGACAAGGTGTGCGAACGCGGGTCGTGCGACTTCGTCTGGGACCTCGCCGCCTGGCTGCCGCTGATCGTCATCGGCGGCCAGCTCGGCGTGCGCGACGACCAGTACGAGAACCTGCTGCGCTGGTCGGACGACATGATGCGCGGGCAGGGCACGCAGGACCCGGGCCTGCTGGAGAAGATGATGGTCGCCGCCGCGGAGTACGGCGAGTACATCTATCCGATCCTGGCCGACCGGCGCGAGAACGGCGGCGACGACCTGATCGGCGTGCTGGTGCGTGCCGAGGTCGACGGTCAGCGCCTCGACGACGACACGCTGTACTTCGACTCGCTGCTGCTGCTCATCGGCGGCGACGAGACGACGCGGCACGTCATCACGGGTGGCCTCTACCAGCTGCTGCGGAACCGCGACCAGTGGGAGCGGCTGCGTGCCGACCGGTCGCTGCTGCCGGGCGCGATCGAGGAGATGCTGCGCTGGGTCAGCCCGATCCGGAACATGAACCGCACGGTGACACAGGATGTCGTCTTCCGGGGAAAGCAGTTCCGTGCAGGCCAGAACGTGCTCTTGCTGTACCCGTCGGCGAATCGGGACTCGGCGGTGTTCGAGGATCCGTTCCGGTTCGACATCACGCGCAGTCCGAACAACCACCTGGCGTTCGGAGTGGGGGCGCACTTCTGCCTCGGAAGTTCACTGGCTCGGCTGGAGCTGGAGTCGATCTTCACCGCGCTGCTCGACCGGCTGCCCGACATCTCGCTGGCCGATTCGAAGGAACCCGAACTTCGGCCCGCGACGTTCGTCAGCGGCTACGAAGGCATGAAGGTGCAGTTCTCGCCGACAGCACCACATGGTGTTCCGACCTGAGGGCGCTCGGCGCGCGCCGTGGTCGGGGCGCGCGCCGTCCTCGGACGCGCGGGAGAAGATCGTCGACGCGACGGTGGCGTGCGTCCGGCAGTACGGCCTGGAACGGACGTCGATCAGCTCGATCGCGGTGGCCGCGGGCGTCTCGCGGCCGACGGTGTACGCGTACTTCCCGTCGCGGGACGCGCTGGTCGCGGCGGCGATGGAGCGAGCCGCCGAGGCCGTGGCGAGCCGGGTCGTGGCCTCCGCGCGGCGCCGCGCCCGCACGCCGGCCGAGTTCGCTGTCGAGGCGCTCGTCGTGGCGCGCCGAGAGTTCCGCAAAGAGCCGGCGTTCTACCCGATCAGCCACGCCCGCACCGATCCGTGGGCGGTGGACCAGCAGCTCACGGAGGAGTCGCTGGCGCTGACCCGCACGATCCTGTCGCCGATCGCTTCCTACGACGCGCGGCTCGAACCGCATCTGGACGAGATCACCGAACTGCTCGTGCGGTGGCTGCTGTCCGTGCTGATGTACGACACGAAACGGACGTCGTCCGAGGCGAAGCTGCGCGCGTACCTGCACCGGGTGGTGGCGCCGGTGATCGACGCGTATCTCGCCTAGTGGAGGCCGGCTCTCGCTTAGCGGAGGTCGGCGGCGAGCAGGTCGATGAAGCCGTCGGCGATGCGGTAGACCTCGCTCATGCCGACACCGTGGTAGATGGCCTGGGTGAGCATCGAGTGGATGATCGCCCACATCATCGTCGCGGAGTCCGCGGCGCGGCCCGGGCCGAGGACGGCGAAATCCTGCACGAGGCTCGCCTGCGCCGCGTCGGCGAAGTCGGTGAGCAGCGCCTTCGCGTTGGGGTCGGTGCTGCTCTGCAGCACGACGTGCACCTTGTAGAACTGCGGCTGCCGTTCGAACGCGGTGATGACGCCACGGATGCGCGAACGCAGGTGCTGTTCGGGGTTCTTCTTCTTCGTCGTGCGCTCGCCGGCACGGCCGAGCGCGGACCATTCCAACAGCACCGCCGCGTACAAGTGCTCTTTCGACGAGAAGTAGCGGTACAGCGTTCCGAGGGCGACGCCTGCCTCCTGGGCGACGTCGCGGATCTGGATGCGGTCGTAGTCGTGCTTCTCGAGGAGGGAAAGTCCGGCGGCGACGATGCGCTCGCGGCGCGCGAGTTGCCAGGCGGGCAGGCCCTCCACCGAGAGACCACCTGCCGTCCCCTGCGCCTGCTCCGCCATCGTCCGCCCTCTGCTCGTGGCTACCTCCGAAGCACGGTACTGGACACGCTGGCACTAACCGCGCGGCAGGCGCAGGACACGTTCTGCGATGACGTTCAGTTGGATTTCGACAGTGCCGCCGCCGATGAGTTGCCCTGGCGTGTTCAGTTCGCGCGCGGCGACGTCGATCGCGCCGCCGCGTACCGCGGCTTCCGGGCCGACCAGCGCGAACGTGAGGTCGGCGGCGTCGCGGTGGAGTTGTGCGGAGGCGACCTTGGCGACGCTCGCGCCCGGGCCCGGTTGCCGGCCGGCGAGGCGGCGGAGGGTTTCGCGGATGGTGAGCGCGGACACGGCGGCGCCGTAGGCGTTGACGTGGGCGAGTGCTCTCGTCGCCTCCGTTCTCTTGACGGCGCTCTTGTGGATCAGGGTGCGGATCGGCTCCTCGTCGGTGCTGCCGAGCGTCGCGCTGATCGACGTGCGTTCGTTGCCGAGCGTCGTCATCGTGAGACGCCAGCCCTCGCCGGGGGCGCCGACCAGGCAGTCGTCGGGGACGAAGACGTCGGTGAGGAAGACCTCGTTGAACTCGGCGTTGCCGGTGGCCTGGCGGAGCGGGCGCACGTCGACGCCCGGGGTGCGGAGGTCGACGAGGAAGTAGCTGATGCCCTTGTGCTTGGGGGCGTCGGGGTCGGTGCGGGCGAGGCAGATTCCCCAGTCGGCGAGGTGCGCGGAGGAGGTCCAGACCTTCTGACCGTTGAGGGTCCAGCCGCCGTCGACCTTGACGGCCTTGGTGGCGAGGCCCGCCAGGTCGGACCCGGCGCCCGGTTCGCTGAACAGCTGGCACCAGACGAGTTCGCCGCGCAGCGTCGGGCCGGCGAAGCGTTCGACCTGCTCCGGGGTGCCGTGAGCGAGGATCGTGGGCATGGCCCAGTCGCCGATCACTATCGACGGTGGGGTGAGGTTTCGCCGGGCGAACTCCTCGGCGATGACGAGTTGCTGGATCGGCGTGGCGCCGAGGCCGTGGGGAGCGGGCCAGTGCGGGGCGATGAGCCCCGCGTCCGCGAGGTAGGTGCGCCGCGGCCCGGTGCGGTGGCCGGGGGTCGTGAGGGTGTCTTCGGGGAGCTGCATGGCGCGGTCGATAAGCGCCCCGATGCGTTCGCGGAAGTCGGCGCGCGGCGCGGCAGCGGTGCTGGCGCTTTCGGCGGCGGCGCTGGCGGCGGCGCCGGCACTATCGGCGGCTGTGCCGGCGCTATCGGCGGCGCTTGGGTCGAGGGCGTCGAGCGCGACGTTGCTGGTGCGGCGGGAGATGAGGGCGGCTTCGCCGAGGTCGGTGAGCCAGGTGCCGGTGGGGCCGGTGAGCGCGGCGAGGCTCATCGCGCGTCGCCAGTAGAGGTGGACGTCGTGCTCCCAGGTGAAGCCGATGCCGCCGAAGAGCGTGACGGCTTCGAGGACCGCGTCGGTGGCGCGGCCGAGCGCGACGACCGCCGCGCCGCCGACGGCAAGGCGCTGCTGATCGAGCCCTTGGTCGAGGCTACGAACCGCGTCCCAGGCCGCAGCCGCAGCGAGTTCCGCCGCGACGAACAGACGCGCGGCCTTGTGCTTCACGGCCTGAAACGACCCGATCGGCCGCCCGAACTGCTCCCGCGCCTGCGCGTACTCCACAGTGGCTTTCACGGCCCAGGCCAGCACTCCGGCGACCTCGGCCGCACTCAACGCGGTAACCAGATACCGCACCGCCTCCGCATCGATCTCCCCGAGATCGTCAGCGGCGGTCACACCGGCCAAATCAAGCCGCCCCACATCCCGAGTGAGATCCACCCCTTCCTCAACAACAATATTCACACCGTCAGCCCCAGGCTCCACCCGCATCCACACCGTCCGACCGCCACCAGCCGGACCGGAGCCGGCGAGCGCTGCGCCATCGCGGGCCACGCGAGGGGCGCCTTCATCGGTGAGCACGACACCACCGGCCGGAAGCGCACCGGCGGCCGCGGGATAGCCGGCCGCGGGATAGCCGGCCGCGGGATAGCCGGCCGCAGGATGGCCGGCCGCAGGATAGCCGGCCGCAGGATGGCCGGCCGCAGGATAGCCGGCCGCAGGATGGCCGGCCGCAGGATGGCCGGCCGCAGGATGGCCGGCCGCAGGGTGCCCAGCGGCGGCGTGCCCAGCGGCGGCGTGCCCAGCGGCCGCGGGATGCCCGGCGGCGGAGTGCCCGGCGGCGGAGTGCCCGGCGGCGGAGTGCCCGGCGGCGGGGCGCGCGGCAGCGGAGTGCCCGGCGGCGGGGCGCGCGGCAGCGCCCGCCGGCTCGGTGACTGTGGCGCCGACGATCACGACCTCGGCGCTCGGGAGCCCGAGAATCGGCGTGGTGCGTCCGGTGAGGACCCACCCGTCCGCAGACGGGGTCGCGGTGAGCCCGGCGTCGGGCTGAACGAGCGCAGCGGCAGCGCCACCGGCCAGCACGTCCAACAGCGCAGACCGAACGTCCCCCGCAGGCGCACGCGAAACAACGGCGGAGGCGAGAACGGTCGGGCCGAAAGGCCCGGGCAACAGCCCCCGCCCGACCTCCTCGAGCACGACCGCGAGTTCACCGAGCCCGCCACCCTGCCCCCCGAACTCCTCGGGCAGGTGCACGGCATGCAACCCCTGAGCAACGAGCGCGGCCCAATGCGCGGGCCGCCCACCAGCCGCGAGAGCGTCGAAAAGCTCCCGCGTACCAGCAACCGGCGCGTGCCGCGCAACGAAGCCGCTCACCGCAGCGCCGAGCTCGAGCTGATCTTCAGTCACCGCGATGGACATACCCTCACCGTAAATGAACTGGATTCTACTTGTACAGCAGAGACCATCTCAGATATACAAAATACGACGGCGCCTGACGCTGCCCGGGGGTTCGCATGCTGACAAACGACCTCGACCGCCTTCCACCCGACACCCGCGCCGCCCTCACCGGCCCGGGCTCTCCGTTCGAGCTCGTCCGCGAGAACGTGCGCGGCGTCGAGATGACGGTCTTCGCGAATCGCCCCCCACACCTCCCCGCGCTGCTGCAGAACGTCACCGCGCAGCACCCCGACCGCCCCTACCTCGTCTTCCCGGAACGCCAGCTCACCTACCAGGAAACAACCGACCAGGTAGCCGCCGTCGCCGCCGCACTGCAAACAGCCGGCATCACCCGCGGCGACCGAGTCGCCCTGGTCGGCCCCAACAGCCTCGAATACGCCCTGACGCTCTGGGCGCTGGCGTGGCTCGGCGCGGTCAGCGTCAGCCTCAACGGCTGGTGGACCGGAACCGAACTCGACCACGGCATGGCGCTCGCCGAGCCGAAACTCCTCATCGGAGACGAGCACCAACTGGCCCGTACGAACGCGGCGTCGCTCACGTTCGCGGACCTGTTCGCGACGGTGAGTTCCACGGGCGTCCCGATCACCCCGGACCTCGTCGAGGACGATCCCGTCTCGATCCTCTTCACCAGCGGCACCACCGGCCGCCCGAAAGGCGCTGTCATCACCCACCGCGGCCTGGTCAACTTCGCCCAGGACGCCCAGCTCCGCGGCTACGCCGACGCTCTGTTGAGCGGCGCGACCGACCCGCCGCCCAGCCCTCCGGTCGCGCTGGTCGTGAGTCCGTTCTTCCACATCTCGGGCCTCGGCCCGCTGCTCGGAGGCGGACCGTACAACGGCATGACGATGGTCTTCCCACCGCGCGGACGCTGGGATCCCGTCGTCCACCTGGAGCTGACCGAGCGCTTCGGCGTCACCCAGTGGTCAGGGGTGCCGACCCAGCTGGTGCGGTTACTGCGCCATCCAGATATCCACCGCTTCGACGTCAGCTCGGTGCGGACGCTCGGCATGGGTGGCGCGCCGATCACCGCGGAGCTCGCGGTGCTGTTCGGCGCGGTGCTCCCGGGAGCCAAGCCCGCGCAGGGGTTCGGGATGAGCGAAACCTGCGGTCAGGGCACGACGATCGCCGGCGCGCGGATGGTCGAGAATCCGCAGTCGATCGGGCTGGCGACCCCGACCTCCGACGTGACGATCCGCGACGCCGTCGGCACGGACGTCGCCGACGGCGACATCGGCGAGATCGCCATCCGCTCCCCCAGTGGGTTCCTCGGTTACTGGAACGACCCGGCGGCCACCGCGGCCGTGCTCGACGCCGAGGGTTGGTACCGCACCGGCGACTACGGCCGCGTCGTCGACGGCATGCTGCAGCTGGAGTCCCGGCTGCGGGACATGATCATTCGCGGCGGCGAGAACGTCTACCCGATCGAGATCGAAAACCGACTCTCCGAGCATCCCGCGGTACTCGACGCCGCGGTGATCGGCGTGCCGCACGACGAGCTCGGCCAGGAGGTGATGGCCGTAGTGGTCGGCTCGCTGACCGCCGTGGAGGTGCAGACGTGGTGCGCCGAGACGTTGGCGCCGTACAAGGTCCCCGCCCACGTGCACTTCGTTGACGCCCTTCCCTACAGCGCCACCGGCAAACTCCTCAAGCGAGAACTAGAGAACCAGGTTCTCGCCTAGCGAACGTTCTGCACGAAGGCAGGCAGAACCGGTGATCTGGGCGGACCGGAAACGTTTGAGTTCGCGGGGTGGGGCGCGGGGCGACAGACCTGGCCGGGTCAGGAAGCTGACTTCGGCGTGTTCTCGGTGCTCAGCGCCCCGTGAGCAAGCCCATTCGTCAGTAGCCAGCTCATGAGCCTGAAGATCTCCTCGGGTTTGGTGCCTTCGGGGTCGGCCAGCCAGGAGAGGGTCACGCCGTCGAAGAGGGCGGAAACCAGCTGGGCCAGCGTGTCGTGACTGAACGGCAGCCCGGCACCGACCTCCTGGTAGAGCGGCGCGGTCAGCCGGCCGGCGGTCTCCCGGTAGGCCGCGTATTGCTGGGTGGCGAGGTGCTCGCGTTCGGGGGCCCGCAAGGCCCAGGTCGTCAGTTCGTAGATCGCGATCTGGCGGCCACGGTCGTCGGCCCGCACGACGTGGTCGAAGGCGCGGTCGAAGCGCCGCACGATCGCGTCTTCGAGATCGTCCTGGCTCTCTTCCGCGGATCCCGCCGAGGCTTCGACCTCGCCTAGCAGCGCCGTGACGACCGCCTCCAGCAACTCGTCCTTGTCGGCGAACCAGTAGTGGACGAGCCCGGCGGGAAGGCCGGCCTCGGCGGCGATCTTGCGCGTGCTGGCGGCGGCGACGCCGTCCCGCGAGATCACCTTCGCGGCCGCCTCGATCAACTGCTGCCGCCGGTCATCATCGCGTCGGCGCCGTGGAGCTCGCTGTGAAGTGGTCACGGTGTCATTTTGCATCACCCGTATTGGGCACTTGACCAAGACAGTTGCCCAATGAATACTCGCCGGTATGGAAGAGGACGGCAAACACTCGCCCGACCTGGTCAGAGATCGATCGACCGCCGTGTGCGTGGTCGGCGCCGGGCCAGCCGGGCTGGCGATGGCGCGGGCCTTACGTGCCCGAGGAATCGACTACGACCAGTTCGAGCGCAACGCCGATGTCGGTGGCCTGTGGGACATCGACAGCGTCGGCAGTCCGATGTACGAGGCGGCGCACTTCATCTCCAGCCGGACGCTTTCGGGGTTCGAGAACTTCCCGATGCCCGATGACTACCCGGACTATCCCTCGCACCGGCAGGTTCTGACCTACTTACGGTCATTCGCCGCGCATTACGGCCTATCGGACGGCATTCGTTTCAACGTGTCGGTGGAGAAAGCCGAGCAGGGCGCCGACGGTCTGTGGAGCGTCTGGTTGAGCGACGGCACCGCGGCCGTCTACCGCGCGGTGATCGGCTGCTCCGGCGCGCAGTGGTACCCGAACATGCCGGGTGCTCCCGCTGGCTTCAGTGGAGAAGTGTTGCACTCCTCTGCCTACCGCAGCAGCGACATCGCCACAGGTAAGCGGGTCATGGTCGTGGGAGGCGGCAACTCCGCCTGTGACATCGCGGTGGACGTATCGCACACCGCGGAAACGACGATCATCAGCATGCGCCGGGGCTACTGGTTCATTCCCAAGCACCTTTTCGGCATCCCTTCCGATCTTTTCGCGGAGAATGGGCCGACATTGCCGAAGTGGCTCGAACAGCGCCTGTTCGGGTGGGTTCTGCAACGCCTGTACGGCAAGCCGGAGAAGCTCGGTCTCCAGCGCCCTGATCACCGTCTATTCGAGACTCATCCGGTCCTCAACAGCAATTTGTTTCACAGCCTCCAACACGGCGACGTCGTCGCGCGGCCAGCCATCCGGTCGGCGGAGGGTACACGGGTCGAATTCGTCGACGGACGCCATGACGACGTGGACATGATCATTTATGCCACCGGCTACAAGCACCGCGCCCCGTACGTCCAGTCGTACCTAGGGAGCGAACAGCACCCGGAGTTGTACCTGACCTGCTTCTCGCGCGACTACAAGAATCTCTTCGGCGTGAGCTTCACCGAATCCAACACGGGCGCCTACCTGCAGTTCGACATGTCGGCGCGGATGATCGCCAGCTACCTGGAAGATCAGGACCGCCGGCCGGACCGTGCGCGCGAGTTCGAAGCGCTGATCAAGAAGGACCATCCCGACCTCAGCGGCGGCCTCCACTTCGACGGATCGGCCCGGCACAAGGGCTACGTCGACGGCCACACCATCATCCGCTACCGGCAGCGTCTCTGCGCCCGCATGGGTTGGCCGTTCAAGGACGCCCCGACAGCGGACGCCCAACGCCTGACCCCCATCGACGCGATCGGAGTGTCAGCAATTGACGAGTAACGGCGAAACGATCGGTGGGATCGTCGCCGGCAAGACGCTGCCCGGAACCGGTGAGGGCGTCATCCGGCGCAGGAGTCCGGGCGACGGATCGCCACTGAGCGATGTGGCCGTCTCCGGGAGGCCGGAGGTCGACGAGGCCGTCCGGATCGGCGCCGAAGCGTTCGAATCGGGTATCTGGAGTGATCAAAGCCCGCAGGCGCGCGGCGAAGTCCTGCGGAAGCTGGCTGATCTGGTCGAAAGGGACGCCCGGTTGCTGGCCGAGCTGGACGCCGTCGAGGCCGGCAAGCCCATCAGCGAGTGCATCGAAGGTGATGTGCCCGCCGCACTCGAAGCCTTGCGGTGGTTCGCCGGCGCGGCGGACAAACTCTACGGCACCACGAGCCCCACGAACGGCCAGGAGCTAGGTCTGACCCTCCGCGAACCGATCGGTGTCGTCGCGGCGATCATGCCGTGGAACTATCCGATGGCCCAGGCCGCGTGGAAGTTGGGCCCGGCGCTTGCCGCGGGTAACAGCGTGCTCCTCAAGCCTGCGGATCAGACACCCAGTTCGGCGCTGCACATTGCGCGCCTGGCCTACGAGGCGGGCGTTCCCACCGAGGTTCTCAGCGTGTTGCCGGGCGACGGCGCCAGCACCGGAGCCGCGATCGCCTCGCACCCGGGCATCGACGCGCTCTCGTTCACGGGCTCGACAGCGACGGGCCGAGCAATACTGCACGCTGCCGCACGCAGCAACCTCAAGCGCGTCTCTCTGGAGATGGGCGGCAAAAGCCCGCAGATCCTGCTGGCGGACGCCCTGACCTACGGCGACGAACTCTTCGACCAGATGATCGACGCGTCGTTCCTCACGATGGGACAGAACTGCACCGCCGGAAGCAGGATTCTCGTCCACGAATCGATCGCCGATGAAGTCAGCGACCGGTTCGCGAAGCGTGCCCACCGGCTCGTGGTGGGACCGCCCCTCGAACCCACCACCAAGATCGGGCCGCTCATCACCCAGGCCGCCGCAGACCGGGTCAACGCCCTGGTCGACCGGGCGGTGGACGATGGCGCGGAGGTACTGCTGCGCGGGTCCGACCCGAGGCAGGACGGTCCGACCCCGCAATACGTCGCGCCGATCGTGCTGCGCGGTTGCACACCGGACAGCGAAATCCAGCAGACGGAGATCTTCGGGCCGGTGGCGACCCTGACAACCTTCGCCTCCGAGGACGAGGCGGTGGCGTTGGCCAACAACACCTCCTACGGCCTGGCGGCGTCGGTCTGGACCCAGGACCTCAACGCGGCGATGCGCCTGTCCCGCGCCGTCAAGGCAGGCGTGGTGTCGGTGAACTGTTACAGCGAGGGCGGTATGTCGACGCCCTTCGGCGGTTACAAGCAGTCCGGCTTCGGCGGCAAGGAGCGCGCGTTCGAGGCGTTCGATCAGTGGGTCCAGACCAAGACCGTCTGGATCCGGCTGCACCGGACCAGCGAGCGATGAGCACTCGGATCCCGCGGGTCGTCGATCTGACCCGGACGCTGACGCCCGGCTTTCCCACGGCGATCGCCGACGTGCCCCCTGTACGACGGTGGCAGGCGACCACGTATGAGAGTCACGGGTTCAGTGCCAACGGATGGTCACTGGTCGAACACATCGGGACCCACGTGGATGCCCCGGTCCATTTCGTACCGGGCGGCCGGGACGTCGATGCGATCCCCGCCGACGAGCTGGTCCTACCGGCCCGGGTGGTGCACCTGCCCTCGGCGCAGCTGGTGACCGTGGCTGACCTCCTCGTCGAGGAACGGCGGCGCGGGCCGATCCCGGCGCGCAGCGCCGTCCTCCTGTGCTGCGGGTGGGGTACCCGGGAGCCGGACGACCGGAGTTACCTCGGTTGGGACGGCACGGCGTACCGCGCGCCGGGCTGGTCAGCGGAGGCCGTCGAATGGCTGGTGGAAAACCGGGCGATCGTCGCCTTGGGCACCGACACCAGCAGCATCGACGCCGGGGATGCGTCGGCGGCCCACCTAGCGCTGCTCGGCGCGGGTCGTTATGCCATCGAGGGCCTGGTCAATCTCGAGCAGCTCGTGGAGTGTTCCTCGTTCACGCTCGTCGTCGGGGTGATCCCGTGGGAGTCCGGTACCGGCGGCCCCTGCCGGGCGCTGGCGCTGGTCGCACCGGCCGAAGAGTCACCATGAGCAGCGGACGTGTGCTCGTGCTCGCCGACGATCTGACCAGCGCCGCCGAGGTGGGCGGAATGCTGGCGCGGCGGGGCGAACCGGCGCTGGTGACGACGCGCCCGGACGCGCCGATCGTCTCCGCCGCGGCCGAGCGAGTCTGCATCACGACTGCGAGTCGCGCCATGTCGGCCGAGGACGCACGGGGCACGCTGGACCGTTGCGTCAAGACGGTGTCGGGGAAGCCAGGCCTCGTCTTCAAGACCATGGACAGCAGCCTGCGCGGGAACTGGGCCGCCGAGCTGGACGCGACGATGCGCGGCCTCGGCCGGCACACGGCCCTCGTCGCCCCCGCATTCCCGGCCGAAAACCGGATTACGCAGGGCGGCATCCAGTACGCCGACGGCGTGCCGGTCGATCTCGGTCCGGCTGGCTTCGATCCCTGCACTCCGGTCAGCATCTCGCGGGTGTCAGAGCACCTCAGGGCGGCCGGCCTGCACGCCACCGAGCTGCGCCGTCCCACCCTGGACAACGGGGAGGCGCTGCGGAATTGGCTCGCGGCGCGCGCCTACGCGCCCGAACTGGCTGCGGTCATCGTCGACGCCGAGGACGCGGCGGACCTGGAACTGATCGTCCGCAGCGGCGCACCGGAGCGCCTCGTGTGGTGCGGTAGCCCAGGGCTGGCCGCTGCCCTGCTGGCCGACGCCCCCCTGGCTCCTCCGCCGGTGTCGGCGGCCGCGCTGGCGGTGGTCGGCAGCTTGCATCCGGTCAGCCGGGGCCAGGTCGAGCACGCGCACGCCCATGGCATCCCCGTGATCGAGATCGCCGCCGATGCCTCTCCCAGCGCCACCGCGCTAGCGGTCGAGGGGCGGCTGCGGACCGCCCGACGAGCGATTCTCTGCACTCCGATGTCCACCCTGATGGACGCCCCGGACGCTCACGCCGCTGCCGTCGTCCGCGAAGTGGTGCTCCGCACCGAGGATCTGGCGCTCGTCCTGACCGGGGGCGACACGGCCAGCGCCGTACTCGCCGGGTTGGACGCCGACGTTCTGCACGTCGTCGGCCAGTGGGCACCCGGAATTCCGGTCGGTCGGCTCGACGGCGTCCGCACGCTGCCCTTGGCCACCAAGGCCGGCGGCTTCGGCCGGCCCGACACGCTCGTATCCCTGCTCACCCAGCTCACCCGAGGAGCGTCTTCGTGACCAGGCCGCTCGCGTTGACCATGGGCGACCCCGCCGGCATCGGTCCGGAAATCGTCGTCTCGGCTCTCACCACCGCCTCGGACCACGCGCCCGGCCCGGTCGTGGTCCTCGGTGACCTGTGGCGGCTACGGGATGCCGCAGCGATCCTCGGCGTCGACGTCGCGGTAGTCGCAGCGCCGGGCTCCTGGGACGAGCTCGATCCCGATGTGCTCAGCGTCGTCCAGATCGGAGAGCTTCCACCGAATCTTCCGTTCGGCCAGGTGGACGCGCGAGCCGGTGCCGCCTCATTCGCCTACTTCAGCGAGGGAGTGGCGCTGGCTCTCCAAGGACGGGTCGCCGCCGTTGTCACCGCCCCGATCCAGAAGGAGGCCTGGCAGGCCGGCGGGGTGCCGTTCCCCGACCACACGAGCGCCCTGGTCGCGCTGACCGGCGCCGAGCGCCACGCGATGATGCTGGCCAACGACGAACTCAGCACCGTCCTCGTGACGATTCACCTCGCGCTCAAAGACGCCATCGGCGCCCTCACCCAGCAGCGAATAGAAGCCACGATCGAAATCGCCCACGACGAGATGCGCAGCCGTGGGATAGCCGAGCCGCGGATCGCGGTCGCGGCCCTGAATCCCCACGCCGGAGAGGGCGGCATGTTCGGCGACGAGGAAATCCGTCTGATCGGTCCGGCCATCGAGGCGACGCGCGCGGCCGGCATCCGAGCCTCTGGCCCCTATCCGGCCGACACGGTGTTCATGCGGGCACGCCGAGGCGAGTTCGACGTCGTGATCTCCCAATACCACGACCAGGGGCTGATTCCGATCAAGCTGCTCGGCATCGAGAACGGCGTCAACGTCACGCTGGGGCTGCCCATCGTGCGCACCAGCGTCGACCACGGCACCGCCATGGACATCGCGGGCACCGGCACGGCGTCGGGGAAAAGTCTTCAGTACGCCATCACCGCAGCTCGCCGCATCGTCGACGCCAAAACCCGGACCCTGCGAACGCGAGGTGCCCGCTAGTGGAATTCATCCTGATGCTGACCCGCGACGACCGCACGGTGGCCGACGCCCACTCACTGGTCGACCTCTTCGCCGACGCCGGAGTACGGCACATCGGCTTCAAGGACGTCGGCATCCCGCTGGCCGAGCTCGCCCCGCTGGCGGCGCACATCTCCGCGCGTGGAGCGACTTCGTACCTCGAGGTCGTCAGCGTGAGCGCCGACGACGAGCAGCAGAGCGTCAGGGCCGCACTGGACCTCGGCGTGGATAACGTGCTCGGCGGAACGCGTGTAGCGGAAGCCACCGAGATCCTCGCCGGCTCCGCGATCCGGTACTGGCCCTTCCTCGGTGACGTCCGCGGCCACCCCAGCCAATTGCACGGCTCCATCGAAAGCATCGTGGACCAGGCCAAGCGCTGGTCCGAGCTCGACAGCGTGCACGGGTTCGACCTGCTGGCCTATCGCTATGCGGGGAACGCGGAAGCTCTCGCGCGGGCCGTCGTCGCCGCGGCGGGGGTACCGGTGATCGCCGCCGGGAGTGTCGACAGCGCGGAGCGCATCAGCAGCCTCGGCGAGGCGGGCGCTCACGGCTTCACGATCGGCACCGCTTTGCTGGATCGGTCTCTGAAGATCGACGCCCCGTCGTCATCGCTCGCCGATTTGGCCCGCGCGGTGCTCGTCGCCACGCAGACAGCGTCCAGAGCACGGTGAGGCGCGGATGACACCCGAAGCCGCTCTGGACCCGCTCACGGCCAGACAGACGCCGGTCTCCGGCCGATGGATCGCGCTCTTCTCTCTGGCGTGGCTCGGTCTGTGGATGACGCAGTTGACCGCCATCCAGCTCCTGCTGCCCGATCAGGTCGCCGCGGCGACGTCGTCAGCTCAGTGGCAATCGACCCTGCGGGTGTTCGGTCTGGTCAGTGCGGTAGCGGGTCTCGTCGCGCTGGTCGCCTACCCGGTGTCGGGAGCCTTCAGCGACCGGACCACGTCACGGTGGGGCCGACGCCGGCCGTGGGTGGTGGGCGGCGTCCTGCTCAGCGCCGGCTGCTATGCGCTGATCGGCATTCAGCACTCGATCGTCGGGATGACGATCTTCTGGTCGTTGAGCACCGCCGGATTCTGCGCCGCCTCGTCCGGCCTCACCGCGATGATCTGCGATCGGGTGCCGGTCGAGCAGCGGGGCTTCGTATCCGGTTGGATCGCCGTGCCGCAGGCCCTAGGCGTGGTGGTGGGCGTGGCGCTGGCCAGCGGCGTCATCACTGGCCCGACCGCCGGATACGGGCTGCTCGCGGCCCTCCTGAGCCTGCTGACGGTGCCGTTCGTGGTGCTGGAGCCCGACCCTCCGGCGCCGCCGCGCACGGCGGGTACGACGCCGTTGCTCGGCTGGCTCTGGATCAGCCCCCGCGAGCACCCTGACTTCGGCTGGGCACTGCTCAGCCGAACCCTGGTCAACCTGGCCAACGCCTTGGGAACCGGGCTGCTCCTCTACTTCTTCACCTACGACCTCGAGCTCGACGATCCCGCCGGCTTCCTGGCCACGACCACGGTTATCTACGTGGCCTGCGCCGTGCTGGGTTCGGTACTGCTCGGGCGCGTCAGTGACCGCGTCGGCCGACGTAAACCGTTCGTGCTGATCGCGGGCGTGCTGCAAGCGGCGTCGGCCTTGCTGCTCGCCTCACTTCCCAGTGTCGGCACCGCGATTGTGGGCGCGCTTCTCGTCGGCGCAGGTACCGGCGCCTACTTCTCGGTCGACCAGGCCCTTGCCACGCAGGTGCTACCCAACCCCGCCGACCACGGAAAAGACCTGGCCATCATGAACCTGGCACTGATCGTCCCGCAGGCCGCCGGACCACTGCTCGGGGCATTCGCCGTCGCCGCTTTCGGCGGATTCAGCGGGCTCTACTGGGTCGCCGGGGTCGCTGGTCTGCTGGGAGCACTTGCGGTGCTGCCTATCCGGGGCGCGGCCTGAGCGCATTGACCAACCCACGATGTAGCAGCGCTGACGGGCGTGTCATCCGCCGCGAAGTCGGAGCAGCTGTTTCACGGCGGAACGCCCGAGGGTGGCCCGGACGCGCCGAGGGCCGGGAAGCGTGTGCTTCCCGGCCTCCGGCTGCGGCTGATCGTCAGCTGCAGGGGTTGTAGTCCCAGCAGTCGTTGTAGCGCTTCTTGTGGTGGCGACGACGGCGCGGCTTGCACTCCTCGTAGGAGTAGTCGTTGCAGTTGTCGTACGAGTAGTCGTAGCAGCCGCTCATGTCGTCCAGCCTCCAGTGATTTCCTTCGCGGGGTGTTTCCCCGTCCTGGAACCAGGTTCCCGCGAAACGACGCCCCGCTCGATCGCCGGCCTGACGCCCTGAACGTTCGGTTCGCAACACTCGCTCATGCCGTCGAGATCGGGGCATCGCCTGATGCGTCCTCCCCCGCGCAGCACCGTCCAGCCGCCAGAGGTAGGCCTTCCGGTCGAAAGCACTCAGCGCGGCGCCGCCCGCGACGAGTGACCCACACCTGGCGCGCCAGGGCGTCACGCATTACCCGCTGGGCGAATGCCTTCAGTCCGAGTCGTCTCGAGAATCTGCTGCCCCGTGACCGCCGCGGGTGCGGAGATCGTCGTCGGTGATGGCTCGGACTACTCGACAGGGGGACCCGACCGCGACGGTCATGTCCGGGATGTCGTGAGTCACGACGCTGCCCGCGCCGATGACAGCGCCGTAGCCGACGTGAACTCCCGGGAGTACGACGGCGTTGCTGCCGATCCAGACCTTGTCGTCGATCACGATCGGTTCGGAGAACCGCCGGAAGTCCTCCCGAAGGTCCGGGTGGATCGGATGGCCGGTCGTGGTGAGAGTGACGCTGGGCGCGATCATCACCCCGTTGCCGATTCGGATCTCCGCGTCGTCGACGAATGTCAGATTGACGTTGCCGAAGAAGTCGTCGCCGATGTGCACCTTGCTGCCGAATCCGGCATAGAACGGCGACAGCAGCACGGTTCGCTCTCCGACGGACCCGAAGATCGCCTCAACGAGTAGCCGCCTTCGTGCGGTGTCGCTGGGGAGCGTCCGGTTGTATTCGAAGATCAGGTCCGACCGACGTTCACTGTCCCGGAAGGACGCTTCCGACTCCGTGTAGAAAAGGCCTCGCCGGATCCGGTCCAGCACTTCCTCGTCAGATTCTGCCACGGGTTGCACCCTTTCACGCCGCGGACGCTGTCCGCGCCGTGTCGGCGGTCCCGCGCACGGGCCGTTGCTGCTCCGCGTCAATTTCTGGCGATGACATCGCTGTCCGTCACGTTCGCGCCGGCCGAGGCGAATGACGCGCGCCAACCGCGCCGAGCACCGATGAGGTGCCGTCGTCAGAGGTCCGTCTGCGCCGAACAGAACAGGTGCTGGACGCGGGTCGTCGAGCCCAGGTGCGGCAGCGTCACGGGGCCGACGCCGGGCGTCGGCCCTGCCGGGTCCACCGCGTTGCCTGGCAGGACTCCGAGGCAGAAGCGCACGCCGGTGACAGGGTCAGGCAGCGCGACGGGCCCGTCACCGTAGTCGTCGCCGTAAGGGTGGTATCGACGCAGCGGAAGCGACACGGTGAAGGACTCCTCGGCTGCGCCGCCGCGCGGAACGAGCGTGCCGCCGACCCGGGCAGGGTTCGCCCAGCTCTTCTTCTCGGTGTCCGGCATCGCGAACGCCCGCTTGGACACCTCGACCTGGCCGCCGCTTCCGCGCCCGGTGACGTATACCGCGTTCGGATCGTCGAACCCACCGTCGGAGGGCGACGCCGCCCGGTTGAGCACGACGAGATTCCCAGCCGACTCGTTCACCAGCCGGTAATGCACGTGCAGTTGCTGCCCGTCGGCCTCGATGGCCGAGGTGAATTGCACGGCCGGCCCGGTGCCGGTCGCCGACGGGTCGGGTGGCTCGGCCGGCGACGACGGTGCGGACGTCCCGGTGCTGCACGCGGCACAACCGAGCACGGCGGCGAGCGCCAGGGCCCACCGTCGGGCGGGCCGCCGCCTAGTAGGCGTCACGGTGGGGCGCGCCCATCTCCTCGCGCAGACCGTTCTCGGTCAGCGCGTAGGGGTGCCGGGAGTAGATCTGGTTCGGCGTGGAGGGGTCGTCGTCCTCGTCGATCGGCAGACCCGCGGCCTCGCGCTCCCGGTTGGGCACGCCCGGGTTGTCCGGACCGTCGTACGTGCCCGGCGCCAGTGAGTCGTTCATGTAGTCGTAGACGTGCGCCATCTCGTGGTACAGCACCGCCGACGGCGGCCCCTCGACAGTGCGGCCGGTGCCCATCGTCAACTGGTTGATGTGCGTGTTGTAGCTGATGACGTTGTCACCGTCCTGGTGGGAGGCGGTGCTGTTGTTCGGGTCGGCCGGGTTGTCGTACTCCCGGATCGTGAGCGAGTCACCGTCGTGGTGCCAGAGCCACCAACCGCCCTCGGTGTCCTCGTGGCCCTTCTGGAGCGCGGCGAGCATCTCCTGACCACGCGGGGAAGCGCCGAGCATCGCGAGGTCGGCCTCGATCCGCTCCTTGAACTCCGGAGACCCTTCCACGTTGATGAACGTCTGCAGGGTCTTGATCTCGATGGCAACGTTCTGCTCCGTGCCGGACGAGACGTCCTGCCGCTCGCCGATGACCTTGTCGGTGCCGAGCCCACCGGTAGTCGTGTCCACACCAGCGCCCGCGTAGACGACGTCGTTACCGCCGCCTGCCCGGAGCGTGTCGTCGCCCTCGCCGCCGGAGACGATGTCGTTGCCGGTACCCGCGTCGATGCCGTCGGCGCCGGTTCCGCCCTCCAGGAAGTCGTCGCCCTCGCCGCCGACGAGCGCGTCCTTACCGCTCAGCGCATAGATGATGTCGTTTCCGCTGCCACCGCCGAGCACGTCGTCGCCCGCGCCGCCGTCCACGTAGTCGCGGCCCGCTCCGGCGGACACCCGGTCGTTGCCGGCGCGCGCGTAGATCCGGTCGTTGCCGCCGAGGCCGACGAGGACGTCCGCCCCGCTGCCACCCGTCAACACGTCCTCACCGGCACCGCCGACCAGCGTCACGTGTACGTTGGCACCGGAAGCGACCTGAATGGTGTCGTCGCCGTCCCCGCCGCGAATCACGATGTCGGTGCCGGGCTGGAACGCCCACCGTTTCCCGTTGACCTCGACCATCTGCAGCCCGGTCCGTGGGTCGACGCTGATCGTCACGTTGTCGTTGCCGATGCCGGTGTTCACCAGGATCCGATTGCCATCACGGATGACACCGGTCTTTTCCGCCTCCGGGGGCAGCCGGAACGGGCTCGTGTCCCCCTCGGCGATCGACGCCCAGGCAGACGCGATCGCCGCGAACTCGGTGCGCGCCTTCGTGATCCGCGCGATGTCGGCGGAGAGCCAGCCGTCGAGATGCGAGCGGATCTCGACGCACTGCGCCAGCGAGTCGCTGACGACCTTCGCCTGCGCGTCCGTCGTCGGCTGGAACAGGATGTGCATCGGCGCGTCGTAGGTGAACGGGACGACCGCGACCTTCGCCCACTCGCCGGTCAGGCGCTCCTGGGCCTCCCGAAGCGAGTCCGCGGCACCGGCCGTCGCTGTGGCCGCCGCGGTTGCCTGCGACTCGGCCCGGTCGATGTCGGCGACCAGCTTTCGGCGGTGCGCGTCGTAGGAATCCGCGGCGACGCTGCTCCAACCGTGTGAGAGCAGCGTCGACGCTGCTCCGTTCACCTCGTCGGCGGTCTTGCCGAGGGCAGCCGCGGTGTCGCGCCAGGCGGACGCGGCGTCGTCGACCTGGTCGGGTCTGGCATGCAGGCTCCAGACGTCCGGCGTGGAAATCGCGGCGGGCGGAGAACCGCCGCCCGGGTCAGGTATCACGTGGATTGCCTACCGGATAATCAGATCGGGATGTTGGGGTGCAGCCGCTGAAACTCGCGGGCCTCCTCCTCGTCGAGCTTCTGGTAGGCGAACGCGGTGCGATACAGCCGATCCATGTCGCCTTCGAGTACCGCGGCCAGCCGCCCGACGGTCACGTCGGCGGAATCCACTGCCTCGTGAAGGGCGGCTCGCACGTCCTTGGCGGAGACCGTGTCGCCGAACGCCGCCTCGGGCACCGTCAATTTCGCTTGTTCGAGTCGCCACGCCTCGGCAGCGGCCAGGGAGGAGCGCAGCATCTGATCACCTGCGCGGGTGAGCTCCGCGGGGGCTACCCGGACCTCGTCGTTCGCCACCCGGCCACCCTAGTCGCGTGCGCAAGCACTGATTGAACGCTGGCAACAACCGCCCTCGCCGAAACGTCCGCTCATGCCGCCACGCATGCAACCTTTCTTCGCGGAACCTCCGTCCTTCTGGCGAGACATCGTGCGGCGAGGAGGCCTGATTTGCGGAGAGCCGATGAGGAACGATTCCGTGTCTTCGTGAGTGAGCGCATGGGCCGCTGGCGACGCGGCGCGTTCCTGCTGTGCCGCGATTGGCACGTCGCCGACGACGTGGTCTCGGTGACGGTGGGCAGGATCTTCGAGAAGTGGCGGAAGGCCGCCGCCGCGGACAACCCCGACGCCTATGCGCGGCGCATGCTGTCGGTCGAGGAGACCGCGGAGGCATTGGACATTTCATCCGGAACTGTGAAGAGCCAGTCGGCGCGTGCACTGACCACGCTGCGCTCGCTCGCCAACTCTCCCCACGCCTGACAGGAGGCGACAGAATGACGCAGCAGATGTTCGAGGACCTGGTCGGCCAGCCTCCGCCGTCGACGGTCGACGGTCGACGCGATCATCCGGGACCGGACACGGCGGCGGCGAATCCGTCAGGCCCCGATGGTGATGGCGGCTGTGGTGCTGGTCGCGGTCGGCGCGACCGTCGCCGGCTTCGGCCACCTCGGCACCGGAACGACCTCCAAGGGTGACGTCGTCGTCGGCCAGGCACCGGCCGGCGGCACCAAGATTCGGCTAGTCGTGGACACCGCAGAGGGCAAGGCCAAGAGCGCCGAAGAGCTGACCAAGGCCTACGACGAAGCGGTGAAAAAGGCAGTGCGCGGCGCCGAATGGAAGGGCGGAAAGCCCCCTCGGGTGACCGATGAGGAAGCCGCGCCTCCGGCCGAGTTCATTTTCGGCGCCACCCTGATCGTCGACGGCAAGCCCGGAGCGCTGGTCATCCAGATCGAGAACTCCGGCGAAGGGCCCGATGACCTCGCCTCATTCCCCCTGAACTGCGACAACCCGGATGGACACTGCAAGGTGACCGAGGGCCCCAACGGTGAGAAGCTCGTTGTTCGCCGGTGGGACTACCGGGACGGCAACTGGCAAAAGGGCGATGTCTATACCAACGTCACCGTCGGTCTGGGCGAAAACCGGACGCTGAACCTGGAGTCGCACCAGGATCTGCTGACCGAGAAGCAGATCAGCGCCATCGTCTCCGACCTCGCCAGCCGCATCGAGAACGCCCCACCTTCGGCGTCCGCCCAGCCTGATCACAGGCTCGGCGGACGCCGTGGCGTCTTCCCTCTCGGCGACCTTCCACCAGCAGTCAGGCGGCACTCGGAGACACGCAGGGTGGAACGCGTCCAGCCGTTTTCGAGCTATCGTGCGCGAATGAGTACGCACCAGGAGCCGGCGCAGACCGACGACCTGCCGCCGATCGGACGACCGGCAACTCGCGCTCTGCTCGCGGCTGGGATCCGGACCCTGGAATTGGTGGCCACTCATAGCCGTCGCGAACTCCTCGCTCTGCACGGCGTCGGACCGAAGGCGGTCAGCATCCTGGCTTCCGCGCTGGCCGAGTGCGGCCTCGCCTTCGCCGACGAACAACCCTGACCGTGCACGTGCCAACCATGGAGCCCTCGAGCACTGCGGCACCGAGCTCCAGGTCTTCCGCGAACGAGCCGCCCGCGGCGCCGACGCCTTGGAAGCCGTAGTCGCGCCGCCCGCAGGGATTAACCAGCCCGAGTGACGCCGGACCAGCCGCAAGTTCCCGGCCCTACGACGGGTTCCAGGGCCTACGACCGGCGAGCGTAGGCCCGGGAACCCGTCGTAGGCCCGAGTAACCACCCGGCGGTACCGACGCGGCGAAACCCGGAACGCGTCGCGCTCCGGATCGACGACTGCTTCCTTCCGCGACGGAACGGCTGGAACGTTCGCCTCGCCACACTCCCCCCTCCGAGGGATCCGGTTCGCGCGCCAGAGGGATCCCCCCGGCGCCGGGTGCGACGACGCTCGATCACGTCGAGCCGGCGCATGAGAGGGACGTGCGATGCCAAAGATCAAAGCGACAGCGATGGGCCTACTCGGGCTACCGTCGACGGCCCAAGCACAGCCGAACCACCACGAGCCTCCCCAGAGGGTGACCGGCGTCGGACAGATCCAACTCGACGAGCCGAACGTCGTCGGTGACCGCATCTGCACCGCAGTCGCCGGTGGGTTCACCGTCCATGGTGGTTAACCGTTGGGCGGGCTACGCGGCCGCCGCCTGGTCACTGCTCTATGCCGCGCTCGGGCTGTACTGGACGCTCGGTGGCAGCGGCTTCCCGTTCGCCCCGATCGACGACGACCACGTCACGGGATCGGTGCTCGAGGGCAGCCGCGCCGAAATCGTCGCACCGATCATGGCTGTCCTCGGACTGCTCGGCGCGATCGTCGCCCTGGCGATGGCTCGAGGAGCCGCCACCGGCCGCGTCGCACCCGCGCTGATCGTTGTCGGCTGGACCATGGCAGCCGGCTTGACCCTGGTGATCCCCGACTACACCATGCTCGCCCTGGTGGCGTTCGCACCCGCGCTGCTGATCTTCGCCTTCACCGGCGTACCGGGCGACCAAGGCGGCATCGGCGACATCCTGTACTGGCACCGGAACAACCTGATCATCCTGTTCATCGGCGGTCTGCTCTGGGCCGCGGCGACTCTCGCCTATCAGCGTCGGGTGCGCGTCGCGTGCGGGCACTGCGGCCGCCGTTCCGGCGCGAGCGTCCCATCCCGGCAAAAACTACTGCGGTGGGGACGCTGGGCTGTCGTGGTCGCGGTGCTGGCGACGCTCCCGTACGAGGTCACCAGGCTGGCGTGGTACTTCGGATACCCGCTCGGTATCCCCGACGACTTCTTACGAATGATGCAGGACACCCCCGGCATGCTCGACATGGGCCTGGGCTGCGCGGTCGCCTCAGTGCTCGGCGGCGTCCTGACCCACGGCCTGGTCAGCACATGGGGCGAGGTCTACCCGCGCTGGATCTGGTTCAAGGCCGGGAAGCCGGTACCGCTCGCACTCGCGGTCGTCCCGGCGTCGGTCGTGTCCGTCACGCTGATTCCGGCCGGGCTGATGGCGCTGTGGACCCCCGAGCTCAGGGAGAGCTGGGCGCTGTGGGTACCGAGCCTCTTCTGGGTGGTCTGGGGCGCAGCTCTCGGTGCAGCAACCGTCACCTACTACCTGCGTCGACGTGGCGCGTGCAGGCACTGCGGACAGGGCGACGACACGGCGCGCACATCGGCCGACGTTGTCACAATGGGGCGATGAGCCTTCCCCGGGCGGTCGCGCCGCTGGTCAGCGCGACCACGTACCGGCGGGGTGTCCATCTGCTCCTCGGCGCAGTCATCGCGCTCGCGTATCTGATGCTCGTCCGCACGTTCTGGCAGATGCTCGTCGAGGACCCCGTCAACCGTCCGACGATCGTGATGACCGCTCTCGCCGCCGCGGTCATCGCCACGATGCCGGCGTTTCTCAGCGGAACGCGCGCGTTGGAGATCGCCGCCGCTCGGGCCCTGCTCGACGTCGACCTGGCGGATCCGGAACCCGGCAGTCGACCCGCAGTGGAGACGCGAGTTCGGGCTGCACTCTGGTTCGCGCTGCATCTTGTGGCGGGGACGGTGCTCGCATTGCTGCTGTTCGCTGCCGTACCGGTGGTCATGCTGACGCTCGGCCACCAGGTCGGTGTGGTGACCGAGCTCCCGGGTGGCTATGGCACGGCCGGATGGCTCGTGATCGCCTTCGGGCTGCTCGTGGGGACGGGCTACGCGACGGCGGGATTCGGGGCGCTGGCCACCGTGATGGCACCGGTCCTGCTCGGTCCGTCCGCCACCGAACGTGAGCGCGCGCTGGAAGTGCGGGCGCGGCAGTTGGCGGACCGCAACCGGCTGGCCCGTGAACTGCACGACTCGATCGGCCACGCGTTGACGCTCGCGGCGCTGCAGGCGGGTGCGGCGGGGCAGTTGTTCGAGACCGATCCGCAGTTCGCCCGACGCGCGCTGAGCGTCATCGAGGAGACCAGCCGAACCGCGATGGAGGACCTCGACCACGTCCTCGGAGTGCTCCGCGAGCACAGCGACGATCGACCGCGTCGACCGCGTCCGACGCTGGCCCAGCTCGCGCGACTGTGCGAGGACTCGCTGGCCAGCGGCGTGCCGGTGGACCTCACGACGAGCGGCTCGTTGACGGCGGTGCCCGCTGCGGTGTCCCGGGAGGGGTACCGGATCGTGCAGGAGGCACTGACCAACGTGGCGAGGCACGCCGGCCAGGTACCGGCGACGTTGCGAATAGCAGTGGCAGACGGTGGCCTGGCCATCGAGGTGACCAATCCGGTCCCGGACCGGCCGAGGAAGCCGCACAGAACCGGGCGCGGACTCGACGGCATGCGCGAACGGGTCGACCTCCTCGGAGGCCGGCTCACCGCCGACCGCTGTGCCGACGTCTGGCGGATAACAGCCGAACTGCCACTGCGTGATCCGGACGACGTTCGATGACCGACGCGACGAAGTTGCTCATCGTCGACGACGAGGAACTCGTCCGGATGGGACTCCGCGCTGTCCTCGACGCACAACCGGACCTGCGCGTGGTCGGTGAGGCCGCCGACGGCGCGGAGGTGCCGCCGCTGGTGGCCCGGTTGCGCCCGGACGTCGTGCTGATGGACGTGCGGATGCCCGCCACCGACGGCATCCAGGCCACCCGACACCTGTCGGCGCGTGTCGACCACCCACCGAAGGTACTGGTGATCACGACCTTCGAGAACGACGAGTACGTCTACGCCGCCCTGCGGGCCGGCGCCAGTGGGTTCGTGCTGAAGAGAGCTCGTCCCGCACAGCTGGTCGACGCCGTGCGCGTCGTCGCCAGGGGTGAGTCTTTGCTGTTTCCGGCGGCGATCCGGCGCCTGGCAGGTGCCTACGGCAACGGTGCGCACCGGCTGGCCGACGCGGGACTGACCACACGTGAGCTGGACGTGCTGCGTCGCATGGCGGCTGGGCGGTCCAACGCGGAGATCGCCCGCGACCTCGTCCTCAGCGTGGAGACGGTCAAGACGCACGTCGGGAACGTGCTCGCGAAGCTGCCGGCCCGGGACCGCACTCAGGCCGTAATCGCCGCATACGAGTCGGGGCTCATCACGCCGGCCGGGTGACGCGGGGCTCGCGTTGCGGGAGTTCGTCCTCGACGAACGCCGGGCGCGCCAGCGTGATCGCGGGGATGATCGTCAGAAGGGCAACAGTGATCAGGAACCACAGCGGCAACGTCCACCCACCGCTGACGTCGTGCAGCAGCCCGACGACCAACGGGCCGAGCGCACCGAGCGCATAGGCCACCCCCTGAGCGAAACCGCTCAACGCCACGGTGCCGCCATGCGTCCGCGTGCGCACGTTGATGAGCACGAGGTTCACCGGGAACAGGATCGACCCCGACCCGACGAGCAGCACCCACACCAACGTGAGCGTCGCCGGTGCGACGAGCAGCCCGAGGTAACCGAGCACGAAGCTCGCGATACCCGCGGCGATCAGCCAGCCGACATTGCGCAGCCGCGGCACGAGCAGGGGCGCAATGAGGGCGCCGGGCAAACTGACGAGGCCGGTGACGGCGAGCAGCACACCGGCTTCGGTCGGCGTCGAGCCGGCGACGTCGCCGAGGATCTCGGGCAGCCATGCGAAGACCGCGTAGGTACAGATCGTGCTGGTGGAGAACGCGACGGTGATCGACAGCGCCGCGCGCGACCGCCACAGTCGCGGAACGCGATCGGGAGGCGAGGACTCAGCATCCGTGAGTCGCTCCCGCACGATGACCACGAGCCAGGGAACGAGCGCGGCCACAGAGGTCGCCGCCCAGATGCCGAGCGAGAACCGCCAGCCGATCTGCTCGGCGAGCGGAGCGGCGAGGGCTGCGGGCACGGCCGTGCTCACGCCCACGATGCAGACGTAGACGGCGGTCAGCAGCTCGACCCGGTCGGGGAAGTAGCGCCGCACGATCGGCGGCAGAAGCACGTTGCCGATGCCCGTCCCGGCGAGCGCGACGACACTGCCGACGAGCAGCACCACGAAACCCGGGGCGAACGCGCGCACGAGATGGCCGACGGTCATGAGCAGCAGCGCGAGCACGATGCCGCCGTCAAGGCCCAGACTGCGGGCGACGCGCGGCGCGACGAACCCCGACACCGCGAGCAGGATCGGCGGCAACGTACCGAGCACCCCGACGCCGATGTTCGAGATCGGGATGTCCACCCGGATGTCGCCGAGAATCGGTGAGATGACGGCGACCGCCTGGCGCAGGGTGAACGCGACGAGCACGATGCCCAGCAGCGCGGCTGTGCGTCCCGCCCACAGCGGAAGGGGGCGGGGCTCGGACACTCCCCGAGCCTAGCCTCGGCGCTCAGGACTCCAGATCCCAGAGTCGACGGTAATAGTCGATCCGGGTCGGGTCGGGCGCGATCCCGTACGCCTCGAAGAACTCGCCCTGGTGGCCCTCGCCGTAGTTCCAGTCCAGGCTCATCGACGCGACCGCCAGGTCGGCCCACCGGTCGCCCACGGTCAGGTCACCGAAGTCGACGTTGCCCGTCCAGGCGCCCTCGGCGGAGATCAGGGTGTTCGGAGCGCACGCGTCGCCGTGTACGAGCACCGGGTCGTGCACGTCCGGGCGGGGGCCGTGCGTGCGCGCCGGCCAGCTCTGTGACGTCCACTCGGAGGGGAAGTCATCGGTCGGGATGGCGTGGATCGCGCGAAGACCTGCGGCTATCGCCGAGATGGCCTCCCGGTGCCGGGCACGCCACGGGGGGCCGACGGCGTGCTCGCCCGGCACCGCGGTGGTCACCAACCACTGCGCGTGCCCGTCCTGGCCCCAGCCGATCACCCTCGGTGCCGGATGACGCCCGTCGAGCCACTGCAGACGCAGCCGTTCCTTCTCCAGATCGACGCCGGTCCGCCACGGGTTCCACTTCACGAACCTACTGTCGAGCCGAAACGTCAGCCCACCCATCTCGTTGCGCCACACCAACTCGCACCGGCCACCAGCCGCGAGCCCGACGACAGCCGGCGGGATCGAGTCCCCGCCCAGCGTGTGCTGCGCCGCGAACAACGGATCCGACACGGCCGCAGGCTACCCCTGCGACGATGGGCGTGGGCGCGCCCCTTGCCCATGGGCGCGAGCTTACCGAGCTGCGGCTGCGGTCTCGGTCATGATCAGCTCCATGTTGAGCGCGGCCGCCACCGCCATCCCCTGCGCAGCGGCAGTGATCACCTGTGCCTGCAGGTCGGTGACGTTGCCGGCCAGCCACAACCCCGGCACCGTGGTCGCGCCGGTCGGCTCGGCCGGATAGGTCATCCCGACGGCCTCACCGAACGGATGCGCCACCGGCTTGAGCCCCAGATCGTCGAGCACCGGCGACGAAGCCACCATCCGCGGCCCCACCGCGACCGCATCGCACGCGACCAGCTGCCCGTCGGCCAGCCGCACGCCACGGAGCTGATCGTCGTCGATCTCGAGCCGGTCGACGACACCCGCCACCACCGTGATCCCGCGTGCCGCCAGTTGCGCCGCCTGCTCGGGCGCCGGCTGGTCGGTGGTGTGCGTCAGCAGCACCAGGTCGTCGGTCCACTGCCGGAACAGCAAAGCCTGGTGGACGCCCATCGGACCGCTGGCGAGCACCGCGATGCGCTTACCCCGCACCTCCCAGCCGTGGCAGTACGGACAGTGCACCACGTCCCGGCCGAAACGCTCTTTCACGCCGTCGACGTCGGGCAGCTCGTCGGTGAGGCCGGTCGTCACCAGGAGGCGCCGCGCCTCGATCACCTCGCCGTCGGTGAGGGTGACCTCGAATCCGTCGTCGCGCGTGCGGGCCGTCACCGCACTGCCGGAGCGCACGCGACCGCCGTAGCGGGCCAGCTCCTCGCGGCCGGTGGCGAGCAGCTCGGCGGGGCTGATGCCGTCCCGGCTCAGGAAGCCGTGCACGCCGGCGGCCGGTGCGTTGCGCGGCTGGCCGGCGTCGACCACGACCACCGAGCGCAGGGCGCGGGCCAGCGTGATCGCCGCGCTCAGACCTGCCGGTCCGCCGCCGATCACCACGACGTCGGTTCGTCCATTGTGGGGCTGTGTCATGTAACCGATAGTGATCGCGGGTCTCATCACCTTGCAAAGAATCTTGCGGATCGGAAAGGTGCGAGGGGTGGATGCACAGGACGTCGGACCGCGTCTGCGGGCGCTGCGGCGGGAGCGGCAGCTGACGCTCGCCCGGCTCGCCGCGGACACCGGGATCGCCGAGAGCACGCTGTCCCGCCTCGAGAACGGCCGCCTGCAGCCGACGTTGGCGCAGTTGTTGCCGCTGGCGAGGGTGTACGACATGGGCCTGGACGACCTCCTCGGGCTGACCCGGCCGCGCACCGCCGGGGTGATCCATCGGCACGGCGCGGTGTTCCTGCCCCTCAATCACCAGCGTGGGGGGATCCGCGCCTACAAGATGTTCTCCCCCGCCCGGGAGACGCTGACCGCACCCGATCCGCGCACCCATGATGGGTTCCAGTGGGTGCACGTGCTCACCGGTCGGTTGCGGTTCGTGCTCGGGAACGAGGACTTCGTGCTGAAGGGCGGCGAGTCCGCGGAGTACGACACGAGCGTTCCGCACTGGATGGGCCACGCCGACTACGCACCCGTCGAGGCACTCCTGATGTTCGGCCCCCAGGGCGAACGCACCCGCCTCCGCGCCCGCACCCGCGGCCTGGCTCCGCCGCCGTGACGACGATCGATACGGTTGCCCGCATGGCCATCGCTCGGGCGCCGCTGACCGTCATCGATTGTCCGGATCCTGCCGCGCTAGCCACCTTCTACGGCGCGATGCTGGATTGGGAGGTGGAGGCCTCCGAGGATCGGGCTTCGGCGTGCTCGGAGCAGGGCCAGTGCCTCTCCTTCCACCGGGTGGCCGACTACCAGCCGCCGACGTGGCCCGGTCCGGAGCGGCCCAAGCAGATGCACCTCGATGTGCTGGTCGATGATCTCGACGCTGCCGAGGCCGCGGTGATCGAGCTCGGTGCGAGCAAGCATCCCGTTCAGCCCGGTGCGTCGTACCGGGTCTTTCTCGACCCGGCGGGTCACCCTTTCTGTCTGTGCGCGAGCTGATCCGGATGAGCGCGGAGCAGCCCTGCGGCGGTTGGTCGATCTGAGCGGCCCGAGCACGACGCGGTTCTGCTGCACCGGCGGCACCGCCCAGCTCACCGTCGCAGCCGCCCACTGGCTAGCCGCCCAGGGCGCCACGCTCGTTGGCGCCGACGCCGATGCTGGACACGCCTTCGCCGCCGTCTGAGTTCGCCCGGCGATTGCCGCTCAGGCCGGCGTACTCTGCTCGGGTCCCGCCGAACTCGCCGGTGCCGCCGACTCGCTCGGCGCCGCGGAGGACACCGAGGCGCCTGGCGCCGCCGGGGCGTCCTCCGGGTTCGTTGCTCGCTCGACTCGGTTGCGGCCAGCGGACTTGGCTCGGTACATCGCCTCGTCCGCGCTGGCGGTCAGCACCATGGCGTCGACAGTGCCCTGGGCGGACGCGACGCCCAACGAGCCGGTGATCCACAGCGGGTCACCCGAGGGAAGCGCGACCGGGTGAGCGGCGAGCGTCACCCGCAGACGCTCGGCCATCGCGGCGGCGCCCTCCTCGTCGGTGTCCGGCAGCAGCCAGACGAACTCCTCCCCGCCGTAGCGGGCGACCACGTCGGAGTCGCGCGTGATGACTTGGAGCAGCGTCCCGACCTGGATCAACGCGGCGTCACCAGCCGGGTGACCGTACCGATCGTTGATCTGCTTGAAGTGATCCAGATCCAACACCACGAGGCTCAGCGGCCGCTTGTTGCGACGAGCCCGCACCACCTCGGTCGCCAACGACTGCTCGAAGTACCGCCGGTTCGACAACCCGGTCAAGGGATCGGTGATCGCCAGGCGCTGCTGCTCGGCCAACGCCTCGGCGAGCTGATCGGCCAGCCGCGTCCGCTCACGAACGACCAGCGCCAACCGCGTGAGCAGTCCGATCACCACCAGGCCGGCCACCAGCAGCGGCACCTGCACACCGGACGTCCGGGCGTCGACGACGACGAGTCCGATCACCGCGGCACCTGCCGCCACCAGCGACGGAAGCATCGTGACGTCCCGGCTCACCGGAAAGTGGACCCCGTCGGTCTCCGGCGAACGCAACGCGGTCAACGCACCGAGCGCCATCAACGCGACCGGCGCCAGGTAGAGGCTGGCCAGCCGCGGATCCCCCGGGTCGAACTGCCCACTGACCCCCGCGAACAGCGTCAGGCACCCACACGCCGCGGCGACCACGTGCGCCCACCCGACCAGCGTCAACGAAGCGGGAAGGCGCCGGCCACCGAACACACCCATCGGCACCAGGAACAGCACCGTCGCCAGGCCGCAGATCGGGTAGACGATCGCGGTGGTCCGGTCCGATGCGACGGTCGGGTCGAGCCCGGCGTGGACGAACAGCCGCCACCCCAACGCCCCGGCGCCAGCCGCGACGAGCACCAGGTCGAACCCGAGCCAGAACCGCCCCGAGCGGTGACCAGGATGAAGGGCGGTCAAGAACCCACCCACAGCGACGGCAGCCGCCGCGATGAAGAATGCGTCCGCGACCGGCGCGTACCCGCTCCACGTGGCCCAACCTCCAGCCGCGAGTGCCGTCGACAGCGCGAAGAGCAACCAGATCCGACTGGTGCCCTGCCGCGATCGACGACTTCTGGCGACGGCGAGCATAAGGCTGAAGGTCAGGATGAGACCGACGGACGAGAGCGCGTCGGCGAACGAGCACAGCATCGGCCGGTCCTGCGACACCAAGAACATGTGGGTGCCGACCAGCAGGATGCTGGTCGGCACCGCGCCGAGCAGGACCCGGTCGCCGCGGATCGCGCCGAGCGCGGTCAGCCGCCTGGCCGCTGCTCGACCGCTACCCGCGGTATCGCCTGGTCCCCGCATGTTCACACCCACCGTCGTCCGCTGATTCGGTCCCTGATGAACCATCGGAGCGGAGCGGGGAACGGCGAGGGTCGTTGTGTTGCTGATCGGTTTCGGCTCGGTTGGTGACTTACCGACCGCTCCATGTGACTCAGCGTAATGGCACATCGATCACCCCGCCGAGTGCGGGGTGATCGAAGGGACGTCAGACGGCGGCGGGCGCCTTGCGAACGGACTGCAGCGCGGTGCTCCACGCGACGGTCTGGTCGAGCACCGTCCCCAGCGTCGCCGCCAGGTAGTCGTTGGGCTTGAAAACGCTGAAGTTCTCGAACTCGGTGACGATCGAGATCGCGACCTGGGCGCGGACGTCGGCGATCTGCAGCTCGCCGAGGATCAGGCGCAGGTGCTCCGCGGCACGGGCGCCACCGACGCCGCCGTAGGAGACAATGCCGGCCGCCTTGTTGTTCCACTCGGCGTACAGGTAGTCGATGGCGTTCTTGAGCACGCCCGACGTGCTGTGGTTGTACTCCGGCGTCACGAAGATGTAGCCGTCGAACGAGGCGATCTTCTCCGCCCACGCCTTGGTGTGGTCGTTCTGGTACTGGCCGGCCGATGCGGGGATCGGCTCGTCGAGGTGCGGCAGCGGGAAGTCGCGCAGGTCCACCAGCTCGTACTCGGCGTCACCGCGCTGCGAGGCGACATCGAGGACCCACTTGGCCACCTGCTCGCCGTTCCGGTTGGGACGGGTACTGCCGAGGATGATCCCGATACGGGCCATGGGGGTGTCTCCCGAAGAGTGCGGATTACTTGCTGCGTCAAGCAAACTCCTAGATGCTTGTCGTGTCAAGCAGATAGGATGTGACCCATGACGCCTGAACCGCTCACCGCGGACGAGATCGCGTTCTGGCGTGCGCTCAACCGCGCGATGCTCGCGCTCCCCCGCGCGCTCGACGCCGATCTGCTCCGCTCGCAGCGGATGTCGATGAGCGAGTACTTCGTGCTGATGCTGTTGTCCGAGACGCCCGGTCGGCGGCTCCGCATGAGTGAGCTCGCGGCGAAGTGCACGCTGTCGCTGAGCGGGGTGTCGCGGATCGTCACGCGACTGGAGCGGTCGGACCTCGTCGTCCGCGAACGGGCCTGCGCGGACGGGCGCGGCTGGGACGCGGTGCTCACCGACGCGGGGTTCCGGCGCCTCGAGGAAGCCTGGCCGGATCACCTGGCGAGCGTCAGGCGCCACCTGTTCGACCACGCCGAGGGCCTGGACCTGCGGAGTGTCACCGCGGTCATGGAACGCTTCGCGACCGACGCCCCCGAGCCAACACCCTGCGACGAGGGCGAGTGCTGAGCGCCGCCCCGATGGCCGCCCGAGCGCTGCACGCTCCGTGCCGTCACAAGGGCACAGAACGTGCAGCGCTCAGCGACTAGGCCTTCGCCTGGGCGCTCGAACGCGCCGGGTTGGCCTGGTCGGCCGCCTTCGGATCGGTCTCCGACTGCTTGGCCCGCACGCCGGCCTCCACCCGGTCACCCACATTCTTGTCGACGTTGTGCCAGTACTCGAACGCCCGCGCCAGAATCGGCTCGCTGACACCGTTGAGCAGGTGACCGACGATGTTGTCGACGAGCCGGTCCCGCTCGGCGTCGTTCAGCACCTCCCGCACCATCGTCCCGGCCTGGCCCCAGTCGTCGTCCTCGGGGCGCAGCGTGTACGCGGTGCGCACCATCTCGCCGTCGGAATACCAGGTGCCGCCGTCGTCGGTCAGCCGCGGATCCGCCTTCGGACCGCCGTAGGAATTCGGTGCGTACACGGGATTCGATGCGTTCCTGATCCGCATCGCGCCGTCCTTCGAGTACGAGTGCACCTCGACGCGGGGCGAGTTCACCGGGATCTGCCGGTAGTTGACGCCCAGCCGCGCGCGGTGGGCGTCGGAGTAGCTGAAGCCCCGGGCCAGCAGCATCTTGTCGGGTGAGAGCCCGGTCCCGGCCACAATGTTGTTCGGCTCGAACGCGGCCTGCTCCATCTCGGCGTGGTAGTCACTCACGTTGCGATTGAGGGTGAGACGCCCGACCTCATGCAGCGGGTAATCGGCGTGCGGCCAGACCTTCGTGAGGTCGAACGGGTTGAAGCGATAGGTCTTGGCGTCCTCGAACGGCATGATCTGCATCTTCAGCGTCCAGCTCGGGAATTCGCCGTCCCGGATGTGCTCGAAGAGATCGCGCTGGTGGTAGTCGGTGTCGATGGCCGCCATCTGGTCGGCTTCGTCCTGGGTGAACGTCTCGACGCCCTGGTCGGTCTTGAAGTGGTACTTCACCCAGAACTTCTCCCCCTGGGCGTTGATCCACGAGTACGTGTGGCTCGAGTAGCCGTTCATGTGACGCCAGGTGCGCGGGATGCCCCGATCGCCCATCAGCCAGGTGACCTGGTGCGCGGACTCCGGCACCAGCGTCCAGAAGTCCCACTGCATGTCGTGGTCGCGCAGGTTGTTGTCGGCGCGGCGCTTCTGCGAGCGGATGAAGTGCTGGAACTTCATCGGGTCGCGCAGGAAGAACACCGGCGTGTTGTTGCCGACGATGTCGAGGTTGCCCTCGCTGGTGTAGAACTTCACGGCGAAGCCGCGGGGGTCCCGCCAGGTGTCGGGGCTTCCGCGCTCCCCCGCAACCGTCGAAAAGCGGATGACGACGTCGGTCTGCGCGCCGGGGGCGAACACGGCCGCGCGGGTGAACGGGGTGACGTCCTGGGTCACTTCGAACGTGCCGAATGCGCCGCCGCCCTTGGCGTGGGGCTGGCGCTCCGGGATGCGTTCGCGGTTGAAGTTCGCCATCTGCTCGATCAGGTAGTGATCCTGGAGCAGCAGCGGACCGTCGGGACCGACGGACAGGGAGTACTCGTCGCTGGCGACGGGGTTACCCGCGTCGGTCGTGGTCGGTGGACGCTGGGGAGCAGTCATGCACTACGTGGTGGCCGTTTCTGGAACGGATCAAACGAACGACCGGGTCCGTTTTACGGCTTTATCGATACGCTTCCGTCCCTCCGGACCCGGACCCCCAGGCGCGCGGAGGCGTCCCGGAGACCGGCGTACATCACGTCGGCAGTGTCGCCGTGCTCGCCCGCAACCGCGTCGTACGCCGCCGCGTAGCGCTCCACCTCGTCAGCCGTCGCCAGCGCGGCCGCGGATCGCAGGAGGAGGTGGCCCGCGTAGGGGACGGCACGCACACCCTGACCGGCCGCGGTCAGCAGGGCCTGCGCCGTCTCGAGCGCGGTCAGCGCCTGCCCGGTAGCGAGCGTGAACGGGACCGCGTCGTAGCGCGGCCCGGTCGGTGGATCGAGGGTCATCGCCGCCAAGGCCCTGGGCGGGTCGAGGTACAGCAGCCCGCTGACGAAGTGCACGTCACCGCGGTCGATGCTCTCGACGGCCCGCAGCGCGCGCTCGGGAGCGAACCGCGCGAACAGCGGCAGGATCCGTCGCCAGACCTCCTGGTCGTAGACGGCCAGGCCGACGCGGATGTCGCTCCGCCGCGAGACCACAGCGGTCTCGAACTCGGCCAGCCGGGACGGGATCCCGTGGGCGGCGAGCGTCGCCGCGAATCCGAGCCGGCCGAGCGAGCCGGGCGGATACACCTCGGCGAGCTGCTCGAGCTGCCGCACCTCCACCTCCGCGGAGTCCAGGCACGCGGAGACCGACCAGGCCACGGTGTCGTCCAGCGCCGGATCGGCGGCCAGTTCCAGGAGGCGCGCGGTGATCTCCGGCCCCGGCGGCGCGGCGGCGTAGTAGGAGGCAAGCGCCCAGCTCAGCGCGAACGCACCCTGGCTGTCGGTCGCCCCGGGAGCCAGCGCGGGCAGGAGGTGCGCGGCGCCGCGCCCGCCGGTCGCCTCGAGGTACCGCAGCGCGAGCCGACCACCCGAGATGCTCGTGACGTCCTTCTCCTCGACGAGCAGCCCCGCGACGGCGTCCGCGTTCGATTCGTCGCGCCGGAGCAGGTCGTCGACGCTCACGACGGCCCGGCTCACGCTCATCCGGACCAGCCGACGGAAGTACCGCAGATCGCCGGTCAGCCGCACGAGCGCAGCGGTGGCCGCGGCGGTCGTCGTCGCGGTGGCGCCGTCCAGCGCCGTGGCCGCATCGGAGATCTCGCGGAGCTTCGGCACCGCCTCCTGGCATCGCAGCTGCCCGAGCGCGGTGATGATCGGACCGACGAGCTCCGCCGGCAGGTGACGACTCAGCAGGGTCGCGTAGAGGCGCCGACCGGCGTTCGGGCTCGCGCTCCCGCCGAGCGCTTCGACGACGGCCAGCCGGGCCGGCACTGCGACCCCGCTGTCGGTCAGGAGCGCCACGAGCCGCTCGAGAACACTGGAGGAGGCGCTCAGCGCGCTGAGACGACGAGCCGCCGCCGCGCGATCGAGGCCGCGGGAACCCCGGGTGAGGAGCGCGAAGAGATCGTCGACCACCGCGCCGTGCAGGGCCCGGTCGCTGATCCGGGGTGAGGTCTCCAGGCAGCGAGCGGCCAGCAGGAGGTCGGAGGAGAACAGATCGTCCTCGTCGGCGCGGATGCCGGTGAGGAGCGGGCCGGCGTCGGCGGTGCGGCCGGCGAAGAGCAGTACGACCTCCTCCCACCAGGGGTCGTGCCGGTGGCGCACCAGCTCGTCGACGCCGTCCTGCCCGGTCGCGAGCAGCGCGGTCGCCGCGAAGTACTCCTGCAGCGTGAGGTGCAGGAAGCCGTACCACCCGTAGGCCTGTGCCTTCAGGAGCCCGTGCTGCGTCGCGATCTCGTCGAGGATCGCCGGCGCGTCGGTCGGATCCAGGTCGACGGTCGGCAGGAACGCCGCGATCCGCCGCACGAGGTCGTCCTGCGCGAAGTACCGCATCCCCGCACGGTGGTACTCGATCGCGAGGTGCTCGAGCAGCTCGTGTGCGCGGCCGGTGGAAAGTCGCCCGGGCCGCTTGATCTGCCGGTGGCTGTCCCAGGCGTGGAGTAGCACCTCCGCGCATCGGCGGTACAGCTCGACGCGGCGTTCCGGCAGCTCCAGATCGGTCTCGCACACGATCGCGATCAGGCTGAGCAGGAGCGGGTTCGCGGCCAGCGCGCGCAGCTGTGGTTTCGCGTTCAGTCGTTCGCGGAGCCTGCGTCCGGTGTCCGGGTCCTCGGCGAACCACCCGGTGAGGAATTCGGTGATCTGTTCCTCGCCGAAGTCGAGCACGTCGACGTTCCGGAACGCCGGTAAGCCCTCCTTCCAGCCGTGCCTCCGGCAGGAGACCGCGATCCGGATCGACGGGTACCGCGACGCCAGCGTGGAGATCCGGTCGGTGACCCGTCCGTACGTCGTGCCGACGGCCGTCGCGTCCTGGTCGTCGCCGAGGATTTCGTCGAGTCCGTCGAGGAACAGGACGACCGTGCCGTCCTTCAGTGCGGTATCGAGGTGCTCCTCCGACAGCGACAGTCCGTGGTCGCGCCGGAGGGCGTCGCGGAGGTAGGACGCCAGGTCGTCGGTGCTGCTGTCGGCGTAACGGCGCAGCTCCACGTAGATCGGAAGCGCCGGGGACCCGTCGGCGTGTTCGACGGCCAGCTCCACGGCGAGGTGCCGGAGCATCGTGGTCTTCCCGGCGCCCGGATCGCCGAGCACGACGATGCGGCGGTAGCGGTGGAGCGCGTCGCGCGGTTCCAGCGATGCCGACGACGTGCCGTGGCGGATGCCCGGCTCCGTATCGGGCTCTCGGTAGCTGAGCACTCGCTGCTCGCGCACCCGCACCGTGACGTAGAGGCGGCGGAGGTCGAGCGGCCGGGTCATCGTCAGGATCTTGAGCTGGGAGAGCGTCGTGACGAGATCTCGGCAGTAGTCCCGTTGGTCGACGGCCTTCGCGGCCCGGTGATCCGCGGCCTCCAGCTCCGATGCTGCCCGGCGATCGGCTTCCTCCGCGTCGACGCGGGCCCGCTCGGCGTCTTCGCGGGCACGTGCCGCTTCGGCCTTCTGCCGTTCCCACTCGTGCTTCCGGCGTTCGAGTTCGAGCTTCTCCCGCTCGATCCGCCGGCTGCGGGACGCGATCCAGAGCGCACCGCAGGCGGTGACGAGCACGCCGATCAGCGCCAGGAGCGGTGCCGCGTACGCAGCCGACATCACGCCCCCTCACCCGCTCCGCTGTGGACCTCCCCCAGCGGTGACCGACAGGCTAGCCCCGCCCGGCGACAGTTCCGCCCCGGAACAGCCTTCGGCCGGGCAGACGACGTCGTCTGCCCGGCCGACGAGCGAATCAGTGAGCTGCGACGACCTCGGGCTCGTCCTCGACGGCGGGTGCCGGGGTGCCGGCAGCCGTGGCGGCCGGCTTCGGGATGAAGACCGCGATCGCGGCGGCCACTACCGCGGCGCCGACCGCGATCCACAGCACCACGCGGAACCCGGTCTGCGACGGCACCGTCGCCGGGCCGAACGCGACAGTCATGTTCGCGAGGATCGCGCCACCCACAGCACTGGCCACCGACGTACCCAGCGACCGCATCAGCGTGTTCAGGCTGTTCGCAGCCGCGGTCTCGGTGACCGGCACCGACGCCATGACCAGCGCGGGCATCGACCCGTACGCGAACCCGATACCGGCACCGATGATGCAGGTCGAAATCACGAGCTGCCAGATCTCGTCCATGAACACCGCACCGAACGCGTACCCGAGCCCGACGATCAGCGCTCCGATGATCAGCGTCAGCTTGAAGCCGCGAGCACGGGCGATCGTCGCCGCGAGCGGAGCGGCGACCAGCATCACCAGACCGGACGGGGCCATGACCAGACCGGCCGCCAGCATGCTCTGCCCCAGCCCGTACCCCGTGACGACAGGCAGCTGCAGCAGCGTCGGAATCACCAGCGACATCGAGAACATCGAGAAGCCGATCGCGATCGACGACGCGTTGGTCAGCAGCAGTCGAGGCTGCGCGGTGATCCGCAGGTCGACCAGCGGCTCACGGGTCCGCAGCTCCCACCAGCCCCAGGTAGCCAGCACCACGACCGCAACCGCGAACAGGCCGAGCGTCCGCCCGCTGGTCCATCCCCAGTCGCTGCCCTTGGAGATCGCGAGCAGCAGCGACACCAGCGCGACGGAAAGCCCCACCGCGCCGGGGAAGTCGAACCGGCCACCCGTGCGAACGGTGGAGTGCGGCACGATCGCAACGACCAGGGCAGCCACGACCGCACCGAGCCCCGCGGACACCCAGAAGAGCACGTGCCAGTTGAAGTTGTCGGCGAGCAGCGCCGACAACGGCAGGCCGAGCGCACCACCGATACCGAGCGACGCGCTCATCAGCGCGGTCGACGAGCCGAGCTTCTCCGGCGGCACCGTGTCACGCATGAGGCTGATGCCGAGCGGGATGACACCCGCCGCCGCACCCTGCAGGAGGCGCCCGACGATCATCGGCGTGAGGCTGTCGCTGAGCGCGCCGACCACCGAACCGACGACCATCATCCCGAGGCTGAACAGCAGCAGGTGCCGCTTGCCGAACATGTCACCCAGCCGGCCGACGACCGGCGTGGCGACCGCGGCGGCGAGCAGCGTCGCGGTGATCGCCCACGCCGCGTCGCTCGGCGCCGCGTGCAGCAGCGTCGGCAGCTCCGGGATGAGCGGAATGATCAGTGTCTGCATCAGAGACACCGCGATGCCGCCCAGTGCGAGGACGGCGACGATCAGGTTCGTCCGCGGTGCGGGCGCTGTCGTTGTCACGGGAAGCCTTCGGCTCGGAGAAGAAGTTAAAGCAGTTGCTTGACTTCACTCCATGGAATCGGTTGTCTGATGCAAAGGTCAAGTTGATTGGCGGTGCTGTGAGTCACAACGAGGTGCGACGCTCCGAAGCCACCCGGGACGCGATTTTGAGCACGGCCGAGCGGCTGTTCGCCGAACGTGGGCTGAACAACGTCTCGAACCGCCAGGTCAGCGAGGCTGCGGGGCAGGGCAACAACGCGGCGGTCTCCTACCACTTCGGCACGAAGACCGACCTCGTGCGGGCGATCATCCGCCGGTCCAACGGGCCCATCTCCGAGCGTCGGCAGGCTCTCGTGGAGCGCGTCGCCGGGTCGGTCGCACCCCGCGACTGGATCTCGTGTTGGGTACTCCCCGTAGTCGACTACTTCGAGGAGATCGGCGCCCCGACGTGGCACGCGCGCTTCGGCGCCCAGGTCGACGCCGAGCCGGCGTTCCGGGAGATCGTCGTGCAGGAGGCGCTCACCGACCCCGCGCTCGACGTCATCCTCGAAGGCCTGAACCGCTGCCTGCCGCCGCTGCCCGCAGACGTGCGGATCGCACGCAATTACATGACCCGCCAGTTGATCGTCTCCACGCTGGCGGAGTGCGAGCGCGTCCTCGCCGAGGGACGCGACACTCCATGGCCCAGAGCCGCCAACACCCTGATCGACGCCCTGGTCGGCCTCTGGCTCGCCCCCGTGACCCGCGTCGAGGACTGAGCCGGTCAGCGGGACGTCGAGGCAGGCACGCTCAGTGCGAGCAGGGCCGTGTCGTCATCGACGCCCGCGCCGAACCCGTCCAGCAGTGTGGTCACGGCGGCGACAGCCTCGGTAGCGGTGGTGGGGGCCAGCGAAGTCGCGAAGCCGAGCAGCGCGTCCTCGCCGTAGCGGCGGGAATCGGCCCGCCGGGAACGGGCCTCGGTCAGGCCGTCGGTGTAGAGCAGCAGAGTGTCCCCGGGCTCCAGCCGAACTGTCGCGGTGACGATCCGCGGGGCATCGAACACACCCATCAGCTGGCCGCCCGGGGTGTCGAGGGTCGCCGCGGTGCCGTCAGCACGCATCATCACCGCCGGCGGGTGCCCGCCGGCAGCCAGCGTGAGCAGGAAGGCGCCGTCGGTGCCGGCCGGCGTGAGGACGCCGAACACCACCGTGCAGAACCTGGGTGTCCTGCCCTGTTGTTCCTGGAGTAGCACCGTGTTGAGGTTGCGCAGCACCACCGCCGGATCGCTGTCGTAGACCGCAGCGGCCCGCAGCGTGTACCGGGCCAGCGAGGTGATCGCCGCTGCCTCTGCGCCTTTTCCGCACACGTCCCCGAGGAAGAGCCCCCAGGCCCCTTCGCGAAGCGCGAAGAGGTCGTAGAAATCGCCACCGACTTCGTCGACCGAAGCCGCGTGATAGGCAGCGGCGACGTCCAGGCCGGGAACCGGCAGCAGCCGGGGCGGCAGCAGAGTCTTCTGCAAGGTTCGGGCCAGTTCCGCCAACCGCACCCGCTCGACTTCGACCGTCGCGGTCGCGGCCTGCGCTGCCGCCCGGGCGGCTTCGGCCTGCCGGCGCGCATCCTCCGCGGCCTGGCTCGCGCGCAGCAGCTCCGCCTCGTACGACCGACGCTCGCGCGCATCGACGATCGTCGTGCGGATCAGCAGCGGCTGTCCGTCGTCCCCGGCCTTCACCACCGAGGTGACGAACACCGGTAGGCGCGTGCCGTCGGCCGTCCTCATCTCCAAGGCGATGCCGTTGAGCTGCCCTTGCATCTGCAGCAGCGGCGCCAGATGGGTCTCGGAGTAGATCCGTCCGCCGACGGTGAGCAGATCGGCGAACCGACGATGTCCGACGAGCTCGTCGCGGCTGTACCCGAGCCAGCGCAGCAGTGTCGCATTGATCTTGGCGATCGTCCCGTCAAGCCTCGTCGAGAGATAGCCGCACGGAGCGTTGTCGTACAGGTCTTCCACGCTGTCCTCGAGCACGCCCGAGAGCCCGACCTGCTGATTGCCGTCGCCGCCCGTCATTCCGCGGGCCGCCCGTGTGTGGAACTCACGCCTCATCCTGTCATCCGGCTCGAGACCGCACTGTCGTCAGCACGTGGCGCGTTCGACCACGACGGCAGGTTCCGCGGGCAACGGGCCCGGATCCATGCCCAGCGCGTGGCGAGCCGCGCAACGTCCATAGGCGACGGCATCGACCCGCACGGTCGTGAGCGCCGGCGACCACAGCGCGGCGATCTCATTGTCGTCGAACCCGATCACGGCGAGATCGGCCGGCGCGGCCAGCCCGAGGTCACGCATCCCCGCCAACACGCGCAGCGCCACGTCGTCGTCGAAAGCAGCAAGAGCGGTCACCGTCGGATGGTCCGCGAGAGCCGAAACGTCTCGCACGAGCACGGGCTCCGGAAGGCCGTAGGCCGCCGCGGCGGTCCGCGCCTGCTCCCAGCGCAACGAGGCCAACCGCGCCACCCGCGGATCCGACGGCACCGCAAAAGCCAGAGCTACGTGCCCCCGCGACGCCAGATACGCGATCTGCGTCAACGTGTGCGCCGCGAGCCCCGCGATCCACCCGCCGTCGTGCGCATCGGGGTCCTCCCCCGCGTACAACCCGGCGAGGTCCAGGATCGCGCGCGGAGACGCTGCCGACGCCACCCGCCCCACCGAATCCCCGTAGTGCACCAGCAGCGAATGCCCCAGCCGGGCGAGCTCGGCGTCCAGCCCATCGATGAACCCGGACAGGCTCGTGCGCCGCGGCAGCCGCCCGACGTTCAGCACGACCAGCCGCGACGTCCCCTCGCGCAACGCCCGTGCGATCCCGTGCGGTACGTACCCGAGTTCCTCGGCCGCCCGCCGCACCCGCTCCCGGGTGGCTGCCGGGATCGTCTGCCCGCTCACCTCGTTGAGCACGAAGCTCACGGTCGCCGGCGAGACCCCGCTCCGCCGGGCGACATCTTTCATCGTGACCCTCACGTCGGCTACGGTACCGGTTACTAATTCGATTTAGCGGAGGTCCCATGACGCAGGTACCGCACGCCCCGATCGCGCACCGCTTCATCGGAAAGGTCGCCTTCGTCACCGGAGCCGCGCGTGGCCAGGGCCGCGCCGAAGCGCTGCGGTTAGCGGCCGAAGGCGCCGACATCATCGCGCTCGACATCTGCGAGGACCTGCCGACGACGACCTACGCCGGCTCGACGCCCGAGGACCTCGCCGAGACCGTCCGCCTCGTGGAGAAGCTCGACCGGCGGATCGTGGCCCGCCAGGCCGACATCCGCGACTTCGACGCCGTGCAGGCGACAGTCCAGGCCGGAGTCGCCGAGCTCGGGCGCCTCGACGTCGTCATCGCGAACGCCGGAATGACCAGCGCCGCCCGCGCCTGGGAGATCGACGCCGAGCACTGGAAGGCGACGATCGACATCAACCTGACCGGCGCCTTCCACACCGCCAAAGCCGCCATCCCGACGATGATCGAACAGGACAGCGGCGGCTCGATCACGTTCACCAGCTCGGTCGCCGGGCTCGTCGGGCTGCCGATGCTGGCCGACTACGTCGCCGCGAAACACGGCGTCACCGGCCTATCGAAGACCCTCGCGAACGAGCTCGCGCCCTACCGGATCCGGGTCAACTCCGTCCACCCGTTCGGCGTCGAGACCGGGCTGCAGATGACCGAGCTGCACCCGGTGCTCGACAGCAACCCCGCGCTGGGCACGCTCTACATGCCGAGCCTGCCCGACGGGATCAGTCAGGCCGACGACATCGCCGCCGCGGTCGCGTGGATCGCGTCCGACGAGGCGCGTCACGTCACCGGCATCCAGCTCCCGGTCGACCTCGGTCGCACCAACCGCTGACCGTCGCCTGCACGGGCAGCAGTTCCAGGCCTGAGCACCGCGAGCAGCCTGACCGCACCGCCTCTGAGAGGCGCGTCCGCATACCGACCGGTAGAATCTACGGCCGGGCCGTCGCTGGCCGGCGTCAAGCAACGGCGTTCTCGTGCATTCCTCCCACCGGAGCACAGAAGACCACCGTGTACTCATCTCCACCCTCCGAGGCGCAGCGCCTCGCTGACGAGCCGCTACGCCACAGTCAGCTGCTGCTCAGTGCCAGTGAGGCGCTCCAGGGCGCGATGACCGTCGACGACGTCATCCGCGCTGTCGCCGACCTGGTCAGTGGTGACCTCGTGCCCTCGCACGTCGGCATCATGCTGCTCGATCCGGTCGCGGGGCAGCTCAACCTGGTCACGACTGATCCGCTGCCGCCCGGCCCCGCCGAGCGGTGGGCCACCGTTCCGGTCGCCAGCGACCAGTCCGCGGCACGTGCCGTCCGCGAGCGGCGTCCGCTGTTCTTCCGGGACCGCGACGAATTCCGCGAGGCGTTCCCCGACCAGGCCGGCGACCTGGACGAGATCGGCTGGGAGGCGCTCGTCTGCGCACCGCTGATGGGTGGCGACGGGCCGCTGGGCACCCTTCGCTTCGCCTGGGCGGACCCCCAGCGCCTCG
This sequence comes from Cryptosporangium sp. NPDC048952, assembly GCF_043197895.1. Classification (NCBI taxonomy): domain Bacteria; kingdom Bacillati; phylum Actinomycetota; class Actinomycetes; order Cryptosporangiales; family Cryptosporangiaceae; genus Cryptosporangium; species Cryptosporangium sp. NPDC048952. Next base: position 620,811 of record NZ_JBICTY010000004.1, on the reverse strand, counting down.
ACGTCAGCGAACGCGCTGTCATCCTGTCGCTGGCCAGCTACGTCACCCAGGCCCTGGAACGCGCCAACCACCTGCACGACCGCATCACGGTGGCCGAGACCCTGCAGCGGGCGATGCTTCCGGTCCTGCCCGCCGTGGCGCCGTACGAACTGGCCGCGCACTACCAGCCGGCGCATCGCATCGACCAGGTCGGTGGCGACTGGTACGACGCGGTGTGCCTGCCCGACGGCCGCCTCGCGCTGGTCATCGGCGACGTCACGGGCCACGACATCGGCGCGGCCGCGAGCATGGGTGCGCTGCGCAACATGCTGCGTGCCTACCTGCTCGACGAGGGCATCAGCCCGTCCGGCGCGCTCAGCCGCCTGGACCTGGCCAACAACGCGCTCGGCGACCGCACGATGGCCACCGCATTCGTCGCGACCCTGGAACACGACGCGGACCAGGGCCTGGTGCTGCGCTGGTCCCCCGCCGGGCACCCGCCGCCGATCCTGCTCTGCCCAGACGGCCGCTCACTCCTGCTCAGCCCCACCGGCCTGATGCTCGGCGTCCGGCCTCACCTGCCTCGTCTCACGCACACCGAAGCGCTGCCCTCCGGGTCGACGCTGCTGCTCTACACCGACGGCCTCGTCGAGGTCCCGGGGACGGGCCTCGACGAGGGCATCGAACGGTTGCAGCGCTTCGTGGAGGACAACGGTGACCTGCCGCTCGACCGACTGCTCGACGCGCTGCTGACCGACCATCGCGGCTACGCCCATCACGACGACGTCGCCATGCTCGCCCTGCGCGTGCCCTGAGTCACTTGCCCAGCTGGCTGATCTTGTCCTTGAACAGCGTCGTCGCGGTGGCGATCTTGTTCGGTTGGCCCTTCAGCCACGCCTGCGCGAACTTCGACGCCTGCTCGTAGCCGACCTTGCCCGGCAGCGGCGGCTCGTCGGGGTTCACGTCGACGTCGACCAGCGCCGGGCCGTCGAACGCGAGGGCTTCGGCGATCGCGGTTCGGACGTCGGCGGGGTCTTTAACCTTCCGGCCGTAACCGCCGCAGGCCTCGGCCCAGGCGGCGAAGTTGCCCTCCGGGCGCTCGAACCGCACCCCGTGCTCGGGGTAGCCCAGGATCATCTGCTCCCAGAGGATCTGGCCGAGCGAGTTGTTGTTGTTGATGACGACCTTCACCGGCAGCCCGTACCGCGCCGCGGTGAGGAACTCGGCCATCAGCATCGCGAACCCGCCGTCACCGACGTACGCGATGACCTGTCGTCCCGGGTAGGCGTGCTGCAGCGCGATCGCGTACGGCAGGCCCGGCGCCATCGTCGCGAGGTTGCCCGACAGGTAGAACTGCCGGTCGCCGCGGATCGACCAGTGGCGGGCCGCCCACGTCGCGATCGTGCCGGAGTCACAGGTGAGGATCGCGTCGTCGGTCGCGAGCTCCGACAGCACCCCGACGGGGTACTGCGGGGCGATCGGCGTGCGCTCGGCGTTCTCCAGCGCGGCCATGTCCTCCCGCCAGGAGCCCATCATCTTCTGGTACTTCTGCAGGTGCGACCGGTCTTCGGTGCGCTGGATCAGCGGCAGCAGCGCCTTCAGCCCTTCGCGGGCGTCCCCGATCATCGGCACCTCGGTCGGCAGCCGGGCTCCCGCCCGCGTCGGGTCCGCTTCGATCTGGACGACGCGCACCGTGCCGGGTTCGGGCAGGTGCTTGGTGTACGGGAAATTCGTGCCGACCATCAGGAGCGTGTCGCAGTCCTCGATCAGTTCCTCGCCGGGCCTGGTGCCGAGCAGGCCGATGCCGCCGACCGCGAACTCGGAGTCGTCGGGGATGACGGCCTTGCCCGGCAGGGTCTTGATCACCGGGGCGCCGAGCGCGTCGGCTAGTGCGAGGACCTCGGCGCGGGCGTGCAGGGCGCCGGCCCCGGCGAGGATCGCGGGCTTGCTCGCGGCGTTGAGGACGGCGGCGGCCGCGGTGAGGTCCTCGTCGCGGGGGCGCCCGGGCGGCGGCAGGTACGTGGGTGCGCTCGCCGGCGGGTTCGCCATCGCGACCGACTGATACGGGTCCGCGTCCGCGTCGGCGACCTGGACGTCGTTCGGAATCGTCAGGTGCGCGACGCCACGGCGGGCGTAGGCGGTGCGGATCGCGTTGTCGACGACGCCCGGCAGCTGCGCGGGGTTGTTGACCACGAGGTTGTACTCGGCGACGTCGGTGAAGACCTGGTCGAGTGCGACCTCCTGCTGGTAGCCGCTGCCCAGCACGCTCGTCTCCTGCAGACCCGTGATGGCCAGCACCGGCGCGTGGTCCAGTTTGGCGTCGTACAGGCCGTTGAGCAGGTGCAGTCCGCCGGGGCCGGACGTGGCCAGGCAGACGCCGATCTTGCCGGTCGCCTTCGCGTGCGCGGTGGCCATGAACGCGGCGGCTTCCTCGTGGTGGACGAGGATGAACTTCACCCGGTCGGAGTGGCGGCGCAGGCCCTCCATGATGCCGTTGATGCCGTCGCCGGGAAGGCCGTAGACGGTGTCGACGCCCCACTCGGCGAGTCGCTCGATCAGTGCTTCCGCTGCGATGCGTCCCATGCATGCCGGGTACCGATCTGGTGCGGGGTGAAACATAGTGTGGGGGACGTGACAACGTTTGCGATCGTCGGTGCGGGTCCGGGTGTGGGTGCTGCGGTGGCGCGGCGGTTCGGGCGGGAAGGGTTCTCGATTGCGTTGATTTCGCGGAGTGGTTCTGGTGCTCTGACGGATGCCCTGGTCGCCGAGGGCTTCGCGGCGCAGGGCTTCGCCGCGGACGTTCGGGACCGTTCGGCGCTCGTCGCGGCTTTGGACGCGGCCGCCTTCGCGCTCGGTCCGATCGAGGTGCTGCAGTACAGCCCGATTCCGCAGCGGGAGTTCCTGCGTCCGGTGCTGGAGACGTCGCACGCCGACCTCGAGGCCGCCCTGGAGTTCTCGGTGCACGGGCCGGTGGCGGCTGTTCAGCAGGTGCTGCCGGGCATGCGGGAGCTGGGGCGCGGCACGGTGGCGCTGGTGAACGGCGGGTCGGCGGCCCGACCGAACGCGGCGGTGGCCGGGACGTCGGTGGCGTTCGCCGCCGAGAGCGCCTACGCCCAGATGCTGCACGGGGTTCTCGCCCCGGAAAACATCCACGTGACGCAGCTGATCGTCCCGGGCGCGATCCGCGAGGACGACCCGGTGACCAACGGCCCCGCGATCGCGGACCACATCTGGACGCTGCACTCGACCCGCGAGAGGTTCCGTCACTTCCACACGCCACTCCCCGATCCCTGAGAGAGGGGCACGCTGCTACTTCACCGTGGCGCCGGCGTCCACGGGGAGTGCCGTTCCGGTGAGGAAGCGACCGGCGTCCGAGGCCAGGTACATGAGCGCTTCGGTCACGTCGTCGACGTCGACCCACGGTGTCGGCAGCAGGTTCATCGGCGTCATCGTGGCGGCGTAGTCCTCGCGGGACAGGTCGGGACCGCCGAAGAGCGTCTTCAGCGCCGCGTTCTGGATCATCGGGGTGTCGACGTTCGTCGGGTGGATCGTGTTGACCCGGATGCGGTGTGGTGCGAGTTCTTTCGCCAGGCTGCGGGCGAGTCCGACCAGTGCGTGTTTCGCCGCCGAGTAATGGCTGAGGAAGCCGGTGCCCTTGAGGCCGGCGATCGAGCTCGTGAAGACGATCGAGCCGCCGTCGTTCTGCCGGACGAGGTGTGGGATCGCGGCCTGTGCGGTGAAGAACTGACCCGTCAGGTTGATGTCGATCATCGTGCGCCAGGTGTCTTCGGGGAGATCCACTGCTGCGCCGAAGCCGGCGATTCCGGCGTTGGCGCTGACGACGTCGACGCGCCCCAGTTGGGCGACGCCGTCGTCGACGGCGGTGATCACGCCGGCGCGGTCGCGGACGTCGACCACCGACGCGACGATCCGGCGGTCGTGCGCTTCTACTGCCCGGACGGTTTCGTCGAGGTCTTCGCGGGTCGCCCCGGGGTAGTTGACCGTTTCGATGTCCTGGCAGGCGTCGATCGCGATGACGTCGGCGCCTTCCTGGGCGAAGCGGATCGCGTGGTTGCGGCCCTGGCCGCGTGCCGCGCCCGTCACGAACAGGACTTTGCCCTCGAACCGTCCAACCACGACGTTGCTCCCTTCGCTGGGTGTCGGACGGGATCGTAGCGGGCCCGCTTCTAGCGCTGCTAGCAATTGTTTCGGTGCTCTGGTAGTGTCATTCTTGTTCCTAGCACTGCTAGAAGTGGAGTCGTCCGATGCTTACTGTGGTCGCCTACGGGCTTGCGATCGTTGTTGTCGCGCTGGTCGCTTTCATCGGCCTGCGGTTCCTGCTGGCTCCCGAAGCCGCGGCCGCCGGCTACGGCGTGCCGGCGACGCCTGGCGTGTACGTGACCGTCAAGGGTCAGCGTGACTTCGTGCTCGCGTTGATCGGAGGAGCACTGTTGGCGTTCTCCGATGCGGACGCCGTCGGGTGGTACATGCTCGCGGGCGCCATCATCCCGCTGACTGACACGCTCATCGTCTTACGCAACGGCGGTTCGAGGGCCACAGCCTTCGGCATCCACTTCGCCACCGCCGTAGTCCTCCTCGTCGACGCTGCCCTCTTGTTCTCCCTCTGAGAGGCCCATCCGAGCGGCCACCGGCTCCGAATACCTACGTGGCACACACCCAGGACCCCACCCCTGCCCCGCGCCCCCGACCGAGTCTCTTCCGCCGAGCCGCAACCGCGCTGACCAACGGCCGCCCCGAGTCCGGGCCCCTCACCCGCGACCAGTCCGATCACGCCCAGCCCTCCGAGCCCGCGCAGCAGGCGGCGCCCGCCGAGCAGAGCAGGCCGACCCAGGCTGCCGATCGAGCCAGCCAGAGCGAGCAGACAGCGCCGGGCGGCAGGGGTGAGGCGTCGTGGGGACGGGCGGTTGTGCCTGTTCGGGCTATCGGGGTCGCGGGTGACCAGACCCGCATCGCGCCCGCGGTGTTCGGAGCGCGGGAACTCGCCTGGTCGCCACACCCGGATCGATCGTTCGACCCCGGCGAACCCCCGGCCTCGCGCCCCGCGTAACGCACCCGACGGCCCGACGGCCCGACGGCCCGACGGCCCGACGGCTAGGCGGCCGAGCACCGCCGCGGCTACGCGCTCTGTACCACCCGGCCGCGACCAGCGGCCTTCGCGGCATACATCGCAGCGTCGGCGCGATGCAACCAACCCTCGGCGTCGTCACCCCGAGCCGCGGCAACCAACCCGATGCTGGCGCCCACCACAACCTCTTCCCCACCCGCCACCACCGGCTCGGCCAGCGCAACGAGGATCCGATCGGCCACCTGCCGAGCGTCCGCATCACTACTCTCCGGCAGGATCAGCGCAAACTCGTCCCCACCGAGCCGAGCCACGACATCCCCCTCCCGAACCACATCCCGCAGCCGATCCGCGACCGCGATCAGCACCGCGTCCCCCGCCTCGTGCCCGAACGCATCGTTCACCGGCTTGAACCCGTCGAGATCGACGTACAGCAGCGCAGTAGGCCCACTACCGTCCCGCAACGTCCGCTCCCATACGCTGTGGAACGAACGCCGATTGGCCAACCCGGTCAGCTGGTCGGTACGCGCCTGCGTCTCCGCGGTCTGCAGCGTCACCGACAACAGCCGCAACGTGCCATGAAGCCGCGTGATGACCAGCAAGAACAGCACCACGCACCCCAACACGATCACGGGAACGTCCAGCGGCGCCCCGCGCAACCACTGAATCGCCAACGCCGCCGGCGCCATCAAACTCGCGGCCGCCAGCGCAACCAGCCTCCCCCGACCGATCCGGAAATCGTCCACCGGAGGCGAGGCAGAGGACAGCGCAGTCATGCTCGGATGCAACGCGGCAGCACCGGCCAGCGCATGCAACGCGAACCAGCCGGCGTCCAGCGGATTACCAGCCAGGTAGGTCCCGGCCAGCTCCAGCAACAGGTAACCCACATCCGCCACGAGCTGCAGAAACACCCCGACGGTCAGGAACCAGAACGCCCGGGTCCGATCCCCTCCACCGAGCGTCAACCGCACCAGAATCCCGAGCGCGAGCACGTCGATCGCCGGATAGGCCAGCGACACCGCCTCCCCGAACCCGGTCAACCCACCGTCGTGGACGTACGGCGACATCAAAAAGATCCACGCCAGCATCGCCACACCGGTCGACAACACCAACGCGTCGATCAGACGGCCCTCGTCATGACCGGGGCTACGCGCCCGAGCCAACCCGGCGAGCGCGACGATCAACATCAGGTTCGACGGGATGTAGAACGCATCGGACACCGACGGGAACACGTCCCGCTGCTGGAACACCGTCTGGTACCAGTAGATGACGTCACCGGCGCCGTAGATCACCCGGCTGAGCGCCAGTACGTACCAGGACCACCGCACCGCCGGCCGGCGCCACGCGACGCCGACGACGATCGCAATCGCCGACGCGACCCCGAGCACCCCGCACACCGACATCTGCAGGCCCGGCCGCGGCACCACGTAGAAAAGGACGGTCGCGACGCCACACGCGCCGAGAAATCCCGCCGTGACGTGCCCCGGTGCTCGGCCGCCTCTCATCACCGATCAGATCGGCGTCAAAGCCCCCGGTCTTAGCTCCCCGACCACGACCAGTCCGGACTTTCCATCGTCCCGGTGGCCGTCACCTTCTCACTGCCGTCGCCGCCGATCTCGTCGTCGCCGATCGTGAACGGCGTGGAACCGTCGAGCCCGATCACCTGAATTTTGTAGGTCGCGTCGGCGTCTTCCACTGATTGCGTCACGCATTTGCCGGGCTGCGCCACCGGTGACTTCGCGTTCGTCTCCGTGAGCAGAACGTAGGCGGCGTAGTCCCCGGTCGCGCAGATTGCGAAGCCCGCGCTGGTAGGAGCCTTAGCCACCGCGCGGAAGCCCGTCAACTGAGCCCAGCCGATCGTGCCGGCCATAATGGTGACGGACAACACAGATAACGCGATCAGCAGCCACGATTTCTTTCGCACACCGCAATAGTCGCCGCGAATTCCGGCTCGACAACGAGACTGAACCGATGCCTATCGAATTGCCCGCGAACGCTTATCGGCTGGCAATTTCCGCAGGTTTTCCCAACGAACGGTCGGGTAGGACGCCGCGCCCCGGTCACTCGGCCTTGGGCGTCCACTCCGGATCGCGCCCCGAGAAAGCGATGACCCGATCGATCGTGGGGGCGCCGTCGGCAATCGGAATTTCGGGGCCGAACGCCATGCCTGGGCCGCGCCATTCAGGCCTGATGGTCGCCTGGTAGAAAGCGAGCGCCTGCGCGGCGGTCGCCTCGTCCGGGCGCCAGGGCCGGCCGACGGCGCGGGCCAGCTCCCACCCGTGGGTCACCACTTCGATCAGAAGCATGCCGACGACGACACTGCCGGGAAACGAACCGCCCAGATAAGGCACGTTCACGACGGTCGTCTCGACTCCGGCGTCCAAGGCGGTCCGCAGCGTCGCCGAGAGCCGCGCAACGACCGCTTCGAGGTCGTCGGGGCCCGAGTAAGCGTGCGGGTCGGCCCCGTTGTTGTCGGCCGTCGGGTTCCGGAAGGCCGCCTCGAAGTACGTCAGCCCGCCGGTCAGATGCCGGCGCAAGCCCAGTACGTCGAGCCCGTCCGAGGGAGTCGGGAGCGCGTACTGGTCAGGGGTGGTAGCGGCGGCCACCCGCTCGAGGTCGTCGAGCACGTCCAAAATCATTGCGGAATGGTACCGAGTCCCAACCCGCTGGACACCCTATGTAGAGTTCCGACCATGGATTCCCCGCCTCGGATGACGACCGGCGTGGCAAAGGTGCTCGCCGCCTTCCTCGACGACCCGAACTCCGACCGCTACGGGCTGGATCTCATGCGAGCCACCGGCCACCCGAGCGGCACCCTCTACCCGATCCTGCTACGGCTCCAAAAAGCAGGATGGGTGACCGCGACCTGGGAGGACGTCGACCCCTCAGCGGCCGGACGACCAGCGCGCCGGTACTACCGGCTCACCCCGGAGGGTCTGGCAGCGGCACGCATCGAACTGGCCGCGCTCCGCCAGCAACTCGGTGGTTCCGGCGGTGCCGTCCAGCCCAATCCGAGGACCGTATGAACTGGCTACTGCGCCGGGCCGCACAGCGGTGGCCGGCAGACCTCCGCGACGACATGGAGCGCGAGTGGCGCGGTGAGATGGGCGCGATCGACGGCCCGGCCGCCTGGTTACGCCGCCTGACGTTCGTCGCCAGCCTCGCGTTCTCGCCACCGATTCCGGACGAGAACGGCGTGCCTCGCGGGTGGCGCGAACACGTCCCGGGACGGGTGGGCGCGCTGAGCCCGTTCGCGGCATTGTTCCTTGCCGGGTTGGCGACGATCGTCGTGCGCAACCTGTCGAACACGCTGTTCCGGTCGGTGGCGGCGCTGTTCGGCCTCGATCTGAGCATGCCGCTGTACGAACGGTTGCAGCCGGTCACCTACGTGGCGCCGTTCGGGTTCGCGGCGCTCGCCGGCTGGTGGCTGGCACGCCGGACGTCGACGCCGGACAACCGGGCGTACGCGGTCTGGCCGACGTCCATTCTGGTCGTGGGCGCGGGCGTCGCGGCGACCGTTCCGGGGTGGATTCCCGTGCTCTCCGTGCTGGTGTGGGCACCGCTGATGGTCTGGGTGACGCGCCGGGCCGCGGCTGCGCCGGGGCGTCGCGCGATGGCCTACACGGTGCCCGGGACGGTGGTCGCGGTCGTGCTGGCGGCAGCGGCCGTCGCGGCGCCACTGGTGTTCACGACGGTCGTCGGTCCGGCAGCCGCGCTCCGGTATCTCGTCGGGGTGCTGCCGGGACAGCCCGTGTTCGCGGCGCCGATGCCCGACAACGCGGACGAGACCCTGTACCTGCTGGCGAACGTGTCCGGCACGATCGTCGATCTGCTGATGTTCTCGTTGCTGGTACTGGGCTTCGGGCTCACCCGGAGCCGGTCGATCCCGAAGCCGGTGGCCGAGAAGGCGCCGGTGCCGGTCCGGATCGGTCGACCGACGGCGGCGGCCGGGCTGACCGGGCTGTTCCTCGCGGTCGTGGCCTGGGCGTACACGCTCACCGTCCTGACCCCGGCGATGCCCCGGACGGCAGCGGCGGCGCCCATGCCGGGCGGCGACGGCGAGATCTATCTCTGGGTCGCCGAACTGCGCTGGGCGTCGATCCTGCTGGCCGGGGCGTGTCTGTTCCTCGCGGTCGTCGACCGTCCGCGCGCGGTCGCGGCGACCGGTGTCCTGGTCGTCGCACTTCTCGGCGCGGACGGGCTGGGCGAGCGGCTCGGCTCGGACGGACTCGCCGCCTTCGCGCTGGCGCTGGCGGTGGGCGGGGTCGCGTCGATCTCGGCTGGGAAAGTGGCCGGAACCCCGTACCCGCATGCGGTGGTGCGACAACGGCTTACCGCCGTCGCGGTGGTCGCCGCACTGTCCTGGCCGTTACTCGCGGCGCAGTCCACGCCGTTGGTGAACCATCCGTTCCTGCCGCTCGGGCTACCGATCGTCACCACCGCGGTGATGCTCGGCTTCGGAGTGACAGCGGTGCTCGCGGCGCGGACCGCCCGGGGTCGGGAGTCGGGGCGCGGCACGGTGCTCTTCGCCGTGGTGCCAGCGGCGCTGAGCGTCGGCTTCGGCGTTCTCCAGCACCTCCGCGGCGATGAGCAGCCGAACGTCTTCCTGCTGTTCGAGATCTTCTATCTGGTCGTCATCGCCTGGATCCTGCTGCACCGCGAGGGCAGTCGCGGGTGGACCGCGGTGGTGCGGTGGGCCGGGCTAACGCTGATCACCCCGGCGCTCTACGCCGCCTTCGTTTTCGGCGGCTTGTACGGGCCTTCGGAGGCGCTGTTCCGGTGGAACGGAACGAGCTATCCGGCCGACGGACTGTCGCTGGTGCCCGGCTGCGCGGTGCTGGCGACCTCGGGCGCGGCAGCCGTCGCGGGCCTGTTGGCCCAAAGGGATCGCCTGCCGGCGCCCCGTCGTCGGAACAGCGTGCCGTCAGGGCCGCTCCCGAGCGCGGCCGGCTGATCGTCAGCGGGAGGACACCGACAGCGCCTGGCTAATCTGGGACAACCGGTCGGGTACGAGGCGGTAGTACGCCCACACGCCCCGCTTCTCGCGCTGCAGTAGCCCGGCGTCGACCAGCACCTTGAGGTGGTGCGACACGGTCGGCTGCGAGAGGCCGACCGGATCGGTGAGGTCACAGACGCAGGCCTCGCCGCCCTCGTGCGCGGCGACCAGCGAGAGCAGCCGCAGACGGGTCGGCTCGGCGATGGCTTTGAGCAGCGCGGCCAGCTGCTCGGCTTCCGGCGCGGACAGCGGGGTCCCGGTGATCGGGGCACAGCATGCTCGAGTCGCCATGCCACTCAGTCTGGCGCAGACATTGACGAGTGTCGATGGATAGTCGACAGTAGGACATCGACGGTCATCGATCTCTATGGATGGATGTGGTGTCATGAGCGACGAAACGCAGGACGCGCTGCGCGAACAGGTCCGTGACCGCTACGCCCGGGCCGCGCTGACGGTGCTGGAAACCGGCAGCGGCTGCTGCGCGCCGGGCGAGGCGCTGGAGATCGACGAGCGGTTCGGGGCCGGCCTCTACGGCGAGGACACCGAGGGCCTGCCCGCCGAGGCCGTCGCCGCATCGCTGGGCTGCGGTAACCCCCTCGCGGTCGCCGACCTCGCACCCGGCGAACGAGTTCTGGACCTCGGCTCCGGCGGCGGGATCGACGTCCTGCTCTCCGCCCGACGGGTCGGCCCGACCGGGCGGGCGTTCGGGCTCGACATGACCGACGAGATGCTCGCCCTCGCCCGGGCCAACGCCGCGAAAGCCGGCGCGACGAACGTCGAGTTCCTCAAAGGCCAGATCGAAGCGATCCCGCTGCCTGCCGACTCGATCGACGTCGTGATCTCCAACTGCGTGATCAATCTGTCCATCGACAAGCCGGCAGTGCTCGCGGAGATGTTCCGCGTCCTGGCGCCAGGTGGGCGGATCGGGATCAGCGACGTGGTCGCCGAGGACCACCTCACGCCTGGGCAGCGGGCCGAACGCGGTAGCTACGTCGGCTGCATCGCGGGCGCACTGTCCCAGTCGGAATACCTCGACGGTCTCGCCGCGGCCGGGTTCGCCGATGCGTCGGTGACGTTCACCCACGAAGCCGAGCCCAGCCTGCACGGCGCGATCGTCCGCGCGACCAAGCCTTCCACCGCGCCGGCCGCCGATCGCTGCTAGTCAGCGGTGGACGCGAAGGTGTTCCTCGATCTGAGCGGCGAAGCCCTCCGCCGTGGCCAGCTGATCGCGCAGCGCCTGCACCCGGGCCTGCGCGGCTTCGTGGAACATCGTCAGCCGTTCCAGCAGGGCCGCGCGATCCGACGCCGGGTCGGCGGCCGCGAGCGCGTCGAGGACGTCGAGCAGGTCGCGCATCTCCTCGAGGGTGAAGCCGAGCGGCTTCATGCGTTTGATGACCAGCAGGCGGGAGAGGTCGGGCTCGGTGTAGAGGCGGAATCCACCGTCGCTGCGCGCGGACGGCACGACCAGGCCGGCTTCCTCGTAGTGCCGGATCGTGCGGATACTCAGCCCGACCCGCTCGGCGGCCTCCCCGATCTGCATGTGCGCGCGTGTGGTCACCGCATCAGTGTGCCCGGCACCGGTCAGTGCGCGCCCTGGAGTTGCCCGGCCAGCAGTTCACGCATCCGGGCGCTGGCCTCGTTGAGGCCGGTGATCTCCACGGTCGTGCCGCGGGCCGCGTACTTCGTGGTGACCGCGTCGAGCGCGGCGACCGAAGACGCGTCCCAGATGTGCGCGCCGGACAGGTCGACGACCACCTTCGCGGGGTCGCCCGCGTAGTCGAACTGGGTGACCAGGTCGTTGCTGGAGGCGAAGAACAACTCGCCGTGCACCGAGTACACGCGGGTGTCACCGCGGGATTCGCTGGTCACCGTCACGAGGTGCGCGACCCGGCGAGCGAAGATCACCATCGCGGTCAGCACCCCGAGCACCACGCCGATCGCCAGGTTCCCGGTCGCGACGGTCGCGGCCACGGTCACCGCCATCACGGTCAGCTCACCGGCGGGCATCCGCTTGAGGGTGGCCGGGGCGATGCTGTGCCAGTCGAACGTCGAGACCGAGACGATGATCATGACCGCGACCAGCGCGGCCATCGGGATCAGCGCGACGACGTCGCCGAGCGCCACGACCAGGATCAGCAGGAACACCCCGGCGAGGAACGTCGAGAGCCGCGTGCGGGCGCCGGACGTCTTCACGTTGATCATCGTCTGGCCGATCATCGCGCAGCCGCCCATGCCCCCGAAGAACCCGGTGACGATGTTCGCCACACCCTGGCCCCAGGACTCGCGGGTCTTGTCGGAGTGGGTGTCGGTGATGTCGTCGACGAGTTTCGCGGTCATCAACGACTCCATGAGCCCGACCAGCGCGATACCCAGCGCGTACGGGGCGACGATCGTGAGGGTGTCGAGCGTCCAGGGCACGTCGGGCAGACCGAACGTCGGCAGGCTGTCGGGCAGCGCGCCCTCGTCACCGACCGTCGGCACGGTGACCGACGCGACGACGGTGAAGAGCGTGAGCACGACGATCGCGACCAGCGGCGCGGGAACCGCGGTGGTCAGCCGAGGCAGCAACCAGATGACGCCCAGCGCGACCGCGACCAGCGGATACACCAGCCATGGCACGCCGATCAGGTGCGGGATCTGCGCCCAGAAGATGAGGATCGCCAGCGCGTTGACGAAGCCCACCATGACGCTGCGCGGAATGAACCGCATCAGCTTCGCCACTCCGAGCGCCGCCAGCACGATCTGCAGCAGCCCACCGAGGACCACCGCGGCGATCAGGTACTGCAACCCGTGCTCCCGCACGAGCGGAGCCACCACCAGTGCGATCGCACCGGTCGCCGCCGAGATCATCGCCGGTCGGCCACCGCAGATCGCGATCGTCACCGCCATCGTGAACGACGCGAACAGACCCACTCGCGGGTCGACGCCGGCCAGGATCGAGAAGGAGATCGCCTCGGGGATCAACGCGAGGGCCACGACCAGGCCGGCCAGCACCTCGGTACGCAACACGCGCCCGGAAGTCAGCCACGACGGCCGGGACCACCGCGGCGGCCGCACGGCCGGAGACAGCGAAGACATGTAACTCATTTCGGCTCAGTCGCGTGCGCCCGGAGCACACGCGGTAACCGCCGCACGCGACAGCAGTCGGAACCCTACCCTCCCGTGAGAGGAGAGTTGCCCTCCCGCCTGCCGCAGCACCGCCAATGCTCGACGTCCGCGGTGGGCCTCACCGCCTCCTTCGTGCCGTCGTGGTCGCAGCCCGATGCCGTCGTCGAGGACTCCTCCGCGCTGCGTCACGCCCTCGTCGGGTAGTCGACGATCCTCGACGTGATCGTGCCCAACTGCTCGACCCCGATCGTCACGGTGTCACCCGGCCGGAGCGACGGATGGGCGTCGAGCCCGTGACGATCCCACAGCTCGGCCAGGCACCCACCGCCGCAGGTGCCGGAGCCGAGGACGTCCCCGGGCCGTACCTCGGTCCCCCGGCTGGCGTGGGCGATCATCGCGCCGAAGGAGAAGTGCATCGACGAGAGACTGTCCGCGCCGATCGGGCGCCCGTTGACCGAAGCGGTCATGCGCAGGTCGTAGGAGGATCCGGAGCGGTAGGGCTCGATCTCGTCGGGGGTGACGAGCACCGGCCCGAGCGTGGTGGAGGTGTCCTTGCCCTTGGCCGGGCCCAGCCGGACATTCATCTCCGTGAACTGCAGGTCGCGGGCCGACCAGTCGTTCATGATCGTGTAGCCCGCGATGTGCGCCTCGGCATCGGGGCCAACGAGATCACGACCGGCACGGCCGATGACCGCGGCCACCTCGAGCTCGAAGTCGAACAGCGAACTGCCCGGCGGCGCGACGACGCCGGCCCCCGCGGCGCCCGTCTCGTCCGCGTAGCTCACGAAACGCATCAGAGGTAGTAGCGGGCCGCGGGCGCGGCATGCAGTCCGAGCGCCCCCGTCGTCGCCACTGCGCTGGCGATCGCCTCCGGGCGGCGCACCGGCTCGAACGCGTGCACGTCCCCCGCCGCCGGGCCCAGCCAGGCTGACATCGCCGCGCTGGTCTTCACCATCGGAGCCCACCGCTGCCCTTCGAGCTCCGACGCGGACAGGCAATCGCGCTCGACCCATGGTGACCACGCGGGAACCACCGCCACGCGCGGCGCGGAGAAGACCACACCTCGGGGCTCTCCTGCTCCAGGGTCTGCCTCGCCGACTTCCACAGCTCGGCGAGGCCGAACCCGAGGACGCCGATCACGAGCGTGTCGTCGCCAGGTGCGTCGTGCTCGTGGGTGAGCTCGTCGAACCGCCCGAGCGCGTCCCGCGCTTTCAGAACGAAAAAAGCTCACCTTTCGACGTCAGCGCGACGCGACGGGAGGAGCGGGTGAAGAGCGCGAAGCCGAGTTCGCGCTCGAGCTGTTTGATGCGCTGCCCGAACGGCTGGGCCGAGATGTAGTGACGCTGCGCGGCGCGGCCGAAGTGCAGCTCTTCGGCCAGTGTGAGGGCGTACCCGGACTGCGCGAAGGTCCATGCCGCTCCTTCCGACCGCTTCGGCGGATTGTAGCCAGCGTCCGCCCTTCACCACTCGAAACGGAACAGCTCGAAGGTCCGCAGCGCGGCCTCGCTGACCCGGGCGAACTGCGTCGACCCGCCGCCGCGGGCCGACCTCCGGATGCCCGGCCGTCGCACGACGCTCACCGACATCGAGCACACTGTGTCGGCCGCCGACCTACGCTGCGCACCATGAAGCTGTTGCTGACGTCGGGCGGCGTCACGAATCCGAGCATCCACTCGACGCTGGTGCAACTGCTCGGGAAGCCGATCGACGAGTGCCGCGCACTGTGCGTCCCGACAGCACAGTGGGGCCATCCGATGTGCCGCCCGACATCGGTGCGAAGCTTCATCGCCGCCCACCCCGGGAGCGATCGGCAGAACCTGACCAGCCTGGGCTGGGCGTCGCTCGGCGTCCTCGAGCTCACCGCGCTGCCCACGATCGGCACGGATCGATGGGTCGACTGGGTCCGCGAGGCCGACGTGCTGCTGGTCGGCGGCGGCGAGGCAACCTATCTGGCCCACTGGATGCGCGAGTCCGGGCTGGTCGACCTGCTGCCTTCCCTCACCGAAACGGTCTGGGTGGGAGTGAGTGCGGGAAGCATGGTGATGACGCCCCGGATCGGGACGCACTTCCTCGAGTGGGCGTCAGCGCCGGACGATCGCGCGCTCGGACTCGTCGACTTTTCGATCTTCCCCCATCTCAATCTCTTCCCCGCGAACACTCCCGCGGACGCGGAGCGGTGGGCCGCCGAGATCGGCATTCCGGCCTACGCCATCGACGAGCAGACGGCCATCCAAGTCGTCGACGGCACGGTCGAGGTGATCTCCGAAGGCCAGTGGACGAAATTCGAATCCTGACTCCCAGATACGCTGGCGACATGGCAGACCTCACCTCGAACCGGCCGACGCGGACCCTCGCTGACGGCAACGAGATTCCGCTGCTCGCCCTGGGCGTGTGGCAGGTCCCCGACGGACCCGAGTGCGAGAACGCGGTGCGGTGGGCGCTGGAGGCCGGCTACCGCCACATCGACACCGCGCAGGCTTACGGCAACGAGGCCAGCGTCGGTCGTGCACTCCGCGACAGCGGCGTGGCCCCGGAAGACGTCTTCCTCACGACCAAGTTCAACCCGGGGCTCCGTGACCCGGAGGCCGAGGTCCAGCGGAGCCTCGAGCGCCTCGGCGTCGAGGCGGTGGATCTCTACATCGTCCACTGGCCCCAGGGCGGGCCGACCTGGGCGTGGGACGGCATGCAGCGCGCTCACGAACGCGGCTACGCCCGCTCGATCGGCGTCTCGAACTTCAACGTCTCCGAGATCGACGCCGTGCGGAAGGTCGCCGACGTGGCGCCGGTCGTCAACCAGGTGCAGTTCAGCCCGTTCGAGTTCCGCCGCGAACTGTGGGAGGCGTGCGAGAGCCGCGGGATCGCGCTGGAGGCGTACAGCCCGCTGGGAACGGGTCGCCACCTGCGCGACCGCCGGGTGGCCGACGTCGCCGAGCGGCTCGGGCGCACCCCGGCCCAGGTGCTCATCCGCTGGGCGCTCCAGCGGAACCTCATCGTGCTGCCCAAGTCCACCCACCGCGACCGGATCGAACAGAACGCCCAGGTCTTCGACTTCGAACTCTCTCCTGGCGACATGGAGACGCTCGACGGATTGGACGGCACCGGCGGCACCGATCGGGCCCTCGAGCGTTCTTGGTGGTGAGCTCCGTTCCCGGGAAACCACCCGGATGGATTCATCCGGGATGAATGACGCTCTCCCGACAGTTGGTCGTAGTCCGACCAGGACGCTGCATACTCTGCCGCCGTGCCCAACCGACTGCGATTCCTGACCCTGGCCGTACTCGTCACCGCGACTGTTCTCGTCGCCGGGTGTTCGGGGCCGTCGGCGGCGGCGCCCACTCCTACCGAGCCGCCCCACTCGCTGTCTCGCGTCATCTGCGATCTGAAAGGCAAGGAGATCGCGATCGGCTGCACGACGGCCAACACGGTCCGGGTCGAAGGCGGACCGCCGGTCGCGAAGGGCACCGACGCCAACCAGACGTACGACAACCTGGGCGCCGCCTACGACTTCTTCGCGACGTACCTGGGGCGGGACTCCATCGACGGCAACGGCATGCCGCTGCGGGCCCTCGTCAATGGCTGCGACGGGCTGAACTGCCCGGTGCGGGGCAGTTTCTGGGCGAACGACTACTTCGTCGTCGGGGTCGACGCCGCGATCGGCGACGACGTCGCCACCCACGAGCTCACGCACGGTGTCACCTCCTACGAAGCCAACCTCGCGTACACCTTCCAGTCGGGCGCGATCAACGAATCGATGTCGGACGTGTTCGGCGAGTTCGAGGACCAGGTCACCGCGGTTCCGGGTACCGACGACAAGCCGCAGAGCGACTGGTTGTTCGGCGAGGACCAGGCCGAGTACAACCCGGTCCGCAGCCTCGCCGACCCGACGAAGGTCCTGGGCACGGACGGCTACCGGTCACCGGACCGGATGCGCTCGCCGTACTACTTCGTCTCCGGTGACGACGTCGACCCGGCGTCGCCCGAGGACAGCGGCGGCGTGCACTACAACAGCGGGGTCGGGAACAAGGCCGCGTGGTTGATCGCCGCACCGGGCACGCACGCCTTCAACGGGCAGCAGGTGACCGGGATCGGCATCCCGAAGGCCGCGAAGCTCTACTACCGCGTGCTGCAGATCCTGCCGTCGGCGGCCAACTACACCGACCTGGCCGATGCACTGACCATCGCCTGCGACGAGCTTCTCACCGACGATGACTGCCTGCAGGTCGAACGGGCCGTCACGGCCACTGAGCTGCGGCTTCCGCCGGTGAAGCCCGGGGCGGCGCTCGTTCCGCCGGCGCCGGTCTGCCCGGCCGGCACCGACGCTTCCGAACTCGCGGCCGACGGTTTCGAGGACGCCGAAGCCGGTCCGTGGGACGTCACCGGGCAGTGGCGCTACCCGCCCGCCCAGGGCAACGACCCGAAGTACACCGACACCCAGTTCCACGTCTACGCACGCGAGGGCAGGCGCTCGCTGGAGTCCTACACACCCAGCGACCTGCTCGACGTCCCGCCGCCCCGGCAGAGCACCGCGACGTGGAGGACCGTGGTCGACGTCCCGACCGGTACCAGCACGTACGTGCGGTTCCAGCACGCCCGGCAGATGTCGGTCGAGGAGGGCAGGAACCTCGGCGCGGGCTACGTCCAGTACCGGCTGGACAACGGCCAGTGGCGCGGCGCCGGGTCGTTGATCACCGAAAACGGGTACACCGGCGCCCTCGACAAGTCGTCGGGGTACGGCACCGCCCGCGGTTTCACCGGGAGCACTCATGGTTACACGGCCAGCCGGCTGGACCTGACCTCGCTGGCCGGACACCAGGTGCAGATACGCTTCGTGTCCGTGCTCGACGAGCACTACTCCTCGGCCTGGTGGCTGGACGACGTCCGTGCGTACAGCTGCGATTAGTCCTTCGCTCGCCTCGCTCGTGTCAAGCTTCCGCTCAAGCCGATACCGGCCCCGCCGTCGATCGGCGCCACGAGTCCGGTGACGAACCTCGAGTTCGGCGACACGAGCGTGGCGACAAGGTCGGCGAACTCCGCGGGCCGGCCGATGCGCCCCATCGGGACCCCGCTGCCCAAGCCCGCCTTCGACAGCTCCGGTTGCCGATCGAGAGCTTTCCCCAGCAGCGGGGTGTCGAAGAACCCCGACATCAACGTGTTGACGGTGATGTCGTGCTCGCCGACCTCCAGAGCGAGGGTCTGCGCGTAACCGACCACTGCCGACCACACCGCGGTGGACGCCGCCATGCCGATGGCCGGTCGCTGCACGACGCTGGAGACCACGTTGAGAATGCTGCCACCGTCGGATTTCAGGTAGGGCAGCGTGGCCCTGACCGACCTGACCACGTAGAAGAAGTGACGGGCCAGAGCCTGCATCCAGATCTCGTCGGTGAGTTCGTCGATCCGGCCGATGGGCGGTCCCCCGTCATTGGTGACCAGCACGTGGACGGCGGGACCGAACCGGTCGACCGTCGACGCCGTCACCCGGTCGATGTCGGCGGCATCCGAACAGTCGGCCGCCAGCCCGAGAACCCGCTCCCGCCCGTGCTTGCTGCCCAGGCGCTCCGCGGCGTCGGACACCTTCTGCGCGCGTCTGGCGAAGATCGTCACGAGCGCACCTTCGCTCAGCAGACGATCGGCGATCGCAAAGCCCAGGCCGTCACTACCACCACCGACGATCGCCACCTTGCCGGTCAGTCCCAGGTCCATCAGTCCACTCCGATCGAAGCGAGAAGCGATTCGGCATTCCCGGAGAACACGCCGTCGAGGACCTCGTCCGAATAGCCCTGCTCACGCCACTCGGTCACGATCCGCTCGTGGCTGAGCATCGGGTAGTCCGCTCCGAACAGCACTTTCTTGCGAAGACGTTTCTTGATTTCGTGCCTGAGTTCGTCGGGGAAGTACCGGGGAGCCCAGCCGTGAAGCTCCATCCAGACGTTGGCCTTGTGGAGCGCGACGGCGATCATCTCGGACTGCCACGGCCACGCCACTCGGGCCGCGATCACGTTCAGATCGGGATACCGGGCCGCGATCCGGTCGACGTAGCGCGGATGACAGTCCTCGAGCACGAGACCCCCGCCCCCGCGCAGGCCGGCACCGGCGGCCGTCATGCCGACGAACATCAGCACCGGGCGGTTGGCCTCGACGCACAGGTTCAGACAGGCCTCCCACGCCGGCCCGTCCGGGAGCCCGGCCGCCGCCGAAAACGGGTGCACCGACAGACCGACGAGCCCCGACCCGTCGCTGAGGCAGCGCTCGAATTCCTTGACGTGGCCCGGTCGCGTCGGATCGATACCGATCCAATTGCCGAGCACCACGTCCGGGTGATTACGAGCGAAATCGAACGCGTAGTCGTGCTGCTCGCGAACCGCACCGACGTCCATCGTGTAGGTGAACCCGAGATCGAGCATCACCCTGACGTTGTCGCGGCGGAACTGAGCCGCCTGCTCTTCCTCGCTGACGAACTTCATGTCCCACTTGAAGTAGTCGCGCACGGCCGCGCGGGCCTCGGGAGACTCGTACGGACTCCCCCGCCAGCCGCGCTCGGTGCCCCAGTGCGAGTGGAAATCCAGCAGTCGGGGGATCATCGAGTTCCTACCTGGTCGGCGAGCTCGCGTTTGAGCACCTTTCCCGTCGGTCCCAGGGGAAGGAACTCGAACAGCTCGAGGCGTTGAGGGAGCTTGTACTTGGCCACTTCGCTCTTCATGAAATCGACGACGTCCTCCAGCGTGAGGGCCTCACCGGATCGCGGCACGACGCACGCGCACACGTTCTCGCCGAAGTAGTCGTCCGGAATGCCGATCACCGCGGCATCTGCGACCGCGGGATGCTTGAACAGAACCTCTTCGAGTTCACGGGGCCAGATGTTCGCGCCACCGTGAATGATCATGTCCTTGGACCGGCCCGAGATCGTGAGCCTGCCGTCGGCGTCGAGGAAACCACGGTCTCCGGAGCGGAACCACCCGTCCGACGTCCAGCTCTCCGCGTTCTTCGCCGGGTTGCGGTAGTACCCGACCGTCAGCGTCGGGCCGGTCTTGACGATCTCGCCCTCGGTGCCGATGGGCGCGTCCCTGTCCTCGGCGTCGAGGACCCGCAGTTGCAACCACGGGTAGGGCCTGCCCACCGTGCCGACCCATTCCTCGTAGGGCTCGTCCGGTGATGTGCACGAGGTCAGCCCCGTTTCGAGCATGCCGTACAGGTCGACGACCGGGCACCCGAGCCGTTCGTTGGCTTCCCGGAGCACTTCCACGGGGGTCGACGAGCCGCCCGATTCCACGACCTTCAAGGACGAGAGATCCCGGTCGCCGAGGCTCTCTTCGGCCAGGATCGCGATGACCGCGGTGGGCGCGGCGCAGAACGTCGTCACCGAATACCGCTCGACCAGATCCAGTAACGCCGTCGCCTGGAACTTCTCCATCAGGACGGCGCGGGCACCGGCGAGTGCGGCTTCGACGATCCCGAAGAAGCCGGCGTTCAATCCGACGGGCAGGAGCACGAGAAGGGTGGCATCCCGATCGATGCCCAGCTCGTCGATCTCGTGCTGAATGGTGAACAAGGTGGTGTTCGCGGTGTGCATCACCGCCTTGGGCTCACCGGTGGTGCCCGAGGTGAACGAAATGCGCATCACGTCGTTGGCGTCGCTGGGCCGATCGGGTGCGGGATCGTCGGGGTCGGGGTCGCGGCGGACCTGGTCGAGCGTGACCCACCCGTCCGCGGGTTCCTCGGTACTGACAGCGACGGTATTGACCAGCCGGGGAAGGCGGCTCCGGATGCCGTCGATCATTTCGACGTGGTCGAAGTTCCGGAACCGGTCCGGCACCACGACGGTGTGCGCCTCGGAGAAGCCGAGAATGAACTCGACCTCGCGTGCGCGGTAGTCCGGCGGGAACTGGCAGAACACCGCACCCAATCGGACGACGGCCGCGAGTACGTGCACGAATTCGAGCCGGTTCGGAAGCTGAACCGCGACGACGTCGCCGCGCCGAACTCCCCGCCTGGCCAAGCCGGACGCCACTTCGCCGCTGATCCGCCACAGCTCGCCCCAGGTGATCTCGGCCCGGTCGTCGACGTAAGCGACGCGGTCCGGGAACTCCTGGGCATTGCGCCGGAAGACGTCGGCGAGAGTCGCGTCCGACCAGTAGCCGGCCGCGGTGTATCTCTCGATCAACTCCGGCGTGAGGAGGGTGTCGTCGCGCGTGATAGCCATGAGATCCCCTTCGTTGGGTGTCAGACCGTGAGGACGAGCTTTCCCGTCAGGTGGCCGCCGTCCAGGAGTCGATGAGCGTCGGCGACGCGCTCGAACGGGAACGTCTCCTGGACGTGGACCCGCAGCTCACCCCGCTCGACGAGGTCGACGAGTCCTCGCAGGGCAACCGGATCCGGGTCGACCGCGACGCCGCTGAACCGCATCCCGGCGGCCTCGAACTCGGCGATGAGCTCCGGATCGTCCTCGGCGGTCGCCGTGACCAGATGCCCACCGGGGCGCAGCACACCGAGCGACCGCCGGACCGTGTCGCCGCCGATCGTGTCGAGCACGACGTCGACGTCGTGGACCACCTCGGTGAAATCGACGGTGGTGTAGTCGATCACCTCGTCGGCGCCGACCCCCTCGACGAACTCCCGCTTGCTCCCACTGGCGGTCGTGATCACGTACGCACCGAAGGCCTTCGCGATCTGGATCGCGACGTGACCGACCCCACCACCGCCGCCGTGGATCAGGACGCGATCGCCCGTGCCCACACCGGCGAGGTCCACCAGCCCCTGCCACGCCGTGAGCCCGACGATCGGCAACGCCGCGGCGTCGACGTGGGAAAGCGACGGCGGTTTGCGCACCAGGTGCAAGGCCGGAGCGGAAACGACCTCGGCGTATCCGCTGGCCACCCGCGGGAAGAGCGGCATGCCGAAGACCTCGTCGCCGGGTCGGAACCGCCACGTCTGCGGTGCTTCGTCGACCACGCCGCTGATGTCCCAGCCGAGGACGAACGGCGGCTCGCCCATCATCGGGAACTCACCGGAGCGCAGGCGCGCCTCCAGCGGGTTCAGCCCGATCGCTTTCACACGGACGAGGACTTCGGTCGGTAACGGCCGAGGCGACGGCGCGTTGACGAGCGTGAGCACCTCGGGGCCGCCGAGTTCGTGCTGGGTGATGACTCGCATGGATCCGACGCTAGGTTTCCGATAGGAACCAGCAGGTACCGGTAGCAGCGGGTAGCTTGGCGTTCGTGAGCGGTATGGGGCCCGGTGACTTGTTTCTCGCCGACTGCCCGGGGCGTCTCGCCTTCGACTTGATCTCCGACAAGTGGTCGGCGATCGTGCTCTACGGCCTCAGCGAGGGTCCGCTGCGCCACGGTGAGCTGATCGAGCTGATCGGCGGCATCTCCCGCAAAGTGCTCACCCAGACGCTCCGGCGGCTCGAGATGCACGGACTCGTCCGCCGCCACGCCTACGCCGAAGCGCCACCTCGGGTCGAGTACGAGCTGACCCCGCTCGGAGCGACGCTGATCGGGCCGATCCACACCCTGACCGAGTGGGCGAGGGCGAACGGGGACGCGGTCCTCGACGCGCTCGACGCCAACTCCGAACCAACCTCCCGCTAGTCCGGTAGGTCGCGAGACTCTCGTCCCTGGGACCGGCTCACGACGCAGCACCTGAACGGATGTCGGTGAGCGCGTGAACGGTGCGCCGGATGCGATCGGCCGCCGCCGGGGCGGTTCCGTCGGTCAGTGCGACGTGATGGACGACGCCGACGACGGCGAGGGCCAGTGCCGCTGCGTCGGCGTCGGCGGGAAGCCGTTGTAGTTGCTGTTCGGCGAGCACGTATTCGGTGGTCACGCGCTCGAGGGCTTGCGGCGGAGCGCTGCCGTCACCCAGCACGCGGCATCGAACGACAGAGCCGTTGAGACGCCGTCACGATTCGGCCGGCAGCAGCCGCCGACCGCGAGTACCACCCTCACTACCAACCTGGGGTGGTACTCGCCGGGGAGCAGTCGGTCCAACCTCGGGGCATGACGCTCACGACGCTCGTCGACATCGCTCTCGGCCTCGCGCTCCTCGCCTATCTGAGCACCCGCCAGCTCCGCTGGGCGCCGGTGGACACCGCACGGATGTGGCGGCTTCCGATCGTCCTCGGCGCGATCGGCCTCGCCTCGATCGCAGCGACCGACAAACCCTTGACCACCGCCGACGTCGCCGTGCTCGTGGTGTCGGGCCTGCTCGCGGTCGGCTCGGGCGTCGCGATGGGCTCGCTGGCCCGGTTCCGGCCGATCCCTGCCGGCGCGACGCCCAAGCGGATGCGTAACGGCGAGCTGCCGGACGTCGAGTCCCGGACCGGGTGGGTCGGTGTCGCGCTCTGGCTCGGGTTGATCGTCGCCCGGATCGGGCTGGACGTGGTCGGTAGCCACCTCGGCGCGTCGCTGGCCACCGGCGCCGGCGTCATCCTGCTGGTGCTCGCGGTCAACCGCGCGGTCCGCGCCCGGGTGGTCACCGGCCGGATCGCTACTGCCCGGGTGAAGATGGTCGCGTGAGCTCATCGCCGTCCAGGCGGTCCACGATGACGACGACGCTGAATCTCGTCGGGGCCGCCTTCATCTCCTACGACCTCGCGGACCGGGCACTGCAGGGTGATCATCCGGTGATCGCCGTGCTCGCCTGGGCCGCGGTCGTGGTGTGGGTGACGGCCACGCTGGTCCCGGAGCGACTCGTCCGGCTGCGGACGGCGCTGTACCTGGTGATGATCGTCGCCGGTTCGTTCGTCGCGTGCGCCACCAACGTCGTCGGCTTCGTTCCCGCGATCGCCGGGCTGCTCATCTACATCGGCAGCCTCGGTCGCCGCTGGCGGGCCGTCGTTCTCGTGGTGGCCGCGTCCGCGGCGCTGGTTTCGGTCGGCGCCCTGGTGGCAGGTTCGTCGGTCAGCACGCTGATCTCGGTCCTCTCGGGTCTGCTGGCCGTCGCGCTCGGCGGGTTGAGCCGGCGGCAGTTCCACGCCGCGGAAGCGCAGACCCGCGCGCTGCTGGAGGAACGTCTGGCCGTCGAGCAGGAACGCGCGCTGGTCTCCGCGCTCACCGAACGGTCGCGCATCGCCCGCGACCTGCACGACGTCCTCGCGCACTCCCTCGGCGGTCTGGTCATTCAACTGGACGCGGTGGACGCGCTGCTCGAGTCCGGACGCGACGCCGAAGCACGCCAACGGGTGATCTCCGCCCGCGAACTGGCGGTGGACGGACTGGCCGAGGCCAAACGAGCGGTCACCGCGCTGCACGAGCCTCCGAGTGACGTCGAGTCCGCGCTCGCGGAGATGGCGGCGACCCACCGCCAGCTCGGAGGTGCGGTGGTCGTGCAGCAGACCGGACAACCGCAGCCACTCGGATCGGACGCCCGGGTCACCTTCCGGCGCGCACTCCAGGAACTGCTGACGAACGCCCGACGGCATGCCTCCGGCTCGCCGGTAATGCTGACGCTGACCTGGCAGCCGTCGCTGCTGGAGCTCATCGTCTCTACTGCGGCGTCAGCGCGGACTCCGAATTCGATTGCTGTCGGTGGCGGTCATGGGTTGGTGGGAATGCGGGAGCGGGTCGAGGCGGTGGGAGGATCGATGAGCGTCCGGCCGGGCGACCCGTTCATGGTCGTGCTGACGCTACCGACCGGCGGAAAGGACGCGCAGTGATCCGTGTGCTGGTGGCCGACGACCAGGCGATCGTGCGTGACGGCCTGGTGACACTGCTGGACCTCGCCGAGGACATCGAGGTCGTCGGTGCCGCCGCCGATGGCGCCGAGGCAGTGCGCCTGGTCGACGAAGCGCAGCCGGACGTCGTCCTCATGGATTTGCGGATGCCGAACGTCGACGGCGTGGAAGCAACAGCACGGATCACGGACCGG
Organism: Cryptosporangium sp. NPDC048952; assembly: GCF_043197895.1. Taxonomy (NCBI): domain Bacteria; kingdom Bacillati; phylum Actinomycetota; class Actinomycetes; order Cryptosporangiales; family Cryptosporangiaceae; genus Cryptosporangium; species Cryptosporangium sp. NPDC048952. Next base: position 595,777 of record NZ_JBICTY010000004.1, on the reverse strand, counting down.
TACCCGGCAACGGCGGTGCTCGTGCTGACGACCTATGCCGACGACGACTCGATCGGCGGCGCGCTGCAGGCCGGCGCCCGCGGCTACCTGACCAAGGACACGGGCCGCGTGGAGCTCGCCGCGGCCGTCCGCGCGGTGGCGGCGGGCCAGTCGACGTTCGCGCGCGAGGTCGGAGATCGGCTCGTCCGCGGGTTCGCCAAGCCACCGGCCCCGGTTCGGGACCGGTTCCCCGCGCTGACGTCGCGGGAGGCCGACGTGCTGGACGCGATGACGCAGGGACACAACAACGCGCAGATAGCGGCCGACCTGTTCCTGTCGGTGGCGACAGTGAAGAGCTACGTCAACTCGATCTTCGCGAAGCTCGGCGCACGCGACCGGGCCCACGCGATCGCGATCGCCCTGGGACGGGACTAGGTTCCACCCTCCCCACCACCCGTGGGTGGTGCCCGTCCACCCGGGCGGAATTCCAGGATCACCGCCATGACACGGTTACTCGAACGGCTCGGCGCGTTCTGCGCGCGGCGCAAGTGGTGGGTGGTGGTCGCCTGGGCGCTGATCCTGGTGCTGGCGGTCGGTGCGGCCGGGCGGCTGTCGGAGCCGCTCACCGACGAATTCTCGATCGACGGCATGCAGTCCACGGACACGCTGCAGCAGGTGCACGACGAGTTCGGTGACAGTGACGGCGGCACCGTGGTCTTCTCCACTGACGGTTCCGCGGCCGCGCTCTCCACCTTGCTCACCGAACTGAAAGCCGTGGCCGAGGTGTCCGCACCGACGCTGTCCCCGGACGGTCGCATCGGGCGCCTCTCGGTGAGGCTGACGTCTGATTCGGTGCCGTCCGGCGTTGACGCTGCGATCGCGCACGCCCGGGACGCCGGTCTGACCGTCGAGACCTCCTCGGACCTGGCCGACGCTCCCACATCGTCGAGTAGCTCGGCCGTCGGTCTGATCGTCGCGCTGCTCGTGCTGCTGGTGACGTTCGGGTCGCTGGTCGCCGCCGGCCTGCCACTGCTCACCGCGATCCTCGGCCTGATCACCAGCATCGCGCTGATCCACGCGGCGACCGCGCTGGTGACGCTCAACTCGGTGGCGCCGACGCTGGCGCTCCTGCTCGGGCTGGCGGTCGGCATCGACTACGCGCTGTTCGTCGTCAGCCGGCACCGGCAGCAACTGCTGGCCGGCACCGACGTCCGCGCATCGATCGCCCAGGCGATGGGGACGGCCGGCGAAGCCGTGTTCTACGCGGCGCTCACCGTCATTGCGGCGCTCGCGGGGCTTGCCGTCGTGCGGATCGGCTTCCTCACCCAGATGGGGCTGGCCGCGGCGGCCGCGGTGCTGGTCGCGATGCTGATGACGCTGACGTTGGTCCCGGCGCTGCTCGGCGTCGCGGGCTCCCGGGTCCTCGGTCGTCGGGCGCGTCGTCGGTTGCCGGCCGGGAACCGGGCTCTGCGGTGGGCCCGAGGGGTGAGCCGGCACCGGATCGTCGCTCTCGTCGGAACCGTCGTGGTGCTCACCGTGCTGGCGATACCGGTCGCGGGCCTGCGCCTGGACCTGCCGAACGACGGCACCGACCCGTCGTCGACCACGCAGCGCAAGGCCTACGACCTGATCTCCGAGGGGTTCGGGCGGGGCGCCAACGGGCCGCTGCTGGTCCTGACCAGGGATCCGGCCGCGGTGCGGACGATCAGCGCGGTCGACGACGTCGCCCGGGTCGTGCCCAGCGGGAAGCATGGCAACGACCTCCTGCTGACCGTGATTCCGTCCAGCGGGCCCACGGACGAGGCGACCGCGACGCTGGTCCGCACCCTGCGCGCCGACGGCTGGGTGGTCACCGGTCAGACGGCCGTCGCCATCGACATCTCCCAGCGCTTGGCCGATGCGCTCCCGCTCTACCTGGCGCTGGTGGCCGGGTTCGCCTTCGTGCTGCTGCTGATCATCTTCCGGTCGGTGCTGATCCCGCTCACCGCGACGATCAGCTTCCTGCTCAGCCTCGGTGCCGCCCTCGGGTGCACTGTCGCGGTGTTCCAGTGGGGGTGGCTCGGCTCGGTGTTCGGCGTCGACCCGGCCGCGCCACTTCTGAGCTTCCTGCCGATCCTCGTGATCGGCGTGCTCTTCGGCTTGTCGATGGACTACGAGATGTTCCTGGTTTCCGGCATGCGCGAGGAACACGACGCCGGGGCCGACGCGGCCACCGCGGTGACGGCCGGATTCGCGCACGGAGCACGGGTGGTAGTCGCGGCGGCGCTGATCATGGTGGGCGTGTTCGGTGGTGGGGTGGTCACTGGTGACACGACGATCCGGCCGATCGCGTTCGCGCTCGGGGTCGGGGTGTTGGTGGATGCTTTTTTGGTGCGGTTGGTGCTGGTGCCGGCGACCATGGCGCTGTTCGGAAGGGCTGCGTGGTGGTTACCGGGGCGGTCACGTCACAGGCACGTCTCCGACGGCGAACCGCGCGTCGAGCAGTCTGGTGACCGCCCTCGAACGGCCGGGATCCACTAGACCGACCTCGCCGGATAGTGGACCTCGTTGGGGCGCCGGATCACCCGGATCGGCGCCCCAGCGGACGGACGTCAGCTCGCCGTGGGCCGCGCCGGCCGCCACGGCTCGTGCTCGTGGGGAGCCAGACCAGTTCGGGGTCGGCTCAGCGAGCTCAGCGGGGACTCAGGTCGGCCACGCGGACCGGCGTGATGGTCAGCGGCGGAATCTCGGATGCCACTTCTTCGCCTTTCATCGCGCCCGATCCGCACGAGACACGCGCACCTTCGGGATGGACGTCCCGCGGCAGTAGTCAGCGCACTCCCGGTGAAGGCTTGACCGGTCGGTACCGCACAGTGAGTTCGGCCGTCGGGTCGGCGGCGCCGACCCGGTGCGATCCGCGCCGGTGGTCTTGACGTACTCCTCGATCAGGCCCCGCTAGGGCGAGATGCCGGTCATCATCCAGTCGACGTGTGATTCAGCTACCTCAGCCCGGGAGCGGGCACGCCAGACGATCAGTACGCACGCGGCCGTGCCGTCTCGCATGGCACGCTCATGCGCCATGATCGACGATTCTGCGAAGGACTTCCTGCACGGCCGTCTCACGACGATCCGTGAGGCGCTGGTCTGGAAGCTCGACGCACTGTCCGAGTACGACGTCCGGCGCCCCCTGACAGCGACGGGAACCAATCTCCTCGGCCTGGTGAAGCACATGGCGACCTGCGAGGCCTGGTATTTCGGTGAGGTCTTCGGCCGCCCGTCCCCGGAGCCGCTGGGGCGATGGCAGGACGCCGACGGCAGCGACCTGTGGGCGACCTCGGACGAGACACGCGAACAGATCATCGACTTCTACCAGCGCGCCTGCATGCACGCGGACGTGACGATCGGAGAGCTTCCTCTCGACGCGCCCGGCCACGTGCCGTGGTGGCCGCGGCCCGACGTCGCGCTGTTCGGCGTCCTGATCCATGTCCTGCAGGAGACCACCCGGCATGCCGGCCACGCGGACATCCTGCGTGAGCAACTCGACGGCCGGACCGGGCTGAGGGCCGAGTTCGAAGAGCAGATCGACATAGCAGCCCGCGCGACCCACCGCGCGAAGATCGAGCAAGCCGCCCGAGCAGCGGCTGGCAGCTGATCCGGCCTGTTCCGGCGTGGGGAACGTCCGGCCACCGAGGATCATGCGCACCGTCGCCGAGGCGCTCGACTTCCGCGGCAAGACTGTCGGTGGTGACATTGCTCCGCGAAGTCGGCCTCCGTTGAGCGCCCAGCATCGGGTGACCCTCGGCTGCTGGCACTGAAAGGGGCTGCCTCCGAGCATTCCGGAGGCAGCCCGCGCAGGTAGATCTGTCCGGCGCTACTGCGCGCAGTACAGGTCCCGCTGCGGACGCTTGCCCGTGGTGAGGAAGTTGTTCATCGCGTCGCTGGCACACGTGTTGGCGCCGAATCCGTAGACGCCGTGCCCACCCTGGTCGACCGTCACCATGCGGGCGCGGTCACCGAACGCCTTCCGGAGCTTGCGGGCGTTGACCAGCGGCGTGCCGGGGTCACGCTCGTTCTGCACGATCAGCACGTTCGACGGACCGTTGTCAGTGATCGGGACCTTGGATTCCGCGGACGGGTTCTGCCAGTAGGCGCAGGCGGAGATGTTGGCGGACGCGGCCCCGAGCAGCGGATAGCGGATGCGGTCGATGGCGACATCGCGCTGGTAGTTGGCGACCGAGCTCGGCCAGTCGGACTCTCCGCAGATCACGGCGAACCGGGCGGCGATGACGTTCTGGATGTCCGCGCCGTCGGTAGGCAGCTTCGGCTCGACGCCTTTGTTCAGGAACTGCCACATCGTGGCAAGGGCGTCGAGATCGCTGGTGTAGAGCTTGCTGAAGGTGACTCCTCGGAAGACCGACTCTGTGAACGTGCCGACCGGCTTGCGGTAGAGCCGATCGGCCAGCTCGTGATACTTCTTCGTCACCTGCTCAGGCGTGTCGCCGAGTCCGTACTCCGGGTGCGACGCAGCGAACTCCGCGAAGTCGGGGAACCGGTCTTCCATCCCTCGAGCCAGGCCGCGCATCGCGGTGATGTCGTACCCATTGGGCCCCAGAGCACTGTCCAGGACCACCCGGTCGGTGGTCTTCGGGAACAGGCTGGCGTACACCGCTCCGAGGTACGAGCCGTAGGACACACCCAGGTAGGAGGCAGTGGGTTCGCCCAGCGCCTGCCGGATGGTGTCCATGTCCCGCGCGGTGTTCGCGGTGGTCATGTGCGGCAGCATCCAGCTGGTCTTCGCGTTGGCGCACTGCGCGGCCTCGGCCTTCGCGACCTTCGCCTGGTTCGCCACGTCAGCGGAATTGCGTGCGTAGGGAAGGTTGCTGATCGCGATCTGCTCGGGCGTCACATTGCACGTGACCGGGGTGCTGCGCCCGACACCCCGAGGGTCGATCCCGATGATGTCGTACTGCTCACGCACACTCGCCGGAAACGGCGCCGGGAGGCCCTTCAAGGAGAAGAGCTGCGGGGTATCCAGCCCCGAGCCACCCGGGCCGCCCGGATTGGTCAGTAGCACACCCCGGCGCTTCTCGGGGTTCGTACTCGGCAGCCGCGAGATCGCGATGGTGATCTTCTTACCGTCTCGCTGCTGATAGTCCAGTGGGACCTGCACTGTCGTGCACTGCAACTCCGGCAGACCCGGCGTCGCCGATAAGGCGGTGGCGGGGCACTTTCCCCATTTCAGCTCCTGGGTTGCCCCGGCTGGGGCGGAAGTTGCGTCCGACACCGTCGGAATGACCACAGCGGCCGCCGCCACGGCGCCGCACGCCGTTGCCAGTAATACCTTGCGCATGAAGACCTTCCCTCGTTGTTCCAGCCGTACGTGATCCTCTTTTGCCATAGTCTTTTATGCCAAAACTATGACGTTTGGGCCGGGTACACGATGGCGTTCACGCGTTGGAGGACGTCACGCTGCGCCGAGTTGTGGAGCTCGGCGATCCCTTGGACGACGACCGCCCAGATCCGCGGATCGCCGCCCGACCGGGCCCGTTCGGCGAGCTCGTGCAGCCGCGGGTGTTCGCGGTGCTGACGCTGCACCTCGAGGGCGAACCGCTCCGCGAGGTTCTGCCGGGCCTCCTCGCTCGCGTCCTCCGTCAGCACGTCGAAGTCCTGCTCGGCTGCACTCCGAGGCGTCTTGTGCAGCTCCCGGTAGGCGTCGGATACGCAGTAGCCGGATCAGATGGGCCACTCGGTACCGCTTGTATCCGTTCGCGCCCCGCTCCGGTTCCGGGAGCAAGCCGACCCGGTGGTAGTGCCGGACGGTCTTCACCGTGGTACCGGCGAGGTCGGCCAGCTCGCGGGTGCTCCAGCCCACTTCCACGATCGGTCCTCCCCTCGACGGCGTCTGGTCCCAGGAAAGACCGCGCCCTAGGGGCAGGCTCAAGAGGCAACGCAGTGATCTAGGGCACTAGGCCACTGACGTGATCCGCACCGTGGCGGACCACGACCAACGCTGCGGAGGCCCGTACACCGACTTCCTCGCCGCAACCGCGGTGACGGGGCCTCGAGGTGGCCGACCAGGCCATCAGTGGCCAGGGTAGTGAGTAGCGGGTCAACCGAAGAGCGCGACGGGAATCAGCGCGGGGTGACGTCGTACTTCGCAATGCCGCACGCCCTGGCCCACGAGGCCCGCACCCCGGGCCGGCACGCGAAGGCCCACGCTCGCAGGAGTGACCAGCCGTGCGGCGCCGCCGGGCGCCCGGCGGCGCGCGACCGACCCGGCGTCGATACCAACACCGAGGGCCGGCCGCGCAGAACGCGGCCGGCCCTCGGTGGAGATGCGGGGATCAGACGGAGCGGCGACCGCGACGGCCCCAGAACCCAGCAACCAGGGCGACGCCGACCGCAGCGAGCACGATCTGGAAGATCAGCTCGATCCAGTCGAAGCCATCGGTGTCGGCCACCCCGGCACCGCGGGCGATCGCGGTGCCCAGCAGCGCGGCGACGATGCCGATGATGATGGTGAGCCAGATCGGGATGTTCTGCTTGCCCGGAACCACCAGGCGTCCCAGGGCGCCGATGATCAGGCCGACGACGAGCGCGGAAATGATGCCGGCAACAGTCACTGGTTACTGCCTTTCCTTGTCGCCGCACGGCGTGCGGCGTAGTCGGTCGGCATGATGCCCCGTCCACATTCGCGCAAACCTCAATGACGTTCCGAACCGTCCCCTTCAAGGTCTCGAAATAGTCACGCCGGGGCACGTTTACCTATTCGTTCCATTCACAACACCGGTGCGTGTTTCGCCTGCTGCCTGCGGAGCTATCCCGACGTTGCTCGTAGGCCGACGACGGGAGGGACAAGGCATGACCGGGTCCGGTGACCAGTGGGAGGAGACGTTCCCGCCCGACCCGGCGGTGACTCCCGGCATCCGCCGTCGAATCCGTGGCCTGCTCAGTGAGTGGAAAATCGCGGACCCGGCCGCCGAGGACACGGTGCTGGTGGTCCAGGAACTCGTGGCCAACGTGATCGACCACGCCCGCACACCGTTCCGGGTCATCGTGCAGATGTGCGGGTCAGTGGTGAAGGTGTGCATCCGTGATTACAGTGCGACGCCGATCAATCCGCGCGAGCGGGACACCGGCGCATTCCGGGGCCGTGGACTGCAATTGGTCGCCGGGCTATCGCAACAGTGGGGATGTGAGCCGGAAGAGCCCGGAAAGACGGTGTGGGCAGCTATTCCGGTCTGAACGTCGAATACCCCTATCGGCGCCGGGCATCGGGCGAATCGTCGGCGGTGTCCGCGATGTGGATCACCCGTGGGCGGCGGTCGCCCCAGGTGAAACGCTACGTCCACTGAGGTAAGGGCGTTCCGAATCGATTGAGTCGCCTATCGGCCGGGTATCCCGGGACGAACTTCCGCCCCCGCCACGAGGAGGCCCCATGGCTCAACCCGCCGGCTCCCCTGCCGATCCCGGTGACCTTTCCACCGGCGAACTGATCACCCGCATCACCGGCCAGGTGTCCACCCTGGTGCGCGACGAACTCGCCCTCGCCCGGATCGAACTGACCCAGAAGGGCAAGAAGGCCGGCGTCGGTGCCGGCCTGTTCGGTGGCGCGGGCGTCGCCGCGCTCTACGGGGTCGGCGCGCTGCTGACCGCCGCGATCGCCGCTCTCGCACTCGTCCTGCCGGTGTGGGCATCGGCGCTGATCGTCGCCGCCGTCCTGTTCGTCGTCGCGGGGATCGTCGCCCTGCTCGGCAAGAAGAACCTCTCCCAGGCCACACCGCCGGTGCCGGCCGAAGCCGTCGAAGGCGTCAAGACCGACGCCGCAATCATCAAGGAGCACGCACACCGATGACGACCTCCCCTCCCGCCAAGCCCGAACCGTCCACTGATCCCGACGCCCTTCGTGCCGAGATTGCCGAGACCCGCGCCGACCTCGGCGACACCGTCGACGCACTCGCCGCCAAGGCTGACGTCCGCGGACGCGCCCAGGCCCGCTTGGCCGATACGCGCGCCCGCGCCCGGCAGGCGACCGCCAGAGCCAACGTCACGGTCCGCGCCAAGACCGGCCCGGCGGTGGAGAAAGCCCGCACCTACACCACCACCGCCCGGCAATCGGCGGCCGACAGCAGCCCCCGTACCCGCGCGCTGACCGGCGCGGGTGCCGCAGCTGCGCTCCTTCTCGTGTTGGTCGGTGTCCGCCGCCGGCGACGCGCTGCCCGCACCCCGTGGTACCGACGCTGACCTTCCCATTGGTCAGGCGGGTGGACGGGCGCCCGCCTGACCAGCTGCCCGCGTCAGGCGTCGATGGTTTTCAGCGTGGCGGCACTCCAGCTGAGGGTGGCTGATCCATCCGTGACGCGGACTTCGCCGTCGGTCCATCGGATCTCGAGATCCCCGCTTCCGACGAACGGATTTTTCTCGACGAGATACCGACCGGAGCCGGGGTGGTGATGCCGACGTACAACGCGCGCCGGGGTTTGCGTTGCGCCACACCGAGCGCGTCGGATGCCGTCATGTCCCGCAGAGTACGAACCGCAGGCCACCGGCCCAGGTGGACGACGGGAATCATCGGGACACTGCCCGCTCGATCAGCTCGACGGTCGCGGCCGGGTCAGGGACCTCGACGACGAGGCGGGCGTAGCGCTCGTCGGTGAGGGCGATGACGACGGCTCGGGCGCCGTCGCGGATATTCCAGAAGACGCGCTCACCGTCCTGGTGAAAGGTGCCGGCCGTGAGCACCCCGGGCAGATGCGTGCCCGGCGCCCGCAGGCCTTTCGGGTCGGCCTTGATACCCGGGTCGGCCGTGGCGCCGCGCACGTTGACCAGCGGGATCGCCAGGCGGCTCTTGAGCGACCAGAGCTTGTCCATACCTTCGATCTCAACGACGAGGTCGTCGCCGGCAATGCTCACGGTAGCCATGAGATTGGTCCTTTCATCAGCCCAACGGCACCGGCCGAGGGCAGGGCGAGTCACAGAAACGAGTACTGACCAGCAGCGCGGCGTCTGCCGCCGAACCGCAGCTACGGCTGGTCAGCGGCCGCGCGCCTGCGCAGCCGCGCACCCAGCAGCGCATCCAGCGCGTTCCGCGCAGGCAGCGCAGCCGGCTCCGCCTCCGATCCCGGCAGGGCCTGCTCCAAGGCCTGCCACGCCTCGGACACCAGCGCGGTAACGTCGACATCGACAGGCGCACGCTCCACCGCCGCCAGTAGCAGCAGGTCGAGCCCCGGATCGTCGACAACGTCGTGACCCGCGGCGAGCCGCTCGACCACCAGCGGCAACTGGTGATCGAGGTACCACCGCAGAGCGGTGAGATACAGCCCCCGCTTGCTCCCGAACGTCTTGTACAGACTGTTGCGGTGCACCCCCAACTGCTGAACGAGGTCATCAACAGACACCCCGTCATAGACCCGGCTGGCGAACAACGCCACTGCCGCGGCCGTGACGGCCTGCTCATCGAACCCTCTGGGGCGTCCCACGCCCACGACGTTAGCCATTAAGGAACGACCAGTCAAGAACGATCATTCCTCAATCAGAACGAGCCCTTGACTCGGTCCTAGGGACACGGTTTCTCCTGGAGACCCACGCGTCGACGAGGAAGGCTGGAGAATGCTCAGGTCCCGGTTAGGTGCGGCCCTCGCTGCCGCCGCGATGGTCCTCGCCGCCTGCAGCGAGCCACCCGCGAAGGCACCGACCCCGGACCCCCTCAGCTGGTCCCCGTGCGAGCCGAAGCTCGAGTGCGCCACCGTCACGGTGCCCCTCGAGTACACCGACCCCGACGGAGAACAGATCCCGCTCGCGGTCATGCGCCACCGCGCCACCAACCCGGCCCAACGCATCGGCGCACTGTTCTTCAACCCGGGAGGCCCCGGGGTAGCCGCCACCGACACGGTGACGGCCCTGTTCTCCCCGGACATCCTGGCCCGCTTCGACATCATCGCCATGGACCCCCGCGGCGTAGGACGCTCCCGAGCCGTCCGCTGCCTCACCGACGAGCAACGCGCCGCCGCACTCGCCGCCGACCTCGACGCGAACCTTCCCGGCGGGAAACCGCTCCCGCAACTGATCGCCGACGCCAAGACGTTCACCAAGGGCTGTGCTCAACACCAGAGCCGCGAATTCCTCGCCAGCCTTTCCACCGACAACGTCGCCCGCGACATGGACCAGGTCCGCGAAGCGATCGGCGAGGACCAGATCACCTACTACGGCGTCTCCTACGGCACCGTGGTCGGCCCCACGTACGCCACGCTCTTTCCCGACCGCGTCCGCCAGATGGTGATCGACGCGCCCGTCGACACCGAGAAGTGGCGCGCGAACTCGCTCGAGTTCCTCGACGAGGTGGCAGTGGCCAGCGAGAGGACCCTCGACGCCTGGCTGGCGGCCTGCCGCGCCGAGAAGTGTCCTTTCGACACAGACACCCTCGACGCGCTGATCGTCCAGCTGGAAGCGCGCCCGTTGAAGGTCGAGCCGGTCCAGGGCCTCACCCCGGGCGGCACGCTCGACGGCGCCAAGGCACGCGAGGCCATCCGCGCCGCTGCCGGTGCAGCGGCCACCTGGCCGGTGCTGACGGCTGCTCTCCTCGCCGCGCAACAGGGCAATGGCACTCCCCTGCTCTTCCTGTGGACGGCAATCACCGTGTCGCCGTTCCCGGTACCGACGGCCGGTAACGAGGTCCACAACGCGGTCCGCTGCGTCGACTGGAGCACCCCGACCGACGTGGCCGCGCACACTGCCGCCGCCGCCGAAGTCCAGGAACACGCGAAACGCATCGGTACCGAAGCCGCCTACGCCGCCCTGAACTGCGCCTTCTGGCCCACGGAGAACAAGGACCGCTACACCGAGCCGCTCACCGCAGCCGGCGCCCCGCCCATCCTGGTGATCGGCGGCCGCCTCGACCCCGTCACCCCACACCACTGGGCCGAAGCCGTCGCCCACACCCTGCACCACGCGGTCCTGCTCACCCGCGAGGGCGTCGGCCACGGCTCCTACCGCTCCAGCGGCTCCTGCGTCGACACGGCAGTGGACGAAGCACTGATCAGCAAGAAGCTCCCCACCGACGGAACCGTCTGTCAGCCGGACAAGCCCGCTACAACGATCCCCACGAAGTAGCCACCTCTGCGGAGGTTCTCAGGGGCTCGAGGGCGGCAAGGAGCAGGTCGAGGCCGAAGATGAACTCCTCCGCCGGGTCGTAGCCGACAGCGACGAGCGCCGCGGCGGACTCGTTGAGGCTGGGGAATTCTGCTGGCCTACTACGCGGCCAACCGCGACGCGGTCGCGATCGTCTCCGGTCTGGTGGCCCTCCGCCGACGGGCTCACCGAGCCGACGGCCGCGTTCGAGCTCGGCTGGCGGATTCACGCGGCGGCGTTCGCGCTGGCGCTGCCGACGCTCGGCACCACCTGCATCGGCTCGGCCCTCGCCGCGCACGCGAGTGGGCTGACTCCGGCTTGGCTGCGCCTGCTGGGCACGGTGGGCGGGAGCCTGCTGCTCGCCGCGGGGCTGGGCAACCTCGCGATCGCCGTCGGCTCGCCGCTGATCTTCGTCGGACTCCTCGGGTTCCTCGCCTGGCTCGTCTGGCTGCTGGCAACCGGCGCGCGCCTCGTCCGAGCGTGACCGAGATGAGAGCGGCGCAGGCCGCCGACGATCTCACGAGCACCTGGAACGATCGACCACCATGAGGAACCTGTACTCGGAAGTCGCCGGAAACGGCGACCCCGTGCTCCTGCTGCACGGCGGCTTCTGCTCGCTGGAGTCCCTGAGAGCCCAGTCCGACGCGCTGGTCCCTGATCACCGCGTCCACGCGTTCGAGCGCCCCGGCCACGGCCGCTCCCCCGACATCGACGGCGAGTACAGCTACGCGCAGGGCCTCGCGGACACGATCGCCTACTGTGAATCCGCCAACGTCACGAACGCGCACGTCATCGGCTACAGCGACGGCGCGATCATCGGCCTCCTGCTCGCCCTCGCACATCCCGAGCGAGTGCGCTCACTCACCGCCATCAGCGCCAACCTCGACCCGTCCGCCTTCACGGACACCAGCGCTCCCGTGCTCGATACGCCCGAACAGAACCCGCGGCCCGACGTCGAGCGGATGCATTTTGAACGCCTGTCGCCCGACGGACCAGAACACGCCGACGCCGTACTCGCCAAACTGTTCCGCCTGTGGACCAGCGAGCCCCACATCACCCCCGAGCAACTAGCCCGGATCACCGCACCGGTCCTCGTCATGTCCGGCGACCGCGACACGATCCCACCCGGCCACAGCCTGAAAATCGCCGCATCGATCCCCGGCGCCCAGCTGTGCATCGTCCCCGGAACCACTCACCACCTGATCGCCGAGCGCCCCGACCTGATCAGCGACCTCATCCGGACCTTCCTGACCGACGCAGCAGCCACACGAAATACGGGGCTCCGATCAGCGCCATCATGAGCCCCGCCGGGATCTGCGCCGGAGCGATCACCGTCCGCCCCAACGTGTCGGCAACACCCACGAGCAGTGCGCCGATCAGCATCGCCACCGGCACGATCCGCCCGTGCCGCGCGCCCACCAGCCCCCGCGCGATGTGCGGCGCCACCAGCCCGACGAACCCGATCACCCCGACCGCGATCACGCTCACCACCGCCGCGGACGCCGCGATCGTCAGCAGCGACAGACGCGTGACCTCCCGGCGCACCCCGAAGATCGCCGGCGTGTCCTCGTCGATCGCCAGCAGATCCAGTTCACGCCGCATGCCCAACACCACGGGCGTCGCCACCAGCAAAGCAACACCCACCGGCAGCACGTCGACGAACGTCCGGCCGTAGGTGGTGCCCGACAGCCACGTCAGGATGCGCGGGGTGTCCCACGGGTCGGCGCGCAGCAGCAGGAACGTGCTGATGTCGGTGAGCGCGTAACCGCAACCGATGCCGATCAGCAGGAACCGGTCGGGAAGCAGGCCACCACGCCACGCCAGCGCGACGATCACAGCGAACGTCGCGAGTCCGATCGCGACCGCAGCGACGATCAGTGCCGGACGCCCGCCGACACCCGACGTCACCACGATCACCGCGCCGAGCCCCGCACCAGCCGTGATACCGAGAATCCCTGGCTCGGCCAGCGGATTCCGGACCGTCCCCTGCACCACCGTCCCGGCCAGCGCAAGCGCCGCACCGGCGGTCACCGCAGCCGCCACCCGCGGAGCCCGGTCGTCGAGCGCACTGGCGATCAGATCCGGCGCCGTGCCCTGCAGCCAGAGCGCGATGTCACCGGTCCGCAACCACAGACTGCCGGCCAGCAGTCCCACCACAGCAACTGCCACCAACAGCACAACCGCCACACTGACGACGCTCAGAAAGCGCCGCCGCGAATGAACGGCGACGTGCGCCCGCGGCGCCTCCCGAGCGGCCCCCGCGTCCCGCAACCGGAGCGCGAGAACCACGATGACCACGGCCCCGAGCAGCGACGTCGGAATGCCGGTGGGAATCGACGCAGCGGCCCGCGCGCCCATCACCGCGCGGAGCACGACGTCGGCCACGAGCACGAGCAGAGCACCGGCCAGCGCGCACGCCGGAATCAGGAACACGTGCCGGCCGTTACCCCTGGCCACCAGCCGCACGATGACCGGCGCGGCCAGACCGACGAATGCGATCGGCCCGGCCAGCGTCACCGAAACACTCGTCAGCAGCACAGCGGAGACCACCGCAACGATCCGCGTCGACCGGATCGGCACACCCAGCGAGGCAGCCGCGTCGTCCCCCAGACTCAATATGTCGAGCCGTCGAACAAGCACAAAGGCAACTACCAGTACGACGACGATAATCGGCGCGGCGCGGAGAGCGGCATCGATGTTGAGTTGGGCCAGTGAGCCGCTCCCCCACGCGTACAGGCCGGTGGTGCTCTCCTTGAACAGGATCAGCAGCATGGCGGTCGCCGCATCGAGCGCCAGCGCGACCGCCGACCCGGCCAGGATCAGCCGCGTCGAGCCGATGCCCGACGCCGTACCGGCCAGGCCGAGCACGAGTCCCGCGGCGAGCAGACCACCGCCGAACGCCACGGCGCCCGACGCCCACAGCGGCACGGCGAGCCCGAGGACCGCGACCACGGACAGGGCGAAGTACGACCCGGCGGTGACCGCGAGGGTGTCCGGAGCGGCCAACGCATTACGGGTGACCGACTGCAGCAGCAACCCCGCCGAACCGAGCGCCACGCCGACCGCGATCCCGGCGAGCACGCGCGGCACGCGGGAGCCGGTCAGGATGTCGCTGAGCGGTACGCCCCCGACCTCGTCGCGCCCGGAGACCAGGTCCCAGAACCCGACCCCGGACGTGCCCTGCGTGACGTGCCACAGCCCGGTGACCACAACCGCGACGAACAGAACAACGAGGACGATCGCCCCGCTGCGCCGCCTCACTTCGCGGTCAGGATCTTCACGTACGCGTCGACCGCCTCCTCGTTCGACTTCGGGCCGCCGGCGCCCCACACACCCGCGGGGAACGGGTACGCGCGTCCCTCTTTCACGGCCGGCAGCGCGGTCCAGATCGAGCTCTTGCGCAGCTCCTTGACGTAGCTGTCGGGAGTGTCGTCGTCGCCGTAGAAGAGGGTCGCGTTGCCGACGGCGGTGAGACCCTCGATGTCGGTCTGCGCCAGACCGTAGGCGGGATCGACGCCGCCGCTGCCGTAGGCAGCATTGATCTTGTCGGTCCAGGCCGGGGTCATGCCGAGTTGCGCGCCGAGTTCAGTGAACAGCGCGCCCGTGCCGTACGGGCGGATGACGACGTTGCCGCTCTCGATCCAGCCGTCGAAGAACAGGAAGTTCGTGCCGGTGACGTCGACCTTCTTCTTCGCCTCGGCGAGGTGCTGGTCGAACTGGCGCAGCACCAGGTCGGCGCGCTCGGACCGGCCGGTGGCCCGGGCGATCATCGAGAACACCTTCTTCATGTTCGCGATCTGCCCGGACGTGTCGGCCCCGACGGTGGCGAGCACGGGGACGCCACGCTTCTCGAGCTTGGTGATCATCTCGTCGTCGGCTTTGAACGCTTCGACGACGATCAGGTCGGGCTTCGTCGCGTAGAGCGCGTCGAGGTCGGGCTCACCGCGCTCGCCGGCGTTGACGACGCTCGCGGGCAGCTTCTCCGCCTTGACGTAGGTGGCGTAGCCCTTGGGGTCGGCGGCGGCGACCGGGGTGAGGCAGAGCGTGAGCAGGTCCTCGGTCTGCTGCCACTCCAGCACCGCGACGCGCTGGGCGGGCTTGGGCAGCGTCACCGTGCGGCCGACGCCGTCGGTCAACGTCACCGGGCCGGTCGACGTCGTCGTGGTGTCGTCGGCGCAGCTCTGCGAAGCCGGGGCCTTTTCGCCGGCGGGGGCGGCCTCGTCGACCGACGTGGTGCCGCAGGCCGTCACCGTGACGGCGAGCGCGGCAAGAATGACCGCGAGGCGTTTCATGGGTGTCTCTCTCCGGAAATGGTGCGGGTACGGGCGGGATGCCGCCCGACCGGGTCGATGCGCAGACGGCCGGTGCGCGCGTCGACGTCGACGTCGACGCGCAGGTCGTAGACCTCGGTGAGGTTCTCGGCGGTGAGGACGTCCAGCGGGTCACCCGCGGCGTGGATGAGTCCGGCGCGCAGGAGCAGGAGCGTGTCGGCGACCCGTGCCGCGTGGTCGAGGTCGTGCAGCACGATGCCGATGGCGATGCCCTGCTCGTCGGCGAGGTCGCGGACGAGGTCGAGGATCTCGACCTGGTACCGCAGGTCCAAGTGGTTGGTCGGTTCGTCGAGGAGCACGGCGCCGGTCTCCTGGGCCAGGCAGGCGGCGAGCCAGACCCGCTGCATCTCACCGCCGGAGAGCTCGCCGACCGGCCGCTCGGCCATGTCCTGCACACCGGTGACGGTCATCGCGCGGCTCACCGCGTCGCGGTCCGCCGGTGACGGGCCGGCGAAGCGGCGTCGGTGCGGGTGGCGTCCGAACGAGACGACCTCGTGGACCGTCAGCCCGTGCGGTGCCGGGCGCGACTGCGAGAACAGCGTGACTTCCCGCGCGAACTCGCGGGCGTTGAGGAGCGACGCGGGCTTCTCCCCGACCAATACCTGGCCGCCGTCGACCTGGTGCAACCGGGCGAGGGCCCGCAGCAGCGTCGACTTCCCGCTGCCGTTGGGCCCGACCAGCCCGGTCACGCGACCGGGCGTCAGCTCCACCGAGACGCCGTGGACGACAGCCGTCTTCCCGTAGCGGAGCTCCAGCTCGTCTCCGCGCAAGAAGGCGGCCGTGGACATGCGTCAGCTCCGAATCGTCAGGCAGGTAAGGGTTGCCTTGCCTTCGGGACGCTAAGCGATGTTCCCGATGTCGGCAATCCCGCAGTCAGGACAGCGGATACGGGATTCGGGACATCAGCCGCGAAGCGAGAGCGCGCCGGGGGTCACCTTCATCACTCGGCGGAACGCTGCGATGAACGTGCTCGGCTGCGAGTAGCCGAGCCGCTCCGACACCTCGCGCACGTCGGCACCCTCGGACAGCAGCGTCAACGCCTGGTGGATGCGCAGCGCCTGCCGCCACTGCGCGAACGACAGCCCGGTCGCCTCACGGAACGCCCGGGTGATCGTCCGGTCGCTCACTCCGAGTAGTGCCGCCCACTCCTGGAGGCCGCGCTCGTCGGACGGGTCGCGGAGGAGCGCCTCGGCGATCGTGTCGATCCGCGGATCTCCGGGCAGCTCCAGGGCGAACTGCCGGTCCGCGGGCTCGAGCACGTCGAACACGACCGTCTCGGTGCGGACCCTCGCTCCGGCGTCGAGGTCGCTGCGCCTCAGGCGCTCCAGCAGCGACTCCAGCAAGGGCGTCATCGCGATCGACGTCGGCTCGGCGAACTGCACCGGTGTGCGGTCGGGGGCGAAGAACGCGTTGGACAACTGGGAGGCCGCGGTGAGCCGGCCCCCGTGGACCACGCCGGCCGGGAGCCACAGGCCGAAGCCGGGCGGCACGGTGACGATGTGTTTGCCGATCCGGGAGGTCAGCGTCCCGCCGCGCGCCCACACCAGCTCGTGCATCGGGTGCGAGTGCGGCGGCCACTCCGTCGGCACGCCGGTGGTCTCCGACTCGGCGACGATGACGTGCGGCGTCGAATCCCCCGCTGGCGTCACGGCGCGTCGGACCACAGTGCCGGGGTCACGTCGCCAGGTGCTCAGACTCAACCCGGCGTGGACGTGCGCGACCATGTCGACGAGCCTACGCGCGAGCGATCACGAGGTCCTCGCCTCCGATCGGACCGAGGAGGCGCGGCGATGGGCGAAGTAGCGTCCCGACGTCGACGTTCCGGAGCCGCACCCCGGGCCACGATCGAAGCGCGGTTGACGCCGCAGCGCCGTACGAACCGCAGTGGAGTCAGGACCCCCGGTGATCGTTCCGGCGCGCTGGCCGACGCGCGCGTCGGCGCGCCGGGGGCCCAGACCGACTGGTGATCAGTGTCCGATGTTGACCTGCGCCCGGTGGTACTCGCCCTTCTCGATCAGGTCGACGAAACCCAGCGCGTAGTCCGGGGCGGAGATCGCACCCCCGTCCTCGGGCGCGACAGCGACCTCGTCGCCGAGCCGGTAGCTGCCGGTGCGCTCGCCGGGCAGAAACGCGCCGAAGCGGAGTGCCGGGCTCACGAACACCCAGTCGAGGCTCTCGGGCGTGGCCGGTAGGTCCTCGAGGATGATCGCCGCGCCCATCCGGATCTCGTCGTGGAACTGCTCCGGGTAGCCGCTCAGGTCGGTGACGAAGCGGTCCGCGCCGGGTGCCGGGCGGAGCGTCGAGTAGCCGCCGACCACGTACAGCGGCACACCCGCGGCGTCGACGAGACGCGCGAGCGTGCGGTTGACGTCGCGAAAGGTGTGGGAAAGCGAGCCGCGGGGCGCGAGGGCAGCCACGACGACCTCCGCGCCCTCGATGGCCCGGGCGAGCGATGCTTCGTCGGAGGCGTCGCCCTGGAGGTAGGTCACGCCCGAGACGGGCGCCTCGGGGAGCGAGCGGCTCAGCACGGTGACCTGGTGACCGCGGCCGGCGGACTCCGCGACGATCGCGGAACCGGCGTATCCGGTGCCGCCGATGACGGTGATGCGAGACATGTGATGCCTTCCTTCGGAGCAGCTTGTGCACTTACCGTAGGAAAGCTGGTCTCTACTGGGAAGAAGGCACCTTGTGGTAACCACCCCGCCCGAGTTCGTCCTCCGGGGCGGCCCGTACCGCGCGGACTGCCCGACGCGGCGCATCATGGACCGCATCGGTGACCGTTGGACGGTGCTGATCGTGGTCGCGCTCTGGGACGGCAGCGCCCGCTTCTCGGAGCTGCGCCGGCGCATCGAGGGCATCTCGCAGAAGATGCTCACGCAGACGCTGCGCGGTCTCGAGCGCGACGGGCTCGTTCACCGCACGGCGTATCCCGAGGTTCCGGTGCGGGTCGAGTACTCGCTCACCGAGGCGGGCCGAACCCTGCGCGAGCCACTGCGCGCCCTGCAGGACTGGTCGATCGCCCACGTCGAAGACATCGCCGCAGCCCAGGAGGCCTACGACAGCGCCGACCGCTAGGGCCGGAGGCGCAGGCCGTCCATGAGGATGTCGAGCAGGCGGCTCGCGCGGGGAGCCGGCGGGCGGGCCACGGTGAAGATGCCGATGAGGTTGGCAGCGATGTCCTCGGCGGTGACGTCGGCGCGGAGCTCACCCGCCGCGCGACCGGCGTCGAGAATGTCGTCGATGGCGTGGAGCAGTTGCTTCTGGGTTTGAGCGTGGGCGATCTCGCCTGCCTCGACCATCGCGAGCAGCGTGTCGACCATGCCGTTCTTGGTCGCGATCCAGTCCCCGAACAGGTCCATCCAGCGGCGCAGGGCCACCGCGGGCGGATGCTCGGCGAGCAGCTCGCGGGCGCCGGCGGTGAGCCGCTCGACCTGGTCGCAATAGACCGCATCGACCAGCGCCTCCCGGGTCGGGAAGTGCCGATAGAGCGTGGCGATGCCGACCCCGGCTTCGCGCGCGATCGCGCGCATCGACGGCTGGGCGTCGGCGGACACGAACACGCGGGTGGCCGCTTTCAGCAGCTCGTCGCGGTTACGGGACGCGTCTGCCCGGAGTTCGCTCATCAAAAGGATCATGCTCCGGTTACGTGTTACGGTGGATGACGTAAACGGAGCATAGTCCGTTTCGAGTTCTTGGAGATGCGCAGTGACTTCCCACGCTGTTCTGCTCGATTCGTTCGGCGGCCCCGAGGTTCTCGACGTCCGCGAGGTGCCGGCGCCCGAGGCAGGCCCGGGCCAGCTCCGCGTGCGCGTCGCCGCGGCGGGACTGAACCCGATGGACTGGTTCATGACGTCCGACGCCGCCACCGCCGCCCGCTTCGGCCTGAGCCTGCCGTGCGGGTTCGGATCCGACTACGCCGGAATCGTCGACCAGGTCGGTGACGGCGTGACCGGCTTCGCCGTCGGCGACCGCGTGTTCGGCTGCGCGATCTCCCGCTCGATCGCCGACCACGTCGTCGTGGATGCGGCCGGAAGGGTGGCGGCGGGCAGCGACGTGCACCACACGCCCGACGGCGTCGACGACCGCACCGCGGCGACGCTGGGCATCGCGGGCTGCACGGCCGCCGCCGCCCTTGCCGTGGTCAATCCCGGTCCCGGCGACACGGTGCTGGTCGGCGGTGCGGGAGGCGGCGTCGGCGTGTTCACCGTCCAGCTCGCCCGCCGCGCAGGCGCGCGGGTGATCGGCACCGGATCAGCGACGTCGGCCGACGCTTTGAGGGCCCTCGGCGCGGAGCCGGTGGTCTACGGCGACGGTCTGGTCTCGCGGCTCCGCGACGCGGGCGTCACTGCGGCGATCGACCTCTACGGGACCGAGACGGTGCTGGCGGCCCGGGAGCTCGGGGTTCCCGACGAGCGCATCACGACGATCGCGGGCCAGATCGACGGGATCACGTCCGCGAACGGCGCCAATGCCGCACCGAGCGCGATCGAGGAGATCGCCCGGCTGGTCGCGGCGGGCGAGGTTCGGGTGCCGATCGAGGCGACCTACCCGGTCGAGCAGATCCGCACCGCAGTGGAGCTCCAGGCCGGCCGCCACGTGCACGGCAAGATCGTCATCGACCTTTGAAGTCACACGGTGGATTTCCGCGAAGCGACAGCCGACGACGTTCCACAGCTCACCGCCATGATCCGCGCCCGTGGCGAGTGGATGACCGCCCGCAACATCCGGGGCGGCGAGGGCTGGTCCCGACGCGCCGACAGCCTCGCGCGGCAAGCCGCCGACCCGACCTTCCCCGTCTGGGTTCTCGTCGACGGCAACCGCGTCGTCGGCTGCACCAGCTTCTACGACGCCGTGCCGGCGTGGCTGTGGACCGACGAGGCCGACCGCGCCGAACCGTCGATCTTCCTCGCCACGTCGGTCACCGATCCCGACTACGCCGGACGACGGCTGGCCTGCCTGATGGCGTGGTCAGCCCTCGACCTCGCCGACCGACGCGGCCAGAAATGGGTGCGACGCGGGACCGGCCCCGACCCTGGTTTGGTGCGGTACTACAGCGAGGTTCAACGCTTCGACCTGGTGCGGACCGGCGACTTCCACGGCGACACCGGCTACGGCCTCCAACGCCGCGCCGCACGCCAGCCACACCTCGCCGAATGGCTCGCTGCGGGCGCGGTGCCTGCCGGCGCCATGCCCGCCGGACCCGGCTAGGCCGCTGCGGCTATCGCCAAGTGCATCGCGGCGACCTCATAGAGCTCGACGTCCCGGCTTGCGGCCTTGCCGGCGTTGACACGCCCGACAGCACTGCGGAGACCATCCGGGTCGATCAGCCGCTGGTCGAAGAGCGGCGACCCGGTCGCGAGCATCCCCGTCAGAAGTGGGGTGATGTTGCGCGGCAGGGCCCACTCGACCACCGTCCGGAAGTTCTCCCGCAGCAGCGGGTTGGTGATCTCGGGACCGAACCCCGCCCGGGTCAGCCTCGCTCGGTGCAGGTACTTCAGACGCCGCCACTCTGGCGGCAACCATTCACCGAATCGCGCCAAGCTCGGATCCGCGAGCGGATGGATCGGCCATAGACCGGCATGCAGTATGAGCGGCGCACCGCACCCGAACGCCAGCAGCGACATCTCGTTCACGACGCTCGCCGGGGCGATTCCCTCGTCCGGCGTCCTGGCGAGCTCCACTGCATCGGGTCCGACCCATTCCTGAATTGGACGGTCCGCACCGACGGCTGGCTTCGGTTCTTCTTCTTCGGTCACGGCGACCATCTCGTCACCGCCCACGCCGGTCACAACGGTCGTGATCCCTGCACTGGCCAGTCGACTCAGCATCTCGACCGTCGCCGGTTGATGCGGATCGTCGAACGGTCTCATCCGGTGTCCGTGCTCGGCGACCCAGCTCGACGCAAGCGGCGTGACCCCGGATTCGATGACCGGGACCTGGATGTCGCTGGCGTACACGCCATCGCCGGTAAGGATGCCGCGACGGCGTCGCTGCTGTGCACCGGACGCCCCTGGCAGCAACATCGCCGCGGCGGTTGCCCGGCCCGGCCACAGGTGCGCAACCGACAATGCTGTATTCGCCGAGTCCAACCCGCCAGAAAGTTGTACTCCGAGCAGGCAAGGGTCGAGTGGCCGGCGCCGGAGGACGTCAGCCAAGAGATCTTCGTAAGCGTCGAGAATCTGATCCGAGTCGACTCCGTCAGCTAGCGACCGTGCAATTGAATGTGGGGCCGGCTCGGGAAGATCAAACCTGAGCCGCGCTCCGTCCCAGATGGCAACCGCACGTTCGGTGAGCCGGCGCACGTCAACGAACAATGTGGCCGCGGTATATCGGAATCGCATCGTCAAGTGGCGAGCCGCTTCTCGCGCATCGAGCCGCTCAGCGTCGACGGAGTCGGTGAGGTCGAGAATTTCCCATGAGCCGCGCAGCGTGTCGTCGTCCACAGCGAGATAGATCGGGGCAACCCCCAGAACTCCTGCGGCTATGCGGACATGATCCGCTAAGACTTCAACAAGAACGTAATCTCCTGGCCAGTCGACGGCACCAGCCCTGACTCGGTCATAAGCGGTAGGGCTGACCGAGGAAACCGCGATCGGGACAGGCCCAGGCCCGGCCAGTCGCTCGCGAACGACGGCGAGCATGCGATGCCCGTCGTCATAGACAGCCGTCTCGAGCATGGAATGTGGGTACGGCCTGAGAACTGAGCGGCCATCGGTCAATCGCCGTCCGTCCCAGACCCAGACTCGCGGACCAGGGGACGTGCGCAATGAAAACGTAAGCATGCGAAGCTCCTCCATTACGTGACCTGAATGGACAGGTGCTCGGCCGAGCCATTGCCGGTCCGGCCGAGCACCTGAATCAGTCCTTGATCTCGTCGCTGGTGTGGTTGGTGTCGCTGCTGCCGTTCTCCTTCTTGTAACCGTGGCGGTTCGCGACCGACGGAACACCGAGAATTACCTCGCCCCCGAACAGTGCGGCGACGAATGGCGGCATTGTGACGTGCTCCATGACGGACTCCCTGTCGGAGGTGTACCGCCCGGCGTGTCCGGGCGGCCCCTTCAGGACAGCGCGTCATCGGGTTCAAATCGAGAACTCATGCAGGCTGTGCACCTCGTATGCAACGTCTGCACGGAGCCTGTGTTCGGGAGATCCCACAGCGTAATCTCGATAAGCCTGCGCGCGGAGGGAGACCCCCCGATGAACGTTGCGCTCCACCCCACCACTAGTCGCATTCCTCGCCGATGCACCGTGATGCGCACCTACCGGGGCAGGGCAGGGCTCACTCAAGCCGAACTCGGCGACCTTCTCGGCTGCTCAGCTTCCACCGTGTCCCGACTCGAGGCACGCGGTGCTGAGCGCGCCGACGTCGACACGCTCCAGCAGATCGCCAACGTGCTGCGCATTCCGCCGGACGAACTCGGCCTGGCACCGCGCGGCAGGCCCACCACCGGGGGGCGGACCGGTATGGTCGGCGCGACGACGAGGGGAGAGGACATGCGACGCCGGATTCTGCTCGGCGGAATGCTCGGAATCGCCGCCACCGGAGCGACCGCTGGCCCTCACCTCGTGTCCGCCGTCCTCAACCCCAGCGGCGACCTCCCGGCCGCCGAGATCCCAGCGCAACTCCGTCGTGCCATCACCGCGTTCGCCACCGGACATTACGGCGACGCCGCCCGGCTCCTTCCTCCGGTGATCGCCGCTGCCCAACAGTCCCCGAGGCTCGCATCGGCCCTCATCCACGGCTATGCACTTGCATCACAGGTTGCGGTCAAGACCAATGAGAACGATCTCGCGGGCGTCGCCGCCGATCGAGCACTAGCCGCAGCACATCGAGACGGTGATCCTGTATTGATCGCGGTCGCAGCACAGCGCGTAGCAGTGGCCCTGCGTCGCGACAATCATCCGACGGAAGCCCTCGCGCTTCTCACCGGCGCAATCGACAGCCTTACCGAACCCACGACGTTGCCGCTACGCGGGCAGCTCTTGCTCACCGCGTCGTACACCGCGGCGGTCGGCAACGACAGCGCCGTGGCCACCTCGATGCTCACCGACGCCGAGCACATCGCGTCGCGCGTGCCCGCAACCGCTCGATTCAGCCCGGCGATCGCCGCTGGATACGGGATCTCGATTCATACCGTGCTCGGAGACACTGCCACTGCTCTGGACTACGCGGCCGGCATTCGGGCAGGGCAACTCCCCACGCCAGAACGCATCGCACGGACCGCGGTCGACGCCGCACACACCTGGGACCTTCACGGCAAACCTCAGCGAGCAGTCGCCGCGCTCGTCGCTGCGGAACGTGCCGCTCCTGAAGAACTCCGCCGTGCCAGCGTCCGTCGACGTGTGGTCGGGATGCTTGACCGGCCCGGACCGATCCCTCCCGGCCTCCGCGAACTCGCTACGCGCACAGGTGCGTTGGTCTGAGGGACGACCATCGAATCGTCCGACTGAGACCGTAGCCGCCCGCTCACGGGCGCGTTTGGTGACCAGCCCCGTCTCGGCGGACTGCAGTGTCGCTGGACGGGCCGCCGGTCGCGGCGTGGCTGGCCAGCAGGGCGAGCGCGTCGGCGTCCGGGCTGCCTGGCTCCGCGTGGTGAACGGTCAGCGTTAGCCCGCTGCCGTCCTCGAGCCGGAACGTCTCGTAGTCGACCGCGAAGTCGCCCACGACAGGGTGCCGGAACGTCTTGCGGCCGGTCGACTTCACCCGCACGTCCTGCTGCGCCCCCAATTGGGCCTGCACGACGCGGTCGACCCGGCGGCCTATCCGGTGCTCAGCGGCATCGACCGCTACGGCCCGTCGACGGCCGCCGCGCTCGGCCACCGCATCGGTCTCGACCGCTCGATCGTCAGCCGCCGAGCAGCCCGCCTGACCGCCGCCGGCCTCGTGTCGGCCGCTCCCGACGCGTCCGACGCTCGCGCCGTGATCCTGACGTTGACCGAGCCCGGGGCCGCGATCGTGGACGTCATGCGCCAACGGTTGGCCTCGGCGATCGACGAGCGCCTGGCCGACTGGGACGAAGCGGATCGCGACGCCTTCGCCGCACTGTTGCACCGCTTCGTCGCCGAGGGGCCGCTGCGTCAACCAGGGGGCCGCGTCACCGACCCGGCCAGCCGGAGCAACCGGGACGGGCGGGCGTCCCAGACCGCGGCGCCCTCATCGGAACACGCGTAAGCGGGGTAGCCGTTCCGGAGCACACCGCGCAGACCTGGGGCGCCCAGCGCGTCCGCAGACCACTCGAACAGCGGGCCCAACCGGGGAAGGATGACGCCGAAATCGAGCAGCCGCCCGAACCCCGAGTTCGCTCTTCAGGTAATGAGCGACGTCCTCGGACAGCGGATACTTGTCCGGAAGGATCCGGGACAGCTGCATGAAGATCCCGGTCATCCCCAGCCTCGGGTCACCCAGCACCGGGGCGAGCAGCCTGAGCCGGCCCAGCGCCAACCGGGGCGCGGCAACCAGCGCATGGGCGAAAAGCACACGCACAAGGATGACGTTCATGAAGAACTGCTCGGTCGACGACTCCGAGACCGCTAATTCCCGGTGCCGCAGATAGCCACCCACGACGCTGGCATTGTGAGCCCGATACCAGGCCACGGCGGTGGGCCGGTCCGCGAAGTCGAGCCAGTACTCGACCGCAGGTGACGACGGCTGCCCGGCGCGTCCGGAGAGCAGCGCGATCGTCTCGCAGCCGTCCCGGAGCAGTCCCTCGTTCACCGCACGGAACCAGGGGCTACCCGGACGTACGGCGCCGTCGGGCTCGAGAAGCCCCCGACGGATCTGCCAGTGCATGAACGACCGTGCCGCCCGGCGGTACGGCAGGTGGCGCGGGGCGACGCCGGTCGGGCCGAAGTACGTCCGGTCGTGCAGGGCCAGGCGAGCGGCCGGGTCGTCGCGGGCGGCGGAGACCTGCGCGTCGGCCCAGGACACAGCGTCGTGGCCGGTCATCAGACGAGGTGCGCCACGGTCGTCGCCGCGCGCCCGAAGGCCGCCACGGCGGGAGAACGGCTCCCCTCCTGCCACGCCACCGCCGGCGTGACCGACGGGGCGTCCTCGATCACCCGGTAGGCGATCTCAGCGTCCGGGTCCACGGTGTCGTTCGCCTGCGCGAGCAGTTCGACCGGATCGGCGGGGCAGCCGTTGGGGAGCGTCCGGCCGGCCGGATCGGCTATCCGTCCGTGCGATCGCGACGCCAGCGGGTCGCTCGCCGCGAGGACGGCCATCCAGGGCTCGTACACCAACTCCCGCCCCTCGCGTACGGCCTGTGCTGGCGATGAGCCGCGGACCGTCACCAATTCAGCATCCCCGAGTCACGTCCGCCTTGATCGCCAGCCGCAGCGTCGGCTCGACCCGCCCGTGGTGGCGGGCACGCCGATCCGCCGCGGCGAGGGCTGCGACGGCGGCGACGTACTGAAGTTGCCGAGGCGCCCGGTCGCTCATCTCGGCCCGCTCCGCTCCGTAGTACCGAATTCTCTGTTTTCGCAGCTGGTACGGACACGTTGATCGTAACTGCTTAGCGGAAAGGGCTAGTCACATCACCGCGATTCTCAATCGTCGGCAGATTGATCCGGCAGGCGATGCGCGCTGCGGGTCGACCGGCAGCGGATACGGATCAGACGTGAGTTCGGACGCCCGCCGCTGCCGAGTTGACTCCGTTCGATTCGTGTCGTCGGGCGATTCCACGACGGCAGTCCTACCGCAGTCGGGGCAGGTAGGTGCCGGGAGTATGGCCGGTGACCCGGCGGAACGTGGCGATGAACGCGCTGGGCTTGCGGTAGCCGACTGCTCGGGCGGTGGCGCTGACCGAGGTGCCGCCAGCCAGCATGTGGATCGCGGCGCGGATGCGGACGTGGGCGCGCCAGGTGGCGAAGTTGAGTCCGGTCTCGGCCGTGAACAGCCGGGACAGGGTGCGGACGCTGGCATGGACGTGATCGGCCCAGGCGGTCAGTTCGCGCTGGTCGTCCGGGTGGGCGATGAGTTGTTCGGCGATCGCGCGGGCCCGCGGGTCGTCGGGCATCGTGACGTGGACGTGATGCGCGGGCAGCGGGACGAGCAGTTCGTACATGAGCGTCTCGGCGGCTGGACGGCTGTGGTCGTCGGGAGCGATGCGGTGCAGGTGGGTGATGATCTCGCCCAGCAGCGACCCAACGGTGAAGCAGGTGGGCCCGGTCCAGGTTATGGGGCAGCGATCGGCGGCGAAGGTGATGGTCATCGTTTCGCCCGCGTGCAGCACCGCACCGGCGTGCCCGATGCCGCCGGGCACCCAGAGCCCGTAGCCCGGCGGGATCAGCCAGTCGCGACCGGCGACGGTACCCATCAGCGTCGCGGTCGAACTCCACGTAAGCATCGGTTCCGGGTGCGAGTGCAGATGCAGCAGCTCGTGGTCCTGGGCGGTGTCGCGGTCAATGCACAGGATGGGCGAGGCCGCTGTTTCCGGCGGACCACTCGCGGTCCGCCCCGCCGAGTTGGCCGGTTCGGGGTATCGGTTGGCCTCTACGCGCACAACAGTCAACCTAGCTTGGGCTGATGAACGACGTGACGACCAAGGCCGCAGGCCTGGTGAAGCGGTACGAATCGACCCGGGCGGTGGACGGGGTGCCGGCATGACCGCCGCCACTGAGCCGTTCTCGACAGCTCTGCGCCGGTCGGTAGGGGTGGTGATGATCGGCGCGTCGTTGTCGTTTCTGGACTCGACGATCGTCAACGTCGCCCTGCACACCCTCTCGGTCGACCTGCACGCCGGACTAGGAACGGTGCAGTGGGCGGTGACCGCATACCTGCTCGCGCTCGCGGCGGTCATCCCCGTGACCGGCTGGGCGGCCCGCCGGTTCGGCGCCGCCCGGCTGTATGTCGCCGCGCTGGTGCTGTTCACCGCCGGGTCGGTGCTGTGCGCATGCTCGCAGAACGTGGAGATGCTGATCGCCTCCCGGGCACTGCAGGGCATCGGCGGTGGAGCGATCATGCCCGTCGGCACGATCATCTGGACCGCCCAGTCGACCAAACCGCAGATAGGGCGGGTGATGAGCCTGCTCGCAATACCGATCATCCTCGCCCCGACGCTCGGACCCGTGACCGGCGGTCTGCTCGTTCAAGGCATCGACTGGCGGGCGATCTTCTGGCTCAACGTCCCCTTCGGCGCCGCCGGTGTCGTACTCGCTCTGCGGCTGCTGCCCATGGCAAAGGGAGGCGACGCCGGACGACTGGACGTGATCGGCCTGGTCCTGGCCCCGACCGGGATCATGGGCGCCACTTACGGCCTGGCAGAACTCGGCGACAGGGCCGGACCGGACCCGGCCGCCATCGTTGCGCTGCCGGTCGGACTGGCCGTCCTCGCCGGCTTCGTCGTCCACGCCCTACGGGTGAAGCGGCCGCTGTTCGACCTCCGGCTGTATGCCAGCCGCGCGTTCACTGCCGCCTCGGTCGCCCAGTTCGCACTCGGCGCCGCGAATTTCGGGGGGATGATCCTCATGCCGCTGTACTTCCAGACCGTCCGCGGCGAGAGCGTGGTCCTCGCCGGGCTCCTGCTCGCACCGACCGGGCTCGGCGCACTGCTCGCAGCACCGTTCATCGACCGCTACAGCGCCGGGATCACCGCCGCCACGCGCGCCGCCATCTTGGTGGTCGCGACCGTCCCGTTCGGGTTCCTGACCGCCACCACCCCCTACCTGCTGCTGTGCCTCGTCATGGTCGTCCGGGGCGTCGGGTTCGGTATGTCGATCATTCCGGCGATGACTGCCGCCTACGAAGCCCTGCCGCCGAACAAGATCCTCGACGCCACTCCGCAGCTCAACGTCCTCCAACGCGTCGGCGGCGCGGTCGGCACCGCCGTGCTCACCGTCATCCTCGTCGACCGGCTCCGCCACCACCCCACGCTCGCCGGACAAGCCAGCGGATTCGCCGCCACGTTCTGGTGGGTGCTCGCGATCACGATCGCCGCCGCCATCCCGACCATCGTGCTCGCCCACACCGAACGCCAGGGCCATCGCCGCGCCGACGCGTCCACGCTCGATGAGGCCGCCGAGGCTGACCACTGACACCCACTGTCGGTACACCCGGCCGAGCGTGGACGGCGATCCGGCCCGACGAGATCCACAGGTGACGAACCTGGACACTGTGTTTTATGCGCCAACCTGAAGTCGTCGTGATCTTCGACTGTGACGGTGTTCTCGTGGACAGCGAGCGCCTCATCCAAGAGGTCGAGATGGAGCTGATCGGGGATCTGGGCTGGCCCATCACGCGCGCGGAGATCTTCGCTCAACATCTTGGACGCAGCGAAGACGCCGTGATCGCCAACATCGAGCGGCGGCTGGGGCGTGCGGTGCCGGCCGGCTTCCATCAGGCGAGGATGGCGGCGTTCGACGCGGTGCTGCGCGAGCGGTTGGTGGCGGTGCCGGGTGTGGCGGAGGCGATCGCGGTTCTGCGTGAGGGCGGCATGCGTATGTGTGTGGCGTCGTCGTCGCGGCACGCCAGGATCCGTCTGAGCTTGGATCTGGCCGGTCTGCGGGGATGTTTCGCCGAGGAGCACATCTTCAGCTCCGAGGACGTGGCCCGGGGCAAACCGGCTCCGGATCTGTTCTTGCATGCCGCGGCGAGCCTGGGCGCGCTGCCGGAGCTCTGTGTCGTCGTCGAAGACAGCCCTGCGGGTGTCGAGGCGGCGAAGGCCGCCGGCATGCGCGTCATCGGGTACTGCGCCCTGACCCCGTCGGAGCTCCTGCGCGACGCCGACACGCTTCTCACCCGCATGACCGACCTCCCCACCACGATCGCCGCCCTCTGAGGATCTTGTGGGCTGCCATACCGGCAGTCTGCGGGCCCGGCAGATGCGAGCGATGGCGCTGCTGCTCGTATCGCCGGGCCGCGGTGGCTCGGAGGGGCCGCGCTCGCTCGGACCGGGCCGCGCTCGGTCGGACCGGGCCGCGCTCGGTCGGACCGGGCCGCGCTCGGTCGGACCGGGCCGCGCTCGGTCGGACCGGGCCGCGCTCGGTCGGACCGGGCCCCGGTGGCGGATCAGGCCCTGGAGAGGCGGACCTTGGCCTGTAGGCGCGTCACCTTGAGCACCTGGATGACCTGCCGGTTCAGCTGCAGCCACGAGCCGGCGGTGCCACTGGACGTGAGCGACGTGTTCGACGTCGTGATCCTGAACGTCACGACGCCGCGGCCCACGGTGACCCTCGCGGTGCCGGTGGAGGTCGGGACTCTGTCACCGGTCCGGACGATGACCTCGCAGCGCCCGTCCCGGCACGCCGCAAAGTTCCGCCCGTTGGCGGCAGTCAAGGGAGGCGGAGCCACGACCGCCGCAGAGACGGCTCGAGGAGCCGCCTGCGCCGCTTGGGCCGAACCCGATTGAATGACGAAGGCGCCCGTCCACAGCAGTGCGAAGGCCGCGAGAAGCGCTGGTACCCGTCGCATGGTTTCCCCTGTCGAGAGTCGGTGATGATCTCCGTCGAGAAAGGAATCAGGGCGTTCTACACAAGTCCTATACGGGAGACGAATGATGTTGGCCGCTCTGCACGTGAGCAACGGAGACAGCACGGATCTGCCCGGGACCGGCCTCGCATCCAAAATTTCGTACTGGCGTGACGCGCTGCACGAGGGGCCAGTACCGGCAGTGGCTCCGGAGTAGCTGCGCCGGATCCGAGCCGCGCTCCACCTCGCGACCGAAGCCTGGGCCGCCTTCCGCGCCCCGACGTCGGACGGCCTCCGCGCCATCGCCGCCAGTCGCTCCGGCGAGCTGAGGTTCCTGGGCGAGGCCTTCGACCGGCTCAGCAGGGAGTACCCGTCGACCCGCGACGGGTTGTCGCTGGCCGAACGACGCATCCTGGCCGCAATGGCCGACGGATCGCACGGTCGACAGCGAGACCAGCCTGTCCCTCACCGACGCCGGAGCCCGAGTGCTCGTCGGCGCCGCGGACAATGTGACGCTCAATGGCGTCGATCGGTGGATCGGTGGCGTGCACCTGCGCGGGGACAGCACACCCTGGCGCTGGAACGACGCAACCGAAACCAGTACCCCCGCCTGACCAAAGCCAGTTGACAGGTGGGCATGCGCCCATTTGGGTGAGTGCATGAGCAACTGGCAGTCCTGGTTCACCCTCGGCGCCGCGTTGCCCCTCGCGCCTGGCGTCCACGCGCCGTCGCGGTTCTCCGCTCTGCTCGCAGCCACCCTGGGTGACTGCGCCGGCCGCACGGTCATCGACGCCGGATGTGGCGCCGGGCTCATCACCATCGCCGCTCTGCGCGCCGGCGCCGAGCACGTCGTGGCCATCGACGCGGACCCTGCTGCGGTCGAGCTGACACGCGACAACGTGGCCCGCACCACGGGAGACGTCTCCCCCACCCGCCTGGAAGCCCTCCAACTCGACTTCCGCGAGCTGGCCCGGTTCGACGCGGACCTGCTCGCCGTCAACCCGCCGCAGCGCCCGGAATCCATCCTGCAGGCGGTCGAACCCGACCAACGACATCTCCACGAAGGCGGCGGGCCCGACGGGCTCGACACCCTGCGGCTCGTTCTCAAGCACACCACCGCAGCCATCGTCCGTACCACCGCTGCCGACGTCCTCCCGATCCACACGGTGGAGGTCAGGACACCCCGCCGTGTGCTGACGGCCACCCTCCCGATGCACCTCGCCTGGCATCCACTCACCGGTCCGGAGGCGCCGGTCAGCGTGTGGGACCTCCATGCTGTTCGTCCGGGGTGACGTAGAACAGCCGGGCAATCGCCGCGGCGAGACCGCGGGCCAGCCAACCTCGGTGGCTGTTGAACCGGAAAGATCAAATCCTTCGGTATTCATCCCGGACGTGCCATGAGTCCGATTGACGATGACGCGGACAATCGCTCATTGTCCGAGGGGCTTACTCCGCCAGTGATTTACTGCCACTCTTCTGAGAATTGGTTAAGAATCCGGGCGCTGTCCGGCTATCGTGTCGCGTTCGATCACCTCAATCCAACGGGGACAGCGCAATGCGTGACAAGTTACAGACAAAGGCATTCGAGATCGTCGCTCCGACACTCCAGCCCGGGGAGCAGCCGGTCGCGGCGGTGCGCACGAGCGTCGGCAAGTTCGATTCCAGCCGGGCGGGCACCCTCGTGAAGAAGGGCCTGATCATGGAGGGCGTGGGCGGAGTGGGCGCGGCCGTGCTCCAGGCCCGGAAGGAACAGTTCGTCGTGCTCACCGACCGCCGGCTGATCTTCCTGCAGCAGACCATGCTGGGCGGACCGGGCAAGAAGATCCTGGGCGAGGTGCCGCGCCAGCAGGTGTCGCTGGTGGAGGCGCAGATCGGCATGTTCACCCTGCTGCGTCTTGCATTCGGTAACCAGGGCGACGGGGTGGCGCTGACATTCCCGCGTCAGGACAAGCGGAATGCGGAGGCGCTGGCCGCGGCGCTGGGGCACCAGCGCACCACCGCCTGACGGTTCGCCGAGACGGGCCGGTCGCGACAACCGACCGGCCCGTGCACATCCGTATTCGTCAGTGTCTGGACGGCATGCCAGGCTGACGCGGCGGCTCGAGTGCTCCGTGTCGGGATCGATGTCGTGGGCGGCTCGCTGACCCAGTTTTACGACGCTCTGCGATGGCCTGGGTGGGAGGCCGACGTGGCCGCTCTTGATCTCGACCAGGGATTCAGTCTGTGGCCGCCGCCGTTCACGGTCGAGGGAAAGACCCTGCCACGGTCTCCCGGAAGGCGATTCCCTCCGCCGAGCTGACCTCGTTCTATCAGGACGCCGCTCGGCGGTCCCGCACTGACCTCTAGCAGCGGCACGAGGATTCGTCGGTCCGTTCCGAACACCTTGCCACGGCCGGAGCGGCAGATCCATGCCGCACAAGTGCGGCATGGAAACCCCACCGGCGGCGGGTCATCATTCTGTCGAGTGTGGATCCCACGGCGGACCGGCGCTCGTCCGACCCGAGCCGATGGGGGACTCATGCACCGAGGTGGCCTGCTCGTCAGTGGAATGGCCGCACTCCTGCTGGTTGCCGGCTGCGGCGACGACTCCGACAGTACCGCCCGGTCGGCAGCGGCTACCGGCACGACGTCCGCTCCCAGCGCCACGGTCTCAGCGAGCGCATCCCCAACGACGAGCCAGGGCGACCGCTTCTCCGCGCTGCCGCCGTGCAACGAATTCCCGGCCGAACTCGCCGGGACCTTCCAGGGCAGCGTC
The DNA here is from genome assembly GCF_043197895.1 of Cryptosporangium sp. NPDC048952. Classification (NCBI taxonomy): domain Bacteria; kingdom Bacillati; phylum Actinomycetota; class Actinomycetes; order Cryptosporangiales; family Cryptosporangiaceae; genus Cryptosporangium; species Cryptosporangium sp. NPDC048952. Next base: position 563,202 of record NZ_JBICTY010000004.1, on the reverse strand, counting down.
ATTCAGGTCGTGCCGTCGAAAAAGGCGGGCGACACCTGGGCCGAGGGCGCCGCCTGCATCGCCATGGTGGCGGCAGCACGACAACCCCTCAGCATGGAGACGTACCTGTTCCAGCAAGGGTCGGACGGGCAGGGCTCCACGCTGGCCGCAACCTACGCGGCGGCGAAAGCACCGGCCGCCGAAACGATCGCGGGATGGGGCGACGACGCGCTGTGGTCCGCCAGCTCGTGTCAGTTGGCCGTCCGGTACAGCAACGTCGTGGCGTTCTTCCGACAACTGCGTTCGACGCCGAACTGCCGGGCGACCATCGAACCGATCGCCCGAGGCTTCACGGCCTTACATCTGAAGTAGGCACAACTCACGGAGAATCGTCATGAGCGAGAACGGGCCGGAGAAAGCTCTGAAGCCCCATCTGCGACAAGAATCTTTGAAGGCTGCCCTGACTGGTTACACCAGCGCCGGTCTCCGACGTGTCGTACTCGGGGTCACCGACCGTCGTGTCCTCCTGGTCAAGAGCGCTTATTGGTCGGTTCAGAGTAAAGGCTTACTGTGGGCGGACCCGCTCGACGAGGTGGCGTTGGGCGGCAGGCCCAGTGAGTTCTACGTCAATGGCGCTTATACCGGCAATACGTACGTTCGCATCCGTCGCGCGGATGGAAGCGTCTTTCGTCTCAACCCCCGTACGAACTTCGTCGGCGGGAGCGACGGCACCCGACGCAGCGTCGAAACTCTGTTCTCATCGATCGAGGGCCGCTTCTGATCTACGAAGGACTTGCCATGGCTGTCTACGAGCGTCGCGCGGAAGCGGTTCGGATCGTCTTGATCACCGCGTCGTGGGCATGGGTCCCCGCACTGGCGTCCCGGGAAAGCGCGACGGCGTTCTTCCTGATGTGGCAGGGAATCGTAGTGGTGCCGATCTGGTACTACCTGTGCGACGCGCGTCGTTGGAGTCTGCGCACCATCTTCTGCGGTTCGTTCGTGCTGGTCGGCGCCGCATTGATCGCCTGCTTGGTGATCGTCGTCGGATGGCTGGCCGGGCTATTGGCGCTGCTGGTGTTCGCGCCGATTGCGATAGTCGTGCCGTTCACCGATTTCGACCAAGGCGGCAGCGGCCTCGACATGCAGGACTAGCACCGCTATGGACACTGAACCCCTCAGGGATAGCTGTCGACGGTGACGGCGTCGTGCAGGCGGGCGGACTTCGTGGCGAGGCGGAGCAGCACTCGACTGGGACCGGACGGAAGTGCGGAGATCAGGCGGGCGCCTTGAGCCAACCCCGCCACCCCCAGCCGCGACCGAGGAACGATGGTCCTGGCCGCGCGCAACGCAACCTCACGACTGCCACGCACATACGAGGCCATCGCCCGCTCGTACGCGGGATAAGCACGTTTGTGATCACCTCCGGCACGGGCCAACTCCCCCGCCAGAACGTACGCGCCGACGATGGCCAGACTGGCGCTCCCGCCGACCGCAGGGCCGGGAGAGTAGCCCGCGTCGCCGACGAGCGTGACTCGCCCACGTGACCAGGTGTTCATGTGCACCTGGGTGATGGCGTCGAAATAGAACGCTGGAGTCCGATGGAGTTCGTCCAGCCAGCGGTCGACTTCGGCATGCATGCCGGTGAATGCGGCACGCAGGATCCCCATCTGTCGGGGAACGCCCCGGTCCGCTATCTGCTCGCGCCGGAACAGAAAGAGCGCACGCGCCTCGCCCAGATGCGGCACACCGTACATCCCAGCGGTGCGGCCGACGCCTACGTGCATGCGCAACTCATGGTCCGACCCGAAGTCATGAGGAAGCGTGAACGTACCGAGGTACGCCCCAATGAAACGACTGGACTCCTCACCGAAGACGAGCCGGCGGGTAGTGGAATGCAGGCCATCCGCGCCGACCACGAGGTCGAACCGCCGGGGCGCGGCATTCTCGAATTCCACGTCGCCGTCCGGGCTGATCGCGGTGACCGAGTCACCGTAGACGTAGGAAACGTCGTCGCGCCCGGCTGCGGTGTAGAGCTCGCTCAAGTCGTCCCGCATCACCTCGAGATGCTGGTCGCTGAACACCTTGGTGAGGTCCGCCCGAACAGGACGCCGCTTGCCCTCGCGGTACAGCGTCATCCGTGTTGTTTTGATGGCGCGCTCGGCAAGAAGCGGGAGTAAGCCCATCTTCTCCGAGATCTCCACCGCGGGCCGGAACAGGTCGACCGCGTGTCCGCCCGTCTTGCGTGGAGTCGGCGAGCGTTCGACGACGGTGACACTGAAGCCGTGCCTGGTCAGCCAGTACGCCAACACCGGCCCGGTGATGCTCGCGCCGGAAACCAGGACCTGTTTTAACTTAGACATGCTGTAAGATTTAGCGAAGTCTTACAGGTTGTCAAGGAAGAGACGCATGGCAAACCCACCGCCCCGCCGCCGCCGCGCCGACGCTCAGCGCAGCATCGACGCCATCCTCGACGCGTCCCGCACGCTGCTCGGCCAACGCCCCGATGCCAGCATGGAAGAGATCGCCACCGCGGCCAGCGTCACCCGGCAGACCGTCTATTCGCACTTCGCTTCCCGCGAGGCACTGCTCTCTGCACTCGTCGCGGCCGCCGGCGTCGAGACCGTCTCCGCCTTCAAAGCCGCCGACCTCGACGCTCTCGCCCCTCCCGAAGCGCTCAGCCGCTACCTCGACATCGGCTGGCAACTCATCCGCAGCTATCCGTATCTGCTCGGCGTCGCGCTGTCCCGGACCCCACCCGGCCACGCGCCCACGCACGAGGAGGGCAGTGCCGTGCTCGAGCACCTGATCGAACGCGGCCAGCAGACCGGGGACTTCGACCGCGCGCAGCCTGCCGACTGGCTGGCCTCCGCCGTCATCGCGCTCATCCAGACCGCCGCCGAACAGGTCCTCGCCGGGAGGCTCCGCGCCGAGGACGCACTCACCATTCTGCGGCCCGGCGTCCTACGCCTGTGCGGAGCGGTCACATCGGCTCCTCGTCGGCCTGTCTAGACTCGCCCTCATGCAGAGGCAGTCGATTCGGCAGCGCATCGGGTAAAGCCAGGGACCCGGTGCGCTCGACGCTCAGGCCGGCCCCTGGTCCGGCTCAGTCGTCCGGTCCGAATGGGGAGTTCCGCCATGCCTGCTGCAACTGCTTTCCCCTCCGACGTCGCCTCGCTCACCGTCAAGGGCGTCGGCGGCCTCCTCGTCGTGGAGCGCGTGATCGGCCTGCTCCGGCAGCGTCGCTACCCAGTCCGCAGTCTCGACGTTCGTCTCGCCACCAGCGGCGCCTCGGAAGGGTGGGTCCTTCGTGGTGAGCTCGAGCCGGTGGATCGGCTGGAACTGCTGCTGGACCGCCTGCATCGGCTGCCGTCGGTGACGGATGTCGTCATGTCTCCGGGGCTCGTGCTGACTTCACCCCAGCGGTGCCGAGAGACTTAGAGAGGCCAGTGCCTCCGCGCTCGGCGACCCCGGCGCCGGGGTGCCGCCGGGCAGCCCGACGTCGCCCCGCTCGACGCGGGACCGCGCGGCCCGCCGGAACGAGCCCAGGCGGCGCATCGCCGTGGCGGGGGACGGCACCGTCGTCGACATCGTGGCCTACGACACCATGGCCCACGCGAGGCCCGGCGCCGCTGGCATCACCGGCGAGGTGGCCGACTCACCGGTACATTCCACGATCGACCACAGCACCGTGGAGTGGCGGCTGACCACCGTCCTCCAGCACATCGAATAACGTTGCTGGCCATGACCGACTTGGGCACCGATGAGGCCGAGTTCATCGCAGCCACCGAGCGCCACCGGCGTGAGCTGCAGGTGCACTGCTACCGGATGCTCGCGAACTACGAGGACGCCCGTGACGTCACGCAGGAGACGTACCTGCGGGCGTGGCACAAGCGGCAGTCGTTCCAGGGCCACGCCACGGTGCGGACCTGGCTGTACCGGATCGCGACGAACGCCTGCCTCGACTTCCTCGAGAAGCGCAACGACCGCACACCCGTGCCTGCGGGCTTGGAACTGCCCTACCTGCAGCCCTACCCCGACCGGATGCTCCCCGAGGACCCGCAGGAGTCCGCGGTGGCGCGGGAGACGATCGAGCTGGCGTTCGTCGTCGCCGTTCAGCACCTGCCGCCGCGGCAGCGGGCGGTGTTCATCCTGCGCGACGTCCTCGGCTGGCCGGCGTCGAAGGCAGCCGAGGACCTCGAGCTGACCGTCGCATCGGTCACCAGCGCCCTGCAGCGGGCGCGGGTGACGATGCGCGAGCAACTGCCCGACCGTCGCCTCGACTGGCGCAGCCCTGCGACGCACGAGCTGTCGGAGGACGAGCGCGGCACGCTGAAGTCCTATATCGACGCCCACGAGCGCAACGACCTCGTCGGGCTGACGTCCCTGCTCCGCGACGACCTGCGGTTCGCGATGCTGCCTGATTCGGGCGTCGTGGTCAGGGGCGCCCAGGACTCGGTGGACGGCTGGGTCGGCGGTGGGCTCTTCCAGCCCGGTTTCGACGATTGGCGCGGTATCGCCACGACGGTCAACCGCATGCCGGCCGCCGCGCTCTACCGCCGCACGGCCGACGACCCGGTGTACCGGCTGTTCACCATGGCGGTCCTGCACGTCGCCGACGGCAGGATCGCCGAGCTCACCGGATTCGACGTCACCGACAAACCGTGGCTGGGTTTGCCCACGATCATCGGCGCGACTCGTAGCGAGTAAGCACTACACCGCCCGGGAACGTCCGCGTTTCGACCAGGTCCAGCATCACCCGGCGGTCCAGCGTCGTGAAGAACGGCGCGCCGCCGCCCACCAGCGCCGGATGGGTCACGATCTCGTACTCGTCGACCAGCCCGGCGCGCATGGCCGCGCCGGCGAGCGTCGCGCCGCCGACCCTCATCGGCCCGCCGTCCTCGGCCTTGAGCCGGGCGATCTCCTCGACTGCGTCGCCGGTGAACAGCCGGGCGTTCCAGTCGACCTTGTCGATCGTCGACGAGAACACCACCTTCGGGGTGTCACGCCAGTTCACCGCGAACGCGATCTGCGCCGGGGTTGCGTCGGGCGACTGATCGCCGGTCGGCCAGAAGGAGCTCATTTCCTCCCACAGCTTGCGCCCGTACAGAAACTGGGTGATCGCCAGCTCCTGGTCGAGCCAGAACTGGAACAGCTCGTCGCTGGGTGCGCTCCAGTCGTGGTCCTCGCCCGGCGCGGTGATGTAGCCGTCCAGGGACACGTTCATGCCGTAGATCAATTTCCGCATCGTGCAAGCCTCCGTGAGTCGATCTCACACATACAGACGGGCGCGGCGAGGAAACCTGATCGGTGCTGCTCAGACGACCGGGACAGGATGCGGTTCCAGCAGCGTGCGGTCCCCGTCGGCGCCGCTGCTGAGCGCGGCGGCGACGTCCTCGTGCGGGGTTCCCCGCGCCGGCGTGCGTGGCCCGACGATCGGGACGAGGGCGGTGGTGGCCAGTGCTGCCCGGTGCCGCAGCCAGGCCAGGGAGACCTGTGCCGCAGTGGCGCCGACCTCGTCGGCAACAGCCAGCACGGCGTCGACGATGGCGGTGCGGCCCTCGATCGCGTCACCTCGGGCACTGAGACCGCCCTGTTCGCCCCGCCGGTACTTGCCGGTGAGGCAGTCCCCCGGCCAGCGGCGAATACGTCACCACCCCCCAGGCCGTGAGCCTGCGCCATCGGCAGCAGCTCCCGCTCGGCGGACCGCTCGGCCAGGCTGTACTCCGTCTGGCCGCTGGGAGCCGTGGTCCGGCGACAGCTCGCCGCCATGCGCGCAGCGGTCGCCGAACTGGTCCCCGACGCCCGGCGTCCGCAGGCCGAGCAGATCGCCGAAGCGTTCGTGGGCCTCTGCATGAGCTACAACCAGCAGTTGGCCATCCGCAGCGACCTGGACCCTGCCCCGTTCACCGCAGCGCTGATGGCAACCATCAACGGCTAGCTAGGATGGAGCCCCATGCCGGAGCTCCTCGGAATCAATCACCTGACGCTTGCGACGACCGATCTCGAACGACTCGTGCGCTTCTACACCGAGTTCCTCGGGGCGCGAACCGCGTTCGAGCGCGCCGCGAACCCGCCCGCCCCTCGCATCGCGGTCCTCGACGTCGGCGGGGACGACCACCTCATGATCGCGGAGACGGCTACCGCGTCCAACGTCGATCTTGATCCGTTGGGCCGGGCGGGGTGGGGGCTCCGCGTCGGGACGCACGACCAGTTGAGCGAGGCTCGGTCGCGGTTACTCGCTGCAGGTTGGCCTGCGGGCGAGATCGAGGTACTCCCGACGCAGTGGACGATGTCCGTCACCGACCCGGACGGACGACCGGTGGACGTCCGGGCCCATCGCCCCAGCCGGGCGGCCAAGGCCTGATCACTGCTCGATGCGGGTGCGCAGGCCGGCGATCACCGTCTCGATCGCGAAGGCCCAGGAATCCTCCGGCCGTGCGGTGACGGCGACCGAGCGGACGAGCGGGAAGGCGTCGGCCGGCAGGTCGTCCAGGCGGGTCTCCCGATCCTCGCCCCGGGCGCTGTGGCTCTGCTCCCGCCCGACCGACGTGGCGAGCAGGACGACGGTCTTCACGGCGGCGTAGGCGTCGGGCGTGGAGAGGCCGGCTTGGACGAACGCGGCAATGGCGATCTCGAACGACGCCGTGGCCCGCGCTCCCTGGACGGGTCGTTGCTGCAGGACGTAGAACGCGCCGGAATGGGTGGTGGCGATGTCGCTGATCGCGGCGAAGAAGCGGCGCGCCCACTCTTCCCACGACACCGGGCGCGTCGGCAGCTTCGCCTCGGTGAGAAGCACCTCGAGCATGCCGTCGGTGATCGCGTCGCGGGTGGGCACGTGGTTGTAGAGGGACGTCACGTGCACCCCCAGTTCGCTGCTGATGCGGCGCAGCGTGACGGCGTCCGGGCCCTGCTCGTCGGCGATGCGGATCGCGGCCCACAGGATCTGGTCACGCGTCAACGGGGGCATGCCGCCGATTATCCACTCCCCTTGACGCCTACCTACAGTGTAGGTACAAACGACCTACATTGTAGGTAGGGAAGTGGGAGCCATGGAACTCGAGAAGAAGCTGGCTGAGTTGATCGAGCGGCACGGGGTGCCCGGGGCGCAACTCGCGGTCCTCGACGGCGACACGGTCACCGAGGTGGCCGCCGGCGTACTGAGCCTGCGTACCGGCACTCCGACGACCACCGACGCGTTATTCCTGCCGGGGTCGATCGGCAAGCTGTACACGGCGACCCTCGTGTTGATGCTGGTCGACGAGAGGCTGGTGGAGCTGGACGCCCCGGTCCGCCGGTACCTGACCGATTTCGAGGTCGCCGACAGGCACGCACGGGACACCGTGACGATTCGCGACCTGCTGTGCCACACCAGCGGCTTCGACGGGGACGTGTTCGTGGACACCGGCCGCGGCGACGACGCCCTGCGGCGCTACGTCGACCGGATCGCCGATCTTCCGCAGATCTGTCCGCCCGGCACGGTCTGGAGCTACAGCAACAGCGGGTACGCGGTTCTCGGCCGCGTGATCGAAGTGATCACCGGCGTCCCGTTCGAGGAAGCCCTGCGGACCCGTCTGTTCGAGGCGCTCAGCCTCCACCACACCGTCGCGTTCCCCGAGGAGGCGATCCTGCACCCGGCTGCCGTCGGACACGTCCCCGACCCGCAGAATCCCTCGTCGCTGATGGTGAGCACCACCTGGGGGCTGTTCCGGTCCTGCGGTCCGATGGGGGCGTCGATCGTGGCGAGCGCGGGCGACGTGCTGGAGTTCGTGCGCCTGCACCTGCGCGACGGTCTGACGGCCGGCGGCACCAGGCTGCTGTCCGCCGACGCTGTCGCCGCCATGCAGGCCCGGCAGATCGACCTCGTCGACGACAGCGTCCTGGGCGACGGGTGGGGACTCGGCTGGATCCTGGACCGGTGGGGCGACGTCACGGTCATCGGCCACGACGGCAATTCGATCGGCCAGAACGCGTTCATGCGGGTCGCGCCTGAGCACCGATTCGGGTTCTGCCTGCAGACGAACACGGAAAGCGCCCTGAGCCTCTACCGGGAACTGGCCGCGTGGCTGTTCGGCGAACGGCTCGGCGTCGGCCCCCGGCCCGACCCCGAAAAGCTCACCTCTTCCGTCGTCGCCGACCCCGCGCGGTACGTCGGGACGTACGAACGCTCTGGCGTCCGCTTGGAGGTGGCCGAGTCCGAGGAGTCGAGTCTTGTCGCGTCGTTCCTCGTGACCCGCACCGGGCCGGACGTGGAGGACATGCCGCCGATGGTCGACCTTCCCCTGGAGCCGACCGCCCGCGAGGACGGTTTCCTGTTGAAGCTCCCGATCGCCGACACCGCTCTGTTGGCGGCCTTCTTCAACCCCGACGAACCGGGCGGCCGACCGACCTATGTGCACTTCGGCGGCCGCGCCCACCGGCGCATCGACTGAACCAGGTCAGCCGGCACCGAGTGCGCGGAGATGGACCGCTGCCCACGAGCGGAACGGGCGCCACGCGGCAGCGACGTCGTCGAGCGTGGTTCCCGGGCCGTAGCGACGCTCGATCTCCGCATCGAGGCGACGCTCGGCGCGCGGCAGGACGTCGACGGCGTTCGCTCCGCGGATCAGGACGAGGTCGGCGGCGAACGGACCGATGCCGGTGATCGACGACAGGCGGGCCCGCGCCTCCTCTTCCGGCAGGCCGCGGAGCACCGGACCGTCCAGCGCGCCGCCGAGGGCGGCCTCGGCGACCGCGACGAGGTACTCGCCCTTTCGGCCGGGAAGGACCAACCGCCCGCTCCCGACCGCCGCGATCAGGTCGGCGGGCGCGGGGAACGCGCCGCCGCGCCCGTGCTCGGCGATGACCCGTTCGCGCACCCGCGCGGCCTCGGACACCCGGGTCCGCTGGGACAGCACGGCCCATGCCGCGGCCTCGTACGGAGAGTGAAACCCGCAGGGCCGGAACCCGGGCAGCGTTCGCTGCGCATCCGCGATGACCGGATCCCGGTCGCCGATCGCCGGCCAGCCGGTCGCATCGACGTCCAGCGAGAGGAACCGGGTGACCTGCCCGGCCGCTGCGTCCAGGTCGCCGTCTCCGGACAACTCCAGGCGGGCCGTCGTGCCGTGCTGGGCCACCCGAGCCGTGACCGGCGTCCAGTCGTGCTCGCTCAGGAACTGGGCGTCGAGCACGTCGGGATCGCCGCCGGCCGGGATCGCCGCGGGTGCGAATTCTTCCCAGAACCGTTTGCTCGTCCGCAGCGACCACGGCCCGACGACCGGCAGTTCCGTCCTCATGCTTGGGCGACGAACCGTGTCAGCGCCTCGCTCGTCTCGCTCAGCCGACGAATCTTCTGGTCGATCTCGCCGCGGATCTCGGTCGCGTGCTCGACCAGCGCCGAGCAGTCCCCGACCGGTCCGGCATCTCCGGTACACGGGAGGATGCGCTCGACCAGTGCCGTCGGAAACCCCAGGTCGAGCAACGACCGGATCGTCAGGACGTCCGCGACGGCCGATGGACCGTAGTCACGGTAACCGTTCGGTCGCCTCGGAGCCCGGATCAAACCGAGCTCCTCGTAGTAGCGCAGCGAGCGAGGGCTAGTGCCGGTCGCCTCACTCAACTCACCGATTTCATCGTCGACCCATTTCGGGCTTGACCTTCACACCAATGTCAAAGTTTACCGTCGCTCAGTCACACTTAGTAAGGAGCGACAGTGAAGATCTTCGTTACCGGTGGGACCGGCTACCTCGGTTCGGTCCTCGTCGAGCACTTCGTCGAGGCCGGTCACGAGGTGAGCGCGCTCGCACGGTCCGAGACGAGCGTCCGGTCCCTCGCCGTCGCCGGCGCCACCCCGATTCCCGGGGCGCTGAGTGACGTCGATGTGTTGGAAAGCGCAGCAGCACAGGCGGACGTGACGGTGCACGCAGCCGTGGACTACACCTAGACGGAGGAATCCGACGCGATCGAGCTGGCCGCGGTCACCGCTCTCGTACGCGGCGCCGGCCCCAAACCGGTGCTGTACACCAGCACGGGTCGCCCACGGGCCCTGCTCGTCTCGACGACGTGCGCGCGGGCTCCTATACCGCTGGGCGCCCGTAAGTCTCCCGACCGGGGTCAAGGGACTCACGGGCGCCCGGCGTCGGTGGTGGGGGCCGGGCCGCCGACGGCCCGGTTCCCGCTCGGCTACGGACCTTCGTCGGTCGGCGGGTCGACCGGGCGCCCGCGACGCGACGCATTTTGGATGAAGATCAGGCCGACGACCAGGCCCACACCCGGACCTAGCGCGGTGCCAAGAGCGAGGTTTCCGAAGACAGTTCCAACCAGGACACCGAAGGCAGCGCCGAAGACGATCCAAACCCCGAGATTCATCCAGATCCCGGCGCCCTCGGAGCCTCGAGGCGTTTCGTTGTTCGTCATCGCATCTCCTGGGACGCGGACGGAAAGACTGACAATCTGGCGCCATCCTACCGATCCCGGTCAAGGCCTAACCGTCACCAGAGGCTCTGCTGAACCGGACAGCGAGGCGTGCGAACGCGTCGGTGAGTTCGGAGGGCCCGACGATTTCGATGTCGGCGTCGTAACGGGCGATGGCGGCGGCGAGGGCGGCCCAGGACCAGGCGCCGAGAGTGAGCCGGCAGCGGTGTGGGCCGGCTTCTTCGATGATGCCCTCGCGGGTGTAGAGGGCCACGGTGGCGGCGGGCAGGCCGAGGAGGACGGTGCCTTGACAGGGCCAATTTCCGTCGTTCGAGCCGCGGAACTTGCCGAGCACGTAGGTGGCGACGTCGCCACCGGGTAGCTCGCGCGGGGTGAAGCGGGGCCCGTTGGGCGTCCGCGGGGTGATCCGGTCGATGCGGAAGGTGCGCCAGTCCGCGCGGTCGAGGTCCCAGGCGACGAGGTACCAGCGTCCGCCCCAGGTGACGACGTGATGCGGTTCGGCGCGGCGCGGAAACTCGTCCGAGCCGTAGTCGAATCGCAGCATCTCGTGGGCGTGGACAGCAGCGCTGATCGCCAGGAGCACCTCCCCGTCGACGGACGGGGCCGATCGTTCGATCGCAGTGACTTGCAGGGCCTCGACGCGGTTGCGCAGCCGGGCGGGCATGACCTGCCGGATTGTGTTCAGCGCTCGGAGGGCGGCCTCGGCGAGGTTGTCGCCCGCGGTGGTGGCGGCGACCTGCAATGCGATGGTCAGCGCGATGGCCTGTTCGTCGTCGAACAACAGCGGTGGCAGTTCAGTGCCGGCGCTCAGCCGGTAGCCGCCGTCGGGCCCTTTCACCGCGGCGATGGGATAGCCGAGCTCGCGGAGCCGGTCGACGTCGCGGCGCACGGTACGCAGGCTGATGTCGAGGCGCTCGGCCAGCAGCGTGCCGGGCCAGTCCCGACGAGCCTGAAGCAGGGAGAGCAGCGCCAGCAGGCGAGCGGACGTCTTCGGCATGAACCTGATTCTCCCCGAAGTAGGTGACACAACCTGGCACCTATGCCTGCGAATCTTGGTTCACGGCCGAACGCGGCCGATTGACCGTAGGACAACGCACCAAGGAGTCATCACCATGGCGATCACCACCAACACGCACCTGAACTTCCGGGGCGACGCGCGTTCGGCGCTGGAGTTCTACCAGTCCGTGTTCGGCGGTCACCTCATGGCCGTCGCCTACAGCGACTTCGGCATGCCGAAGGAGCTGCCCGACGCCGACAAGATCGTCTTCGGTCAGGTCACCGCCGACAACGGCTTCACCATCCTGGCCTACGACGTTCCCAGCCACGCCGTCCCCACGGCTCCGCTGACCGCGACGACCCGGGAGAACAACCTGACACTGACCGGCGAGCGGTTCTTCGTCGCGATCGGCGGCGACACCGCCGAGGAGATCAGCGCACTGTGGGACAAGCTCTCCGACGGCGCCGAGATCGTCGAGAAGTTCGGCCCGTCGCACTTCAGCCCCGGCTTCGGGATGCTCACCGACCGCTTCGGCGTCACCTGGATCCTCCAGGTCAACGTCGCTCACGCCGGCTGATTCCCACCCGTACGCACTCGACCGCTCGGCCGTACCGGAATCCAGGTCAGCCCCTACTGCCTGGGCACCATGATGTTCGGCCCGTACGGCAATCCCGACCCCGACGACTGCATCCGAATCATCCACAGAGCACCCGACGCGGGCATCAATTCCATCGACACCGCCGATGTCTACGGCAGCGGCGGCGGTGACGGCGAAACCGAACGTATCGTCGGCAGAGCGCTGCGCGGTCGGCGCGACGACGTCGTGCTCCGATCGGCCACTCCAGCCTGCCCGCCGCGGAGATCGTGGAGGCCCAATGGGTCGCCGAGCGGCGCAACCTGGCCCGCTTCCGCACGGAACAACCGCCGTACTCGATCCTCAACCGCGGCATCGAACGCGACGTGCTGCCGGTCTGCGAACGCTAGGACTCGGCACCCTCGTCCGGAGCCCGCTGGCCATGACCGACGAGAGGAAGCTCGATGCCGTCGAGAAGCTCGTCCCGATCGCCGAGCAGGCCGGGCTGTCACTGACCCACCTGGCCATGGCCTTCGCCATCAGCCACCCAGCGGTCACCTCGGCGATCATCGGCCCGCGGACCATGGCCCACCTCGACGACCTGCTCGCCGGCGCCGATTCGGTCCTCGACGACGAAGTCCTCGACCAGATCGACGAGGTCGTCCCGCCCGGCGTGGACCTGAGTCCTCTCGACGTGTCGTACGTTCCGCCGGCACGGGCGCAACCCGAGCTGCGCCGCCGGCGGCGCAGCTCGGGTTGCGCCGCAAAAGGCTGAGAGAGTTCATGGTTCTCTGAATTCACTGTACGCTGTACTGTCAACGAATGGAGACGGCGACCTACGGCGAAGTTCTCGCCCGGTTCGGGCACGCGCTGTCGGACCCGGTGCGCGCCCGGGTACTGCTCGCGTTGCGCGACGGGCCGGCCTATCCCGCAGACCTGGCCGAGGCGCTGGGCACCTCGCGGCAGAACCTGTCCAACCACCTGGCCTGCCTGCGTGGCTGTGGCCTGGTCGTGGCCGCGCCGGAAGGCAGACGGACCCGCTACGAATTGGCCGATCCACGGCTCACGCATGCCCTGGGTGACCTACTCGGACTGGTCCTCGCCGTCGACCCGGCCGCGTGCCGGGACGCCGATGAGAAGGGCTGCTGCTGATGACGGTGCTCCGGCTCGGCCCCTCCCCTGCCCGCCGCGCCGTCCTTGCACGGCGGATCCGGCTGCTCGTGGCCGCGACGATCACCTACAACGTCGTCGAGGCCGTCGTCGCGATCACCGCAGGGCACATCGCGTCCTCGACCGCGCTGATCGGGTTCGGGCTCGACTCGGTCATCGAGGTGTCGTCGGCCGCCGCGGTGGCCTGGCAATTCGCCGGTCGGGATCCGCAAGCACGCGAGCGGGTGGCACTGCGGATCATCGCGGTCTCGTTCTACGCGCTCGCCGCCTACGTCAGCGTCGGGTCCGCGCGCGCCCTGATCGGTGGGGAGCGGGCCGAACACTCGACGGTCGGGTTGGTCCTCGCTGCGCTGTCCCTGGCGATCATGCCCGTGCTCTCCGCGGCTCAGCGCCGCGCCGGCCGTGAGCTGGGCTCGGCGTCCGCGGTCGCCGACTCCACGCAGACGCTCCTGTGTACGTACCTGTCGGGAGTGCTGTTGGTCGGCCTGGCCGTGAACTCACTGTTCGGCTGGTGGTGGGCTGATCCGGTGGCCGCGTTGGTCATCGCCGCGGTCGCAGTGAAGGAAGGCCGGGAAGCCTGGCGCGGCGACGCCTGCTGCGCGCCGACGACCGGGCCCGGTCACCCCCCAGGCGACGGGTGCTGCGGCAACGTCGCTTCCTAGCGGCCATACGGTTACTCAGCCGAACGCCGCAGCGTTCCGGGCCACCCAGCCGGCGAACGACCCCCGCGCCCGGTGCAGCACCGCCTCGACGTCCGGGCTGACCGCTCGTTCAGCTGGAAGCGGGGATCCGAGGACATCGAGGGAGCCCGCGGCCATTTCCTCAACCATGAACTGCGTCCTCGACCTGGCCGCGCTGCGGTTCGTCGATGTCAGGGGTACCCGGGCTGTTGCGGCCTCCGACGTGGGGGTGCAACTGGTAGCTACCATCACTTCAGCCCCAGTGGCGACAGTATCGTCGTAATCAGTCCTGAAGTGAACGCAGACAGAGTGGACGATGGTGATCATCGACCGGGCGCAGTTGGTGGCCGCGTTACCGCAGTACGAGGTCGGCGAGCCGATCGGACGGGGCGCGCACGGGGTGGTCTTCACCGCCAGACACCGGCGTCTGGGCTCGACGCACGCGGTCAAGGCGCTGATGACCGTCGAGAGCGACGCGGTGAGTGCCTCGCAGCGGTTCCTCACCGAGGCGCGGGTGCTGACGTCGTTGGACCATCCGCACATCGTCCGGGTGAACGAGTACGCCGAGCACGGCATGGTGCTGCTGCTGGTGATGGAGTTCCTGGGTGGCGGCACGCTCGCCGATCGGATGGGGCGGGCCGTGGATCCGGGGGTCGCGTCGGCGTGGATGCTCGCGGTCACCGAGGCGTTGTCCGTTGCTCACCGGCAAGGGGTCGTGCATCGGGACATCAAGCCGGCGAATCTGCTGTTCACGTCCGAGGGGTTGCTGAAGGTCGGCGACTTCGGGATCGCGAAGTTGTTTGCCGGGACCGATGCGTCGGCGAGCGTCAACATCGTGGGGACGCCGCGGTACATCGCGCCGGAGCAGATAGCGGGTGGGCGGATCGGGCCCGCGACGGATCTGTACGCGCTCGGGGCGACGTTTTACGAGTTGCTTGCCGGGCGGTCGCCGTTTCCGTCCGAGTTGCCGATGCCTGGGTTGTTGCATCACCACATGACGGTGCCGCCTCGGCCGATGGAGGGAGTTCCGCCGGCGTTGTCGGCGCTCGTTCTGCGGTTGTTGGAGAAGGATCCGGGGGATCGGCCGGAGTCGGCGCGGGACTTCGCGGTGGAGCTCGTTCGGGCCGCCGACCAGGACCTCGGTCACGACTGGATCGCCCGCTCCGGCGTCCCCTTACGGATCGACAGCGCCCTACTCCCCCGCGAACCAGCCCAGGCCTGGCGCTCCGCGCCCACAGTGTCCGCCGCGCCAGCCGCAGGCGACCCGTCCCCCGCAGGGCCGCCCCGGAATGGGCCGGCCTGGAACGGCCCCACAGCCAGCGCCCCGCCGAACGGCGCCGCGAGCAGCGGCCCGGATTCGGGCGGCGCCGCGGGCAGCGGGCCGCCGCCGAATGGGCTGGGCCAGGGCGGCGCGGCGGACAGCCACTCGCCCACCGATTCTGGGTCGCGGTCCGGGAGGAAGAGTCGCAACATCCTGATCGTTGTGGCGGCGGCGATTGCGGTGCTCATCGTCACCGGGGTGTCGGTGTTGGTGGCCAATCGGGACGTGTTCAACGCTTCGGAGGACGAGCCGGTCGTCTCGAGCCCGGCGCCGTCGGCCAGTGCCACCCCCGGCACCGGCGCGCCGACGAACCTGCTCACGTTCAAGGCCGACAAAGGCGCCGACCGCCTCGCGGTCAACTCCACCGCCAGCCAGGTGGCTTATGTCGGCTCCGACGGCCGGGCCTACGTCAGGTCGACCAAAGCGGACGGTCGCGTCATCGGCCCCCTCGGCGGCACCGCGACCAACGTCAACGACCTGGCCTTTGCAGTGGGCGCGGAAGAACCCGGGGGCGACGACCCGGCGCGCACGCCGGACGGCTCCGAACCGCTGCTGACCGGCGGCGACTTCGGCGACCTCAAGCAGTGGGACCCGGCGACGGGTACGCAGAAGGACGCGGCAGTCAGCAAGGGAGAGGGCCAGGTCGGAGCCGTCGCGTACAGCCTCGACGGACGCACGATGGCCGGCGCGGCCGACGACGGCGAAGTCTGGGTCTACGAGTCCGGCTTCGGCGACGTCAACGGCGACGGCCCGCTGCGCTCGCCGGAGAGCGAGGACCACGGCCACGACGTGGTCGCGTTCTCCCCCGACAAGAAGCTGGTAGCCACCGCCGGCTACGACGGCATACACATCTGGGACCTCACCTCCCACAAACTGGAACGCACGATCCGCAACTGGACCGGCGACCGCCTCATCGTCACGATGGCGTTCAGCCCGGACGGCACCCGCCTGGCCGCCGGGGTGGTCGGCCAGGGCGTGATGATCTTCGACCCGTCCACCGGCGAGCAGGTCGGCACGCTGATCGACCCGGGCAGCCAGGGCGGCGACGTGCTCACGCTCGGCTTCAACGCCGACGGCAGCCAGCTCTCGGTGTTCGCCGGGAACACGCTCACCCACTGGAGCGCGGACGACGCCAAGCCGGCGGGACGGTCGGTGACCATGCACACCAGGGCGGTCGCGAAATCCGCAACGTTCAACCACACCTCCGCGGTGATCGCGCTCGGCCTCGCCAACGGCGAAGTCCAGCTGTGGAAGGTCGCCTGACCCGCGGCGCGTCCGCCTGATCGCTGGACGTAGCGTGTCAGCGACAGTGCCATCGAGACCGGGACAGTTCATGGACGACACGGCCGACCACGTGGTACCCGCCGTGGTGGAGACACCGGCACCGGGCCAGCAGCCCACCAGCGGTCTCTCCCGGTGGTTACTGAAGCACCAGGTGCAGCCGGTCGGGCCCGCGGCCGGGGAGGCCCACGCCGAGCAGCACGCCTGGTGGAAGGTCATGTGCCTGACGGGCGTCGACTACTTCTCCAGTCTCGCCTACGTACCGGCGATCGCCGCGACCGCCGCCGGTGCGGTGTCTCCGCTGGCGACGCTGCTGATCGTCGCGCTGACGCTGCTGGGCATGTTGCCGATGTACCGGCGGGTGGCCAAGGAGAGCCCGCACGGCGCCGGGTCGGTCGCGATGCTCGAGGAGCTGCTGCCGTTCTGGCGCGGCAAGATCTTCGTGCTGGTGCTGCTGGGTTTCGTGTGCACGTCGTGGATCATCACGATCACGTTGTCCGCGGCCGACGCGTCACTCCACGTGCTGGAGAACCCGCACTTCCCGACGGCGTTGCACGGCCACGCCGTCGCGTTGACCGTCATCATGCTGTTGATCTTGGGCGGGGTGTTCCTGCTCGGGTTCTCCGAGGCGGTCAGCGTCGCGATTCCGCTGGTGACGGTGTTCCTGGGGCTCAACGCGGTCGTGATCGTCGTCGGTCTGGTGGACGTCGTGACGACCGACGGGGCGTGGTCGGCGTGGACGAGTGCGCTGACCGACGGAAGCGGCGGGCTGTTCTCGAACCTCGCGGTGCCGGCCATCCTCGCGTTCCCCGCCCTGGTGCTGGGCCTGTCGGGGTTCGAGACCGGCGTCAGCATGATGCCGCTGATCGCCACCGACGGCGCGGACGCCGAGCAGCGGCTGCGGTCGCGGATCCGCAATGCCCGCAAGCTACTCACCGGCGCCGCGCTGATCATGAGTGTCTACCTCCTGGCCAGCAGCTTCGTGACGACGATCCTGATCCCCGAGGCCGAGTTCGACGAGGGCGGCGAGGCCAACGGACGCGCGCTGGCGTGGCTGGCGCACGAGAAGCTCGGCGAGACGTTCGGCACGGTCTACGACATCAGCACCGTACTGATCCTGTGGTTCGCCGGTGCGTCGGCGATGGCCGGGCTGGTGAACATCGTGCCGCGCTACCTGCCCGGCTACGGCATGGCGCCGGAGTGGGGCCGGGCCGTGCGGCCGGTCGTGCTCGTCTACACGACGATCAGCGTCATTCTGACGATCGCGTTCGGCGCGGACGTCGACGCGCAGGCCGGCGCCTACGCCACCGGGATCCTGGCGATGATGGTGTCGGGTGCGTTCGCGGTGACGGTTTCCGCGGTCCGCCACGGTCGGCGACTGTCGGGCGTCGGGTTCGGTCTGCTCACCGCGGTGCTCGTGTACGCCCTGGTCGACAACGTCGTCGAGAAGCCCGACGGCATCGCGATCTCGGCGCTGTTCATCGCCGGGATCATCGTCATCTCGCTGATCTCCCGCGTCTCGCGGACCACCGAGCTGCGCGCGGACCGCATCACGTTCGACGAGACCGCGCGCCAGTTCATCACCGACACGATCGCCCACGACCACCGCATCAACCTGATCGCCAACCGCCGCCAGGCCGGCAACGCCGCCGAGTACGCGGACAAGGAACGCGAGCAGCGGGGCGACAACCCCGTGCCGGGCGGGGCGGACGTGATCTTCCTGGAGATCGCGGTGATCGACCCGTCCAGCTTCAGCAACACGCTCGAGGTGCGGGGCGTGGAGGTGGACGGGCACCGGGTGCTGCGTGCCGACGCACCGGCGGCCCCGAACGCGATCGCGGCGATCCTGCTGGCGCTGCGCGACACCACCGGCGTCCGCCCGCACTGCTACTTCGCGTGGGCCGAAGGCAGCCCGCTGGTGCACATGGTGCGCTACTTCCTGCTCGGCCGCGGGGACACTGCCCCGGTCACCCGCGAGATCCTCCGCGAAGCCGAGCCCGACCCGTCACGCCGTCCCGGCATCCACGTCGGCGCGTGAGACTTTGCGTGCCACGCCGCTGTAGACGGCCAGTTCGGTCGGGTGCGTGCCGGGTTCCGGGCGCCACAGCGGATTCGAGACGACGCCCGGCTCGACCAGCTCCAAGCCGTCGAAAAAGGCGGTGATCTGTTCGACGGTCCGCAGCGTGTAGTCGACAGCACCCTCGCTCTGGGCAGCCTCCGCCGCGTCGTCGTTCCGCGGGGTGGTGATGGTGTCGTTGATCGCGAGGTAACTACCGGGCGCCAGCGCGTCGACGATCGTGCGCACGACGTCTGCGGGACCCTCCTCGTCCGAGATGTGCCCCAGGATGCCGATCATCATGACCGCGACCGGGCGGGAGAAATCCAGCGTGGCCGCAGCGGCCCGCAGAATCGTCTTCGGGTCCCGCGCGTCGGCGTCGACGTAGTCGGTAGCGCCTTCCGGACTGCTGGTCAGCAACGCACGGGCGTGCACCAGCACCAACGGATCGTTGTCGACGTACACGACCCGGGAGTCGGGCGCGATGCGCTGGGCCACTTCGTGCGTGTTGTTGGCCGTCGGAAGTCCGGGCCCGATGTCGAGGAACTGGCGGATCCCGGCCTCACCGGCCAGGAACCCCACGGCACGCGCGAGGAACTGACGACCGGCCCGGGCGAACTCGGCCATCTCCGGCTGCTGCGCGACGATGGCGTCGGCGGCAGTGCGGTCCGCGGCGAAATTGTCCTTACCGCCGAGCAGGTAGTCCCACATCCGCGCACTGGCCGGCTGATCGGTGCGTAAGCGGGCCTGCAGGTCAAACTTGGGGCCACTGGTCATTCGTCTGCCTCCCGGGTCGGCTGAAGACCATCCTGCAACGATCAGCATAGTGACGGTCTCTCAGCCGACCCGGTTCAGCGTCGGTAGTGGAGGTCGATCAGGACTTGAAGACGTCCTTGATCTTCTCGCCGGCCTGCTTGAGGTTGGCGCCGGCCTGGTCGCCCTTGCCTTCGGCTTCCAGGTCCGGGTTGTCGGTCGCCTTGCCGGCGCCCTCCTTGACCTTGCCGCCGATCTCTTCGGCCTTGTTGTTCAGCTTGTCGTCGGCGCCCATAGGTGTGGCCTCCCTCTGCTGGCCTCGCGTTCTGCGAAGCACACACCATGGGCTACCCCGCGCCGCCGTATCCACGCCCTTGACGTGACCCTCCTCACCCTGAGAGAGCGAAGTGCCCGTCCGGCCGCACGACGCCCAGATCCGTGGTGACGTGCTGTCCGGTGCGCAGCGCAGCGAACAGACCGTCCCGGTCCGGCACGCGCCGACCCGACGCGTACGCCACGCTCAACCCCGACAGCCGCTCCGCCAGCTCCCGCGACAGATCCGGCGCGATCGCGATCATCTCGCTGAGCACCGACCGCAACGCCTGCCCTTCGGCCGAGTACGCGTTGATCAGCGCGGTCTGCGCCCGCGTGTGCCGCAGCAGCTCCGCACCGACCGGGTGACGCTCCTCGTGATACGTATCGAGCAGGCTCTCGTCGGCTCGGCCGGTGACCACTGCGGCGAGTTTCCAGCCCAGGTTGTGCGCGTCCTGAATGCCGACGTTCATGCCGACGCCACCGGTCGGGAAGTGCATGTGGGCAGCGTCGCCGGCAAGTAACACGTTCCCCCGACGGTACGAAGCTGCCTGCCGGGTCGCGTTGCCGAAGCGGGACAGCCACACCGGGTCGCGCATGCCGAAGTCGGTGCCAGCGATGCGTCGCACTGTCGCGCGGAATTCGTCGAACTGCAGTTCACCGGGGCGGTCGCCGACCGGATCGCCGCCGACGAACCGGTGGATCCCGCCGGGCAGCGGCACGATCATCAGGCCGCCCTCGACGCCGGCGATGCTGGCGAAGCCGCGCTCGGGCGGGGCGTCGAGCACGACGTCGCCGAGCCAGCCCCAGGTGGTGGCGTCGGTGCCGGGGAAGTCGATGCCGGCGGCTTCCCGCACCGTGCTGCGCACACCGTCACACCCGACGATGTACCGCGCCTCGATCACGCTGCCGTCGGCCAATTCCACGCCGGCCGCCGCGAGACCGACAACCGAACAACCCCGCCGAACGGTTGCGCCCAGAGAGACGGCGCGCGCCTCGAGCAGCTCCTCGGTCCGCGCCTGCACCAGCGCGAGCGTGAACGGATACGGCGTATCGAGCACCGAGAAGTCCATCCGATCCGGCAGCGCTCCGAAGTGTCCGTTCGGGATACGCAACCCTTCGGCCAGGAACGGCTCGACGACACCCCGGCAGTCGAAGATCTCGATCGTGCGCGGATGAATCGTCAGCGCCTTCGAGTTTGGATCCCGCTGGGCGCGCGCCTCCACGACCGTGACGGTTGCCCCACCGAGCCGCAGCTCACCGGCCAACCACAGACCGGTCGGCCCGGCCCCGACAACAACGACATCCACCATGCCTCATCCTCCTTGGTCACTGACCAAGTACTAGACTAGGTCAGTGACCAAGAGTCAAGAGGACGTCGTTCGAGCGGCAATCCACGTCCTGAACCAGAAGGGGGCCTCGGCGGTCTCGATGCGCACGATCGCCGACCGGCTCGGCGTCCGGATGAACACCGTCCTGTGGCACGCCAAGAGCAAAGCCCGGCTGATGGAGCTGATGGCCGACGCGATCGTCGCCGGCGCCTCACTCGAGGACCTACCGGAACACTGGCGCGACCGCGCCGCCGAGCTCATGCGCCGCTACCGCCGCGCCATGCTCGCTCACCGCGACGGCGCGATCGTCGTCAGCGGCACGTACGCGGCCGAACCGGCGACGCTGGACTTCGCCGAGGCGCTGGTCGGCGCCCTGCTCGAGGGCGGATTGCCGGAAAAAGAAGCCGTCTGGACCTGCTGGAGCCTCGTCTACCTGACGCTCGGCCTCACCCAGGAGGAACAGGCACAGGTCATCCGACCTCTCGACGTCGGTCCGCGCCCCGCGCTCCAACGCACCACGCCGAACCTGCTCGAGGAATCCTTCGACGAGCGCTTCGAGTTCGCCGTCGCGAAACTGCTCACCGCCGACGCGGCGTCGGGGCGTTGACCTGGTACTTCCACCCGATCAGCCGGACGACGATGCACACCAGCGCCCCCAGCACCGTGAACACCGCGCTGGTGCTCCCGACGCGGTGCGCGACGACGACGACCGCGGCCCCGAGGAGCGCCGGAACGGCGTACAGCCCCTCCCGGAGCACGGCCGGAACCTCGCGGAGCAGGACGTCACGCAGCATTCCGCCGCCGATCCCGGTCACCGCACCGAGGATGATCGCCTGGATCGGGCCGAGGCCGAACTGCAGCGCCTTGCTCGCCCCGGTCACCGCGACCAGACCGAGGCCGAGGGCGTCGAAGATCGTGACGCTCGACTCCGCCCGCTCCAGCAGATGGCCACCGAAGAAACACACCAGCCCGGCCGCCGCGGCGGCCACCAGGTAGCGCCAGTCGCGGAACGTGGCCGGCGGTGTCCCGATCAGCACGTCGCGAACGATTCCGCCGGTCATCGCGACGACCGTCGCCAGCACGACGACGCCGAACAGGTCGAGGTTCGCGCGCACTGCGGCCAGTCCCCCGCTGAGTCCGAACACGAACGTCCCCAGCAGGTTGAGGCTGAGGATGAGCAGGGGGCTCGCACTTCCGCTGATGTCCATTGACCAGCAGCGTAAGGGGGCTCAGCCGAACAGAATGCTCCGCAGTATCCGGGCGAGATGCGTGGTCAACTGCTCCGGCGGCATCGACGCCAACGGCTCGGTGCGCGCGATGTGACGCACGAACGCGACCCCGATCATCTGCGCTCCGACGAGCGTGACCCGGGCGTCCAGATCGTCGACCGGCAGGCCGCGCAGAACGGACCCGTAGACGTCGATGCTGTGTTCCTGCATCGCGGCGAGCAGGCTGGCCGCGGTGCGCTCGTCGGAGGCCGCGCTGCGGATCAGGATGATGAGCGGATCCGTCGTCGCACCGGCCTCCATGCGTTGCACGAACCCCTGCGCGAGCCGTTCCGGCAGGGTTTCCGGATCACCCACGGCGACGCTCGCCAAGTCGCTGTTGCCGGGCACCGCGGCGAGGAACAGCCGCTCCTTGGACGCGAACTGCTGCGTGATCAGCCCGTGGGTGACCCCGGCGCGGCGCGCGATCTCCCGGAGCGTCGTACCGGAGTAGCCACGCTCGCCGAACGCCTCCCGGGCCGCCGCCAGGATCGCCGCCCGATGCCCCTCGGGGTCACGCCTGCTCATCAGTCCCCTTTGCACGGTGAGTTAATATCCAACTGGATATTAGCCGAGCCACCTACCGGAGAACACTCGTGAGCCAAGCAATTGCCGAGACCCGGCTGCTCCACAAGATGCATCGCGCGGCAACGTCGTTGCTGGCCGATGCCGCCCAGCGGCCCAGCAGCCCGCACGATGCACTCACCGAGTTACGCGACTTCACCGTCGCGGCGCTGCGGCACCACCACGAGAGCGAGGACGACGTCCTCTGGCCACAGCTCCTCGCGGCCGGCGCCACCCTGACCGACTTCCACGAAGAACACGATGCGCTGGACGCCGCCCTCGGCCAACTCGCAGACGCACCCGTCCCCAGCGCACAGCTGGCCACGGCCGCCACCGAGGTACGCAACCTCGTCCACGAGCACCTCGAACACGAGGAGCCCGTGCTGTTCCCCGCGCTGGCCGCCCACATGCCCGACGAGACGTGGGCCCCGTTCGCGCGGTCGGTGATCGCGTCCTCCCCGCCCGTCGGCGCCCACCTCAACATCGGCTTCTTCGAACGGGTCGGAACCCCGGACGAACTCGCGGCCGTCGCGGCGAACATGCCGCCGGCTGCCCTCGAAGCCTTCCCCGTCCTGCGTGAGCAGGCCAACCGCACCCTGGAGAGCCTGAGCGCATGACCACCACGATCGTGATCGGCGGCAGCGGCGGAGTCGGCCGCGTGATCGCCCGGCGCTTCGCCGAGCGCGGCGACGACGTCGTCATCACCAGTCGCGACAAGGCGACCGCCGAGGCCGCCGCCGCCGAGGTCGGCCCCCGCACCGGAACGCTGACGCTCGACCTCGCCCGGCCCGAGACGCTCGACGCCTCACTGGCGTCCGTGCGCGAGGTCGACAACCTGATCATCACCGCCGTCGGCCAGGCACCCAACACGCTCGCGAACCTGAACGTGCCCGACGCGATCGCCGCGGTGACGATGAAGCTGGTCGGGTACGCGGAAGCCGTCCGCGTGCTGCGCGACCGGTTCACCCCGGGCGCCGCCGTCGTGCTGTTCGGCGGGCTCGCCAAGGAGCGCCCGTACCCCGGTTCGACGATCGTGACGACGTTCAACGCCGGCATCACCGGGCTGGTGAAGACGCTCGCGCTGGAGATCGCGCCGCACCGCGTCAACGCGCTGCACTCGGGCCTGATCGGTGACAGCCCGAAGTGGCGGGACGTGCCGAACCCGCCCCACGCCGACCGGACGCCGATCGGGCGCCTGGTCACGATGGCCGAGGTCGCCGACGCCACCGAATTCCTGCTCCGCAACACCGGGATGAACGCCCACGACCTCTACGTCGACGGCGGCATCCTAGCCACGTAGCAGTTCCAGGTACCGCTCGACCAGCCACTCCTGGTACTGCGCGGGCGTCCAGCCGGCGTGCGTCACCATGAGCGTGTAGGTGCTCGGGTGGGAGGCGGTCCAACCCAGGTCGACGGTGCGGACCAGGTCCACGGGCGCCGGACAGAGCCCCCAGTCGACGAACCGCTGGAACAGTTTGATCCCCTCGCTGCGCATGTCGGCGATGCGCTGGGCGAACGCGGCGGCGAGCGCCGCATCGGTGTTGGCGCCTTCGAGGAAGGCGGTCCAGAGGCCGACAGCGCGCCGGTTCGCGCCCACCACCGCAGCCACGACGTCCTCGACGACGTCCCGGAGCGTGGCCCCGGGCGGTGGTGAGGCGAGGTCGGGACGGTCGAAGAGCGGCGTGCCGTCGGTCAGGCCGCTCAGCGTCATCTCCAGCGCCCGCAGGAAGACGTCGGACTTCGACCCGAGGCTGTACATCGTGTCCATCGAGACACCGGCGGCGGTGGCGAGCTGCCGCATCGACGTCGCGGCGTAGCCCTGCGTGGCGAAGAGCGGCGCGGCCGCCAGACAGATCCGGACCTTCGTCTCCTCGGCCTGCTGCTCCCGGGCCGGGGAGCGGTAGGTGCGGGCCACGGGCCTCCTTTCGCGACTTGCGTCCATAGTCTACGGTTTCTAATTGACCAGAACAACGTTACGCTCAATTGAGGAGATCTTGTCGTGAGTCGTGTGATCGTGGCTTCTGTCCCCCTGGCAGGTCACGTCTTCCCGATGATCCAGATCGCCGGTGACCTCGTCGCCGCCGGCCACGACGTCACCGTCGTCACCGGCGAGCGTTTCACCGACTTGGCCGAGCGCGCGGGCGCCCGGATGCGTCCGCTGTCCGGCAAAGCCGCTTTCGACGACCGGCGCCTGAACGAGCTGTTCCCCGCGCGCGTCTCCCTGCCGCCCGGCCCGGCGATGCTCGTGCACGACTTCTCGCACGTCTTCGGCGATCCGATCCCGGACCAGCACGCGCTGCTCCAGGAGTTACTGGCCGAGGACCCGGACAGCGTGGTCGTCGGCGACCTGATGTTCCTCGGCGTGCTGCCGTCGATGCACGGAGCCGGAATCCGTCCCCGGCGCTGGATCTCGGTGGGCATCACGCCGGTCTACTACCCGAGCGACGACACCACGCCGTTCGGCCCGGCGCCCGCACCGGACGGCACCGACCAGGTCGAGGCCAACCGCGGGTTCAACGCCGGTCTGGCCGGCGCGGTGTCCGGTGCCAGCCAGTACATCGAGGACATCGTGCACAGCGTCGGCGGCACAGGCCTGTCGTTCCCGAACATCTTCGCGTCGCTCTACCACGAGCCCGACGTGCTCGCGCAACTCACCGTTCCGGAGTTCGAGTTCCCGCGCTCGGACCTGCCGGAGGGTCTGATCCAGTTCGTCGGCCCGCTGACGCCTGCCGTGCCGGAGGGCTGGGAGCCGCCGGCCTGGTGGCCCGAGCTGGACGGCACGCGGCCGGTCGTCGTCGTGAGCCAGGGGACGCTGGCCAACGGGGACCTGTCCGAACTGATCGAGCCGACGCTCGAGGCGCTCGCCGACCAGGACGTCCTGGTCGTGGCCGCACTCGGCCGCCCGATCGCGGACCTGGACGTCGAGGTGCCGGCCAACGTCATCGTCGAGGAGTTCGTGCCGTTCTCCCAGCTGCTGCCGCGGGCGGACGTCTTCGTCACGAACGGCGGGTACGGCTCCACGCAGCAGGCTCTCGCCGCCGGTGTCCCGGTCGTGGTGGCCGGCGAGACCGAGGACAAGCCGTCGACGGCGGCCCGCGTCGGCCTGCTGGAACTGGGCGTCGACCTGCACACCCAGCGGCCGAAGCCCGACCAGATCACCGAAGCGGTCCGCCACCTCCTGGACACCGCGTCCTACCGCGAACGGGTCACCCGCGTCGCCGAGGCGTACCGGAAGGTGGACGGACCGCGCATGATCCGTGATCTGATCTAGACGGGCAGCCCCAGGGTCTTGATCTCCAAGTACTCCTGGAACCCGTGCAGGCCGTTGCGGCGCCCGAGCCCGCTCTGCTTCGTGCCGCCGAAGGGACTGGTCAGCCCGAACGACTGTCCGCCGTTGATGTTGGCGCTGCCGGTGCGCAGCCGCAGCGCCACCGTCAGCGCCCGGTCCTCGTCCGCGCTGCTGACCTGACCGGCCAGACCGTAGATCGAGTTGTTCGCGATCGTGATCGCCTCGTCGTCGGTGTCGAACGGGGTGACGGTCAGCACCGGGCCGAAGATCTCCTCCTGCGCCACGCGGGCGTCGGGGTCGACGTCGGCCAGCAGCGTCGGCTGCACGTAGTAGCCGACCGGAAGGTCGGACGGGACACCGCCGCCGGTGACCAGCCGGGCGCCGGACGCGATGCCGTCGGCGATCAGGCCGAGCACCTTCGCGCGCTGGCCCTGGCTGATCTGCGGGCCCTGCATGTTCTTCGGGTCCCAGGGGTCACCGACCGGGAAGCCCTCCATCGTCGCCTGCAGGATCGCGAGTCCCTCGTCGTAGCGGGACCGCGGCAGCAGGATCCGGCTGGGTAACACGCAGCTCTGACCGGACATGATGCACGCCAGCATCGCTGCCATCGGCAGCGCCGCGGTCAGGTCGGCGTCGTCCAGCACGATGTGCGCGGACTTCCCGCCGAGCTCCAGCAGCGTCCGTTTCACCGTCGACGCTCCGGCGGCGAGGATCGCGCGGCCGGTCGCGGTGGAGCCGGTGAACGTGATCATGTCGACGCGCGGGTCGGCCGACAGGGCGGCGCCGACCTCGTTGGCGTTCGAGACGACGACGTTGAACACCCCGGCCGGGATGTCGGTCTCCTCGGCGACGATCCGGCCCAGCTCGCTGCCCGCCCAGGGGGTGAGCTGGGCCGGCTTGAGCACGACCGTGTTGCCGGCCATCAGCGCGGGCACGGTCTCGGCGACGTTGAGGTAGAACGGCACGTTCCACGGGGTAATCGCACCGACGACACCGACCGGGTCGTAGTGCAGCAGCCGCCGCGACGGCCCGGCCAACGACTGGTGCACGCCGGTGTCCTGCAGGTACTCGAAGTTCCGGCCGATCTCGGCCCAGTGGGCGACCTCGTCGATCGGGCTCTCGATGTGGCTGCCGGTCATGCTGACCGGGCAGCCGACCTCGGTCACCGTGATCCGCCGCAGTCGTTCCTTGTTGCGTTCCAGAGCGGTGTGCAGCTGGGTGAGGCAGTGGTAGCGGAACTCGACGTCGCGCGACCATTCGGTGGTGTCGAACGCGCGCCGTGCGGCGGCGACCGCGCGGCCCAGATCCTCGACGGTGCCGTCGGTGGCCCGCCCGGCGACCTCCTCGGTCGCCGGGTGCACGACGTCGAACGTCGCACCGCTGCCGGTCAGCTGCAGCTCACCGTCGATGAGCATCCGCTCGTCGCCGGCGAGCACCCCGCTGTCGGTCTCCGTGGTCGTCATCGCGACGCGGCCTCGTACATCTTCGCCCACTCGGCGCGGGGCCGGATCGAGACGTCCACATCGGTGGCGGTGGCGCGCAGGGCGCCGACAGTGGCGTCTTCTGCCGAGATGTGCTTGAACGGGTCCCAGCCGAAGAACCGGGCGCTGTTCTGCCAGGTGATCATGTTGATCTCTTCGTCGTTCACGCCGGCGTTGTTCATCTCGTTGAGCACGAACTCCGGCGCGTTCGGGAAGATCGAGTCCGAGTGCGGGTAGTCGCACTCCCACGCGATCGTCTCGATGCCGATCTCGTGCCGGTTCTTCAGCGCCGCCGGGTCGGTGACGTAACACGCCAGCGAGTGGGCCTTGAACACCTCGCTGGGCAGCGAGCCACCGAAGTCGCGGCGCAACCAGCGCTGGTTCGTGTAGTGCCGGTCGCTGCGGTCGAGGTAGAACGGGATCCACCCGATACCCGCCTCCGACCAGGCGATCTTCAGGTCGGGGAATGTCCGCATGGCCGGGCCCCACAGCAGGTCCTGCGCCGCCAGCACCGACACCTGGGTGGCCAGGATGATCATGTTGTCGATCGGCGCACCCGGGGTGAGCTTCAACGCGCCGAGGCCCGCGCCGATGTGCAGGCACATCACGGTGCCGGTGTCGCTGCAGGCCTGGAACACCGGGCCCCAGTAGTCCATGTCGTGGTACGACGGCACACCCTGCAGGTGCGGCAACTCCGGCATCGTCACCGCGCGTACGCCCTTGGCCGAGAGCCGGTGGATCTCCGAGACCATCTGCTCCTGGTTCCACACCGGCGAGATGCCGATCGGGATCATCCGGCCCGGGTAGGCCGCGCACCACTCGTCGACGTGCCAGTCGTTGTAGGCCTGCAGCATCGCGAACGCGAGGTCCTTGTCCGGGGCCTTCTGGAAGAAGCCGGCGGAGAAGCCCGCGAACGTCGGGAAGCACATCGACGCGAGGATGCCGTTGCGGTCCATGTCGCGGATACGCGAGTGGATGTCGTAGGCGCCCGGCCGCATCTCGGCGTAGCCGGCGGGGTCCATGCCCCACTCCTCGGCCGGCCAGCTGACCACGGCGTTCAAGCCCATCGTGCCCATCGACGCGCCCTGGAACATCCAGGTGTCGTTGCCCTGCTCGTTCTTGACGACCTTCGGAGCCTCGTCCTTGTACTTCTCCGGGACGTGGCCCTCGAACATGTCGGGGGGCTCGACGACGTGGTCGTCGATGCTGATCAGGGTCATGTCCTCGATGCGCATGATTCCCTCTCTTTACCGTAAGCATGCTTTTACAGTAAGCATTTCCGGACCGTAGCAAGAGTGTGGCAGACTCTGCCAGTGTTCGACAGAGACTGACTCCCGGAGGGTGCGGCGTGAGCTTCCGTACGCAGACCGCCAACGCCCGCCGCGAAGCCGGGCGCGACCTGATCACCGCGCAGGCAGTGGAGCTCTTCGAGAACAAGGACTACGACGACATCACGGTCGCGGACCTGGCCGCCGCCGCGGAGATCTCCGAGCGCACCTTCTACCGCTACTTCGCCTCCCGCGACGACGTGCTGATCGCGTTCGGCGTCCAAGGCGGGTCCCGCATCCCCGACCAACTGGCCGCGCGACCGGCCGACGAAGCGCCCCTCCAGGCGCTGATCCACGCGTTCGCCCACCGCAACGCGGCCGCGCAGGAACACTCCCGGGCCTGGAACGCGATCGTCGGGCGCCTCCCGTCGAAGTACGCGTTCATCGGCGAGGCGGTCGGC
Source organism: Cryptosporangium sp. NPDC048952 (assembly GCF_043197895.1). Lineage (NCBI taxonomy): Bacteria > Bacillati > Actinomycetota > Actinomycetes > Cryptosporangiales > Cryptosporangiaceae > Cryptosporangium > Cryptosporangium sp. NPDC048952. The sequence continues at coordinate 534,010 of NZ_JBICTY010000004.1, read as the reverse complement.
CGGCGCCTGCAGAAGATGATCCAGCCGGTCCTGCGTCAGCGGCTCTCCGCCGAGCAGATCGAGCGCGGCGACGACGTCCTGCTGCTCGGCCTCGCGTGGACGATCGTCACCAGCGCGAACCACAGCATCACCTACACCGAACCGCTCGTCCTCGAAGCCGCCGCCCGCGCCCGGGAGGCCTTTCTGGCGATGGACCCTGGAGGAACCCGTGACTGAAGCGTCGTACACCCCGACCGACGAGCAGGCCCGCGCCGTCGGCCGGTACGTGCTGACCTACTCGATGGTGATCGACGCGCTGCGCTGGCGGATCCAGGTCATGGCCGACCGGTTGGACGAGAAGCCGGAGTCCGACGACCTGGTCACGGAGTTCAGCCGCCTCACCCGCAAATACAAGGACGATCTCCGGATCGACGCCCTGCTGGAGTCGATCGAGACCGAGCTGACCGCCGCGTTCGCGACCCGGGAGGCCCAGGCGCACGGCGACTGGCTCACCGGGTACGCCCGGATCGACCCGGCGATCGGCGTCGAGGCCCGCCAGCAGCCGTCGCTCACGCACCTGAGCATCGCCGAGCTCAACGAGGCCTCCGACCGCTTCGAGGCGCTCGAGCGCGTCTTCCGCATGTGGATGCACGCGATCAGCCCGCTCACCGGCGACCTCGGCGCGTCCCCGTACTTCAAGATCGTCGACGGAACCGTGCGCTGCTGAGCCCCACCGCGCGGGTACCGGCGGGGTGCCGGGCCTAGGGTCGAGCCATGACCGATGACGACCGGGGACGCCGTTCGGCGAGCAAGCGGCGCCGGGGTGGCGAGATCAACGCCCTGGCCGGGCAGCTGGCCCGCGCCTCGTCGCTCGTCGCCGGCCGCGACTGGGACGCGATGGTCGACGAGGAGCGGGCCGAGTGGATGGCGGCCTGGCAACCGATCGCACTGTCGATGCGCGCCCGCCGGGCCCTGCCCCTGTCGGACCGCGAGATCACCACGATCGCCGAAACCCAGCACCGCATCGCGCCCACCGCGTCCGGGCCACCGTCCCGGGGACTTGCCGAGGCCGCCCAGATGGTCGTCGACCTGCGCGTCCGGTAGTGACCCGCAGATGGAACCCGAGCGTGAATCGCGGAGCCCAGGGCACGTCAGGCGTGATCGGCCAGGAACGAGACACCGGTGAGCTTCTCGGAGATCTCCCAGCTGCGGCGGGCGTCGTCCTCGCTGCGCAAGCGCGAGTAGATCTCCTGCTCGGCGGGCGGGCCGGAGATGTGCCCGAGTCCGCGGGGGCCGTAGAACCGGCCACCGCGTGAGTCCGGGGACGTCGCCGCCAGCAGGGCAGGCAGCGCTCCCGACTCGGGCGTACCCGCGAGACCGAGGCGGGCCAGCACCCGGATCAGCCGTACCGCGCCCGAGTCCTTGGCCCGGCTCACCTCCGGACGCGCGGCCAGCAGGTTCGTCGGTGCGACCCCGGGGTGGGAGATGTTGCTGGTGATCCCCCAGCCCGCGGCCCGGCTGCGCCGGTCCAGCTCGAGCCCGAACAGCCCGAACGCGATCTTCGACGAGCTGTACGCGTCGCGCCCCACGTAGGAGCGCTGCCAGTTCAGGTCGTCCCAGTGGATCGCCCCGGCGTTCGCCGCGACGCTCAGCTGGGACGTCACCCGGGCGTTCCCCGCGCGCAGCAGCGGCAGCAGGTGGGCGACCAGCGCGAAGTGCCCCAGGTGATTGCTGCCGAACTGCAGCTCGAAGCCGTCAGCGGTGGTCTGCCGGGTCGGCGGGGTCATCACGCCCGCGTTGTTGATCAGGATGTGGATCGGGCGGCCCTCGCCGCGCAGCGTGGAGCCCAGCGCGGCGACGGACGCCAGCGACGACAGGTCCAGGTCCCGCAGCGAGACGTCCCCGGCGATCCTCGCGACCGCCGCCTCGCCCTTCCGCCGGTTGCGGACCGGCATGACGACCTCGGCTCCGGCCGCAGCGAGCCGCGTCGCGATGTGGAACCCGAAGCCGTCGCTGGCGCCGGTCACGACGGCGAGTTTCCCGGTCAGGTCAGGAACAGTGAATGTGCTCATGCACTTCAGGCTGCACCTCGTCGCGCAGGCTATCCACGGCCTGACGATCCGAGGCTACTGAGTCAGGATCACCTTCCCGGCGACCGTGCGGGACTCGGCGAGGGCCAGCGCCTCCGCGGCGCGGTGCAGCGGGATCCGCGCCGCGACGTGCGGAACGACCACCCCGTCGGCCAGGAGACCGAACACCGCGGTGAGGTCCTCGCTCAGCTTCTGCCGGAACGTCGCCGGCCGCCGGCGACCGGACCAGAAGTTGTAGAAGTGCGCGCTCCGCGCAGTGGGCGAGCTGTTCCACATCGCGATCTGGGCGTAGATCTTCACGTACGGCAGCTGCGGCGACCCGGAGTCGTCCTTCGACGCGGCCGCACCGTAGGACACCAACGTCCCGCGCTTGTTCAGCATCCGCCACGACTGCCTCAGCCCGGCCCCGCCGACGTGGTCGAACACCGCGTCGACGCCGGACGGCGCGAGGTCGGCGATCCGGCGGAACATGGCCGGGTCCCGGTAGTCGACAGCTGTCGCGCCCAGCTTCTCCACCGTCTCGAAGTGCCGCGCCGACGCCGTGCCGATGACGTTGATGCCGGCGTGCCGCGCCAGCTGCACGAGCGTCGACCCGACTCCCCCGTTCGCGCCGAGCACCACGATCGTCTGCCCGGCCCGAACCTTCGCGACCCGGAACAGCATCTGGCGCGCGGTCACGCCGTTGACCACGACGGTCTCGGCTTCTGCGGGATCGACGCCGTCCGGCACGGCCACGAGATCGGCGGCGTCGACCAGGATGTGGCTGGCCCAGCCGCCGACCTTCGTGACGACTGCGAACCGGCGGCCGACGATCACGGGATCCACGCCCGGGCCGGGCTCGACCACCGTGCCCACCGCGTCGTAGCCCGGCACGAACGGGAACGCCGGCTGCCCGTAATACCGCCCCAGCCGCATCTGCTGCTCGGCGAACGACACACCCGTGGCGTCGACCTGCAGGAGCACGTGGCCCGCCGCAGGCGCCGGCAGTTCACGCGTGCGGATCTGCAGACCGCTCGGCTCGACGATGCCGGGCAGTACGACCTCGGTCACAAGGGTCACGGGAATTCCTATTCCGGAGAGTGGTCGGCCGTGAACGGCGTGCTGACGCCCAGGTACGCGAGGTGCAGGATCATGCCGTTCGCGCCGTGTTGGAAGTTGTGGCAGTGGTCCATCCAGATGCCGGGGTTGTCCGCGACGAACTCGACCTCGTACACGTCACCGGTGTCGACGTCGAGCGTGTCGGTCCACCAGGGACTGCCCGTGGCCGCGTCGCCGTTGCGCGAGATCACGCGCACCCGGTGTCCGTGCAGGTGGAACGGGTGCACGATCGTGCTGCGGCTGACGATGCGGATCTTCACCCGGTCGCCCTCGGCCACTTCCAGTGGCGGCACGGCGGGCCACAGCCGCCCGTTGATCAGGCTGCTGACGTAGGACAGCCGGCCCTCGCTGAACCCGAATCCGTCGTCCAGGCGCAGGTCGAACGTGCGCTGGTAGTCGCCTTTCGGCGCCGGTCCCCCGGTTCCGTACGTCAGCGGGTCGAACTGCCCGCTGCCCGACGTCGATACGGGACTGGCCTTGCCGTCTTGGCTGAACGTGAGGGTGGATCCGCCGACGGCCACTGTCACCGCGCCGGACGGCATCGTGAACTCGACGTCGTAGCGCCCACCGGCCGCGAGCGTGAGTTCGGTGCCCGGCTCGAGCGGCGTGGCGCCCTCGACCGGATTGCCGTCGATCGCCGCGACCCGGAACTTCGTGCCGCCGACCAGCACGCGCTGCGGCTCCCGGGAACTGTTCACCGTCCGCAGCCGCACCTCGCGGCCCGCCGCAACGGCCTGCTTCCCGGGCCCGGTCAGCGTGACGTCGGCCCCGGGGTACAGGTGCGTGAACGTCGTCCGCTCCACGCCGTCGAACGGCTGCTCTTCTACGACAAAAGCTCCGAACAGCCCTTTCTCGACGTTGTGCAAGCCGTCGCTGTGGGTGTGGTACCAGAACGATCCGGCCCGGTCGGGGACGAACCGGTACACGTGCTTCTGCCCCGGCTGCACGGCGTCCTGCGTAACGCCCGGCACGCCGTCCTCCGCGTTGGGCACGTCGACGCCGTGCCAGTGCACGGTGACGCCCTCCGCGACGTCGCGGTTGACCAGCGTGACCTCGACGAGCTGGCCCACCTTCGCGCGGATCTCCGGACCCGGCGAGGTCCCGTTGAACGTGAGGCGGTCCCCGGTGCGGGCGGCGGTCAACGTCAGCCGGACGTCCGGCGTCCCGGTCTTCGGACCGGTGAGTTGGGCGACGCTGCGCTCACCGCCTCCGCCGTGCTGGTGACCGCCCGCGGACGCGCTCGCCTGGCCCGCGACCAGCAGCGTCACGGCCGGGACCAGCAGGAACGCCGCGACCGTCCACGGCAGGCGCGCGACCCGGGACTCCGAGCGCCCGACCGCCGTCGAGACGACGCCGATCAGCGCGAGCGCCAACGCGGACCCGCCGAGGATCGCGGCGGCGTCGGAGGGCGGGAACGGGGTGAGCAGCCACCACACGGACAGCGCACCGGCGGCCGCGCTGACGTTGGCCGCCACCCGGCTGGGCTTCCACACCGCCCAGGCCGCGGGTAAGAGTGCCAGCGGCACCTGCACGGTGAGCCGCGAATCGGCCAGCACGAAGCCGCCGCTGAACGCCAACCCGAGGGCCATCAGGAGGCGCCCGGCCGCGAGCACCGCGAGGATCCACAGCCAGCGGCGGGTCGCCCTGATGCCGGCGATCGGCGCGGCGATCAGCGTCAGGACGGCCAGCGTCAGATCGATGTAGAGGAGAATCGCTTGCACCGCACCACGGTGCAGTTTCTGGACGCGAACTCGCATCGGCAACGAATACCTAGACGCACGACCTAGGCATCACGAGGAGTACATCATCGTGCAGCGGACGCTGGCTCCGCTGGCCCGCCGGGCGAAGGAAGAAGCTCCGGTCGGTCCTTCAACTGTCGGCGTGAGCTGATCCCGAGCTTGCGGAAGATGTTGCGCAGGTGGGCGTCGACGGTGCGTTTGCTGACGAACAGCGCGACGGCGACCTCGTTGGACGTGGCACCGTGCGCCACCCGCCGGGCGACGGCCAGCTCCTGGAGCGTGAGGCTCTCGTCGGTTCCCTGCGCGTGCCGGTCGACCTGTTCGCCGGCCGCGCGGAGCTCGTCGGCGGCGCGCCGGGCGAAAGCCTCGGCTCCGGCGGCGGAGAGCAGCTCGTGGGCGATCCGGAGCTGCTCGACGCCGTCCCGGCGGCGGTTCTGCCGCCGGAGCCACTCCCCGTAGAGCAGGTGCGCGCGGCCCCGGTACGGCAGCAGTGGGGTCTCGGCGAGGCGACTGACCGCCTCCCGGTAGGAGTCCTCGACGCCGGTCACGAGCCCGCGTGCGTACGCGGCGACCCCCAGCCCGGTCGCGGTGCCGCTGGCCTCCGTGCGCACGGTGAGCGACTCCAGCGCGGTGGCGGCGACCCTGTGCTCGCGGCAGCGCACCGCGGCTTCGATCAGTTCGACCAGGGCCGGCCCTGCGTGGAACAGGTCCGGGGATTCGACGGCCGCGCGGGCTGCCGCCAGCGCAGCGGGGTAGTCACCGAGGCCGTTGTTCAGGACCGCGGTGGCCCAATGCAGGTTGGTGACCTGGCCGGCGCCGTCGGCGGTCACCGCGCGGTCCGCGAGCACGAAGAGCTCGTTCGCTTCGTCGCGGCGGCCACGGAACGCAGCCACCTGCAGCCGGGGGTAGACCAGCGGTGGTTCGCCTGCGGCGTCGGCGATCGCGCCCTCCTCCGCGACCGCGGCCAAGGCCTGCCCGAGATCGCCGGTGAGCGAGGCGTCGGTGGCTTTCTGGGCGAGGCCGAGGCGGAGCAGCAGCGGGGAGCCGGACTCGCGGCCGACCTTCACGAGGTGCTCGGCGATCGCGGTGAGGGTGTGGGGGTCCCAGAGTTGGGTGGCGATCATCGTTGCCAGGGAGGGCCAGCGGTTCCACATCGGGCGGTGGTCGCCCTTCAGCAGTTGGATGGCGGTGGCGTGGTCACCGGCGGCCAGCGTGATCAGTGCGTCGAGGACGTCCCGGAACTCGGTCTCCGGTGCTTCGGCGCGGGCCTTGGCGAGGATCTCGGTGACGAAACCGCCGCCTCGGCCGACGACGAGGCTCATCTCGAGCGCGTCGAGGTAACACTCGCGGGCGGCGACCGGGTCGGACAGGCGTTGCGCGGCACGCGCGATCAGCGCCGGTCCGGTGCCGTCACCCGGCCGCAGGAACGCGATCCGGCCCTGCAGCAGTTCGAGGCGGGAGCGCTGGACGTCGTCCAGCACCGCGGTTTCGACGGTCGTGAGCAACTTTCCCGCGGCCTCGCTGCTGCCGGCCTCGATGTGGGCCTGCGCGGCGTCGAGGGTCCGGCCGATGCGGCGGTCGGCGTCCGGCGACAGTTCGGCCGAGCGCTCCAGGAACGCGGCTGCTGCGGCCACCCCGCCGCGGGCCTGGGCGCGTGCTGCACTGCGGGCCAGTTCCCCGGCGACGTCGTCGTCCGGGCTGACCGCCGCCTGGGCGCGGTGCCACGCCTTGCGGTCGGGCGCGGTGACCGCATCGGTGACGTCGGCCAGGACGCCGTGGACGATCCGGCGCTCCTCGGGCGACGCCGCGCGATAGACCGCCGACCGCGCCAGCGGATGGCAGAACCGGATCCGCATGCCGAACTCGGCCAACTCGGTGGCCTCGGCGTCCGCGCTCGCCTGACTGACGTCGATCTGAAGTGCTTCGGCGGACGACCAGAGCAGCTCGGGATCCCCGGTCGGGTCGGCGCTGGCGAGCAGGAGCAGCGTGTGGGCACCACCGGTCAGCGTGGCCAGCCGACGCCGGAACGCGTGCTCGACGCGGCTGGGCACCGACGCGGTCTCCGGCGGCGCGAATCCCCCGGCCCGCGGGAGTTCGAGCAGCGCCAGGGGGTTGCCGTGCGCTTCGGCGACGAGCCGGTCACGCACCCGTTCGTCGAGGGGGAACGGGCTGCGGATGGTCAGCAGTTGCCGGGCGTTCTCGTCGCTCAGGCCGGCAACGAGCAGCTGCGGCAGCGTGGCCAGCTCGCCGAGCGGGGCGGGGATGCGGACCGCGAAGACCACGGCGATCGGGTCGGCGGCGATCCGGCGGGCGAGGAACGCCATCGCAGCGCGTGACGCGGTGTCCAGCCAGTGGGCGTCGTCGACGACGCACAACAACGGCCGGGTGCGGGCCGCGGTGGTCATCAGCTCCAGCATCGCCAGGCCGACGCGGAACGGCTCGGGCGTGCCGGGCGCGAGGCCGAACGCGACCCGCAGCGCAGCGGGGATCTCGGTCGTCTGGTTCAGCACGGGTACGCAGAGCTGGTGCAGCGCCGCATAGGGCAGTTCCTGCTCGAACTCCGCGCCCGAGGCACGCACGACGGTGAACCCCGACGCGGCGGCGTCCGCGGCGTCGAGCAGGGCGCTCTTGCCGATCCCCGCCTCACCCTTGAGCACCAGCGCCCCGCCGCGACCGGCACGCGCCCCGGCCACGAGGTCGGCGACGCCCCGCGCCTCGGCGTTCCGGCCGAGCAACTGGCCGGGTTTCGGGGCCACGAGATGCACACCGGAACCGTAGATGATTCCCGCTAATCGGTCACAGTCCGGGCGTAACAGACCGAGAGCACCTCGCCCCGGTACGGCCCGAAGTTCCCGATCCGGTGGTAGCCCTCACGCTCGTAGAAGCGGATGGCGTCGGGCTGAGCGGTTCCCGTCTCCAGCACCACGGTCCGCACGCCGAGTACGCAAGCTTCGGTCTCCAGGGCACGGAGCAACGCGGTGGCGACGCCGGTGCCCCGGGCGGACGGATCGACGTACATGCGCTTGATCTCCGCGGCCCGCGGGGCACCTGCTGCCGGTACGCGCAGCCCTCCGCAGCCCAGCGCGCGGCCATCGCTGTCGCGGGCGATCAGGAACGCGGTCATCGACGCGGCGTCGGGCTCCCCACCGGGCTCGTGGTCGCCGTTGCCGTACCGGCCGTCCAACTCCCGCCGCTGCGCCGCCCGCAACCGCACGCTGTCAGCAGAGTCCCACTGGGACTTCTCGATGGTGAGCACGCCAACCTCCATGCCGCGACAGATGTTCCGGGAACATATGTTACGGTAAGCGTGTGCCTCGCAGCAAAGATCTGGAAGCGACGCAGGAGCGGCTGTCGGCCGCGGTGTGGGCGGTACTGGCCGAACGAGGGCCGGCCGGGCTGACGGTGCGCGCGGTCGCCGAGCGCGCCGGGTGCAGCACCGGCCTGGTGCTGCACACGTTCCGCGACAAGCGCGCACTGCTCGCCCACGCGCGTGTCGTCCTGCACGAGCGCACGGCCCGCCGCGCGGACGCGGCCGAGACCGGCGACGACGCACTCAGCGCGGTTCTGCTGGGTGCTCTCCTTCTCACCGAGGAGAAGCGTGACGAGGCGCGCGTCTGGGTGGGCTTCCTGGCCGAGGCGCTCGCCGATCCGGCGCTGGCCGCCTTGCACACGGAGTACAACCGAGCGTTCGTCAGCCGACTGGAGCGGCTGGTGACGGCCGTGCGACCGGACTGGGACGCCGGTCGACTGTCGAATGTGGCGAAGCAACTCGTCGCGCTCGTGGAAGGCCTCAACGCCCTTGCGGCGATCGATGCGGAGACCTACGACGTCGACACCCAACGCGTCGCGATCCGCGCCGCCCTCGACCGCGCGCTGGCCTGAGCGCCTCGCGCTACAGTCCGGGCGTGGCCGACGCCGTCGTGATTCCCGGCCGGATGTTCGGCCCCGGGGCGCCGCTGCCGATGTACGCCGGGGACGTGGCGGAGCGGCGGGGCGCGAACGTGCACCGGCATTACTGGTCGGAGACCCCGCAGGTGCCGACGTCGGCGAGTTGGGTGCGGGCGCAGATCGAGCCGGTGCTCGATCGGTCGGTGGCACACCGTTGCTGATCGGGAAGTCGGCACCGCCGACACCGTGTGGGACGGAGCGCTCGCCCGCCGGGTGACGCCGCACGTGCTCGAAATCGAGGGCGCGGACCACGGCATGTACGTCCCCGGCCCGCTATCGGACTCGATCGCGGTCCTGGCCCGGGTGGCCGACGCCGTCGATCACTTCCTGGCCACGATCAGCTGGCCGTAGCAACCGGTCGGACCCGTGCTGCGTCAGAGCGCCATGCGAATCTGGCTGCTCCGCGTCCACAGTGACCAACTGCCCGGACCAGTCAACCTGGTGGGCAATGCGGCCGCGCCTCACCGAGAAGAACTCCGTGGACATGCCGGCCGAGCAGTTCGACGAGTTCGTCCGGTGCCCCGTGTCGTTCAGCCAGTCCCAGGACCCCAGGCCCGTGCAGGTGCTTGCGGGTTCGCACGACTTCGGCGTCACGATGCAGTGGCTCCGTGAGGGACGGCCGTACCAGTCCTGTCCGCGCCCCGGCGAGATCGTCGACGGCCCACCGGACGATCACGTGATCCTGGCGCGCCTCGGTTCACGCACCTACGTCGTCGGGTTCCCCGGCGCCGACTGCTGGTAGCGCCGGGGTCATCCCTGATGCACGGGAAGTGATGCACGACTTATCGTGCATGCATGCCACCCCCCGACGACGTCGCCGACCTGCGCTCGGTACGCGCGCTGGCCAACCCGCTCCGCCAGCGCATCCTGCGCGAGCTGCGGACCGTCGGCGAGGCGACGGCCACCGCGCTCGCGGGCAGGCTCGGCGTCACATCCGGCGGCACCAGCTACAACCTGCGGGTGCTCGCCGAAGCCGGGCTCGTCACCGAGGTCCCGGAGCGGGCCCGCGGCCGGGAGCGCTGGTGGCGCGCCGCCGACCGCGACCTGCGTTTCGCCCCGCGCAGCGAGCAGGACCCCGCGTTCCGCGAGGCGATCGGCGAGCTCCACCGCCTCTGGATCGCCGAGGACCTGGAGACGTTCGCCCGCTTCCAGCTCGGCCGCGAGAACGAGGGCCCCTGGTCCGACGCGGTCCCGTACTCCCGCGGCGAAATCCAGGTGACGCTCGACGAGCTGCGGTCGTTCTTCGAGGACTACCTCGCGCTCCTGCGCCGCTACCAACGCTCGCCCGCGGGCACCCCAGCCGACGCCCGGTCCGTGCTCACACGATTCCTGGCGTTCCCCGAGCCGATCGATTCCCGGGAAGGAGATCCCAGCACGTAGCTGGGCCGCTCAGCGGTCACTGAGCGGCCCAGTAGTCGGAGAAACAAATACACCACGCATCCGCATCTCCAGGGACAGGAGAGCATCCCGTGCTGCCCAAAAACAAGCTGCTCGCCCTACTACTCCTGATCGTCGTCGTCCTCATTCCCTTACCGGCCGCCGCCGCGGACACCGACGTCCACTACGGCGCCCTCAACGGAACGGTGATCACCCCACCCACCCCCGGACGCCACCCCGCGGTCGTTCTCGTCGCCGGCGCCGGACCCACCCAGCGCGACGCCTACCGCGCCGAGGCGGAAGCGTTCGCCCGCGCCGGCATCGTCACGCTCATCTACGACAAGCGCGCCGGCTACTCACGCGCCACCACGTCGTTCAGCGACCTCGCCGACGACGCCCTCGCCGGAGTCCGGATGCTGCGCGCGCGCCCCGACGTCGATCCGGAGCGGGTCGGGCTCTGGGGTCACAGCCAGGGCGGGTGGGTGGTGCCGCTCGCGGCGACCCGGTCGTCGGACGTGAAGTTCGTGGTCGTGGTGGCCGCCGGAGGCCACCGCCCCGACCGCAGCCAGTTGTGGAGCAACCGGGTGTATCTGGAGCACGCGGGTGTCGAGTCGCGCCTCATCCGGCCGATCGGGGAGAACCTGAGTCGGATGATGATCGACGCCGGGTTGTTCGGGGACACCGAGAACGATCCGGTCGCGGTGCTCGAGCGGGTGGATCAGCCGGTGTTGGGGGTGTGGGGGGCGCTCGATCGGTCGGTCGTGCCGGGCGAGAGCCTGACGATCTACCAGCGGGCGCTGGACCGGGGACGTCACGCCGGCTATTCGCTCCGCGTAGTGCCGGGAGCCGACCACAGCCTCCGTTCGACGCCCGACGGGTTCGTCGACGAGGGCACGTTCGCCCCCGGATACCTCGAGATGGTCACCTCGTGGATCACGGGGGCACGCACCCCGACGATCGACGCCGCACCCGCACAGCCGGTCGCGAGTCAGCCGGTCCGTGCCCTGTCCTGGTACGAGAATCCGGCGCTGCATCTCGTCGCCCTGGGCTTGATGCTGGTGGCTTTCCTGGCCTTTCCGGTCGGTGCGGTGGTCCGCCGGATCCGCGGCCGGAAGAGTTCCGGCTGGGCGCCCCGGCTCTGCGTGGCGGCCGGGCTCGCGGCGGTGCTGGGGACCGCCGCGTACGTCTTCTCGATCGTGGTGACCGGCTCGACAGCGATCGGCGGCGTGGTGCTCGGGCGCCCCGTACCGTGGTTGATCCTGCAGCTGCTGGCCGTGGGCGTCGTCGCGGCGGGCATCGCGACGGCCGTCAGCTGGCCCCGCGCGGGCTCCAAGGCCAGGCTCGTCGCACCCCTGATCGGCACAGCCGTGTTCCTGCCCTGGGCGTTCTACTGGGGCTTGTTCACGCTGTGACCCGCCGGTGCGGCCGAGCTGAAATCAGCCCGGCCGCACCCCGTCACCGGAGTACGGCGAACACGAAGAACGCGATCAGCACCACAGTGATCGACCCGAGGATCACCGTCGACTTACGGCCGACCACCACCCGCTCCGGATTCTGCACGTCGTAGCGGATCGTCACCTGCGACCCGGTCGCACAGGAAGGCCGGCTGCTCCACGACCGGTCGTGCGACCGCACCACACGCCCCTCGTGCGTCCGGAACTCCACCACCGACTGGTACATCCCGCCGCCGTTCTCCCCCCGGTGCGGGTCGTAGACGTTGTCGACGACGGTCGCGGCCACCGGCGGCCAGGCCCGCATCCGCAGCACGTCCCGGACGGTCAGCCCGCCGAACACCACGATGAAGAAGATGATGACGAGAAGCGCGCCGACTCCCATGGCCCCGGAAGATAGCCGCTCACTTCGTCCGCAGGGAACCGGCCATGACGGCCAGCCCGGCCGTGGCGATCAACGCCAGCATCGCGGGCACGAAGAACACGTGCGGAAGCCCCAGCTGCCCCACACCCAGCCCACCCGCCAGCCCACCGAGCGCGGTGCTCAGCGGCTCCGCGCTGATGTAGATCGCCGACGCCGTCGCGATCGACGCGGGCAGCAGACGCTGGGCGACGATGATGCCGAGCCCGCCGAAGATGCCCCACAGGAACCCGATCAGGATCTGCCCGGCGAACATGCCCGCGGCGCTGCCGATCACCGCGAAACACACAGCACCCAGCGCCGAGAGCAGACACCCGGCGATGAGCAGCGGCATCGCGCCGATCTTGCGGGCCAGCGCGATCGCCACCGGGATCACGCAGATCTCGACCAGCGGCTGCGCACCGATGATCGCCCCGCGTAATCCCGACGACAGGTCCAGGTCGCGGATCATGTAGATCGGCAGATAGGCGAACTTGATCGTGTCGCCGGCGTAGGCCAGAACGGTCAGCACCGTGAACGCGATCAGCGGCATCATCTGCGTGACCCCCGGCGCGACCTGCGGCCGGGTCTCGTCGTGTGCCGTCACCGTCGTCCGCAGCCGACCGAGGGGCAGAATCTGCGCCAGCAGGCATAACCCGGTTGCGAAGAACAGGAACCGGATGCTCGTCCACGACGCGAGCACGGACCCGAGTACCGGTCCGACCACCCACCCGGCGACCAGCGCGATCCGGGCGATCGCGATGACCCCGTCGATCTCCGGCACCGGATCGTCCTGCACGGCCGCGAACAGCTGCGACGTCGCGGCACCGGCAAACCCCAGCACCAGCGTGTTCACCAGGATCGGAACCCACAGCTGCGTGGACACCGCGATGATCGCCCACCCGACGAACCCCAGCACCGCGCAGACCCGGAACAGCCCAAGCCGTGCGCCGATCCGGTCGGAGTGAGCGCCCACGAAATAGCCCGCCAGCGGCGCGGCGAGGTTCGTGAGCGCGAAGAAGCCGGCCGTCGTCAGCGACGCGTGCAGTTCGTCGATCAGGAACAGCGACATCAGCGGCGCGGCGGACGAGAGCCCGACGCCCGCCAGGAACAGCGCGATCGTCGCGCCCCGGTACAGCGGGGTGCCGATCACGACACGGATCGCCGGTCGAGGGGCGATGGCGGCGGTCGTCACCGCCGGAACTATACGTATAGATGCAGGTCAAAACAATTCAGCACCCGCACGACTCACGCACCACCAGACGCGCCGGCTCCACGACCCGACGCACCTCCCCGTCGAGCACGAGATCCACCGCCAGCCGGGCCATCCGCTCGATCGGCTGCACCACCGCCGTCAGCGCCGGAGCCGTGAAGCGCGAGTCGACGGTTCCGTCGAAACACACGATGGCGACGTCCTGCGGAACCCGAAGTTGCAGCTCCCAGAGCGCCCGCAGACACCCGACGGCCTGCATGTCGGAGCTCACGAACACCGCACGCGGACGGTCGGGCGCGCTGAACATGCGCCGCGCCGCCTCGTAGCCGCCCTGCCGCGTGGAGGCGTCACGCTCGACGGGTCCGAGGGGCTTGTTGCGCTTCTCGAGCGCGTACCGCCACCCCTGCTCACGGACCTCGACCTCGTCGGCGGAGTGAATGATCAGCCCGACGCTGTCGTAGCCATGGTCGAGCAGGTGCTCGACGCCGTCGATCGCCCCCTGCCGAGCGTCGACGCCGATCGTCGTGGCGCCCGGCACGTCGGAGAACACGTTGAGGAACACGGTCGGGATCCCGGCGGCGCCCCGGACGTCCGGGGCGATCATCTCGACCGACGTGACGAGCAGCCCTTCGACCTGACGCCCGGCGAGACGCTGGATCTGGTCGTGCTCCAGGTTCGCGTCACCGTCGCTGCTGGCGGTGATCAACGCGTACCCGCGCCGGTTCGCGTGCCGGCTGACCGCCACCGCCAGATCCGCCCAGATCGAGTTGTCGAACTCCGGCACGACCAGGCCGAGCAGCTTGGACGACCCGGTCCGCAGGGCCGCTGCGCTGGCGTTCGGCCGGTAGCCGAGCGCCCGGATCGCCTCCCGGACCTTCGCCGCGGTCTCCGGCGCCACCGACCGCGGCCCGTCGTGCACGACGTAACTCACGACCGCCCCGCTGACGCCCGCGTACCGCGCGACGTCCGCCTGCGTCACCGCGCGCTTCGGATGCTTCACACCCGAAAACTATCGTCAGACCTCGACGTGCGAGCCCATGATCACCGTGCGGTCGCGGGGCAAACCGAAGTGCTCGGCCGCGTCCGCGGTGATGTACGACGTCGCGATGAACAGCCGTTTGCGCCAGCGGGCCATCGTCGGTTCCGGCCCGGGCCGCAGCTCGATCTTCGACAGGAAGTACGACGCCCGGTCCAGGTCGAGGGGCCGCTCGGGGGCGTCCGGAGCGATCTGACGCAGGGCGCCGAGCAGGTCGGGGGTGTCCATGTACCCGAACCGGGCGCGGATGTAGCTGATCCCGTCGTCGGAGTAGCCGAGATCGTCGACGACGACCCGCTCGTCGGCCGGCATGCGCGGCACCGGCTTGGTCTCGACCGACAGGATCAGCACGTGCTCGTGGCGCACGTGGTTGTGTTCGACGTTCGCCCGCAGCGCCAGCGGGGCGGTCTGCTTCCCGCGGTTGAGGAACACTGCGGTGCCCGGGACGCGGGTGATCGGGGGTGTGGCCGCGTGCATCGACTCGATGAACTCGCTGAGCGAGCCTTCCTGCCGGGTGCGTTCGGCGGTCACGATCGAGCGGCCGCGCTGCCACGTCGTCATGATCGTGAAGGCGGTGAGCGCGATGAGCAGCGGCAGCCACGCGCCGTGGGCGAGCTTGGTGAGGTTGGCCGCGACGAAAAGTAGGTCGACGAGCAGCAGCAGCGTCGCTCCCCCGATCAGCACCCACGTCGGCACGTTCTTCCACTTCGCGTGGGCGACGTAGAAGAACAGCAGCGTCGCGATCGTGATCGTGCCGGTGACGGCCATACCGAACGCGTACGCGAGCGCGGCCGAGCTGCGGAACGCGAACACGAGCGTGAGCACGGAGGCGAGCAGGAGCCAGTTGATCCACGGGACGTAGATCTGGCCCATCGTGGTGGCCGACGTGTGCGCGATGCGGAGCCGGGGCAGGTAGCCCAGCTCCGCGGCCTGCGCGGCGACCGAGTACGCGCCCGTGATCACCGCCTGCGACGCGATGACGGTCGCCGCGGTGGCCAGCAGCACCAGCGGTAGCCGTGCCCAGCCCGGGGCGAGCAGGAAGAAGGGGCCGTCGATGTTGCTGTTGTCCTCCAGAATGAGCGCGCCCTGCCCGAGGTAGCTGAGCACGCACGCCGGAAGAACCAGGAACATCCAGCCGCGGACGATGGCCCGGCGGCCGAAGTGCCCCATGTCGGCGTAGAGCGCCTCGGCGCCGGTCACCGACAGCACGATCGCGGCCAGCGCGAAGAACGCGATGCCGAAGTGCCCGGCGAGGAACCCGATCGCGTAGGTGGGCGAGAGCGCCTCGAGGATCGCGGGGTGCTTCGCGATCCCGGTGATGCCGAGCGTCCCGATGCTGACGAACCAGAGGATCATCACGGGGCCGAAGAAGCGTCCGACCGTGGCCGTGCCGCGGCGCTGCACCAGGAACAGCACGACGATGATCACCGCGGTGACCGGCACGACCCAGTCGTCGAACGACGGCTCGATGAGCTTCACACCCTCGACGGCCGAGAGCACCGAGATGGCCGGGGTGATCATGCTGTCGCCGAAGAACAGCGCGGCGCCGAAGATGCCCAGGCCGGCCAGGATGAGGGCGGCGCGCCCGGTCCGCGGCCCGCCGAGCCGGCGCAGCAGCGTGATCAGGGCCATGATGCCGCCCTCGCCGTCGTTGTCGGCGCGTGTCGCCAGCAGGACGTAGGTGACGGTGACGATGATCATCACCGACCAGAAGATCAGCGAGACGACGCCGAACACGTTGTCGGTGCTGACCGGGACCGGATGCGGGTCGCCGGGGTTGAAGACCGTCTGCAGGGTGTAGATCGGACTGGTCCCGATGTCCCCGAACACGACGCCGAGCGCTCCGACGACGACGGCGAGCCGCGCCGTGTCATGGCCGCCTGGTTTCCGATCGGACATGACGGCGTCTCCCCGTGACAGTTGCCTCGGCCAGACAGTACGACCTGTTCACCCCGCGCCCGTGGCGACACCCCCGCTTTAGGGTGGGGCGCGTGTTCACGCACATCGACGACTTCGGATCCGCGCTCACCGCCAGCGGCTTACCGCCGGTGCTCAGCGGCCGGCACGACAGCGCCGACTGATGACGTGGGGCCGGTCGCGCGTCGAGCAGGGCCGGCGCGTCGCCGAGCGACCTGGTGCTGGTCGACCCGGCCCGACCCGTCCGCTACGCCAGCACCGCTTCGCGGCACGTGACCCTGCTGCTGCCACGGGCCGCGTTGCGGCTGCGTTCCGCTGACCGCCTGATCGGCGTCCGCATCCGGGGCGACCGGGGTCCGGCCGCGCTGGTGGCCTCACTCGTGCGCGACGCGGCACGGTCGCTGACCGGATTCCGCGCCGACGACGCCCAGCGATCCGCGAACGCGGTGATCGAGCTGGTCTCGGTCGCGCTGCAGGCCCAGCTCGGCGACGTCCGGCCGGGCGCGGACGACGCACTGCGCGACCGGATCGTCGGCTACATCGAGGCGCACCTGTCCGACCGCGGCCACCAGTAGTCGTCGGCGGCGGGAAGCCGACGCTTCGATAGGTGGCCCAAGACGGGTTCCAGGGCCTACGACGGGTTCTCGGCCCTACCTCGGCGGATCGTAGGCCCGGCGAGTCGTCGTAGGCCCTGGAACTTGCAGCAGGGGGTCCGCTCGAACTCGATTCTTACGGAATGTGCGTAGGGTGCGGGCATGGACAAGAGCGCCTGCGGGAGCCTCCCGATCGAGCACGGTGACTTCGTCCGTGAGCTCGCCGAGGTGCCGCCGCGCGTCGAGTACGCGCTGACGCCGCTCGGCGAGAGCCTGCTCGGAGCGGCGTCCGCGCTGGTGCAGTGGGCCGCGGACAACTACGTCGAGATCCGCGACCACCGCGAGCTCACGCAGCGAGCCTGAACGACTCCCCCAACTTCCGGGCCTGCTCGTGAGCCTCGGCCAGCGACCCCTCGTGCAGGCTCCTGAACTCGGCCATCTGCGGCACGACCGGCGCCAGCCCGGACGACGGCAGCACGAAGTCCAGCTCGAGGCCCCGGTACCCGCACATTACGATCGCGTGCCGGCCCTTCGCCGGCGGACCGTCCGGTAGCGCGATCCTGCGACCCACGACCACGATCTGATCGATCCACGCCTTGAACGACGTCGGAACACCGTAGTTGTACAGCGGCACGGTGAAGAGGTAGCCACCGGCGCCAGGTGAGGAACCGGCGCCGCGGCGAGATCAGTTTCGCTTTGCTTACAAAACGAACGCCGGTGTGCGTAAGCGGTCCTTGACGCGGATCGGCGCGAGTTCGGCGGCGAGCGACGGGGGCTCGGCCGATCGTGCGCCGAGGGTGACGAGGGCCTGGCAATAGGGGAAGTACTTGCTCTCGCGGAAAGAGCAGGCTACTTTCTCTAAGAGAAAGTACTTCCCTAGAAGCTGGAGGACGTCATGGCTGCACCGACACCCGAGGAAGCTCAGCGAGCGCTGCGTGACGTCGAGACGCGTAAGCAGCAGTCTCTCGAGGGCTCGCGGTCGTCGCGGTGGTGGTGGATCGGCGGTGGGGTGGCCGTGATCGCCTACGGGTTCGTCGGCGAGTTCGCGTCCGACTTCATCGAGGACTGGGGCGCGACGATCACCGGGGTGTTACTGCTGCTCGCGGTGCTTTCGACCACGCGGTGGGGCGGTTCGCTGCTGGGGCGGCGCACGCAGCCGCGGCGGGCGAGTGCTTCGCGGCAGCTCGGGCTGGGGTTGATCGGCGCGGTCGGTGCGCTCGCCATCATCCTGGTGGCCCAGTTGCTGGACGTGCCGCACCTGGCGCTCGGGCTCGCCATCGTGGGCGGTCTGCTGCTGGCGTTCGTGGGGCCGTGGTGGGAGGGCCGTGTGCTCGCGCACCGCGGCGCCCGCGGATGAGCGAACCGGGCGGCGAGCCGCGGCTCGACCAGCAACTGTTGGAGCCCGTGCGGCTTTCCATCGTGGCACTGCTGGCGGGCACCGAGTGGGCGGAGTTCGGATTCGTGCGTGACTCCGTCCAGCTCACGGACTCGGCGCTGTCGAAGCGCATCGCGAGCCTGAGCGACACCGGCCACGTCGAGGTCCGCAAGGGCTACGTCGGCAAGCGCCCCCGCACCTGGGTCAAGCTCTCCGACGAGGGCCGGGCCGCGCTGAGCGCCCACATCGCCAAGCTGCAAGAGATAGCGACCCAGGCCGGGCAGCCCACCCGCCCGACCTGAGCCCGCGCCCAGCGCCGCCGAGCCACGCGGCCCGGCGGCTGGGGGCGTCAGCGCTTGTTCAGCAGGCCCGCGTCGACGGGGACGACTGTGCCGGTCACGTAGCGGGCGTCGTCCGAGACGAGCCACGCGATCGCGTTCGAGATGTCGAGCGGCTCGACCAGGTCGACGGGCATCGCGTTCGTCAACGCGTTGGCGAGCTGCGGCGCGCGCTCCAGGATCGCCGTCAGATCGCCGTCCGCGGCCATCGGCGTCCGCACCGCGGTCGGGGCGACGCTGTTCACCCGGATGCTGAACGGCGCCAGGAAGTTGGCCCAGGACCGCATCAACCCCACCACCCCGTGCTTCGCAGCGGTGTACCCGAGGAACCCGGCCGTCGGGATACCCACCCCCACCAGCCCCCCGGTGGAACTGGTCAGCACGATCGACCCACCCTGATTCCGCTCCAGCATCGACGGAATCGCGACCCGCCCGGTGTTCCACACACCGGTCAGGTTCACGGCGACGACCTCGTCCCACTCCTGCTCCTCGGACACCGCGGCCCCACCCGCCCCGATCCCGGCGTTCGCGAGCACGATCTCCACCGGCCCGAGCGCCGCCACCCCCTCGTCGAACGCCTTCCGCAGCGAGTTGACGTCCCGCACGTCGGCCTGCCGGGCGACGATCCGCCGGTCCAGCGCCTCGACCGCCCGCACGGTCTCCTCGAGCTCCTCCGCGGTACCCATCGGATACCGCACGGACTCCATCTGCGCGAGCAGGTCGATCGCGATGATGTCGGCGCCTTCCTGCGCCAACCGGATCGCGTGGCTGCGGCCCTGCCCGCGGGCGGCGCCGGTGATGAAGGCGACTTTGCCGTCCAGCTTTCCCATGTCACTTCCTCCGGATGGTGATGGGTAAGGTCTCCCAGCCGCGCATCGTCGAGGTCGACGACAGTGCGGCCCGGTCCCAGTCGACGTCCCACGCCGAGTAGCGCTGCAGGATCTCGTCGAGTGCGATGCGGCCTTCGAGGCGCGCGAGCGCGTTGCCCAGGCAGTGGTGGACACCGCGGCCGAACGTCATGTGCCGGTCGATCCTGCGGTGGACGTCGAACCGATCGGCGTCGTCGAAGCGCTCGTCGTCGCGGTTGGCCGACGCGACGATCAGCATCATCGCGCTGCCCTCGGGCACCTTCGTGCCGTGGAACTCCAGGTCACGGGTGACGTAGCGCGCGATCGCGTGACCGGTCGGCTCGAAGCGCAGCGCTTCCTCGATCGCGTTGGGGATCAGCGACCGGTCCGCCACGAGCGACGCCCTCTGGTCGGGGTGGCGATCGAGCAGCGCGACGAGCCAGCCGATCAGCCGCGCGGTCGTCTCGTTGCCGGCTCCGGCGAGCACCGTGACGTACGTCAGGATCTCCTCGCGCCGCAGCGTGCGGCGGACACCGTGCTCGTCCTCGAACTCGGCGTTGATGAGCTCGGTCATCAGGTCGTCGGACGGATGGTCGGCGCGCCAGTCGATGTACTCCGAGAACATCTCGGTGTCCATCAGCGCGCTTTCCTTCACCTGCATCTGCTCGCCGGGTTCGGTGCGCAGCCGCGCGTCGGCACGGTCGCGCACCCGCTGCTGGTCGGCCTCGGGGATGCCGAGCAGCATGCCGATCACGCGCATCGGCACTTCGTTGGCGAATTCCGTCATCATGTCGAAGTTGTCGACGCCGTCGAGGCGGTCGAGGCACCGCTTGGCGTAGTCGCGGATCTCTGGTTCGAGCTCGATCACCCTGCGGGGGGTGAAGACGCGCGCGAGGAGCCGCCGGTAGATGTCGTGGGTGGGCGGGTCCTCCATCAGGAGCGTGCCGGGCGGGATCTCGATGTTCGCCTGGATGAGCTCGAGGATCGGGCCTCGGGAGGACGAGAGCGCGCCCCAGTCGACCAGCGCCTGGTCGATGTCGCTCCACCGCGTGAGCGCGTAGAAGTCGTGCTTCTCGTTGTAGAAGAGCGGCTGTTCGGCCCGCATCCGGCGGTAGACCGGATACGGGTCCGCCGCGATCTCGCGATCGAACGGATCCCAGTAGATCGGGGGTGCGGTGCTCACTCGGACGCCTCCCAGCGGTGCGCGGGCAGCAGAGTTTGAACGCTTAGTAAAACTTCGCCGTAGAGTGTCGTCAAGGGACTCACGTCGACTTGGCAGAATGGGGAGCCGTACCGGAGAAAGGGGCGAATTGGCGCAGCCACGTCGCCGTCGTGCGGCAACAGAAGAAAAGGTCACCCGCGTCCTCGACGCGGCCGCGGAGATCATGCTGCGCGAGGGCTACGCGGCCGTGACCTCACGCAGCGTCGCCGCGCGCCTCGGGATTCAGCCGCCGCTCGTGCACTACTACTTCCCGACGATCGACGATCTGTTCGTCGCGATCCTGCGTCGGGTGTCGGAGCTCAACGTGGAGCGGCTGACCGCGGCGATGGCGTCGCCCGAGCCGCTGCGGGCGTGGTGGGCGCTGGCGTCCGACCCGCGCGGCACGGGGCTGCTCGTCGAGTTCCTCGCCGCGGCGAACCACCGGCCGGCGCTGAAGGAGGAGATGGGCGAGGTCGCGCGGCGGGTGCGTCAGATGCAGATGGCCGCGCTGGAGGACCTGCTGCCCGAGTACGGCCTCGACCCCGACGAGTTCCCGCCGTCGCTCGTCGCCGCGACGATGCACGGCGTGGGGCTCGGCATCGTCGCGGACCAGGTGGCGGGCTACAAGACCGAACACGAGGAGGCCCGAGAGGCGGTCACCCGCCTCCTCGACCGCCTCGAGAAACGGCGCTCAGCTCAGCTCGATCAGTAGGTCGCCGCCCTCGACCTGCTGGACGGCGCCGATGGCCCGGCGCTTCACGGTGCCCGCGCGGTTCGCGGTGATCGACGCCTCCATCTTCATCGCCTCGATCGTCGCGACGACCTGCCCGTCGGCGACCTCGTCGCCTTCCGACACCTGCAGCGTGACGACACCCGCGAACGGCGCGGCCACGTGGGCGTCGTTCGCCCGATCGGCCTTCTCCGCGGCCTTGACGACAGAGGACACCTCCTGGTCCCGCACCGACACCGGCCGCAACTGCCCATTCAGTGTGGTCAACAAGGTGCGGTAACCCCGCTCGTCGGGCCCCGACACCGCCTCGAGCTCGATCAGCAGCGTCACGCCCGGCTCCAGCTCGACCGTGTGCTCCTTCGACTCCTCCAGACCGTAGAAAAAGTCCTTCGAGCTGAGCACCGACGTGTCGCCGTATTGCTCGCGATGGGCGTCGAAGTCGCGAGTCGGGCCCGGAAACAGCAGCCGGTTGAGCGTGTGACGCCGGTCGGCGACGAGACCCGCGCGGTCCTCGTCGGACAACGACGCTTTCGGCGCCGCAGGCGCACGTCCCTCCAACGCCCGGGTACGGAACGGCTCCGGCCACCCACCGGGAGGCTCCCCCAGCTCCCCCCGCAGGAACCCGACCACCGAGTCCGGCACGTCGAAGCTCGCTGGGTCCTTCTCGAAGTCCGCGGCGCTCACCCCGGCGCCGACCAGGTGCAGCGCGAGGTCACCGACCACCTTCGACGACGGCGTCACCTTCACCAGCCGCCCGAGCATCCGGTCCGCGGCCGCGTAGCAGTCCTCGATCAGCTCGAACCGGTCACCGAGGCCGAGTGCGATCGCCTGCTGGCGCAGGTTGGACAGCTGTCCACCGGGGATCTCGTGCGTGTAGACGCGCCCGGTCGGCGACGCGAGCCCGGACTCGAACGGCGCGTAGACCTTCCGCACGGCCTCCCAGTAGGGCTCCAGGTCACTCACCGCGGCCAGCGACAACCCGGTGGCCCGCTCGGTGTGGTCGGTCGCTGCGACCAGCGCCGACAGCGACGGCTGCGACGTCGTTCCGGCCATCGACGCGACAGCACCGTCGACGGCGTCCACCCCGGCGTCGATCGCCGCGATCAGAGTGGCGAGCTGACCTCCCGCGGTGTCGTGGGTGTGCAGGTGGACCGGCAGGTCGAACCGTTCCCGCAGCGCGGTGACGAGCGTCCGCGCCGCCGGTGGACGCAGGAGCCCGGCCATGTCCTTGATCGCCAGCACGTGGGCACCGGCGTCGACGATCTGCTCGGCCAGCCGCAGGTAGTAGTCGAGCGTGTAGAGGCTCTCACCCGGGTCCGACAGATCCGCCGTGTAGCAGAGCGCCACCTCGGCCAGCATCGTTCCGGTGTTGCGCACCGCGTCGATCGCCGGACGCATCTCGGCGATGTCGTTGAGCGCGTCGAAGATCCGGACGATGTCCATTCCGGTGTCGGCGGCCTCCTGCACGAAGGCGTCGGTCACCTCGGTCGGATACGGCGTGTAGCCGACGGTGTTGCGGCCGCGCAGCAGCATCTGGGTGCAGATGTTCGGCGCCGCCTGCTTGATCGCGGCGAGCCGCTCCCAGGGATCCTCGGCGAGGAACCGCAGGGCGACGTCATACGTCGCACCGCCCCAGCACTCCAGCGACAGGAGCTGCGGCACCGTGCGGGCCACGTAGGGCGCCACCGCCACGAGATCGCGAGTACGCACGCGGGTCGCGAGCAGCGACTGGTGGGCGTCCCGGAACGTGGTGTCGGTGACCGCCACCGCGGTCTGCTCGCGCAACCGTCGGGCGAAGCGCTCCGGTCCGAGTTCCCGGAGCAGCTGCGCCGATCCGGCGGGCGCCACTGCGTCCAGATCGACGTCGATCGGAAGCTTGAAAGCGGGCTCGACGACGACGGGCCGCGGACCGTTCGGGCGGTTGACCGTCACCTCACCGAGGAACTGCAGGACGCGGGAACCGCGGTCGGCCGACGGGCGGGCACTGAGCAGGTGCGGACGGTCCTCGATGAAGCTGGTCGTGACCCGGCCGGCCTGGAAGTCCTCGTCCTCGAGCACCGCGGCCAGGAACGGCAGGTTGGTGGCGACGCCCCGAATGCGGAACTCCGCGATCGCACGGCGGGCGCGGCGGGCGGCGTTGGCGAAGTCGTGGCCGTGGCAGGTGAGCTTCACGAGCATCGAGTCGAAGTGCGCGGACACCTCGGCGCCGACGTGCACGGTGCCGCCGTCGAGCCGCACGCCCGGCCCGCCCGGCGACCGGTACACCGAGATCGTGCCGACGTCGGGCCGGAAGCCGTTGGCCGGGTCCTCGGTGGTGATGCGGGTCTGCATCGCCGCGCCGTTGAGCGTGATGTCGTCCTGCATGAGCCGCAGCTCGGGCAGCGTCATCCCGGACGCGATGCGCAGCTGAGCGATGACCAGGTCCCGGTCGGTGACCTGCTCGGTGACCGTGTGTTCGACCTGGATGCGCGGGTTCATCTCGATGAAGTGGTGGTTGCCGCGCTCGTCGAGCAGGAACTCGACGGTGCCCGCGTTGACGTAGCCGATGCGCTGGGCGAAGTTGACCGCGTCGGCGCAGATGCGGTCGCGCAGCGCCGGGTCCAGGTTCGGCGCCGGCGCGATCTCGACGACCTTCTGGTGACGACGCTGGACCGAGCAGTCCCGCTCGTAGAGGTGGACGACGTTGCCGGCCGAGTCCGCGAGGATCTGCACCTCGATGTGGCGGGGGTTGACCACCGCCTGCTCCAGGAAGACCGTCGGGTCACCGAACGCGGATTCGGCCTCGCGCATCGCGACCTCGATCGCCTCGCGCAGGCCGCCGGGCTCCTGGACCCGGCGCATGCCTCGTCCGCCGCCGCCGGCGACGGCTTTGACGAAGACGGGGAAGTCGAGATCTGTTTTCAGCAGTTCCTCGACGTCCGCCGACGGAGCGGACGACTTGAGCACCGGGACCCCGGCCTCGCGGGCGGCCGCGACCGCACGGGCCTTGTTGCCGGTCAGGTGCAGCACGTCGGCGGGCGGCCCGACGAACGTGATGCCGGCTTCGTGGCACGCGTGCGCGAGGTCGGGGTTCTCCGACAGGAAGCCGTAGCCGGGGTAGACCGCGTCCGCACCGGCCTTCTTCGCCGCGCGGATGACCTCGTCGACCGACAGGTACGCGCGCACCGGATGACCGGGCTCGCCGATCTGATACGACTCGTCGGCTTTCGCGCGGTGCAGCGAATTGCGGTCCTCGTGCGGGAAGACCGCGACCGTGGAGACGTCCAGCTCGTACGCTGCCCGGAAGGCCCGGATGGCGATCTCGCCGCGGTTGGCCACCAGCATTTTGCGGAACATGAGCCGACTCTACGGCCTTGACTTGAAGCGCTTCAGGGTCCGCACACTCGGCTCATGACGGTTGAAACAATGCCGATCCACGAGGTGACGCGACGCAGCGGGCTGCCCGAGGCCACGCTGCGGTACTACGAACGCATCGGGCTGATCGCGCCGGTGCCCCGTGACGAGTGCAGCGGCCACCGCCGCTACGACCCCGACGTCGTGCAGACGATCGAGGCGCTCGCGTGCCTGCGCACCGCAGGGATGAGCATCGAGGACATGCGCGCGTACCTGCGCAACGAGTCGCCGACGCAGCAGCGCGAGCTGTTCGCGCGGCACGCGGCACTCCTCGCCGAGCAGATCGAGACGCTGCGGATCCGGCAGCGGTATCTCGAGGCGAAGGTGGGTCTGTGGGGTGCGCGCGAGCGCGGCGACGCCGCGGCCGAGGAGCTTGCGGTCGACGAGGTCGTGCGGGCCACTGCGGAGTTGAGGTGACATGGCTCGGGTGCTCGTGACTGGTGGCAGTGGCTTTGTCGGTTCGCACACGATCAGGCGGTTGCTCGCGGATGGGCATGCGGTGCGGGCGACGGTGCGTTCTTCCCGGCCGGCGCCGTTACCCGTTGAGACGGTCGTTGCTGATTTGACCAGCGATGACGGGTGGGCGGATGCCGTCGACGGGTGTGAGTACGTGCTGCACGTGGCTTCGCCGTTTCCGGCTGTCGAGCCGGAGGACGAGAACGAGGTGATCGTGCCGGCGCGGGACGGTGCCCTGCGCGTGTTGCGGGCTGCGCATGCGGCTGGAGTGCGCCGCACTGTCCTGACGTCGTCGTTCGCTGCGATCGGGTACAGCGGAGTGTTCGACCGGCCCTATGACGAGAACGACTGGACGAACCCCGCCGACCCGTTGCCCGCCTACGTCAGATCCAAGACGATCGCCGAGCGCACGGCCTGGGATTACGCCGCCGAGGCGGGCCTGGACCTCGTGGTGATCAACCCGACCGGCATCTTCGGCCCGGTGCTCGGGTCGGGGCTTTCCGCCTCGGTGGCGCAGGTGAAAGCCATGCTCGACGGCACGATGCCCGCGGTGCCGAAAGCGTCGTTCGGCGTGGTCGACGTCCGTGACGTGGCCGACGCGCACGTCCTGGCAATGACCACACCGGAAGCCGGTGGCCACCGTTTCCTGGCCACCACCGAGGCCCTGAGCTACCTCGACGTCGCGAACATCCTGCGTCGCCGCTACCCCGACGCACCCCTCCCCCGACCGCGAACTCGACGGCCCGGACGTCCCACCCAAGACGTTCGACACCGACCGCATCCGCACGGTCCTCGACTGGAAACCCCGCTCCCCCGAAGAAGCCATCCTCGCCACCGCCGAGAGCCTGCCCTGACCTCTCAGATGAGGGTCCGACCCGTCGATGCAGGCCGTACGCCCGCAACGACGAGGAGAGACCCGTGTTCCGCTTGCTCAGTGCCTTAACCGCGGCAGTGACCGCCGGTCTGCTGTTCGTCGCCGGCTCG
Organism: Cryptosporangium sp. NPDC048952; assembly: GCF_043197895.1. Lineage (NCBI taxonomy): Bacteria > Bacillati > Actinomycetota > Actinomycetes > Cryptosporangiales > Cryptosporangiaceae > Cryptosporangium > Cryptosporangium sp. NPDC048952. The sequence goes on along the minus strand of NZ_JBICTY010000004.1, from coordinate 507,844 downwards.
CCCGCCGCAGCGGCGACGACGCCGGGCGTCATCGTCGACTACGGCAGCCCGTCGGTCGTCAAGCAGCGGCCGACCAGCATCTGGGCCGCGAAGGACGTGCAGTTCACGAAGGTGGCCTGGAAACGCGTCGGGGCCACGACGGCAACCGCTTCGGCGGTTATGCGCCTCAACACGTGCACCCCCTCCTGCGCCGACGCCAGATACGTGTCACAGCGGGCCACGCTGACGTTCCGGGTGGTCTCGAAGGGGCGCACGCCGTACTTCAACTGCGTCCGCGCCGACCTGGGCACCGGTCCGGTGGCGTCGCTGTGGCGCTCGAAGCGCATCACCCTCCCCCTCTCTCCCGCCGCGTTCGACGGCAAGATCCGCTGCTCCGTGTAATCCACGCCACTTCGGCATTGCGCACCGGCCCGACCTCCGTATTGTTGGCACTGCCAAAAGATACTTGGCAGTGCCAAACGAAGGACGTGTCATGCCTCGCCTCAGCACCGTTGACCCCACCTCCGCCGAGCCCCAGGCCCGTGCCCTCCTCGGTAAGGTCGAGCGCGCGCTCGGCACCACGCCGAACATGATGCGGGCGATGGCCGCGTCCCCGGCCGTCCTCGACGCCTACCTGCAGTTCAGCGGCGCCCTCTCGAAGGGCAAGCTCCCCGGACGCGTCCAGGAACAGATCGCACTGGTCGCGGCCGTCGAGAACGACTGCGGCTACTGCCTCGCCGCCCACACCGTGCTCGGCGCGAAGGCGGGCGTCAGCGAGGACGACCTCGCCGCCGGCCGCAGCGCCCGCGCGTCGGACCCGAAGACCGAGGCCGCGCTCACGTTCGCCAAGGCGGTCATCACCACGAAAGGCTTCGTGACCGACGAAGACCTCGACGCGGTCCGGAAAGCCGGATACACCGACGGCGAGATCGGCGAAATCGTCGCCGCGGTCGCGCTCAACACGTTCACCAACTACTTCAATTCGGTCGGCCAGACCACGCTGGACTTCCCGGCCGTCCCCGGCGTCATCATCAGCCACTGAACCCGTGGCCGGCTGGGTCGACGGGTCCAGCCGGCCCGCCTAGCTAGGGTGGTCGGCATGTCGGACGTACCCGGACCACCGCCGGCCAGCCAGCTCCTCGTGGGGCTCGCCCGGCTCGGCCAGGCCGTCCGCATGGAGGCCTGGCGCAACGCCGGGCCACACAACCTTTCACCGCTGCAGGCCGACATCCTCACGCTCCTCTCCGGCGGCCGCGCCCCCCTGCGCCAGGGCGACATCGTCACCGCTCTCGCGTCCACCCCGCCGACGGTTTCCGACGCCGTGAAGGTCCTCCGTCGCAAAGAACTGCTCGAGGCGACGAAAAGCCCGGAGGACGCGCGCGTCATCCTCCTGAGCCTCACCCCGTCGGGCAGCGCCGAGGCGGCGCGGGTGAACGTCGCCTCCGAGGAGCTCAGCGGTGCGGTGTCCACGCTGCCGGGCGACGACTTCGCGGCCATGCTCCGCAGCACTGTCACGCTGATGCGCGAACTGCAGGACCGCCGGCTCATCCCCGTCTCCCAGATGTGCCTGACCTGCCGCTTCTACGTACCGGACGCCCATCCGGGCACCGATCGCCCGCATCACTGCAACTTCGTCGACGAACCCTTCGGTGACGCCGAGTTGCGCGTGACCTGCCCCGATCATGAGGTAGTGCAATGAACCATTCCCTCGCTCCCTCCGGCCGCTCCGGCGTCGAGCCGTTCCACGTCATGGACGTGTGGTCGGCCGCCGCCGAGCGGCAGCGCACCCGCGGCGACCTGATCAACCTCTCGGCCGGCCAGCCGTCGACGCCCGCACCCGCGCCGGTCCGAGCCGCCGCTGCGGCAGCGCTCGAGACGGAGGTGCTCGGCTACACCGTCGCGCTCGGCATCCCCGAGCTGCGCGAGGGCATCGCGGCACACTACGGCCGCGTCTACGGCCTCGACGTCACTCCCGACGACGTCGTGGTCACCACCGCCGGCTCCGGCGGGTTCCAGCTGGCGTTCCTCGCCGCGTTCGACGCCGGGGACCGCGTGGCCATGGCCCGGCCCGGCTACCCGTGCTACCGCAACATCCTCACCGCGCTCGGCTGCGAGGTCGTCGAGCTGCCGTGCGGGCCCGAGACGCGCTTCCAGCCGACCGTCGCCATGCTCGAGGCGCTGGACGAGCCGGTGCGCGGCCTGGTCGTCGCGAGCCCGGCCAACCCGACCGGCACCGTTCTCGACGCCGCGGAGCTCGCCGCGCTGGTCACGTACTGCCGGAACCACGGCATCTGGCTGATCAGCGACGAGATCTACCACGGCCTGAGCTACCTGGGCTCCCCCGCGACGGCCAGCGCCTGGGAGACCTCCCGCGAGGCGATCGTCGTCAATTCGTTCTCGAAGTATTTTTCGATGACCGGGTGGCGGCTCGGGTGGCTACTGGTGCCGGAGGCGCTGCGCCGCGCAGTCGATCGCCTCACCGGCAACCTGACGATCTGCCCGCCCGCGTTGCCGCAGTACGCGGCCGTCGCGGCGTTCACCCCCGAGTCGTACGCCGAGGCCGACTCGCACGTCGAGCGCTACGCGCGCAACCGTTCGCTGCTGCTCGAGGGCCTGCCGACGCTCGGCATCGACCGGCTCGCGCCGGCCGACGGCGCGTTCTACGTCTTCGCCGACGTCGGGCACCTGACCGACGACTCGATGCGGTTCACCTACGAGCTGCTCGACGAGACGGGCGTGGCCGTGGCCCCGGGCATCGACTTCGACCCGGTCGAGGGCCACCACTTCATCCGCATCTCCTTCGCCGGCGCCACCACCCCCATCGAAGAGGCCCTGAACCGCCTCGGCCCCTTCGTCCACAAGCGCGTGTAGTGCTTCCCTAGGATCGCGGGGAACGGTGCCTCCGCAAAGGACTTCGTGATGACCGATCCCGCCATCGACGTGACGCGGCCGAGCAGTGCCCGGGTGTGGAACTACCTCCTGGACGGTAAGGACAACTTCGCCGTCGACCGCGAGTTGGCCGAGGCGCTCCGCGCGGCGAACCCCGGCATCGCAGCGGTGGCCCAGGCCCAGCGCAGGTTCCTCATCCAGGCCGTCACGCTCCTCGCCGGCGAGGTGGGCATCCGGCAGTTCCTGGACATCGGAACCGGCCTCCCGACGGCCGACAACACCCACCAGGTCGCGCAACGCGTCGCCCCCGACTCGCGCGTCGTCTACGTCGACAACGATCCCCTCGTGCTGGTGCACGCCCGTGCTTTGCTGACGAGCTCCGGTGCGGGCCGGACCGCCTACATCGACTCCGACGTGCAGAACCCCGAGCGGATCCTGAGCGAGGCCGCCCAGACGCTCGACTTCAGCAAGCCCGTCGCGCTGACGATGATCGGCATCCTGGGCAACGTCGCCGACTACGCCGAAGCCCGCTCGATCGTCGAGCGCCTGCTCGCCGCCGTGCCGTCGGGTAGCTACCTGGCCGTGAGCGACGGGACGCTCACCAGCGCGCAGAGTATCGAGAGCCAGCGGGTCGCCAAGGAGGGCGGCCACCCCTACAACCTGCGCACCCCCCAAGAGATCGCCGGCTACTTCGCGGGCCTGGAACTCCTCGAGCCCGGCGTCGTCTCGACCTCCCAGTGGCGCCCCCGGCCGGGAACAGACCGCGAAGCCCTCGACGTCTACTGCGCCGTGGGCCGCAAGCCCTGACCCCACGGAAATTCGGTGGGGGTCCGTAGCGTTACTGGCTACCGTGATCCGCATGTACGCGCCCGGTCTGCAGCTGCCCTCGTCGGTGGCTCCCGCGTGCGCGTGCTCGCTCAGCGGCGTCGATACCCGAAGCTGACCCTTCCCCACTGCCAGCAGAACCCCGGGGAAGGGTGGCTGGCACCTGCGCGGGTTCTGACGCGGCCGAGGCCGCGGTTCATCAACCACGAAGGCCTTACACCCAGTGAGGAATCATGGCCAAGAGCCAGTTCATCCGTAACAAGCCCCACGTCAACATCGGGACGATGGGGCACGTCGACCACGGCAAGACCACCCTGACCGCCGCCATCACGAAGGTGCTCGCCGACCGCGACCCGGCCGCCAACCGGTACGTCGCGTTCGAGGGCATCGACCGGGCGCCGGAGGAGGCCGCCCGCGGCATCACGATCACCATCGCGCACGTCGAGTACGAGACGCCGACGCGCCACTACGCGCACGTCGACATGCCCGGCCACGCCGACTACGTGAAGAACATGATCACGGGGGCGGCGCAGGTGGACGGTGCGATTCTCGTCGTGTCGGCGCAGGACGGGTCGATGCCGCAGACCCGCGAGCACGTGCTGCTCGCGCGGCGGGTCGGTGTTCCGTACCTGGTGGTGGCGCTCAACAAGAGTGACACCGTCGACGACCCCGAGCTGCTCGACCTCGTCGAACTGGAGGTCCGCGAGCTGCTGTCGGAGTACGGGTTCCCCGGTGACGAGGTGCCCGTGATCCCGGTCAGCGCGCTCAAGGCGCTGGAGGGCGACCCGCGCTGGGTGCAGTCCATCGTCGACCTGCTCGACGCGGTCGACGAGTACGTGCCCGTGCCTCCGCGCGAGCTCGGCGAGCCGTTCCTGATGCCGATCGAGGGCGTCCTGTCGATCAGCGGCCGGGGCACGGTCGTCACCGGCAAGGTCGAGCGTGGCACGCTGCACGTCGGCGACCAGGTCGAGGTCGTCGGTCTCGGGCCGACGGTGCCGAGCGTCGCCACCGGTCTGGAGATGTTCAGCAAGTCGCTCGACGCGGCACAGGCCGGCGACAACGCCGCGGTACTGCTCCGCGGGGTCAAGCGCGAGCAGGTGCAGCGCGGCCAGGTGCTCGCGGTGCCCGGCAGCGTCACGCCGCACCAGCGGTTCCGGGCGACGATGTACGCACTGACCTACGCCGAGGGAGGTCGGCACACGCCGTTCGAGGCCAACTACCGGCCCCAGTTCTACTTCCACACGACCGACGTGTCGGGTGGGCTGGAGCTGGACGGGGTGGACCTCGTGATGCCCGGTGACACTCTCGACCGGGTCGTGGTGGACCTGAGCAAGCCGGTCGCGCTCGAGGTCGGCCTCGGCTTCGCGGTCCGTGAGGGCAACCGCACGGTCGCCGCGGGAACGGTCACCGAACTGCTGGACTGAAGACGATTCACGGCCCGGTCGGGAAGTTCCCGGCCGGGCCGCGAATCATCGACGATGGATCCGTGAACAGCGAAGAGCACGAGGTCGTCGCCACCGTTCGGGAGTTCGTCGACCGCGAGGTCAAACCGGTCGTGCGCGAACTGGAGCACACGAACACCTACCCCGAGCGCCTCATCGAGCAGATGAAACAGCTCGGCATCTACGGCCTGGCCATCCCCGCACCCTGGGGCGAGGCCCCGGTGTCGATGCCGTGCTACGCGCTGGTCACCGCGGAACTCGCCCGGGGATGGATGTCGCTGGCCGGCGCGATGGGCGGGCACACCGTCGTTGCGAAGCTGCTCCTCGACCACGGCACCCAGGAGCAGAAGGACAGGTACCTCCCCCGCATGGCCACCGGCGAACTGCGCGCCACGATGGCCCTCACCGAACCCGGCGGCGGCTCGGACCTGCAGGCCATCACCACGGTCGCCACGCACACCGAAGACGGCTACCGCATCAACGGCCAGAAAACCTGGATCTCCAACGCCCGCCGCTCCGGCCTCATCGCCCTGCTCTGCAAAACCGATCCGGACGCCGAGCCCCAGCACCGCGGCATCTCCGTGCTCCTCGTCGAGCACGGCCCCGGCCTCACCGTCTCGAAGGATCTCCCGAAACTCGGTTACAAAGGCGTAGAAGCCTGCGAACTTCATTTCGACGACATGCGCGTCCCGGCTGACGCGGTGCTGGGCGGCACGCCTGGCCGTGGCTTCGCCCACATGATGAAGGGCCTCGAGACCGGACGCATCCAGGTCGCGTCCCGCGCGCTGGGCGTCGGACAAGCAGCTTTTGACGATGCGTTGCAGTACGCGCAGGAGCGCGAGTCGTTCGGCAAGCCGATCTGGCAGCACCAGTCGATCGGCAACTACCTGGCCGACATGGCCACCAAGCTCACGGCCGCCCGCCAGCTGATCCTCTTCGCCGCGGAAAAACTCGAGTCCGGCGAACGGGCCGACCTCGAAGCGGGCATGGCGAAGCTGTTCGCCTCCGAGACCGCGATGGAGGTCGCGCTCGACGCGGTGCGTATCCACGGCGGCTACGGCTACTCGACCGAGTTCGACGTCGAACGCTACTTCCGCGACGCCCCGCTGATGATCGTCGGTGAGGGGACGAACGAGATCCAGCGCAACGTCATCGCCGCGCAACTCGTCAAGCGTGGGGGGTTGGGCTGACGCCGTCCCAGCTCAGGTCGTCGAGGTTGACGACGATCGCCTCCTGTGTGGTGCGGGCGATCACGACGACGGCCTCGGTGTCGGGGTCGGGGTTCTCCTCGCGGTGCGGGACGTACGGCGGGACGAACACGTAGTCGCCGGGGGCCGTCTCGATGCGGGTCTCGACCGGTTCGTCGCCTTCCAGGTCGAGGAACACGAACACCGGGGTGCCGGACACGATGTAGATCGCGGTCTCCGACGCGCCGTGGTGGTGGTTGGCCGAGTTCGTCGACGCCGGGACGTGCGTCTGCCCCATCCACAGGTTCTCCGCGCCGACGGTCTTGCCGCTGATCGCTTCGACGCGACGCATGCCCTTCGTCTGCGTCGTGTCACCGATGAGACCGGCCGGTGCGATGCGGTGGAGCCTGCGGTGGAACGGGTCGATGTCGGCCGGGAGCACGACCCCGCTGGGAGTACGAGAACCGGCCGGAACGTGGAACGGAGAGGACATCAGGCACCTTTCGCGAGTTCGTCGACGTCGAGCAATCGCTCTACCGCACGCGCGGCGACCCCCACGGTCTCCGGCGACAGACCGCGCCGGCCCCAGAGGTTGAGCGGAAGGGGGTGCGGCCGTGGCAGGTCGTACCGGGGAATCAAGCCTTCCGGCGTCTGGCCGAGCGTCGCCAGCAGCGCGACACCCAGACCCGCGCCGACCGCGGCCTGCACCCCGGCGAGCTGCGCCGACTCCGCGCTGATCTCGGCCGGGATGTCGTGCCCGGCGAGCGTCTCCAGAGCACGGGTACGCAGGGCACACGGGTCGTCGAACGCGGCGATGGGGATCGGACGGCCGGCGACCGGCTTCCACGTCGGCGACGCGTACCAGGTGAGCTCCAGCTCCCCGACCGGCACCGCGCGCGGATCGTCACTGTGGCCCAGCAGCAGCGCCATGTCGATGGCGCCCGACGCGAGGGCGTCACGCAGACGCGTTCCCCGGTCGATGCGGAACCGCGCGGTCATCCCGAGAGCCGAACGAAGGCAGGGCAGCAGCTGCGCCGCGGCGTGTTCGGTCGAGCCGATCACCACCGTCTGCTCGGCCTCGAACCCGAACGCGCGCATCGCTTCGTCGTGCACGGCGAGGATCCGGCGCGCGTGGGCCAGCAGACGCTCACCGTCGGGGGTGAAGCGCGAGCCGCGTCCGGAACGCACGACCAGCGGGCGGTCGACAGCGGACTCCAGCCGACGGACGTGCTGGCTGATCGCGCTCTGGCTCAGCTGCAGCGATCGCGCGGCGCGCTGGAAGCCACCGCAGTCGGCCACCGCCACGTAACTGCGCAGCGGAACGATGTCCAGGCTCACGGTCATCCCCCACCTCGATTGATAAGCGAAAACGATCAGTCGTCATCGCGCAACGTCGTTGGACTTTTCCTACCTGCTCGATCAGGATAGTGGACATGAGCCCGCTGGTCAGTGTGATGAACGCCCACTGTCGCTGCCACTGACGCCGTCGCTTGCCCCCTTTTTCTGGAAGGCCCCCTATGTCTCGTCGTGCCCTCAAACTGGGCGCCATCCTCCTCGGAGTCGGCGGCCCGGGTCAGCACAACACCTGGCTCGACAGCGACGTCGCCGCCGACGCCAGCGTCGACATCCGCTGGTACATCGCACGTGCGCAGGAGGCCGAGGCCGCGAAGTTCGACCTCGTCTTCATCGTCGACAGCCAGTTCATCACGCCGGACTCGCCGAACCACTACCTCAGCCGCCTCGAGCCGCTGACCCTGCTGTCGGCCGTGGCCGTGCACACGACGCACGTCGGCCTGGTCGGCACGATCACCACCTCGTACAACGAGCCGTTCAACGTCGCCCGGCGGCTCTACTCGCTGGATCACATCAGCGGCGGGCGCGCCGGTTGGAACGTCGTCGCCACCGGCGACGCCGGAACGGCCGGCAACTACAGCCGCGAGCAGCACTTCGACTACGCGACCCGGTACGGGCGTGCGCTCGAGCACGTGCGGGTGGCGCAGGGTCTCTGGGATTCGTACGAGGCCGACGCGTTCCCGCGCGACAAGGAGCGCGGCGTCTTCTTCGACCGGGACAAGCAGCACACGCTCGACCATCGCGGTGAGCACTTCTCGGTCGTCGGCCCGTTGAACCTCGAGCGTTCGCCGCAGGGTCAGCCGGTGATCTTCCAGGCCGGGGACTCCGAGGACGGCCGTGACCTCGGCGCGAGCATCGCCGACGCGATCTTCACGCACGCGGCGACGCTGGAGCAGGCGGCCGCGTTCCGCACCGAGCTCCGGGAGCGCGCGGCCGCGAAGGGCCGTGACCCCGAGAACGTGCTGATCATGCCCGGGATCTTCCCGATCATCGCCGACACCGACTCCGAAGCCCGCGCCCGGGAAGCGAAAATTCTCACCGAGAAGAGCTTCGACCGCGCCCTCGCCGAGCTCGGGCGCCCGTTCGGGTGGCACGACTTCAGCCAGTACGACCTCGACGCGCCGTTCCCCGAGATCGACGCCGCCGCGGCGAACAGCTTCCGCACGCAGGCCGAGGCGATCGTCGCCCACGCCCGGGAGCACGGCCTCACGCTGCGCCAGGTCGTCGAGCACCAGCTCGACGCGCACCGCTCGCCGTTCGTCGGCTCGCCACTGACCGTCGCGAACGAGATCCAGCGCTGGTACGAGGGCGGCGGGTTCGACGGGATCAGCATCAGCGTCAACTCGCCTCGCGAGTTCGCGCGCTTCACCGACCAGGTGCTGCCGATCCTCCGCGAGCGCGGCGTCGTCCGCACCGACTACGAGGCCACCACCCTCCGCGGCAACCTCGGCCTCCCCATTCCGGCAAACCGGCACACCGCTGTTCCGGCGTCGTCCCTCTCATGACCAGAAAGAGCACCCCCATGCGCCGCTTCACGGTTGCCCTGGCCGCATTGGCCCTGGCCTTCACCGCCACCGCCTGCGCCGGCAACGGAAACGCCGCCGCCGGCGACGGCACGTCCACGCTCCGCTGGGCGACGTCGTACTTCCCGACGCACTGGGACCCGGTGGTCTCCGGCAGCGGCGCGCAGTTCCGTGAACTCGCGCTCGTCTACGCCTCGCTGACCAAGACCGACGAGAAGGGCAACGCGGTCCCCGACCTCGCCGAGAGCTGGAAGTACAACGACACCGGCGACCAGGTCACGTTCCACCTGCGCCCGAACCTCACGTTCAGCGACGGCGAACCGGTGAACGCCGCCGCGGTCAAGGCAGCGATCGAACGTGCCAAGACCCAGAAGAACTCCGCGCTGTTCGGCGACCTGACGTCGATCAAAACCGTGACGGCGAGCGGCGACCTGGACGTCGTCGTGCAGCTGACGCAGACCGACTACCAGATCCCGCTGCTCTTCGGCGAGCGCGTGCTCCAGGTCGCCAGCCCGAAGGCCGACCCCACCGCGCTCGACCAGAAGCCCGTCGGCGCCGGGCCGTTCATCGTCACCCAGCTGACTCCGGGCACCAAGGCCGTCCTCAAGAAGAACCCGGACTACTGGGACGCGAAGAACATCCACATCGAAAACGTCGAGCTGATCTCCGCGCCGGACGCCGCGACCGTCGTGTCGGGCCTGCAGACGGGCGTCTACAACTTCGCCGACATCACGCCGAACAACGCCGAAGCGGCGAAGGCCGCCGGCCTGGACGTCTTCGTGCAGCCGGGCTTCAACGCCAACAACATCAGCATCAACGTGAACAAGGCGCCGTTCACCGATCCCATGGTCGTCGACGCCGTGCGGTACGCGATCAACCGGCAGGAGTTCGTCGACAAGCTCGGATTCGGCTACGGCGAGTCCACTGACCAGCCGTTCCCGAAGAAGTACGTGGCCTACGACCCGGAGTCGGCCGACAAGTACGCCTACGACCCGGCCAAGGCCAAGGAGCTGCTCAAGGACGTTCCGCCGATCAAGCTGACGCTGGTCATCCCGGCCGCCGACCCGCAGGCCGAGATCGTGCAGTCGCAGCTGGGTGCCGTCGGGATCACCGTCGACATCAAGGTCGACAAGAATTGGGCGACGCCGTTCTTCGCCAAGGACCTGACGCTCTCGCTCTACGGCACCACCGGACGTGACTCGGCCGTGCAGACGCTGACCGCGCACTTCGGACCGAACGGCCCGCTGAACCTCAGCTCGCCGTACCAGCCCGATGGGTTCGACGCCGCTGTCGCGAAGGTCCGGCAGACGCCGCTGGAGTCGCCCGACTACGCCTCGGTGCTGCAGGCGGCCACCCGCGCCGGCCTGGAGAGCAAGGCGCTGGTGTTCACGTACTCCTCGCCGAATCTGCTGGCCAAGAGCAAGTCCGTGTCGGCCCTGCCCGCCAATCCCGGCCACATCGACTGGAACGGGGTCACGATCGCATGACCACGGTCGTCGCTGAGCCGCCACTCGTGCTGATCAAGGTCCAGCGGGCCACCGCGCGCATCCTGATCACCGTCGCCCGCTCACTCGCGATCTTCGTGCCGGTCTTCCTCGTCGCGACGTTCGTGACGTTCACGCTCCGGGCCTTGAGCGGCCTCACCCCCGCCCACAGCCAGCTGGGCGAGGACGCCACCCCCGAGGCCGTGGCACGGATCGAGCACGAGTGGGGTCTCGACCAGCCGTTCCTCGTCCAGTACTGGCACTGGCTCAGCGACGTCCTCCGCGGTGACCTCGGCCGCAGCTGGTCCAACGGCGTGAGCGTCACGCAGCTGATCGCGGAAGGCCTCGCGATCAGCCTGTCGGTGGCCGTGCTCGCGATGATCCTCGGCGTCGTCTTCGGCTTCGCGTTCGGCGCCCTCGCGGCGCTGCGGCGCGGAACGTGGATCGACCGGTCGATCACCGGAGTGCTGACCGTCTTCTCGATCATGCCGCCGTTCGTGATCGGCATCCTGCTGGTCGAGATTTTCGCGGTCGGCCTCGGCTGGTTCCCCTCCGGCGGTTACATCCCGTTCGAGGTCGGCTTCTCCCCCTGGCTGGGGCACCTGATGCTGCCGGCGCTCGCGTTGAGTTTCGACGCGATCGCCGACGTCGCCCGGCAGTTGCGTGCCGGACTGGTCGGCGCGTACTCGGAGAACTACGTGACCGGCGCGGTGGTCCGGGGCTTGAGTTCGCGCCGGATCTTCCTCCGGCACGTGCTGCCCAACGGCGTCGGACCCGCGCTGGCAGTGCTCGGGCTCAAGTTCCCGGTCATCATCGGCGCCTCGGTCGTCACCGAGTGGATCTTCGGCCTGCAGGGCTTCGGCCGCTTCGCGAACGACGCCGCCCAGGCCGGTGACGTGCCCGAGGTGCAGGGCGTGCTCGTCGTCTCGATCGTGCTGGTCGTGAGCTTCAACCTGATCGTCAACCTGGTGCTCGGCAAGATCACGCCGGCATCCCACCGGGGGGTCTGAGAGATGCTCCGACGAATTCTCACGCTGCGCGCCGGTCAACTGGCGGTGGCCATTCTGTTCGTCGTCCTGCTACTGGCGGTCTTCGGCCCGATCCTCGCGCCGGAGAAGGCCACGACCACGCCGTTGCTGGGCGTCTCCGGCGAGCACTGGCTCGGCACCGACTACCTCGGCCGCGACGTGTTCAGCCGCCTGCTCGAGGGCTCCCGCGACAGCGTCGTCGGATCGGTCCTCGTCGCGCTGGTGGCGCTCGTCGTCGGGGTGATCCCCGGCCTGCTCTCGGTGCTGCTCGGCCGCGTCTTCGAATGGACGACGCTCCGACTGGTCGACACACTCGTCGCACTGCCGTTCCTGGTCTTCGCCGTGGCGGTCACCGCACTGCTCGGCAACGGCCTCACCCAGGCCATGCTGGTCACCGGCGTGCTGGTTTCGCCGCTGTTCTACCGGGTGACACGCGCGGCGACGATGGCGGTCGCGCACTCCCAGTACGTCGAGGCCGCGCAGATCTCCGGCGCGTCGACCGGCTGGATCATCCGCCGGCACGTCTGGGCCAAGGTGCTCCCGCCGATCGCTGTCGCGCTCGCCCAGACCATCGGCGTCGGCTTCATCATCGTCTCCAGCCTCACGTTCCTCGGCATCGGCGTGCAGCCGCCGGCGCCGACCTGGGGCGGTCTGCTCGCCTCCGACCTCAACTACCTGCACTACCGGCCCTTCGCGCCGGTCGCGCCCGCGTTGCTGATCATGGCGACCGTCTGGGCGTCCAATCTCCTTGCCGACGCCATCCGCGACGTGTCCGGCGCGGCCGGCCGAGCCCTCATCGACGCGCGGAAGGTGGTCCGATGACCTCGCTCGCCGTACGTGACCTGCACATCCGCGACCTCGTCAACGACCGCGAGATCGTCCACGGCATCTCGTTCGACCTGACGCCGGGCAAGGTCGTCGGCATCGTCGGGGAATCCGGCAGCGGGAAGACGCTGACGTGCCGGGCCGCGCTCGGGATCCTGCCGGAGCACTTCGTCGTGTCCGAGGGCACGATCGAGATCGAGGGGCGGGACATCACGGGGCTGTCGCCGGCCGAGTGGACCGGCCTGCGCGGTTCGACGATCAGCGCGGTCTTCCAGGATCCGGCGTCGTATCTCAATCCGTCGATGCGGGTCGGTGCGCAGATCGCGGAGGTGGTCCGCGTGAAGCTGCGGGTCTCCCGGCGCGAGGCCCGGCGTCGTTCGGTGGAGCTGTTGGCTGCCGTCCACCTGCGCAACCCCGCGCTGGTGTACGAGCAGTACCCGTACGAGCTCTCCGGCGGCATGCTCCAGCGGGTCCTGATCGCCGCGGCGATCGCGGCGGACCCGGCCGTGCTCATCGCCGACGAAGCCACCACCGCGCTCGACGTCATCGTGCAGGCCGAAATCCTCGACCTCCTCGCCGACCTGCGTGAACGCACCGGGCTCGCGCTGCTGGTCGTCTCCCACGACCTGGCCGTGATCGCCCAGCTCTGCGACGAGGTGCTGGTGCTGCGCGACGGCGAGGTCGTCGAGCGCGGCACCACGGCCGACGTCCTGCACGACCCGCAGCACGAGTACACGCGCCTGCTGATCTCCGAGCACGAGCAGTACGGCCTGGAGAAGTACCTGGAGGCCGTCGATGTCTGAGCAGATCCTGCAGGTTACCGACCTGTCCGTGCGCTACGGCCGACGCCAGGTGCTCCACAGCGTTTCGCTGGACGTGAGGCCCGGCGAGACCGTCGGCATCATCGGCGAGACGGGGTCCGGCAAGTCGACGCTGGCCCGCGCGGTGCTCGGGCTCGTGCCGGCTTCTTCCGGTCGCATTCTCGTCGACGGCTCCGACGTAACGAGGTTTTCGAAGCGCAAGTGGCGGGCGTTCCGTCGCCGGGGCGTCGTCCAGTACGTGTTCCAGGATCCGCTGCGCAGCCTCGACCCGGACCTTCCGATCGAGGACTCCCTGATCGAGCCGCTGCTCGTGCGTGGGATCCCGCGTTCGGAGGCGGTGGCGCGCGGACGGGAACTCCTCGGCCGCGTGCGGCTCGACGAGGAGCTGCTCGGCCGCCTCCCCAGCGCGATATCGGGCGGGCAGCGCCAGCGGGTGGCGGTGGCTCGCGCCCTCATCACCGACCCGGCCCTCGTCATCCTCGACGAACCGGTCAGCGCCCTGGACTCCGCGAACCGCGTCCTCGTGCTCGAGATCCTCAAGTCGCTGGAAGCCGCGCTGGTCTTCATCTCGCACGACCTGGGCTCGGTCGCCGGTGTCGCCGACCGCATCGGCGTGATCTACCAGGGAGAACTCGTCGAGGACCGTCCGACGCGCGACCTGATCACCGCACCCGGACACGCCTACAGCCGGCTGCTCGTCAGCTCCGTGCCGACCCTGCGCTCGGCTGCCTCTGATCGATCCGAACGGGAACAGCTCCGCGCCCTTCTCCACGTCTGAGGAGAGATCCTTTGATCCACCTCGCACTGCACCCCTACGGCGTCGGCGGGCCCGGCCAGCACGGCCTCTGGAAAGACCCCCGGATCGCCAAGAACGCCAGCATCGACATCCAGTACTACATCCGCCAGGCCCAGATCGCCGAGGAAGCCCTGTTCGACGCGCTGTTCATCGTCGACAGTCAGTTCATCAACAGCACGTACCCGTCGCATTACCTCAACCGGCTCGAGCCGCTGACGCTGCTGTCCGCGGTCGCGGTGCACACCAGCCGCATCGGCCTGGTCGGGACCGCGAGTTCGACGTACAACTCGCCGTTCAACCTCGCCCGCCGGTTCGGCTCGCTCGACCACATCAGCGGTGGACGCGCCGGCTGGAACGTCGTGACCAGCTTCGACACCGGGACGTCCCGCAACTACGGGCTCGAGGAGCACCTCGACTACGCCACCCGCTACGGCCGCGCACTGGAAGCGGTGCAAGTCATCCGTGGGCTCTGGGATTCCTACGAGGACGATGCCTTCCCGGCCGACGTCGCCCGGGACGTGTTCCTGGACCCGACGAAGCTGCACGCGCTGAACCACGTCGGGGAGCACTTCCGGGTCGACGGACCGCTGAACCTGTCGCGGTCGCCGCAGGGGCAGCCGGTGATCTTCCAGGCCGGGGTCTCGGAGGAGGGGCGTAACCTGGCCGCGCAGGTCGCCGAAGGCATCTACGCGCCGGGGAGCTCGATCGAGCAGGCGCACGAGTACTACACCGACATCAAGCGCCGTACGGCCGCTGCCGGGCGCGACCCGGACCACATCAAGGTCTTCATCCACGGCGGGCCGGTCGTGGCGGCCACCGACGCCGCCGCCCGGGACCGGGAGCGGGAGATCTTCGCCGAGGACAACAGCTTCTCGGCGAACCTCGCGCTGCTGGGGCGGGGGTTCGGGGCCCACGACTTCAGTGTCTACGACCCGGACGGGCCGTTCCCGGACGTCGCTCACCTCGCTGAACGTGGGGGGCGTACCGGGGCCACGAAGATCATCGAGCGGGCGCGGCGGGAGAACCTCACGCTGCGCCAGGTCGTGGAGAGCGCGAACGAGTTCAAGCGGTCGCCGTTCGTCGGGTCGCCCGAGACGGTCGCCGACGCGATCGAGACCTGGTTCGCCGCCGAGACGTTCGACGGCATCAACCTGGCGTTCCGCACCGACGAGGAACTCCTCTTCTTCGTAGAAGGCGTAGTGCCGCTGTTGCAGAAGCGAGGCCTCTTCCGCACCGAGTACGAGTCCGACACCCTCCGAGGCCACCTAGGCCTTCCCATCCCGACGAACCGGTACGCCCAATGACCGCGCTGACCGACGCCGACGCGTCCGCCGTCGCCACGCCGTCCGCGGCCGACGCCTCCGCCGTCGAGTCGGCGGCGCGCGGAGGCGCCACCCCGTCCGCGACCGGCGGGCGGGACGTCCACACCGTCCACTTCCCGGACGCCGGCCCACCGGACGAAGTGGACGTCCTCATCGTCGGAGCCGGGCCCGTGGGGTTGTCGGCGGCGATCGAGCTTTCCGCGCGGGGCGTCGACGTCGCGGTGGTCGACCGAGCGCGTGAGGCCACGTTGATCCGGGCGGGCGCAATGGGGCACACGCCCCGGGTGGTCGAGCACTTCCGGCGCTGGGGTGTGCTCCAACGCATCCGCGACGAGTGGACGTTCCCACCCGAGTGGAACCGCGGCATCCGCCTGGTCACGTCGCTGGTGGGCCACGAGCTGATCCCGACGCCGCCCCCGGCGTTCACGGGTCCGGGCACCCGCCGAACCTCCTCGGAAGAGGCCCTGCGCCGCCCCCAGTCCGCCCTCCAAAAGGTCTTCCTCACCCACCTCACCGAACGCGGCATACCAATAGCCGGCGGCTGGCGGTTGGAAGCGCTCCGCGAGACCTCGGAGGGCATCGAAGCCGACCTTTTCGCGACCGCTCTCGCCGCGGGGCCGACCGGCACGGGAACGGGCGAGCGGCGCACGATCCGGGCACGTTACGTGCTCGGTGCTGACGGGGGCAGCAGCACCGTGCGGCGGCTCGCGGGCATACCGCGCGACGGCGATCGCGCCACCGAGAAGCGCTACCGCCTCATCGTCCGCACCGGCGACATCTCCGACCGCGTCGGCCCTGCCCCCAGCGGCACGAACATCGTCTTCAACCAGAAGGCCTCCGGCTTCCTCGCCGCGGTGAGCACCCGCGAATGGCGGGTCTACGCCGGCCCGTTCCCCCTGGACCACGAACCAACGAACGACGAACTCCTCGACGTCGCAAGGGCCGCCTTCGGCTTCGACGTCGACCTGGAGATCGCCTCCGCAACCACCTTCTACGAAGCCACCCGCATAGCCCGCACGTTCCGCCAGGGCCGCGTCCTCCTCGCGGGCGACGCAGCACACGTCCGCACTCCGGGCGGCAATCTCGGCGAGGGCTTCGGCGACGTGGTGAACCTCGGGTGGAAACTCGCCGCCGTCCTCGCGGGTCACGCGCCCGACTCGCTCCTCGACTCCTACGACTGGGAACGGCGTCCCCACAACCAGCGGGTAGCCAACTTCGCCCTGGCGAGGGCCCATCGGTCGCGGGAGGCGCTGGCCGACATCCGCGCGATCGGCGTCCCGGACGACGCCGACCTGAGCCCGTCGGCGCACGAAAAGCGCGCCGCGATCACCGCCCGGCTCAGCGCCGACCACGTCAACGCCGCCGGCGTCACCTTCGACGAGCGCTACGACCATTCACCCATCGTCTGGACAGACGGCCAACCCGGAGCCCCCTGGCGCCCCGACGTCTACGAAGACGACCCCCGCCCGGGCCACCGCGCCCCCGACGGCACCGTCGACCCCTACGGCGGCACCCTCTACGACCGCATCGGCACCAACTTCGCACTACTCGTGCTCTCGTCGGACCGCACCGTCGAGAAAGCCTTCACCGACGCGGTCGACGAGACCCTCCCGTTCACCGTCATCCACCTGGACGGAGTCCGCGACCTCTACGGCGCCGACAACGTCCTCGTCCGCCCCGATCAGCACGTCGCCTGGCGCGGCGACACCCTCCCGGTCGGCGGTGCCGCCGCCGTACTCGACCGGATCCTCGACAGGAGCCCCCGCATGACCGACTACCCCGCTCCGCAGGGTCTGCGCACCCGCGGCACCGTGCTGATCGTCCCCGGCCGCGGCGAAACCCCCACCAGCTACGCCCGCCTGGCCACCCGCCTGGCCGCCGACGCCTACCACGTGCGTGTTCTGCCCTCGACGGCGTCCGCGGCCGCCGGCACCGAGCTCGGCACCCTGCGCGACGAGTTGACGGCAGCGGCCGGCGATCCCGAGCTCGTGCGCCCCCTGGTGCTCATCGGTGCCGACACCGGAGCCGCCGCAGTCGGTGCGCTCGTGGCCCAGGGCGACACCGCCGCCGACGCGGTAGTACTCGCCGGCCTACCCGGCTACACCACCCGAACCACCGACACCTGGGACGACGAACTCGACACCCGTACCCACTGCCCCACCCACCGAGGCGTCCTCACCACCGACGCCACCCCGGGGGCCCTGAACGCCGCCGTCGACAGCGCACTGCTCGACGCCACCTACGGCAGCACAGTGGATCTCCCTCACCTGATCATCGTCGGCGACACCGACCCCTACGCCGACCGCGCCGCCCTGACGAGGGCAGCCAAGGCCCTCCCCCGAGCCCGCCTCGTCGTCGTCCGCAACGGCCACCACGACGTCCTCAACGACCTCCAACACCGCTCGGTAGCAGCGGAAATCGTCACCTTCCTGGAGGCGCTCCGGGATTCCGAGGAACTGGTCCCGTTCGTGACCGTCGAGTCGAGCGCCTGGTGACCCAGGGGCCAGCTCCTCTCCGCCCGCGCCGCCGCCCTGTTCGCCAGCGACCTCCCCACCGGCTCCCACCCGGGCCCGGCCGCCGTCACCGCCGCGATCGCGCATTCGGTGCGCAGCTGCGGCGGCACCCGCGGGTGCGTCGCCGCGCTCGCCACCGCGTACGGCGACTGCCCCGAAGTGGCCGCCCCGCGCATGCGGTGGGCGCTCGGCATCCTCACCGAACCGCTCGCGCTCGCCGCTTAGAGCTCTCCTGGGCGACCGTCCACTACCGATGCCGGGCGTGCATTTGCCGGACTGTTTACCCTGCAATTGTGGACACGGCTCAATTGCTGAATGTCTTGGCTTTGGCGGTGGCATTCGCCGCTGTGGTGGCGTCGACCGCTCTTTCGTGGCGCGCTCTCCGCTTGACGCACAACGCGAACCATTTACCCGTCGTCCTCGACGCACTCGAGGCACAACGAACGGCGGAATTCGCCACTCACGAGATCACACTCTGGGAGGAACTACCCAACCACGACGTCGCGCTAGGCTTCACCAGGCTGCCCGAGCCGCTGCGTGGCACGGCGTTCGAAGTCGCGTGTTATTACCAACATTTGAGCGCGCTGGCCGAATACGGCTTCGCCGAATGGGATCTTGTCGCCGTTCAGGTCTCGTACCGGATGCAACGCACCTGGACGTGCATCGAAGCGCACGTCCACGCCGAACGCGAATACCGCGGCGGCGAATACACATTCCTCAACACCTACGAAACGTTCGCGGCGAAGGTCGCGAAGACCGACATCGGCGAAGCCACCGAACGCCTCCACGAACGTGGCCGCCTGGCCCGCCTCCGGCACCGCCCCACGCCGCGGCTAGCAGGCGGCGGCGCGGGCGTGCAGTAGCGCCCGTTCGCGCTCGTTGCGAGTGAGGGAGGCCGCCCGCTCGAACTCCGCCCGCGCCTCGGTGTGCCGGCCCAGCTTGACCAGGAAGTCGCCGCGCGTCGCCGGGAGCAGGTGGTAGTTCTGCAGTGTCGGGAACGCCAGGAGCTGGTCCAGCAGCGCCAGCCCGGCCTCCGGCCCGTACGCCATCGACAGCGCCACCGCCCGGTTCAGCTCCACCACCGGCGACGGCTTGGTGGCGGCGAGGCGCTCGTAGAGTTCGGCGATCCGTACCCAGTCGGTGTCGTCGAAGCGGCGGGCCCGGGCGTGGCAGGCCGTGATCGCCGCCTGCAGCACATAGGGCCCAGGGGTTTCGTCGACCAGGGTTTCGGCTTTGGAAAGGGCGGCCAGGCCGCGGCGGATCAGCAACTGGTCCCAGCGGGCGCGGTTCTGGTCGGCCAGCAGAATGGGCTCGCCGCCGGGACCGGTGCGGGCGGCCGCCCGGGAAGCCTGGATCTCCATGAGCGCCACCAGGCCGTGCACCTCGGGCTCGCGCGGCGCCAGCCGGGCCAGGACGCGGCCGAGCCGCAGGGCGTCCTCGCACAGCGCCGGGCGCATCCAGTCGTCGCCGGCGGTGGCCGAGTAGCCCTCGTTGAAGATCAGGTAGACGACCTCGAGCACCGAGGAGAGCCGGGCCGCCAGCTCGTCGCCCTGCGGCACCTCGAACGGCACCTGGGCCTTGGCCAGCGTTTTCTTGGCCCGGACGATCCGCTGCGCGATGGTCGGCTCCGGTACCAGGAAGGCCCGGGCGATCTCGTCGGTGGTGAGGCCGCCGAGCAGCCGCAGCGTCAACGCGGTGCGCGCCTCCATGGACAGCACCGGGTGGCACGCCACGAACACCAGCCGGAGCAGGTCGTCGCCGATGCCGTCGTCCTCGGCGACGAGCGCGCCGATGTCGGGCGTCGCCTCCTCGAGTTCCCGGCCGACCTCCTCGACCTTGCGCTGGAAGGTCTCGTTGCGCCGGATCTGGTCGATCGCCCGGCGCTTGGCCGTGGTCATCAGCCAAGCGCCGGGATTACGCGGTACACCGTCCGCCGGCCACTGCTCCAGCGCTGCGACCAGCGCGTCCTGGGCGAGCTCCTCGGCCACGCCGACGTCGCGGACGAGCCTGGTCAGCCCGGCGATGAGCCGAGGTGATTCGATCCGCCAGACGGCTTCGATAGCGCGGTGGGTATCAGTGGCCACCGCCCCTGTATACCGTGATCAGACGTTTCCGGCGGCTTCCCGCTTCTCCGCGGCCTCGCGCTGCTCCGGGGTGAACTCGTCGCCGAAGTCGTCCGGGCCGAACGCGCGCCGGATCTCGAGGTTGGTGCCCGAGCCGTCCTTCGGCTGCGAGATCGGGCAGCGCTTGAACCGCTCGACGGCCTCCTCCAGCGACTTCATCTCGACGAGCCAGTAGCCGGCGATGAGCTCCTTGGTCTCGGTGAACGGCCCGTCGACCACGGTCTGCTTGTCGCCCTCGTAGTAGATCCGGGCACCATCGGAGCTGGGCGCGAGGCCGTCGGCCGCCAGGAGCACACCGTCGTCGATCAGCTCCTGGATGAACGCGCCCATCGTGTCGAAGTCCTCGGTGGCGGGCTTCACGCCGGCTTCGCTGTCCGCCGTGGCCTTCATGATCACCATGAACCGCATTGCTGTCTCCTTGTGTCAGGGTGTCTCTTCCCTAACGCGTCGAACGGCGGTCGCCCCACTCGACACCCCGTCAGAACTTTTTTTCGGGCTCGACGACGAAGCCGTGTTCCCCCTGCTCGTCGAGCACCAGCACAGGGCCGGCCACCGACGCGACGGCACGCGCCGCGACCTGCGCCGCAGCAGGATCGGGCTTCCGGAAAGCCGCACTCTCGAACCTCGCATCCGCCGCGAAACTGGTCTCCTGACCGGGCGAGGAGATCGTCACCTCGCCGAGGTCGAACTCGCCTCCGTCCTCGGGCAGCCGGGCGCCGGCATCCTCCCCGAGGACCGCGAACCAGTTCGCCCCGCAGCACCCGGCTGCGCGGAGCGCGTCCAGCACCTCCGCGACCGACGGCCGAGACGTCACCGCCGGAATCTTCAGGCCGTAGAACTCCGCCACCTCCGGGTCGTCCATCGGGGCGACGAACACGAAACCGCTCACGTCAACTCCGCGTGCAGGTCTGGTCGGTGGACGGGAGGGTTCCGGCCAGGAGATAGTCGTCGACTGCTTTGTCGACGCACTTGTTGCCGTCGAACAGGTAGACGCGGTGCCGGAACGCGCCGTCGAGGGTCACCAGGCGGGACCGGGTGAGCGCCCGGTGGATCCCCTGCTGCCCACCGACCGGATCACCGCTGGCCCCCACCAGCAGCGCGGGCACGTTCGACCCGATCCGCACCGGCCCCTTCGCCGGCTCGGCCGGCCAGAACGCGCACGGCGTGACGTTGCGCTCGAGCGGTCCGAACAGCGGTTCGTCGCGGAGATGGGTCTGAATGTCGCGGTAGTAGGTCTCCGGGTCCTTCGAGACGGGGCGGTCCGCGCATCGCACCGCGACCTCGCCGGCGGTCGGCCCCTCGGCGCCGGTACGGGCCTGCACCCGCGCGGTGAACGCCGCGTACGCCTCGTCGGTGTCGACGTCGATCCGCAGCAGCCCGGGCGGTGTCTGCTTCACCCCGGCGAGTACTTGGTCCTCGGAGGCCCCCAAGTGATAGGTCGCGTCTCGTTCCGCAGCCCAGCGCGCCCAGTTCGCCAACGCGGCGGCGTCCGGCTTACCGCTCGGCGCGGCGGCGGGGTCGAGCGCGCTGTCGAGCACCACCCGCCGGACGTGCTCCGGAAACATCTGCGCATACACCGCGCCGAGGTATCCCCCGTACGACCAGCCAAGATACGACACGCGGTCGGTGAGAAGCGCGCTGCGCACGACGTCCACATCCTGGGCATTGACGCGGGTGGAGACATACGGCAGGAGATCCTTGACGTTCGCGCAGCGGGAGGCGAGGTCTTTGGCGGTCGCGACGCTCGCCTCGAACGAGCGACGGTCGGGAGCGGCGGCAGGGGCGACGGCCGGCCAACCGCAGTCGAGCTTCGCGCTGCGTCCGGAGACGCTGACCAGGTCGTACCGGGCCGCCACCGTCGGCGACCCGTGCGACATCACCGGCGTGAGCCCCTGCAGCACGGCCAGCACCCCGTTGCCCGCGTTGCCGGTGTCGATGACCAGCGTCCCCTGGTGGTGGTCGCTGTCGGTGCCCAGCCGGCGGGTGACCGTCAGCGTGAGCGTCCGTCCGCGCGGCCGGTCGTAGTCCAGTGGCACCGTGATGTCGGCGCAGCGAGCCCCGACCTCGTCCAGGCGCTCACGGCAGCCGTGCCAGCTCACGTCCTGCCGGTAGAACCGGTCGAGCTCAAAAGGGTGGCTACCGCTGATCGCGAGCCGGATCACCGCTTCCCGCCCCCAGACCGCACAAACGACCACGATCAGGACCAGCACGACGATCAGGGGGCGACGCGATTTCAACACGAACCGGAATGTACTGGGGCTGTCACATCACCCCAGCTGCCCCAGCACCACGGAAGCGACGATGAACCCCCCGACGAGTCCGACGGACCGCCACGCAGGCCGACCCGCACCCCGCAGCATCCCGACCCCGAGCGGCACGAACGCCACCACCAGCCCCGCGACCTCCACCACCGAAGCCCACGTACTGCCTTTGAGCACCCCGATCATCAGCCCGACATCAACGCCAGCGCCACCGCCGGCACCAGCCGCAGCGTGCCCGACAAATAACATCCGATCGCCAGCACGATCCACCCGGCCATCACCGCACCGCTCAGGCTCGACACCACCCACTCCCGGTGCCCGTAATAGGCACCCACCGCGCGGGTGGCGGCGCCGAGACCGTTGCTGTCCACCACAGCAAACGCAAACGTTTGACGCCATCGTGAAAGGCCCGCGCGAACAGCCCGAACATCACCAGCGCGCCGCCCCACACCGCCCCGGCGGGGCGCGTGGCGCCGATCCGCGTGGCGACCGCGACGACCCCCGGCCACAGCGCCACGATCCCGGCGAGGAACAACGCGTAGGCGACGGTCATCACCGTTGGTTGCCGCTCGTAGGCGGCCAGCTGGTCGGGGAAGAAGAACGGGACGCCGAGGAACATGCCCAGCATCCTGCGGGGCGCGCCCCACGTACACATCGGACCGAGGCATCACGCGAGCTCACCAGGTACAACCGGAGGATGACGCCCGCTGGTCTGATCATCGAGCCCTGGACCAACGAGGACCTGGGCCTGCTGCGCCGGATCAACACCCCGGCCATGAAGAAGCACGTCGGCGGCCCGGAGACCGAGTCGCAGCTGCTGGTCCGACACGCGCGCTACCTGCGGTTCCCCACCGAAGGGCTCGGCCGCATGTTCAGCATCCGACTTGAGGACACCGGCGAGCCGGTCGGCAGTGTCGGCTACGCGGAACGGGTGTGGCAGGACGAGCCGGTGTTCGAGATGGGCTGGAACGTGCTGCCCGAGTACCAGGGCCGGGGCATCGCCGGCCGGGCCGCATCCGCCGCCGCGGCCCACGCTGCCGACACGGGCCGCCTCCGCTGGCTGCACGCGTTCCCGTCGGTCGACAACGCGCCGTCCAACGCGGTGTGCCGCCGCATCGGCTTCGAACTGGTCGGCGAGTGCGACTTCGAGTTCCCACCGGGCCGTTTCATGCGCAGCAACGACTGGCGCCTGGATCTGACCCGATGATCTTCCGCCCCGCCGTCGAGGCCGAGCTCGCCCGCGTCTTGCCGCTCGTCGTCGCGGATCCAGCGTGCGCTCTCACCGCCGACACCTACCGTGCCCGTCTCGCCGACGGCGAGTATCGCCTCGACCACACCTGGATCGCCGAGGACGCCTCCACGGTCCTGGCGGTCGCCATCTGGTGGGGAGACACCCGGCCCGAGGCTCTCGATGCGGTGTTCGTCCACGCCTCAGTGCACGACCCCGCGGCGCTGGCTGGTGATCTACTCGCCGCCGCGGGTGAACAGGCCGACTTCCATCTGCTTCTTCCACGCGACTGGCGGAATCAGCCCGACGTTGCCGCCGCCGTGGCATGGCGACGCGAAGCCGCAGGGCGCGCCGGGCTCGTGGCGAGTCTGGAGCGGCTGCGTTATGAGTGGACGCCGGGGGTCGGCCTCCCGGCGCCGTCCGGGCGCCTGTCCTTTCGTGCTGAGCCAGACGACGAGGTCTTCGTCGACCTGTTCCGCCAGGTCTTGGCGGGCAGCCTCGACACCACGTCCGGCCGGGAAGCCGCCCGGGTCGGCGCAGCAGCGCAGGCACGAAACGACGTCGCGTTCTACCGCGACGCCATGCTAGGCGACCGCTCCTGGTGGCGGATCGGCGAAGCTCCGGACGGAAAGGTGATCGGCTTTGGCGTCCCCTCGCGCAATCGCGCCTTCCCGGTCGTCGGCTACCTCGGAGTGCTACCCGAGCACCGCGGTCACCGGTATGCGGATGACATTCTCGGCGAGATCACCCGCATCCTCGCGTCCGAAACCGCGCCGAAGCGGATCCGCGCCGACACCGATTCGACAAACACCCCGATGGCCGCCGCCTTCGAGCGCGCCGGTTACCGCAATTACGCCTGCCGCTTGGTGCTGTCCGCCCCCGGTCCCCGCAGATAGAACGATGCGCGGTCACCGGCGTCCCTCGGCGAATCACGGCCAGTTCGGCAGGAGCGTGATTCCGAACCCGTTCAACCGCGTCAGCACGGCGGGCAGCCTGGCTAGTCGACGCGCTGGGCCAGGCGGAGGACGGTGAGGTAGCGGCGGGGGACGTGGTCGCCCATGCGGGTGCGGACGCGCTCGGAGATCGCGTCGAGGAGGGGTTCGCGGACGTCGGGCTCGAGCGCCCGGTAGAGGGACGTGGTGCGGAGCAGGTCGGCGACCCCGTTTCCGTCGAGCCACTGCACCGTCGGATACCACCGCACGATCGTCGGCCCGAACCGGGAGTCCAGATCGGGCACCGTCGCGTCCTCCTCCAGCGGCGGATGGCCCCAGCCCGGGTTGCCTGGCGAGAACTGCTCGTGCAGGTCCGCGGTCCCGGCGTACATCTCCGGCTCGTCCAGTCGACGAACGACGACGTGGTCGAGGACCGCCATCCATCCCTCGGGGCGCAGCAGGTCGTGCGCGCGTTGCCAGCCGACCGCGGGGTCGACCCAGTGCCACGACGACGCGGCGACGAGCAGGTCGAAGCGCCGGCCACTGTCGTCCCACTGCTCGAACGTGCTGCTCACGACGTCGACATTGCTGTTCGACGCGAGACGGCGGCGAGCAAGTGCACTGAGCTCGGCCCCGGGCTCGAGCGCGGTGACGGAACACCCGAGCACCGCGAGCGAGCGGGTGGCCTGTCCCGTGCCGCACCCGACCTCGAGCACGGCGGCGTTCTGGCCCACGCCGGTAATCTGCACCAGGTCGGCGAACAGCTCGTCGGGGTATCCGGGCCGGGCCCGCTCGTAGATGTCCGCCACCTCGTCGAACACGTGCCCGCCGCTCATCCCACGCCCACCTCCGCGATCACTGTTCCGCTCGTTCCTACCGGGACTTCGGCGACGATCCGGCCCGTAGGGTCGATCGCGCACGTCGGGCCGGTCCGATTCGGGTCGCGTCCCGTTGCCCGGTGACATCGGCGGAGAACAGCACCTGCGCCCCAGCAGCGGCGACACCCTCCGGGACGATCCGTATTCTGGCGCGATGCTCGGGCCGTTCAGCAAGTCGGTGCACGCCGAATACCACCAGTTCTACGTACAGGACGCCGAAGCGCACGACACAGCGATGAGAGCCGGCGCGGCCGTGGACCCCGATGTGGCGCCCGGCGGGTGGACCGATGACGCCGTGAAGCTGTACCGCATCGGCCCACCGCCGCGGGCGGACCCCGACGCCCCCGGCGAACACTTCGAGTACGTCCTCGACCTGTGGCCGAGCACCGAGCCCGCACCGCTGAACGTGTTGAAGCAGGGCACGGAATGACGCTCGACGCCGGGTATTTCGACGACTGGTACGCCGACATGAGCGCCTCGCCCGCCCGCGACGCGATCATGGCCCGGGCGCTGGGAGTGTCCGGAGTGACGGGCGTTCTTCCCTGGCGCGGGCTCGCGGACGTCACCGACGCCCTGCGCCTCGAACCCGGCGGTCTCCTCCTCGACATCGCGTGCGGCCGGGGCGCCTACGGCGTCGAAATCGCGCAACGCACCGGCGCGAGGCTCATCGGCGTCGACTTTTCGGCAGTTGCGCTTGAACAGGCCGCACAGCTGTCGGCAGACGCCGAGTTCCGGCTCGGGACGCTGACCGAGACCGGTCTCCCCACCGGAACTGCGAACGGGCTCATCTGCCTCGACTCCGTGCAGTTCGCCGCACCGCCCCTCGCCGCGCTCACCGAGTTCCACCGCCTGCTCGTTCCCGGCGGCCGGGTCGTCCTCACCGGCTGGGAGGCCGTGGACGACCGCGCGCCCGACCGCATCCGCGCCGTGAACCTCGCTCGGGACCTCCCGGAAGCAGGCTTCGTCGACGTCGAGGTCCACGACAAGCCCGACTGGCGCGCGGCCGAGCGCACGATGTGGGAGGACGCCCTGACCGCGCCCGCCACCGACGCGGCCGTGCGTTCACTGCAGGACGAGGGCCGACGCTCGCTGGAGACATTCGGTTCGCTGCGCCGCGTGTTCGCCACCGCTACGGCTCTACGATCGAGGGGTGTTCACGCGCCAAGGTCCGACGCTGGGTGAGCTGACCGTGCAGGCGCTGTCCTCGGTCGAGCGCGGGTACGACCTGCTCGCGCCGAAGTTCGACCACACACCGTTCCGCACGCCCGGCGTCGTGCTCGACGCGACGGTCGAGGCGCTGGCCGGGCACGGCCCGTTCGCCGACGGGCTCGACGTGTGCTGCGGAACCGGCGCGGGCCTGAACGTTCTGGAGTCGCTCTGCGACAACCGAGCCACCGGCGTCGACTTCAGCACCGGCATGCTCACGCAGGCCCGCGACGCGCACCCCGACGCCACGTTCGTGCGCGCCGACGCCCGCGCCCTGCCGTTCACCAGCGGCTTCGACCTGGCGGTCAGCTTCGGCGCCCTCGGGCACTTCCTGCCCGCAGACCGGCCCGCGCTGTTCGAGAGCGCGTATCGCGCCCTGCGCCCCGGCGGCCTGTTCGCGTTCCCGATCGAGGCGCCCCCGCCGCCCACGTCGAGCTGGTTCTGGCTCACGCACGGCTTCGATCTGACGATGCGCGTGCGCAACGCCGTGTGGCGTCCGCAGTTCGTCATGTACTACCGGCTCAGCGCCCTGCCGGACGTCACCGCCGACCTGTCCGCCGCCGGCTTCGAGACGACGTCGGTCGAGCTGACCGCTGCGGGCGAGTACCGCCCCGGTAGCCCCCGCTGCCTGCTGGTTCTCGCTCACCGCCGCCGGTAGGAGGCGATGATCACGCCTTTGGTGGTCGTGACGCAGTCGGTCAGGTCGAATTCGGTCAGGGGCGCGGGCCCGTCGAACAGGCGGGTGCCGGTGCCGAGCGTCAGCGGGTGGATGAGCAGCGTGTAGTGGTCGATCAGGCCGGCGGCGTGCAGGCTGCGCACGAGCGACGCGCTGCCGATGATCGCGAGGTCCCGATCGTTCAGCGCGGCCACGGTTTCGGTCGCGTCCCCCCGCAGCAGCACCGAGTTCTCCCAGGCCGACGTTTCCTCCAGCGTCCGCGACACCACATACTTGGTCGCCGCGTTCATGTGCTCGGTCATCGGGTTGCCGTCGGTGGCACGGGCCCAGACGGAGATGAAGTCCTGCCAGGTCCGCCGGCCGAACAGCATGTCACCGGACTCTGACCTGGCCTTGCCCATCTCGCGGGCCATCACCTCGTCGTTGTACGGCCCGCCCCAGCCGCCGTGCTCGAACCCGCCGCGGGTGTCCTCGTCCGGGCGCCCGAGGCCCTGCACGACGCCGTCGAGCGTGATCCACATCGTGGCCGAAATCGAACCCATCGTTCTGCTCCGTTCGGTGGTGCCGGCCGCGGTTCGCGACCGATCACCACCTATACGACCAACGACCGCCGATTTCGACACGGGTCGGCGAATCACTCGAGCCGCAACAGCGCCGCGGACGTGGGGCGCATCCCGCAGGCGTCCTCGTAGAACGCTGCCAAATGCGGTTCGTAGTCGACGTGCAGCCACTCGCAACCGAGCCGGGTGGCCTCCGCAGTGGCTTCCCGGACGAGGCCGACGCCGATGCCCGCCCGTTGGTGTTCCGGGTGGACAGCGGTGTCGAGCAGCACGGCGTGGGCGCCCCCGTCGCCGATCACGTTGACGAAGCCCACCAGTTCGTCGTCCGCGCGGGCGGTGACCCACAGCAGGCTGTGACGTGCGAGCCGCTCATTCCAGGGCTCTTCGGAGTCGTGGCCGAACGCCGCCTGGTGCAGGCGACTGATCTCGTGATCGGTGGCGGGGCCGTGGAGGCGGAATCGAATCAGGAGTCCTCCAGGATTTCCAGGGAGACGCGACTCCCGGTCAGCTCTTCGAGCTCGCCGCGGAGGCGGTCGGCCTCGTCGCCACGTGGCCCCACCAGCGCGATCGGACGCGCGGCGCGGACAGTGACGCGGAGCCGGTCGGCAGTGCGGCCGACGCTCACCTCCGAGATTCCGACGAGCCGGTCGACGGCCCGCTGCACGGCGCTGCGGATCGCGGTCTCCTGGTCGGACACGAGCGTTGCGTCGGCTGCGCTCACCAGAAGGCGGTCCACCAGTTCCTGGCGGCCCGAGGCGTCAGCCGCCGCATAGGCCTCCGCGGCCTCCGGCGTCAGCTCCAGATCGACGAAAACGCGGAGCACCGACCCGGTGATCACCGCCCTGCGGGCAACCGTGTACTTCTCTCCGGTCTCGGCCATCCGGGCCCGGACCAGCCTCTTGAACGCACTGTTGTCAGTCACGCGAGATCCTCTGTGGCGACACTGCCCCGCGCTCTGATCGCCATCGCTCACCGGTGACTGATCGTTCGTCGACGAGCGCGAACCAGCGGCCCTTGTCCTCACCGCCGCCGTGGACGCGGGCCACAACGACTCGGAGTGCGGCAGTCGCTCCTGCCGAACACCACCCTAGTACCGAAGCAGCTCGGCCGGCACCGCAGAGCCCCTGGCCCGGCTGGAAGTGACGGCGCATGCCGATGAACCGCTTCTCCGGTGGCCGCGCGACGGTCAGCTCCGCCGATCCAGCGCCAGCGACGCGGCGAGAATCCAGGTCCGACACTCACGTCAGGTCGCGCAGACCCGCCTCCCACCGCTGCTGACGCTCCTCGAGCGTCTGCTCCCACCACGGCACACCCCGCTCGCCGAGCGCCACCTTCGCGACCTGCACCCGGGCCCGCGCCGACGCCGGGTCCTTCTTCGCGCGGAGCAACGACCCCACGTCCCGGCGCGCCGACATCAGCGCCCGGCGCAGTTCCGCGGCGACGTCCTCCGGAATCGCCGGGTCGGTCGCCCGCCACCGCCGCCCCTTGATAACGACGAAGTGCCCGTCGTCAGTGGTCTCCACCCAGCGAGGTGTAACCGGCCGCTTGCAGGCTAAACAGCTCCGCGTACCGGCCGCCGTCGACGCTCATCAGCTCCTCGTGCGTCCCGGTCTCCACGAGCCGCCCCTCGTGCAGCACGTAGATCCGGTCGGCGTGCCGCACGTTCGCCAGCCGGTGCGTGATCAGGATCGTCGTCGTCTCGCCCTGCCGGTCCCGGATCGCCTGGAACAGCGCGTCCTCCGCGCGCGGGTCGAGCGCCGACGACGGCTCGTCCATGATCAGCAGGTCCGGCGACGAGTAGAAGCCGCGCGCCGCGGTGATGCGCTGCCACTGGCCCCCCGACAGGTCCTGCCCGTTGGCGAACGTCCGGTCGAGCAGCGTCCGGTAGCCGAACGGCAGCCCGGCGATCATCTCGTGCGCCGCCGCCCGCCGCGCCGCCTCCTCGACCCGCTCCTGCTCCGGATCGAACCGCACGTCCCCGAGGTGGATGTTGGTCTCGGCGGTGAACGGCCACTTGTACGAGTCCTGCGTGACGACGGCGATCCGCGGGTTGTCGCCCGTCGATCGGCGTCCGTTCCAGCGGATCTCGCCGCTGCTCGGAGCCCGGAGCCCGGCGATCAGCGCCGCGAGCGTCGATTTGCCCGAGCCGTTCTCCCCCACGAACGCGACGGTCTGCCCGGCCTCGACGGTGAGGCTCACCTCGTCGAGAGCGAGTTCTTCGCGGCCCGGGTACCGCAGGCTCACCGCGTCGATATCCAGGCGGGAAAGCGGATCGGGGAGACGGTCCGGAAGGGACGCGGGAGCGAAGTCGGCGGCGCGGTCGAGGAAGTGGACGTAGTCGCGGAAGAGCTGACCTTCGGAGTAGACGCGGTCGATCTGGTAGACGGTCGTGGTCAGCGTGCGCTGGGCCGCCTGGAGGGCGACGACGCAGGTCGCGGCGGCCGCGAGCGGGATGTGGCCGCGGAGCAGCAGGAACCCGAGCAGGACGTAGACGGCGGCCGTGGCCAGCCCACCGGTGAACGAGCCGACCGACTGTGTGGTGCTGATCCGGCGGGCCATCGCGAGCTGGATCCGGGTCTCGGCGCCCATCACGTCGTCGTGGAGACCGAGCAGGAACGTGCGGAGGCGGTAGGCGCGCAGTTCGGGGGCGGAGTCGCGCTGGGCCATCAGGTCGTGCAGGATCCGCAGCCGCCGACGCCGCACGGAGCTGGCGAGGAACGTGAGGTACCGGACCCGCCCGGTGTGCAACGACGCCCACAGCCGCGGAACCGTGGCCACGACCAGCGCGATCAGCAGCAGCGGGTGGATCACCACGATCGCGACCGCGACCGCGACGATGCCGATCACGCCGGCCAGCAGGTCGAACGACACCTCGACGAGGTCGATCACCGAACTGGAGTTGCGGGTGGCGCGCTCCATGTCGTCGGCGAACGCGTCCTCGTCGAACGCCTCGAGCGGAACGGCGGTCGTGACGGCGAACAACCCCTGTTCGACCTCGTGGTTGACCCTCGGCGTCAGGCTGTTCTGCGCGTACCCGGTAGCGACGGTGAGCAGCGCGCGGATCGCCGTCGCGACACCGAGCGCCGCCAGCGCGGGAATCGCCGCGCGGAGTCGGTCGGGGGTGGGGCCGGACGCGAACAGCTCGACGAGGATCTGCTGGGTGGCGAGCAGCCCGAACGTGGCCATCGCGCCGCTGACCACGGCCGACGCCGCGATGACCGTCGTCCGCAGCCGGTCGGCGCGCCAGCTGACGCGCACCGCCTGAGCGACCAGGCCCGGTAAGCCCGCGATCAGGGTGAACGCGCCGGTCTCGGCGCGGGCGCGGTCGCCGCTCTCCCACCACATGACGCGCAGTTCCGGCAGCACAGACTCCGTCATGCGTTCCACGATCCCGGATTCCGACGCGAACGAGCGGGTTCACTCAGCTAGTAGACAGTGTCTATTACGCGAGCGTACGGTCGGTACGTTCCTGACACCGAATACGCAAGAGGCAGATAATGGGCAAATTAGAGGGCAAAGTAGCCTTCATCACCGGGGCCGCCCGCGGACAGGGCCGCAGCCACGCGATCCGACTCGCGCAGGAGGGCGCCGACATCGTCGCGATCGACATCGCGGCGCAGATGCCGGAGGTCGGCTACCCGATGGCGACCCCCGACGACCTCGCCGAGACCGTCAAAGAGGTCGAGGCCCTCGACCGCCGGATCGTCGCCAGCGTGGCCGACGTCCGCGACATCGACTCGATGCGCGCGGTCTTCGACAGTGGGATCGCCGAGTTCGGGCGCGTCGACATCGTGTCCGCCAACGCCGGGGTCATGCCCGTCTACGGCGAGACCGCGCAGACGATGGACGCCTGGAACGCGACGCTCGACGTCCTGCTCACCGGCGTCCTCAACACGATCGAGCTGACCTATCCCCGCATGATCGAGCAGGGCGACGGCGGCTCGATCGTCGTCACCAGTTCGATGGCGGCGCTGCAGCCGATGATCCGGACGCTCAACGGCAAGACGCTCGGCCTGCTCGGGTACTCGGCGGCGAAGGCAGCCGTGATCAACCTGGCCAACAACTACGCGAGCGTGCTCGCCGAGCACAAGATCCGGGTCAACGTCATCTGCCCGACCGGTGTGCACACCCCGATGACCCAGAACGCGATGATCGAGGAGTACTTCGTCACCGGCGACCCGCGCGACCACCAGTCGCTGCAGAACGCGATTCCCGTCGACATGGTCGACCCGGTCGACATCTCCAACACCCTGGCCTACCTGGCCTCGGACGACGCGCGCTACGTCACCGGCGTGACGATCCCCGTGGCCGCGGGAGCTACGCTGCGCTGATGGCGCAGCAGACGCGGCGGGAGAGCCTCGCAGCGACCGACGACGTCCGCGCCGTCGAAACCCGCCGACGCCTGATCAGCGCTTTCCGCGATGCGGTGGACGGACCGGACCTCTCGGTCACCGAGTTCTGCCGCACCGCACGCGTCGCCCGGAGCACTTTTTACACGCATTTCGCGACGATGCAGGACGTGGCCGTCGCGGCGGTGAGCGAAGTCTTCGCGGAGATCGAACCGTTGGACTCCTCCCGCCGCTCCGACCACGTCCTGTCGCGTCCCGAGATCACGCGGCTCGGCCTGCGCGCGATGGTCGACGGGCTGTGGGAAGCCCGCGCGCTCGTGCGGTACGCGGGCTCCAAGCCCCTCATCCAGAGCAAGCTCGTCGAGGAAGTCGCTGTCGTCGCCCGCGGCACCGTGCTCTCCGAGCTGCCCTCGCTCGACGAGAACGGCGTGCGCACGCTCGCGCTGTACATGGCCGCCGGCACCGTCTACGTGCTGCTCGACTGGATCGAGGAGCCGTCGATCTCCGCGGACGAGCTGATGGAACACCTCTACACCGCGTTCCCGGCGTGGCTGACCGCGTAGTCGACACCGTCCTCGTGCGGTGGTACGAGCGGCGGGATCGTTCACCCGGCATCGTCGACCGCTGGCTCCGCGCCGCCGAGGAGCACCTGCCGGAGGCCATGCCGCGCCGCTACGGCGACACCGAGCCTCTCCGCGGGTCCGGTGGCTTCGCCGCTGCATACGCCCGCGCATCGTCCCTGTTTTTTCTGTCCGGAACTCCGCCGGTGCACCACGCGTCGTTGTCCGCCGGCCACGGGGTGGTTGCGGTCCACACGCTTCAAGCAGAACTTCCGATCGACGATATTCGGGTGCGCAATTTTGCGTTGGCTCTCGTACATCCGGGCGTGGTGTACGTGTCGGCGTCGCTCGAAGGGGGTCTCACCCTGGACAGGGGCACCCTGTGGGGCCCGGGGAGTTCGCGCGGCGAGCCCTATCTGGCGCCGCACGGCGACTGGTTGGGGTTGCCGCCGGAGCCGCCGGCCTGGTGCTGGTTCGGGCCGGTGTATCGGCGGGTGCGCGTGGGGTCGGCGGTTTCCGGCGGCCGGCTCTGGACCAGTGGGCCGTGGGTTCGCCCGTCATTGCAGGCGCGTTTGTCCGAAGTCGACCCGGCACGACGCTATGCACCGCGTCGCCCGCGGGGCTTGCGTCGTTCTGTGCTTCTTGGGGCTCTTGGGCCCAATCGACGGGCCCGCTGATCGCGGACGACATATACGCCTTTCCGCCGAGGGCCCCGCGGGCGGAGCCCCGCGGGCAGCGCCGCGGGCGGAGCCCCGCGGGCAGCGCCGCGGGCGGAGCCCCGCGGGCAGCGTTGCGGGCAGCGTTGCGGGCGGAGCCCCGCGGGCAGCGTTGCGGGCGGAGCCCCGCGGGCAGCGTTGCGGGCGGAGCCCCGCGGGCGGCGCGTCATGGGCGGAGCGTCATGGGCGTTGGCGGGTGGGGCGGACGATGATTTCGTTGACGTCGACGTCGTCGGGCTGGTCGATCGCGAAAGCGATCGCGGCCGCAATCGCCTGCGGCTGAATCGACGCTGCCCGATAGGTGCGCATCGCCTCCCGGGCCTCGGGGTCGGTGATGTGCTCGGCCAACTCCGACTCGACCACACCCGGCGAGATGGTCGTAACCCGGATACCGGGGTCGGCCTCCTGACGCAGTCCTTCGGTGATCGCCCAGGTGGCGAACTTGGTTCCCGAGTACACCGCGGAGGTCGCGACGACCTCGTGCGCCCCGACCGACGCCACGCCGACAAGATGCCCGGCACCCTGCTCCCGGAACACCGGAAGCGCGGCGGCAATGCCGTTGAGCAGCCCGCGGACGTTCACGTCCAGCATCCGGTCCCACTCCTCGACGAGAAGCGCATCCAGCCGCGACAGGAGCATCACACCGGCATTGGCAACGAGCACATCAAGCCGCCCATACCGTTCGACGATCCCATCAACAACAGCCCCAACAGCACCTCGATCAGTGACATCAAGCCCAACGACGTCAACCCGCCCCGAGGGGCTGACTGACGCAGCCAGGGCGTCGAGCCGGTCCTTGCGACGAGCAGCCGCAACGACGTGGTGACCATCGGCAGCAAGCCGGCGCACAACCGCGGCGCCGATCCCACTACTGGCCCCGGTAACAAGAACAACCTTCGAAGTGGTCATGACCCAACCGTTCGCCCACCACGGCCTATCCGGGAGAGCCACATCCCTCCCTGGGAGCACCACACCCAGGCACAATCCGGACCACCGTGCCTACGCTCAACCCATGACCACCACGCCGCTCGGCGACTTCCTCCGCAGCCGCCGAGCCGCCGTACGCCCAACGGACCTCGGCCTACCCGATGCCGGCCCGCGCCGCGTACCAGGCCTACGCCGCGAGGAGGTCGCCCAGCTCACGGGCATGAGCGTCGACTACTACGTCCGGCTGGAACAGGGCCGCGAACGCACCCCTTCCGCCGCGCTCCTGGACGCCCTGAGCACCGCCCTCCGCCTCGACGACGACGCCCGCTCACACCTGTTCCGCCTGGCCGGACTAGCGCCGCGCGACCGCGGCCCGCACGGCGTCGAGCACGTCGACGAGGGCCTCGTTCAGCTGCTGAGCGCCTGGCCCAACAACCCGGCGTTGGTGTACGGCCGCGCCTACGACGTGCTCGCGGCGAACCCCATCGCCGAAGCCCTGTTCGGTGGCTTCGCGTTCACCCGCAACCTGATGCTGCTGGTCTTCACCGACCCCCACCCCCACGACTTCTACGCCGACTGGCCGGCCGTCGCAGCGAACACCGTGGCCGGCTTCCGGATGCGTTTCGGCCGCTCCCCCGACGACCCCCGGATCAAGTCCGTACTGCACGAGCTGCTCGCGGGTAGCGCGGAGTTCCGCGATTTCTGGGCGCGCCACGACGCCCGAGGCAAGGCCCCCGAGGTCAAGACCTTCCACCATCCCGAGGTCGGCGACCTCACCCTCAGAACGCAGATCTTCGACGTAAGGGGCGCGGCCGGCCAGGAGCTGGTGGTCTACCACGCCGACCCGAACTCCCCGAGCGCCGACGCCGTAGCCCTGTTGGGCTCGCTGTCGGCGACGGCGTAAGGCTCGATAGAGAATTCCGTGACGAGCCCGGAGTCGATCCGGAACCGAATGAGCGCAAACGGGTGACCCCCCGGAGCGATCACCGCACCCGGCATCCCGTCGACGAGAACAGGCACGGCGACGGCGATCCGGTCACCGAAGTACCTGGTCTCCTCCGCGATCGGCCCCGCCCCCCGCACGACAGTAGGCGCGCCAGGCGGGAGCAGCCGCGGATCCACCGAACGCACGGCCCCAGGAGCCAACAGCGCCACCAACCGCCCCATATCGCCACCCGCCGCAGCCTCGAAAAACGCCTCCACCACCGCCATCTCCTCGACCACCGCACGAGCCCTCGCCCGATCCCCACCAGCGCCGCCGCCCCCTCCCACACCGCGGTCTCGCTCGTGAGCGCCGCGATCGTCAGCGCCGTCGCGCTGAGCACCGCGATCGTGAGCGCCGTGACGGTGAGCGCCGCGATCGTGAGCGCCGTGGGGCTGATGGCCGCGATCGTCAGCGCCGTCGGGCTGAGCACCGCGATCGTGGCCGTCGGGCTCAGCGACACGATCGTCGGCGCCGTGGGACTGAGCGCCGCGATCGCCGGCGCCGTGGGACTGAGCGCCGCGATCGTGAGCGTTGTGAGGCTGAGCGCCGGGGGCGGTCGCGGCGGGCGTGGCGTCGAGGCGTGATTCGCGGAGGCGGACGCGGGCGCGGCTGGCGAGCTTCTTCGCTGCGGCGGTAGTGGTCCCGAGCACGGCCGCAACCTCCTCGAACGGCAACGCGAACAAATCGTGCAGCACATACGCCACGCGCTGCCCCGGCGACAGTTCACCAAGAAGCACCAGCACCGCCCGCGACACCTCGTCCCGCCGAAGAAACTCCTCGTCGACGCTCAGCTGCTCACTCGGCAGAGCATCGGCCAGCAACGAAAGCTCCCCCCGCCGCTCCCTGGCACGGAGCTGATCAAGGCACAGCCGTGCCGTCACCGTCGTGAACCAGCCATCGAGATTGGCAACGTCCGCCGTTCGCGCCGCCTGAACGCGTAACCACGCCGCCTGCACAGCGTCCTCGGCGTCGTGGTGCGAACCGA
This sequence comes from Cryptosporangium sp. NPDC048952, assembly GCF_043197895.1. NCBI lineage: Bacteria > Bacillati > Actinomycetota > Actinomycetes > Cryptosporangiales > Cryptosporangiaceae > Cryptosporangium > Cryptosporangium sp. NPDC048952. The sequence continues at coordinate 471,471 of NZ_JBICTY010000004.1, read as the reverse complement.
CGATCCGGAAGGCGACGGACATCAACCGTGGCCGCGCGGCCTCGAACCGTTCGAGAAGTTCCACGAGGGGTCACCTTTCGTGCGGGCTCAGCGTCAGGAGGGGCGTGCGAAACCGACCACCTGACCCCGATCCACGCCGGAGACCACTGTGACCCTACTGCTGCTGGTCGGAACCGTCGGCTGCGTTCTGGCCAACGCCTTCGAGGTGGCGGCCAAGATCGCCAAGGCCCAGTTCGTTCTGCAGAACGCGTCCGAGGTCGGCGTGCCGCGGCGATGGATTCCCTCCCTGGCGTTTCTCGAGGGCGCCGGAACCGCCGGGGTGATCCTCGGGCTGCTCGGCCTCCCCTGGCTCGGCGTGGCTGCCGCAGCCGGCCTGGTGCTGTTCTTCGTCGGCGCGGTCACAGCCCATGTCCGCGCGGGCGTGCTCCACAACATCGCGTTCCCTGCCACCTTCCTCCTACTGGCGATCGTCGCCCTCGGGCACTTCGTGGCAGTGCTTGTCTAGCAGCGATCGACCGTCACCGAGGCGCTGTCCACAACGGCTCCTGCCTCTCCGGCGGCCTGTGGACGGCGGCCTTTCTGTCGTACGCACGTGCGATAGTCATTGGCATGAGTGAGGTAGCGGGGTTGGGGCGGATACCGGCAGGACCACGGCTGTTCGCGGCACTGGCGGAACTGGGTCCGGTGGCCCGGCGGATGGTGGATGAGAACGGGCGGCCGGAGATCCTGCCCGACTGCGGCGACCAGGTGATCGTCGCTCAGCAGTGGCAACGGGCGATCGCCTGGGCCGACTCGCAACTCAACGCCGCGATCGTGCAGATCGCCGGCTCCTGGGTCAGCCCGGACGAGGAGGACTGGGGCCGCGAAGAAGTCGCCGCGGGCCTGCGGCTCTCCGGTCTGACAGCAGGCTCGCGCATCGACGTGGCCCGGGTCTTGGCCGGCCGCGGCTTCCTCACCCGCCGCGCGTTGGAGGAGGGCCGGATCACCCAGCGCCACGCCGAGGAGATCGTCCGGGCGCTGGAACCCCTCGACGACGACACCGCCGCTCTGGTCGAGGCGAAGCTCCTCGGCCTGGCCGACACGAAAACCCCGGCGCAACTGGCGGCCCGGGCCCGCAAAGAAGTCGCCAAGGCCGACCCGGCCGGCGCCGACGCCCGCCACCGCAAAGCCCGCACAGGCCGCCGCGTCGACTTCACCGCCGCCCCGGACGGCATGGCCCGCCTCGACGCCCTCCTGCCCGCCGACCACGCCGCCCGCGCGAGGGCCACCATCGACGACCTGTCCGGCAAAATGCGCCACGGCAACGACGACCGCACCCTCGACCAACGCCGCGCCGACGCCCTCATCGCCCTCCTCGACATCGGCGGCCTCACCACCACCGGCCTACTCCCCACCCCTCCCGTCCTCTCCGGAATTCCAGGCCTCGGATCCCCAGCCAGCCCCACCGACCCCACCCACACCGCTGCAGCGACCACCGATCCCACGGCAACCGATCCCGCGACCACCGGCCTCACCGGCACCGCCACGCCCACCGGCACCAGTACTGGCTCTACGAGCAGCGATCCAGCCAGCCTCGACCGCGCGAGCGCCGGATCGGCAAGCACCGCCGGGATCGCTCCCGCAAGCGCCGGATCGGCAGGCACCGGCAGCGCCACGCCCATCAGCGCCGCGTGCACCGAATCCACACCCGACAACAACGCACCCACCGGACCAGCCGGGCCCGCACCCACCGGACCCGCGCTCGCTGGCACCGCACCCACCGGTACCGGACCCACCGGTGCCGGACCCGCAGGCTGCGGCTGCGATGCGTGCCCCCATCACGAGCGGGGCGCAACAGCCGGCGGGCAGCTGGATAAGAAGACGCTGCAGCTCATCCGCACCGTCCTCGCCGGGAAACGCGCCACACCCGCGCGGATCGCGTTGACCGCGCCGCTGTCCACAGTGCTCGCAACCAGCAACACACCCGGCGACCTCACCGGCTACGGCCCCGTACCAGCCACGATCGTGCGGGAACTGGCCGGCGACGGACACTGGGAAAAATGGATCACCGACACCGGCGGCGTGATCACCGACCTCGGACGCAGCACCTACCGCCCCACCGCCCGCCTCGCCGCACTCATCCGCGCCACCTACCCCACCTGCATGTTCCCCGGCTGCTCGATGCCCTCCTACCGCTGCGACCTCGACCACAACATCCGCCACATCGACGGCGGCCACACCAGCACCCAGAATCTCCTGCCCCTGTGCCGACGCCACCACCGCGCCAAAGACGAGGCCGGCTGGGAAGTGGCCCACGACGCCGCAACCGGGACATGCACCTGGACCAGCCCCGCCGGACACACCTACACCGTCACCCCACCCGACCAGAGCGACGACACCGAAGCACTCACGGTCCCGGCGGACTGGACCGCGCCGCTCGCACCCGAACCGGTCCCCGCCGGGGCACCCGCAGCCGAAGACCCACCACCCTTCTAACAAGGGCACCACCCACCTCTACCGGGCCTCCACCGCACCACGGAGGCCCGGCATAACCACACCACCACGAACCGCGCTCCGCACCGCGCGAACGTTGACCACCGCTCCCCCGCACTACCGCACCGCACCGCCTCCTGCCCCGCCCCCGGCACCGCCTCGCGTCCGGCACCGCCTCGCACCACCCCGCATCCGCCCGCCCGGCGCCGCAGGGCAGGGCTCCTGCCGGGGTCGGACCTTCACGGTGGGCCGCCCCCCGCCTCGCGTCTACTCAGGATTGTCGTGTAGGACACGTGTAGCGGGCACGGGCATGCTCGCGGTCGTGGCCCGACTCGTCGAACCCGTCCAGGACGCCCTGGTTGGCCATCGAAGGACCTTCTTCGGTCACCCGGGGTTGAACGGGACGACCGCCTGGGACTACCAGGGCCGCGTCTGGGCCATCAAGCGACCGGCCGACGGCAAGCCTGGCGTCCGCCACTGCGTCACCTGCCTCGAATGCGGCCGGAGACTGACCTACCACGTCTACAGCGTCGCCGAGACCCGTCGCCGCCGTATCGCCCGGTGGGTGGGTGCGGCCGTCTGCTTCCCCGGCTGGGTGGCGGCGATGCTCGCGGTCGGTGCTCGTTCCGCGGGTAATGCGCCCCCGCTGGTGATCACGATGGGTAGCGTGCCGCTGCTGTATCTCATGATCTTCTGGCTGGGGATGGCCGCCGCTCGAGAGATCGGCGTCGCCGGGCGCGGGTCGACGCTGCCGCTATTTCTTCCCAAGCACAAGGTGTTCCTTCGTAGTCAGTACAACGGGGACTGGGTCTGAACCGCGCCGGGGCCGAGCCCGTCTTGGCGCCTGCCACGGCGCCGCGAAGCCCTCGTGTCAACGATGGCGCCAATACCGGTATCGCGCGCAGGCGAACTGCTGACCCTCACCGAGGCAGCCGGCGTCGCCTTCGACGACGTCACCACCAGGCAGGGCCTCAACCCCGGCAAGTTGCCCGATGTCCTGGGCTTCGACGCCGTCGGCCGCGCGCTCGTCGCCCCGATGACGTCGACGCCCTACTCCTGCTCAACTACCTCACCGCCTACCAGATGTTCCACCACGTCGCACGACCGCCGCGGCGATGCGGTTCTCGTTCTCGGCGCGCCGGTGGGTCGGCTCCGCGCTCACCCAGATCGCACGCGCGGCCGGGGTCACGGTGTTCGGAATGTCCAGCCTCCCCGGCGCGACCGTGTCGAAGCCCTCGGCGCAACCTGGGTGGCCGACGCGAAGCTCACGCCAGGCCCGCACCGCCTCCTCGAAGGCCGCAAGGTCACCGGAAAGATCGAGCTCGTCCCGTCGACGGCTGAGTAGCGTCCCGGCCATGGCCTTCACCGACGAAGAGATCACCTACCTGCGGTCGGCCCCACTCGGTCGACTTGCGACCGTCGCCCCGGACGGGCAACCCGACGTCGTCCCCGTCGCCGTCGAATACGACGGGACGTTCCTCTGGATCGGCGGCGCAGGCACCGTCACCGCCACCCGCAAGTTCCGCAACGTCGGCGCCGGAAACGGAAGGGTGGCGCTGGTCGTCGACGACCTCGTGTCACTGCAGCCGTTCATCGCCCGCGGCATCCGCATCTACGGCGACGCCGAGCAACCCTTCGAACGGGTCGGACTGATCGGCCCCGGCACCTACCTGCGCATCACGCCCACGGTGTCGTGGAGCTGGAACCTCGCGGGCGAGCCCGTCGGCGCGGAGTGGTATCCGTCGAACAAGACGATCCACGCACCTAGCTGAGCCGGAACACCGGGAACCCCGGCGCGATCGCCGACACCTCGGCGTCCGAGGAGTTCTTGTCGATCCCCTCGAAGAACTGGCCGACCTCCCAGCCCCACTTGCGCAGGTACTCACGCAGGACCGGCAGCTTGACGTCATCGCCCAGCTCCAGTGCGGTGAACGCCTCCACTCGCCGTCCGACGCGCAGCTCACCCTGACCCGACACGCGCAGGTTCCGCACCCACTGCGTCTGGCCCCGCGGCGCGATCAGGTAGCGCGCGCCGTCGTGGCTCAGCAGGTTCACCGGGTTCTCGCGCCACTCGCCGCTCGTGCGGCCACGAACGCGCAGCACGCGGCTGCCGGCAATGCTCACTCCCGCCTGGGTCAACGCCTGGATCGCCCGGTTGAAGACGTTCCGGATGAACCAGCCCGGCTCGAGATACCGCTGCTCGATGACACTCATGATCGTCTCCTGACGAAGAAGCGAGAGCACTGCTCTCCAACAAGAACGACGATCGCACTCTCAAATCCAAAAAGCAAGAGCACTGCTCTCTCGACGTTGCAGTGCTCTCGCGAAACGGCCATAGTGATGACATGCCGAACGCCCCCCGAACCGCTCGCGCACGGGCACGCGAGGAGCTCACCCGCGAGATCAAGGACGCCGCCGGTCGCCAGCTCACCGAGGTGGGCGCCGCGGCCCTCTCGCTCCGTGCGGTGGCCCGTGAACTCGGCATGGCGTCATCGGCGGTGTACCGGTACTTCCCGAGCCGCGACGACCTGCTGACCGCGCTGATCGTCGACGCCTACGACGCGATCGGCGACGCCGCCGAAAAGGCCGAGGCAGCGGTCGAGCGAAAACACCACGCGCAACGATGGCTGGCCGTCGCGACCGGCGCCCGGACCTGGGCGATCGCCCACCCTGAGGAGTACGCGCTCATCTTCGGCAGCCCCGTACCCGGCTACCGCGCACCCCAGGACACCATCGACCCGGCCACCCGGATCCCCCGGCTGCTCCTCGAACTCCTCGAAGACGCCGCCCCGACGAACGCCCCGGCACCGGCGAGCAAACCCACGCACACCGACTTCGGTATCCTCCGCGCCCTCACCGCGCCCAGCCTCACGGACGAGCAACTCGCCCGCATGCTCATGGCCTGGACCCAGCTCATCGGCAGCATCAGCTTCGAACTGTTCGGTCACCTGAAGAACATCGTCCACGACCACGAGACCTACTTCCGACTCCAGATGTCGACGATCGGCTCCGAGCTAGGCCTCGCGTGACGGAGCCTCCGACGCGTACCGGCGCCCGTAGTCCTCGCCCCAGGCACGCAGCTCCGACAGCAGCGGCGCCAGGCTGCGGTCGGTCCCCGTCAGCGAGTACTCCACGCGCGGCGGAACCTCGGGGTGCACGGTCCGCCGGACCAGTCGGTCGGCTTCGAGTTCCCGCAACTGCCGGGACAACATCCGCGGGGTGATCGTCGGGATCTCGCGCTGCAGCTGCGTGAAGCGGAGCGTGCCGCCGGCGAGATGTTCGAGGATCACCAGCTTCCACTTGCCTCCGACGACCTCCAGGGCCAGCTCCGTGGGACAGTGACGACGCTGACCTCATGAGCACAACAGCGGCAACGCCGCAGAGAGTCGCGACCACTCCCGACCGGTACGAGCCGTACGCGATCTCGCAGGCGATCGCGCTCGGCAACCTCGTGTTCGTCTCCGGCCAGGCCGGTATCGACCAAACCGGTCGCACCGTCGCGGGCGGGTTCAGTTCTTCTCCGAGCCCTTTCCAGCGGACACGATCGCCCAGGTGGCCTCGTTGGCCTCGCCGGAGTGGCAGATTGAAATCGAAGCGATCGCGGTTGTCCCCGAAAGGAACCACTGATGGGCAGCATCGTTGTCGGCACCCAGAACTCGACCGAACTGACGCTCCACTACACCGACCAGGGCGCGGGCCAGCCGGTCCTGCTCATCCACGGCTACCCGCTCGACGGTGACAGCTGGGAGAAGCAGACCAGCGCGCTGCTGGCCGCCGGCTACCGCGTCCTCACCTACGACCGGCGCGGCTTCGGCGGCTCCTCGCACGCCGCCGACGGGTACGACTACGACACGTTCGCCGCCGACCTCGACACGGTCCTCACCCACCTCGACCTGCGTGACGTCATCCTGGTCGGTTTCTCCATGGGCACCGGCGAGCTGGCCCGGTACGTGAAGAACCACGGCTCCGACCGGATCGCGAAGCTCGCGTTCCTCGCGTCGCTCGAGCCGTTCCTGCTGCAGACCGACGACAACGCCGAGGGCGTGCCGGGGGACGTGTTCGACGGCATCAAGGCGGCCGCGACAAACGACCGCTTCGCGTGGTTCACCCAGTTCTACACCGACTTCTACAACCTCGACGAGACGCTCGGCAAGCGCATCTCCGAGGACGTCGTGCGCGCGAGCTGGAACACCGCGACGCGCAGCGCCCCGGTCGCCGCCTACGCCGTGGTGTCCTCGTGGCTCGAGGACTTCCGCCAGGACGTCGAAGCCGTCAAGAACGCCGGGAAGCCGACGCTGATCCTGCACGGCACCGGCGACCGCATCCTGCCGATCGACGCCACCGGGCGGCGCTTCGCCGCGCTGGTGCCCGACGCCCGGTACGTCGAGATCGACGGGGCGCCGCACGGGCTGCTCTGGACGCACGCCGATGAGGTCAACACCGCCCTTCTGGAGTTCGTGAAGTCCTGACCTACACAGCCGCGCCCGGCACGACGAGTCCCGTCTCGTACGCCACCACGACCGCCTGGGCGCGGCTGTTCAGGTCGAGCTTGCGCATCACGTTTTTGACGTGGGTCTTCACCGTCGCCTCGCTGAGCACCAGCCGCCCGGCGATCTGGGTGTTGGTCAGGCCCATGCCGACCAGGCGCAGCACCTCGAGTTCCCGCGCAGTGAGCGACTCCAGCTGCGGCTGCCCCACCACCGACACCCGGTGGTGCCGGGACGAGTTCTCGATCAGCCGCTGGGTGATGCGCGGCGTGATCAGCACGTCCCCGGCCATGATCGTGTGCACGGCCGAGAGGATGCGCTCCGGCGGTGTGTCCTTGAGCAGGAACCCGGCCGCGCCCTCGCCGAGCGCCGCGTAGACGTACTCGTCGACGTCGAACGTCGTCAGCACGACGATCCGCGGCGGCGGCTGGATGGCACCGGCGAGGATCTGGCGGGTGGCGCCGATGCCGTCGAGCACCGGCATCCGGATGTCCATCAGCACCATGTCGGGACTCGTCTCGGCGGCCACCGCGACCGCCTGGGCGCCGTCGCCGGCCTCCCCCACCACCTCGATGCCGGGCGCCGCGGTGAACAGCGCCACCAGGCCCCCGCGGATGAGCGCCTGGTCGTCGGCGACCACGATCCGGATCGTCATCGAGCCCCTCCCATGGGCAGTCGAGCGACCACGCCGAACCCTCCCTCGTCCCGCGGACCGGCGGTGAGCACCCCGCCGTACAGCTCCACCCGTTCGCGCATCCCCCGCAGACCATGGCCGCCCGACGACGTCTCGGGCTCCTGCCCCACACCGTCGTCGAGCACCCGCAGCATCAGGGTGTTCTCGCCGTAGTCCAGAGCAATGTCGACGCTGGCCGGGCCGGCGTGCTTGATGACGTTGGTCAGCGACTCCTGCACCACCCGGTACGCGCATAGATCAGGGCCCGACGCGAGCGACCGGAAGCGCCCGCTCACCGACACGTCGACCGGCACCCCGGCGGCCCGGGTGCGTTCGATCAGCCCGTCGAGCTCCGCGAGCCCCGGCTGCGGCTCGTAGTCGGCGTTCCCCGAGTCCTCGGGGCGCAGCACCTCGAGCAGCCGACGCATCTCGCTGAGCGCCTCGTGGCTGGCTTCCTCCACGGTGGCCAGCGCGGTGCGGGCCGCGGGCCGGTCGGTGTCGAGCAGATAGCGCGACACCCCGGCCTGCAGCGAGATCACCGACATGTGGTGCGCGACGACATCGTGCAGCTCCCGGGCGATGCGGACACGTTCGTTGGCCGCGGCCCGTTCGGCGCGCGCGGCGAGGCGTTCGGTCTGTTCGGCCCGGCGTTTGACGCTCACCCCGAGCGCCCCGGCGACGACGATGCCCACGAACCCTTTCAGCAGCTCGGACCAGAGAACCGGCTGCGGAAGGCTGTGCCCGGCCATCGCGACGACCGTCCCCACCACGACAGTGAAAGTCACGCCGAACATCACCCCCGCCACCCGCGGGGAGCACTGCGTCGCCACGGTGAACGCGGCGATCACGACCGCGAAACCACCCTCGGGGTAGCTGAAGCCGGAGAGTACCGAGAGCGCGAGCTGCGCAGCGAGCACGACACTCAGCGTGGCAACGGGCGCGACCTGCCGTAACACGATCGGCGCCGCGGTGAGGACCGCGAGTGCGAGCGTCAGCAGGTACGCGTCCGGCTGTAGATACGTGACGCTGCTGATCGTCACCGCCGTGAGAACGGCAGCCAGCACCGCGTCGATCATGATTGCCCTGGCGTTTCCAGACACGGGTCAACCGTAGAAGGGGCCACCGACAATCCGCCTCGCCCGGGCGGAGGGTCCTGTCCTACCCCCAGTGGGGTACGACAGTTGCCGTCGTAGGGCGATGACTCAGCGCTACGGCGCCCCCTAGCGTCAACCGGCATGAAACGACTCTTTGTGATGGTGGCGGCATCCGCCGCCTTACTGGGTGCAACGGCGACGACGGCCACGGCGACCCCGCGGCCGGACGTCCAGAAGAAGCTTCAAGCCGACGCGGACGCGATCCTGAAGCAGGGTGCACCGGGCGTGATCGCGGAGCTGTCGACGCCGCACGGCAGCACCACGATCCGCGCCGGCTTCGGCAACACCGCGACGAAGGAGCCGGTGCCCTGGAACGCCAAGTTCCGGATCGGCAGCTTCACGAAGACGTTCGTCGCGACGACCGTGCTGCAGCTGGTCGGCGAGGGCAAGGTCGCGCTGGACGCCCCGATCGAGACGTATCTGCCGAAGACGGTGAACAACGGGAAGAACATCACCGTCCGTCAGCTGCTGCAGCACACCAGCGGCCTTCCCGACTACCTGGCGGCTGAAGAGTTCGCGTTCCTCGGCAGTAAGGAAGGCTTTCAGGCCAACCGCTTCAAGGACGTCACGGCTGAGCAGCTGGTCGCGCTGAGCAACAAGCAGAAGCCGCTGTTCGCACCGGGCTCGAGCTGGACGTACTCGAACACGAACTACGTGCTGGCCGGTCTGCTCATCGAGAAGGTCACCGGCGAGGACTGGCGTGACCAGGTCGAGAAGCGGATCGTCCAGCCCCTGCACCTGAGGGACACCAGCACGCCCGGCACCGACCACTCGGTTCCGCAGCCGCACGCGATCGGCTACGAGCGCTTCCCCGGTTCGGGCGCGACGCCGGAAGACCCGAAGTACGGCGAGCCGATCGACGCCACCGAACTCAGCTCCACCTGGGGTGACGCGGCCGGCGAGATCATCAGCACGACCAAGGACGGCAACCGGTTCCTGCAGGCGTTGCTCTCGGGCAAGCTGCTCAAGCCCGCGCAGCTGGCCGAGATGAAGAAGACGGTCGCCGCGAAGCCGTTCGAAGCGATCTGGCCCGGCGCCCGGTACGGACTCGGCCTGATGTCCGCGCCCAGCTCGTGTGGGCTGACCTGGTCGCACGGCGGTGACATCCACGGCTTCAAGACGCGTAATGGCGCCAACGAGAAGGGCACGCGGAGCGTCGTCGTCTCGATGAACACCGACTCGCTCAAGCCGCTGCCGGGTGCACCGAAGCTGACGCAGGATGTGGCGTTGAAGCTGATCGAGGACGCACTCTGCGCCTGACGAAAGAGCGATCTTAGGCACGCAGCGTCCCGGGGGCCTCCCGCCCCCGGGGCGCCGGCCGGGGCCTACGGCTGAGTGTCGCCGGCCCCGGTGTGCTGCTGGGCGGCGTCCACGCCTTTGTCGATCTGTGACGAGTGCTTGTTGCCGGTGCGCTCGTCGACCTGGTCACCGGCCTTGTCGATGCCCTGGTCGACCTGCTTGTCGTGTTTATCGGCGAAGTCCTTCGCCTTGTCCATGAAGCTCATGTCGGCCGGATGCCCGGGGTGACCAGCACCAAACGTGGCCCCGGCACAATGAACACCATGAACCACATAGGACGGCTCGACCGCGTGGTTTTCGACGCACCCGACATCGACAAACTCTCCGAGTTCTACACGACGCTCACCGGGTGGCCGATCGTGGCCACCGAACCGGACGTGATCACGCTCCGGACGCCGTCCGGCCACGGCTTCGGGGTGCACGCGCCCGACTACCGGGCGCCGGAGTGGCCCGGGCAGGACCGCCCGCACCAGGTGCACCTCGATCTCGACGTCGAGGACCTCGAGGAGGGTGCCGATCGAGCTGTGGCTCTCGGCGCCCAGCGCATCGGCGGGGGCCCGTACTGGGTGACGCTGACCGACCCCGCCGGCCACGTCGTCGACCTGTGTCTGAGCCGGTCGGTCGCGCCGATGAGCCGGCTGTGGGTTTCGTTCGACGTCGCCGACTCGTCGGGGGCGGCACGGTTCTACTCGGTGCTGCTCGGGATGCGGATCGACCACGACAACGAGGTGGCCGCGGACGTCGTCGCCGAGGACGGCACGACGGTGTGCTTCCAGCCGGTGCCCGGCTACCAGCCGCCGCGCTGGCCGGATCCGGCGTTTCCGCAGCAGGCGCACCTCGACGTCCGGGTCGAGGATCTCGATGTCGCCACCGAGCGCGTCCTCGCGCACGGGGCCACCCCGCTGACCGACCGCGTCTTCGCCGACCCCGCCGGGCATCCTTTCTGCCTCTACGGGTAGCCCCGACGCATGCCGCTGCCGCCGCCACTTCCCGGCACCGCCCTCCGGATCCTCGCGACCACGGATCTCGGCGCGGCGTTCACCCCGGTGCGCACGAGCTTCGGCACGGCCGGTACCTGCGCCGGAGTCGAGGCACTGCTCGCCGCCGAACGCGTACCCGCAGTCTGGCTCGATGCCGGTGACCTGGCGGTCGGCCCAACGAAGGCCCTCCTCGGCCGCCGACCGTGGCCGGAGCTCGGCGCGCTGCCGATCGCCGCGGCCGCGGCCGGGAACCACGAGTTCGACGACGGGGTTCCAGCTCTGCGATCGGCCGCCGCCGCGCTCGGGTTCCCGCTGCTCTGCGCGAATGTCGACGTCGGTCTGCCCGGCTCCGTGCTGCTCCGTACCGACGCCGGACCGCTGGGCGTCATCGGCCTGACCCACCCCGCGACCCACCTGTTCACGTCCGCACCGACGCCCGAGCGGTCGAACCGGGTGAGCGCGTTGGCCGCGGAACTCCGCGATCAGGGCGCCGAGCGGGTGGTCGTCCTGCTGCACGACGGCGTCGACTGGTGGCCCGGGGGCCGGCGCACGACCCGCCTCGCCCGCACCACGGCGGCGTGGGCCTCCGACGTCGACCTGATCATCGGCGGCCACACCCCCGCCGGCTGGATCGGCACCCTGTCCGGCACGCCCGCCGGGCACGCTCCGATCTTCGCGTCCGCCGTGCTCGTCGTCGACCTGCCGGACGTCGACCGGAAGCCTGTGGTTCGTGGATTTTTCCGCGTCCCGGGCACGGGGCAACCGGACACCACCGACGTGGTCGGCGAAAGCCGACACACCTGGCTCTCCCGCACCGGCGCACGCCACTACCTCCCGGACCTGCTCGCTGCGGCGTTCCGCGACGCGACCGGAGCCGACGCAGGCCTGGTTCTGGCCAGCCAGCACACCACGCAGGGTGCGCTCGACGGCGCCGTCGCGGCGCTGCCCGCCGGTCCCGTGACCCGCCTCGACCTCTACCGCCTGTTCGGTGACCCCGACGATCGGCTCGCCGTGGCCCGGCTACGGCGCGGTGAGCTCGCGCGCCTCCGGCACGCGCTCGAGAGGGTCTCCGATCCCCGCTCGGAGGCGGCGGACGACGTGTGGTGGAACTGGTGCCGCATGCCCAACGCCTTCACTGCTTCCGGCGACGACCTGCGCACGGTCGCCGTGCTGCCGAACGTCGTTCCGCGTCTGTCCGGGCTCCTGGGGCGAGAACTCGACACCGACCTCCCCGGAGCCGGCGCCCGGGCAGCGCTCGTCGCGCAGTGCTCCTAGCTCACGGTCCAACCGTCCGCGGGCGTCACGGGGCGCTCCACGGAGTCGGTACGGGTCACGACGGCGTTCTGGTGTTGCGTCGAGAGCACGACGTGGGTGGTGAGCTCGCCGTGCAGGCCGAGTTGTTCGATGACGCCCTCGAGGTGCAGCAGGGACGTCGCCCGCAGCTTCAGGATCGTGCAGTGGGCGCCGCTGAGCTTGTGCACCTCGACGATCTCCGGATAGTCCGCGGCGCGGCTCGTGCGGAGTAGGCAGCTGCCCAGCTTGCACCGCAGGTGGATGAACGCGGTGACGCCGTAGCCGGCGCGCTCCGGATCGACTGTCGCGCGGTAGCCGGTGATGACGCCGCTCTCCTGCAGCTTGCGCACCCGTTCGGCGACGGCCGGGGACGACAGATGGATCCGTCGACCCAACTCGTTGAACGACAGCCGGCCGTCCTTCTGCAGCTCGTCGAGAATGCGCCAATCGACGTCGTCCAGCGCGTTTTCCGTCCGTGAGGGGTTCATCGTTTCAGCCTGGCGAACGGAAGGCGGACGAGCCAAACGCATGGGCGACGGCCATGTTCGCCGAGCGCGCCCAAACCTAGCGTTTCCAGCATGAAACGACTGTGGGTAGCGGGTGCGGTGGGCGGGCTCGCCCAGACGGTGATCGGCGTGGCGGCGACGTTGCTGGCCAACGATCTGGCCGGGGGTGTCGCGGCGGGGTTGCCGCAGACGGTGCAGGTGCTCGGCACGGCGGGAGCGGCGCCGTTGATCGGGCGGTGGTCGTCGCGGGGGCGCGGGGTCGGTCTTGCGCTCGGTGCGCTGGTCGGGGCGGCGGGATGCTTCGCGTTGATCGCTGCCGCCGCCTTCGGCAGCGTCGCTCTCGTCCTCGCGGGGAGCTTCGCGTCCGGCTTCGGTGCGGCAGCGGTGTCGCTCAGCCGTTACGCCGCAGTCGACGTCAGTCAGCGCGGCAGCGAAGCGCGGGCGGTCTCGGCGGTGCTCGCCGCCGTGGCGGTCGGTGCGGTGGCCGGCCCCAACCTCCTCGCCCCGGCAGCAGCCCTGGACAAGGCGGCCTCGTTACCGACCTACACCACCGCCTTCGCGCTCGCCGCCCTGACCTTCCTGACCGCCGCAGCCCTCTGGCCGGCCGCCACGCCGCCGTCACCGGCCGGCCTGACCACCTCGGCGCTCGTGGCGGAGCGGGCGGACCGCGGCCGGAGCGGCGCAGGGATCGGGCCCGCCGTCGCCTTGCTCGCCGTCGCCAACCTGGTGATGGTCGGGGTGATGACCATGGCGCCGGTGCAGTTGCACCACGTGGGTGGCGGGCTCGCGCTGGTCGGCGCGGTGGTCGGGGTCCATATCGCGGCGATGTTCGCGCCGGCACCGCTCAGCGGATGGATCGTCGACCGGTTCGGAATCGGCGGTGGGGCTGCCGTCGCCTCCGCCACGCTCCTGTCGGCGACCTCCCTCGCGGCCTTCGCCGCCCGGTCGACGCTGGGCCTCGCGGCCGCGGTCGCGCTGCTGGGCCTGGGCTGGAGCGCGGCCACCGTCACCGGCAGTGCTGCTCTGATCCGCGCCACCGCCCCGGCGGATCGCCCGCGCGCGGAAGCGATCGGCGAGGTCGGGATGGCGCTCGCCGCCGCGATCGGCGGTGCGGCGTCCGGCCTCCTCGTCGGCGTCGGCGGCTACGCCCTGCTCGCGACAACCGCCGCCGCCTGCGTAGCGGGCGTCCTGATCCCGATCACCCTCCGACTGTCAGCTACCAGCGGATCCCGCTCTCGCGCACCGATCGGCTGACGACGATGTTTGTCACCGGACCGGTTCGGGGCACGGTGCAGCGCATGAGCGCTGCACTGTGGGTCGGAGTCTTCGTCGCCTTGGCCGCCGCGATCGTCGGTGTGCCGCTCGCGCTGCGGTCGGAGCGGAAGAACGACTAAGGCTTACGCCCGACCGCACCGTACGACGACACCTCGGCCGGGTCGGGCCGAACGCCATCCTCGGGACGCCAGTCGCTCACCGGCACGATGCCGGGCTCGACGAGTTCCAGCCCGTCGAAGAACCGCGCGAGCTCGTCGGCCGAGCGCCACTCCATCTCGTGCCCGAGCATTCGCCGCGCGTCTGCGGCGTCTTCGGGGCGGGCGAAGTCGAGCGTGGCGTTGGTGACCGCGAGATAGCTGCCTCGCGGCAGTGCCGTGAGTAGCGTCGATATGAGCTTGTGCGGTTGGTCTTTGTCTTTGACGAAGTGCAGGATCGCCACGAGCATCAGCCCGATCGGCTGGGTGAAGTCGAGCGTTTCGCGGGCGCGGGCGAGGATCTGCTCGGGATCGCGGAAGTCGCCTTCGAGGTAGGTGGTCGCGTCGGTGAGGAGTCGCTGCGCGTGCACCAGAACGAGTGGATCGTTGTCGACGTAGACCACGCGCGCGTCGGGTGCGACCTCGTGCACGTTGCCGGCGCTCGGGATACCCGTGCCGATGTCCAGGAACTGGCGGACGCCCAGCTCGGAGAGGGCCTTGACCGCGCGGCGCAGGAACGCGCGGTTCTCGCGCGCCGCCAGCGGGACCGAGGGGAACCGGGCGGCGATCGCGTCGCCGGACTCGCGGTCGACGGGGAAGTTGTCGGTGCCGCCGAGCCAGTAGTTGTAGCGGCGAGCGGAGTGCACTACCGAGGTGTCGATATCCACATCGGGCACGGTATCCCCGCCCTTGACCCCCAGTAGTGGCGGGCCCAGCGACGTGCTCGTGGATGTTGCCCCAGGTCGCGCACACTGTAACTCGCCCGAGTAAAGGAGTCCGTGTCCATCAGCTCAATTCCCGTATGGCTTGGAACCGGCCGCTGGCCGAGGTTGCTGGCGAGCTGAAGGTTTCGGCGCGCTCTCTCCAGCCGTTTGAGCCGCAGTGCGCCGGCGGAGATCGCGACCAAGCCGACGATCGCGATCGCCCACGCGTAGTGGCTTGAGCTGCGGTCGGCCCGCGGATCTCCGAGACCGAGACCAATGCCGGCAGGTCGACGTCACCGCCGCCACCACGACCAAGGTATTCGGCAGCTATATCCCGACGGTACGCGTCACCGCAGATAATGCTCCGCCGACCGGACCGACGGGCCGAACGACCAGCCGATCCAGCCTAATAGCGCGCCGATCGGCCCCACGCCATCTCACCTCGCGACGGCTTCCTCCCGCGGCGATGGTGACGGACGTGAGCGGTGCTCCCGATCACCGATAGCCCGCGCGGCTACCTCGACCGGACCCCAAAGTCATTCATCCCGTCGGCGCAACAGCAACCGGCTACGCTTCAGCCCCCCGACCCGTCCTGGGTGGATCACGACAGACCACAACGGTCCGACTCCCGCGAGGGTCAGGCCTACGTGTTCTGTCGACGCTAACCGCGGCCCGCTACCACAATCGGCCGCATGATTCCGACGC
The DNA here is from genome assembly GCF_043197895.1 of Cryptosporangium sp. NPDC048952. Classification (NCBI taxonomy): domain Bacteria; kingdom Bacillati; phylum Actinomycetota; class Actinomycetes; order Cryptosporangiales; family Cryptosporangiaceae; genus Cryptosporangium; species Cryptosporangium sp. NPDC048952. The sequence goes on along the minus strand of NZ_JBICTY010000004.1, from coordinate 455,729 downwards.
CCGTCTCGCGGCGCCCCGCGAAGTCCATCATCGGCGAGGTCAACGCTTACGCCCGGCAGGCAGAGAGCCAGCGGGGCCGCCATAGTTAGCCTGGGGACTGCCCAGACTTCCGTTGACTCGTTTCGGTAGGTGGAGTCAGACCGCGTGAGCGGTCTGGTGGAGTGTCTCGTATTCGATCGGAGTGAGCCGTCCGAGAGCGTTCTGGCGCCGGCGGCGGTGGTAGGTCTTCTCGATCCAGGTCACGATCGCCAGGCGGAGTTCCTGGCGGGTCAGCCAGCGGCGCCGGTTGAGGACGTTCTTCTGCAGCAGCGCGAAGAACGATTCCATCGCGGCGTTGTCCGCGCAGGTCCCTACCCGGCCCATCGACCCGCGCAGCCCGGCGTCGCGCAGCGCCTGAAGGTAGGCGTGGGACCGGAACTGGCTGCCCCGGTCCGAGTGGACGATCGCTTCGGCCCGGCCGCGCAGGGCGACAGCGTTGCGCAGCGCGTTGACTGCCAGGTCAGAGGTCATGCGGGCGCTCGGGTGCTCGGTGATGTCGGTCAGCCAGACCTGGTTGGGTGCCGCTGCGGTGAACTCGCGCCGGACCAGATCGTCATGGACCGGCGGTCCAGGCCGCCGGTTGCGTCCGCGTTTGCGGGCGTGAGCTGACCACAGCCGCTGCTGGGTGCAGAGCCGGTTTACCCGGTTGCCGCTGGCGACCACGCCCTGATCAGCGAGTTCGTCGGCGATGAACCGATAGCCGAACTCAGGATCATCGTGGTGGATATCGATAGCGGCGTTGATCAGGTGCGCGTCGGCCCAGTCCCGGTCGGTGACCGGCCGGGACCTCCACTGATAGAAGGCCTGTTTAGAGAAGCCCAACGTCCGGCAGGTCACCGCAACCGGAACACCATCAGCGGCAAGGTCGAGGACCAGCGGGAACATCATCTTGGGAGGACGTCGCGGGCGAAGTAAGCCGTCGCCCGCCGCAGGATCTCGTTCTCCTGTTCCTGCTGTTTGGTCCGCCGTCGTAGTTCACGGTTCTCCGCCTCGAGAGCACTCTCGGTGGTCGGCTTCGCCGATGGCTTGGCAGAGGCTCCGGCCGCGGCTTCTTCGCGATTGGCAATCTTGAGCCAGCGGTTCAGGCAGGACTCGGAGACGCCGAAGCTGCGTGCGACTTCGGCGATCGTGCGGTCGCCCTGACGGGCGACCGCGATGACATCAGCCCGGAACTCTTTCGGGAACGGCTTGGGCGTGGACTGATCCACCCAGCGAGGCCAAGGCCTCACAGGTCAAAGAGTCAACCAAACCCTCAGCAGTCCCTCATGGCGTTTGGGCGCTCGTCGAGGTGCTCACCGTCGAATCGCGTTGCGCACCAACTGATCCGGCAGCGTGCATGTTCCGCAATATCGAGCGGTGCAGCCTTCGCAGCGCGGCGGCCCGTATGCCGGCGCCCGAGTGCTGCCTCGGGCGCCGCGGTTGAATCATGCGCAGCGCGGGACCGCAGGATCGACCCAGGGCGTGCCCTTCAACGTGCCACTGGTAGATCCATTGTTGTAAAACGCATCCGCCGACGCATAGAAGGTGTCGTTCCAGCCGGGCGACGCGATCCGATACCAGTTGGTGTTGCCGTTGGCGACCGCCAGGCCGGGTAGCCAGCAAGTGATTTGAACTGTCTGGTATGCAGCGATCAGCGGGCCTTCGGTGCCGCCACCGTTCACATGGTTCGACCAGGTGTGGGTCGGTCCACCAACGGTCTCTGCATAGGTTTGAGATGCAGAATCAGCAGGTGCCGGATCAGCTGGCGCGGGATCGACGGGCACCGGATTCACCGGGACCGGGCCTGCAGGCGCCGGGTTCACAGGCGCCGGGTCGACCGGCGGCGGTGCGACCGGTGCAGGGTCGTTGCGGTAGTTGACGCGTTGGCTTTCGCCGTTGGTCAGCAACCCGTGGATCTCGTCGAACACGTTTCCGAATCCGAGTTGATAGATCGGCCACAGAGTGATCAGCATTGCGACGCGAGCGGCGAGCAGTTTCGCCTGCTTCACTCCTAACTTCGAGAGCCCACCACCGACGATCTCCTCGTTGAGGACTTGGCGCCAGCAGTCCAAGAAGCCGAACACGGAATTGACGCCGACGTGGGAGCCGCCGAGGTCGGCGCCCAGATCACCGATGCAGTTTCCTTCCGCTACGAGAACCCTGGCGATGTTCTCCGTGCCGCCACCAAGGACCATGCCGATCATCTGTCGGGCGAAGGTGTCGCCGGCCGCCAGAGCCGTCGCACCGGAGACGTAAAATGAGTATGGGCTAGATATGGTCGTTCGCTTATACCCGACCGTCATCCATTCGCCGGGCTGCAGCAGAACTTTCCAGTTGGGATTGAAGTCGTACTTGCTGCCGAGCGCTTGGCGTTGCTCCCAGGTCATGTTGCTGACCCAGACGTACGAGGGCGTTCCGGGTACATCGACTTGAAGCGAAACGCCCCGGTTCGACTTGATCTGAATCTCGGCTACCGCCGCTCCCTTGTAGGTATTGGTTTTAGCGCACGCGTGCACGAGACCACTGTGCGCTGCGTCGAGATGGAACCACGAAGGCGGACCGCTACAGGTGATCGGCGACGTCCGGCCCCCAACCGCCGAGGCGAGAGCAGACTTGAACGACCGCCACCACGCGAGCGGGTTCGCCCAGGTGGGGATGTTTATCGAGAAGTCCGTGGTGGTCAGCGTGAAGTTTCCGTGAGCATCGACGGTGGCTGGCCGGTAATCCCAGAACCCGGCGTCGCTTTGATGCGCAATGACCGGGATGGCCTCCGGCGAGGGGCGAGGCCCAGCGGTGAAAGTGAGCGTCAGCGGCTTGTGCAGTGACGTGTCGTCGAACACAACATCGATGCCATCGCCTGCGGCGATCAGCCCGCTATTCGCCGCGAACTTCACCTTCTGGCGGCGGATCGTCACCGTGCCGCCGCCCGAGAATGTCCCCTGCGGCGCGGTGATCCGGACGACGTCCGGAATCGCCGCGTCAAAGCGCGATTTCGGTGACACCGCCACGTCGACCGCGGAGCCGACCGGCTCGACAATTGCCTGAGTGGTTGGCGTAGAAGCCGACGGCGAAGCAGCCGGACCGGCCGGACTGCCGTGCGGTGACCGCGCCGAAGCGCAGCCTCCTAACACGAGAGCCGCCACCACGAATAATGTCAATATCCGAGTTCTCCCCCACATGCGGCGGGACGCTAGCATTCGGCCTCGCGCATTCTTTTCAGGGGCCAAGCAGGGATTCGCGAATCGATCCCAAAACGCGACAAAGCCCTCGTTTCAGTACGCAACCAGACGGCTTCCTGAACCGCGTCCATGGTGGATCGGCGACGCAGCGGTGGGATTGTAGATTGACACCCCGTATCGCACCGCATGACCGTTCTTTAGATTGCAGCACTGCCGGAACGCTCGGCCGCGATGCGCGGACGCTTCAACACCCGATTGCTCCCCGTGTACAGCCGCGCACCGTTCCCTCCGCACCAAGTGCCACATAACGGTCTCCGCGCCTACCGACTGCTCGGCAGCGGCGGACAGCGATGAGGATGCGCTCCTCAGTAGTGCCCGTCGTCCGGCAACTGAAGGTCACCAACAACAGCAACCTGCTCGACCCTGGTCGAGGAGTCGATCCGCACTATCGGAGGGTCCGGCTCGAACGGCACCCTGACCGAGCCAGCTGAGCCGCGGCCAGCAGGTAGTTGTAACGGGTCGTCTCAGGCGGGTTCGCCACGCGCAGCGACCGGTCCCAGTCACGCAGGTAGCTGCTCCAGGCCGGCGTCAGACCGGCCGTCAGAGCGCTCAGATTCAGCAAAGTCATCGATTCGAAACCCGTCGAGTAAAGGGGTCCAACAGCGGCGCGCTTGACCTCGACGAACTTCCACAGACACGAAAAAGGGCTCCCACAGGGCATCTGACCTGCGGAAACCCTCGCCGTTGTCGGGCTGACAGGATTTGAACCTGCGACCCCTTGACCCCTGAACAGAGGTTAGCCGTTCGGCGACGTTACACAGTAGACGGTTGATTTCCGCTGATCGGGTCGGTTCGAATCCAGCCCGTCAAGGTTGATTCGTCAACAACCGGAAGCCGCGTGGGGATCCGCGTTCGTAGCGTCGGCTCCCATGACCGCACCGTACGATCCCTACCGCCGCGACGACGAGCAGTACCGGGGCGCCACCTACGGTGGACCGCCGAACCACGAGCCCTACGACCCGCGCCGATCCGGCAACATCTATGGCCAGCCACCCCAGCAGCCCGGCTGGCAGTCCGCGCCGCAACCGGCCTACGGCCAGCCCGCCTACGGGGCTCCCCCGCCGAAGAAGGCCGGCGCCGGAAAGATCATCGGCATCATCGCCGCCAGCCTCGTCGGTGTCTGTGTCCTCGCCGGAATTGTCGGCGCGATCAGCGGCGGCACCGACGACAAGACCACCCTCGTCGACACCGCGAAGTCATCAAGTCAGGCACCCGCTACGGCGCCGGCCGACGACGCGCAGCAGCCCGCGGCTGAACCCACCGAAGCGGAAGCCGCGACCGACGACATCACCTACAAGGTCACTGGCGGAGGCTCGGCGATGATCAGCTACATGGACGGCAACTTCCAGATTTCGCAGGTCACCGAGCCTTTGCCGTGGAGCACGACCGTCGACGGGCCGAGTGTCGTCGGGCAGAACATGAATGCCCAGCGCAAATCCGGCGACAACGGCACGATCACCTGCCAGATCTTCCGCGGCGATGAAATGCTCACCGAGAACACGAGCTCGGGGCCGTACGCGGTCGTGAGCTGCTTGATCAATTGACCGGGGCGCGTCCCGAGGGTACGAGCCCCTCGGGACGCCGGCCGGAGGACTCAGCCCCAGAGTTCGGTGATCGTGGAGAACACCTTCTGGTTGTGGGAGAACTCGATCGTGTTGCCGTCGGGGTCCTTCACCGCGCAGATGTAGCCGATGTGCGCGGCCATGTCCCGCGGCTCCCACTCGAGGGCGCCGGCGGCGCGCGCCTTCTCGGCGACCGCGTCGACGTCCTCGCGGTTCGGCAGCTCGATGCCGATGTGCGCGAACGGCGCGAGGGTGGTGGCCTTCTTGCCCGGCTCGATGCCGAAGTTCTTGCCGATCTCCGGCTTGAACTCGGCCAGGACGAGCACGAACGGCGAGTCGACCTGGTTCTTGTTCGACAGCCAGACGCCCCGACCGTTGTCGTCGGTGTTGTGGGTGACGATCACCAGCGGGGTGACGGTCGTGTAGAACTCGATCGACGCGTCCAAGTCGGTGACCGGCAGCGCGACGTGCGTCCAGCGGGGTTCGGTGAGTTGAGCCATTTTTTTCGTCCTCTCAGATGGTGGGCCACTTGGCCCGGTCGGGAAGCCCGGAGCGGCGACGGATGCCTTCGCCGGCCTTCTGCGCCCGCTCGAGCAGGTCGAACTCGTCGAGCGTGGTCAGGCGGTAGTTCTCGACGACGCGACGCCCGCCGACGAACACGGTGTGCACGCCACGGCCGTCGGCCGACCACACGAGCTGGTTCGCCACGTTGTGCAGCGGACGCCACTCGGGGCGGTCGGTGTCGTGCAGCACGAGGTCAGCCTGCTTGCCGACCTCGATCGAGCCGAGCTGGTCGGCTTCCTGCAGGCCACGTGCACCGTTGCGCGTCGCCATCGCGAAAGCCGTCTCGGCGGGGAAGATCGTCGCGTCGCGTCGCGCGTCCTTGAACAGGCCGGCGACGAGGTAGGTCGCACGCATGAGGTCGTGGTAGTTCGACGCGTTGTTGCCGTCGGTGCCGATCGCGACGTTCACGCCGGCCGCCGCCATCTCGGGGAACTTGCCGATCTGGGTGACGCCGTAGGAGACCTTGAGCGCGGTCGTCGGGCAGTGCGAAACACTCGTCCCGGTCGAGGCCAGCAGCGCGATCTCCTCGTCGTCCACGTGCACGGCGTGGGTGAGGATCACATTGGGGCCCAAGACGCCGAGCTCCGCCAGGTGCACCATCGGGCGCTGGCCGAACTTCTCCAGGAAACCCTCGGGGTCCATCGCGGCCGGCGACATGTGGAAGCTCAGCCCGGTGCCGTGCTGGATCGACAGCTCCTTGGCGGCCTTCCACAGCTCGTCGCTGCAGCAGGTGTGCCCGATGATGATCGGCCAGGCCTGGATGCGTCCGTCGTAGGCCGACGCGTGCCGGTTCATCGAGTCTTCGAGCGTCGCGATGGCCGTGTCGGTGTCCATCTTCAGGACGTCGTAGTCCTGGACGAGGTCCCAGGCCCACGGTCCGACGCGGGCCCGGATGCCGATCTCGCCGAGCGCCTCGACGACCGGGTCGATGAAGCGCACGGTGCCGGCTTCGAGGAACGTCGTGGTGCCCGACTTGAGCATCTCGAGCGCGGCGAGCTGCGCGGAGATGTGCTCGTCTTCCTCGCTGTAGTACGTGTGGATCGGCGTGAGCCACTCGAAGACGTTCTCGATGAACGGGGTGTCGTCCGGCACGAAACCGCGGGTCAGCGGCTCGCCCGTGGCGTGCACGTGCGTGTTGATCAGGCCGGGCGTCACGACGAACCTGCGTCCGTCGAGGACGTCGTCCGCCGACCACTCCTGCTCGACGTCGGCCGTCTTGCCGACGGCGGCGATCAGACCGTTCTGGATCGCTACCGCCGCGTCGGTGATGATGTGCCGCTCGTCGTTCATGCTGACGACGGTCGTGTGGACGATGAGCGTGTCGGCTTTGTTCATCTGGTGCCTCGTTTGATCAGGTGCACGCGTTGGCGGGGAACGGGCTCCACGACTGCGTCGGTGTGGGCGCCGCGGGCAGCGCACCAGGCGGCGAGGGTCTGCTCGCTCAGGCCTCGGCCGGGGGTCGAGGCGCGCATGGTGAGCGCGAGGGTTAGGTCGTGGACGGCGTCGGCGTAGGTGGTGGTGTCTTCGCCGTTCGGAGGACGGAAGTAGTCGGCGACGAGGAGGACGCCGGCGTCGGCGAGGAGGTGCAGGGCTTTGTCGAGGAGCGCTTCGGCGCGCTCGTCCGATTCGGCGCGGAGCACGTGGGCGAGGATCACGACGTTCGCTTTGCCTGCCGGCAGGTCGACGTCGAGGTAGTCGCCTTCGAGGAAGCTTGCCCCGGGAACACGCGCTCGTGCAGCTGGCACCACGTGAGCCAGGTCGACGCCGATCGCGTTCTCGGCTCCCACGCCCTCCAGCCACGCCCCCGAACCGCAGCCCAGGTCGACAACCAGGCCGGTGCCGTCCCAGAGGCCGCGAGTACGCAGCTCGGCGGCGACACCGCGGGCGACCGCGGCCTGGGTGGCCGCGGTGGCCGCGACGAGCTCCGGGTAGAGCGCGTTCAGGGCATCCGCGGTCTCCTCGGCCGGCCGGCCGTTACGGATCGTCTCGGCCAGCTCCGGCCACCCCTGCTTCGGACCGGGCGAATGGCGCACCAACCCCACCATCGACGCCGGCGACCCCGTCACGAGGAACCGCTCCGCGGCCGGGGAGTTGCTCCACCGCTCGCCGTCGGTCTCGAGCAGACCCTTCGCCGCGAGCAGCTGCGCGAGGAGCGTGACGTCGGCCGGGTCGGCGACGCCTGTTGCTTCGGCGAGTTCGGCGCTGGTCGCCGGGAGGTGGTCGAACAGCCCGAGCTCGACGGCCGCGTGCAGCGCCCAGTACGCCGCATAGCCGTTGATCACGTCCCAGACGGGAGCCGGACCGCTCATGGCCGCAGCACGACCTTGCCGGTCGCGCGCCGTGTTTCCAGCTTCTCCTGCGCCGCGCGGGCGTCGGTGAGCGCGAACTCGCTGTCGATCGGCGTCACGAAACCGCCGTTCCAGTACGCGTCGAGCACCGGTGCGAACTCCGCGCGGTCGTACGGGTCGGAGCCCAGCAGCTGCAGGCCGAAGTGGTACGCGTAGACGAGGTTCGTTTCGACGATGTCGCCGGTCGTGTTGCCGAAGAACACGAGCCGACCGCGCGCCGCGAGGCTGAAGATCCCGGCGGCCCAGGTCGCGGGGCCGACGTGGTCGAGCACCAGGTCGACGCCGCGTCCGCCTGTCGCCTCGCGGACCGTACCGACGATGTCCTGCGTCGACGTGTCGATCACGACCTCGGCGCCGAGCTTGCGGACGTAGTCCACCTTCTCGGGCCGGCTCACGGTCGAGATCACGCGCAGGCCCGCCGCGACCGCGAGCTGGATCGCTGCGGTGCTCACTCCGCTGCCGCCGGCGTGGATCAGCACGGTCTCGCCCGCGGCCGCGCGGCCGGTGACGTGCAACGCGTGGTTGGCCGTCATCCAGATCGTCGGCACGACGGCCGCTTCGACGAGGTCGCGCCCGTCCGGCACCGGGTACAGGTTCGCGACCGGCGCGACGACGTACTCGGCGTAACCGCCGGGGATGGTGCCGCCGATGACCTTCGCGTGGGGGCAGTGGCCGTCGCGGCCCGACCGGCAGGTGTCACAGTTGTCGCAGGGCACCGCGGGGTTCACGACGACGCGCGTGCCGGTCGCGACCGAGTCACCGCCCTCGACGCCGAGTGCCTCAACTACGCCGGCGACGTCCATACCGGCCGTGTGCGGGAGCTGGAAGCCCGGGATGAGGGCCGGGCCGCGCCGCTGCTGGATGTCGAGGTAGTTGACCGAGCAGGCCTCGACCCGGATCAGCGCCTCGCCCGGTCCCGGCTCGGGCACGGGGATGTCGTCGACGACCAGCGTGTCGAGACCGCCGTGGACGTGATGACGAACCGCTCGCATCGTCCGCTCCGTTTCGCTCGGTGTATTGCCGAGCGGTCGCAAGCCGCGCCGGCCTGCAACGGGGAGAACACGGACGGAGTCTGTTGCCTACTCGCGTCGCGGTGAGAGTAGGACGGGGTTCGGGCGCGTGTCAACGTCATGCGGGATGCCGTGCCGCGATGCGTAACGCTTGCAAGTGGGCATGCGCCCACTATAGTGGGCACATGCCCACCTCGCCACATGAGCATCGTGCCGTCGCCGAGTCGTTCGGTGTCGACGTCGAGCGATACGACCGCACCCGACCGTCGTACCCCTCCGCGCTGATCTCGCGCGTGCTGGCCGAAAGTCCTGGTCGCGACGTGTTGGACGTCGGGTGCGGCACCGGGATCGTGGCGCGTCAGTTCCATGGGTGTTCGGTGCTGGGCGTCGAGCCAGATGCCCGCATGGCTGCGTTCACCCGGCGCTCCGGTATCGACGTGGAGGTGTCCACCTTCGAGGCTTGGGATGCTGCCGGGCGGCGGTTCGACGCGCTCGTGGCCGGCCAGACGTGGCACTGGGTCGACCCGGACGTCGGCGCGGCCAAAGCCGCGGAAGTCTTACGGCCCGGTGGTGTGCTCGCGTTGTTCTGGCACGTCTTCCAGGCGCCTCCGGCGGTCAACACTGCCTTTGTCGACGCCTATGAGCGCGCTGTTCCGGACTCGCCGATCGATCTCCGGGCGGAGGCCGCCCCGGAGCCGTACCGGCCGATTCTCGACCGGGCCGCGCAGGGACTCCGGGCCACCGGTGCGTTCGGTGAGTTCGACGAGTGGCACTACGAAGTGTCGCGGACGTACACGACGGCGCAGTGGCTTGATCTGTTGCCGACGCAGGGCACGCTGACGCGGGTTCCGGCCGAGGCGGTGGCCGACATCAGCGCCGCAGTCGGCGCGGCGATCGACGCCCTCGGCGGCCAGTTCACCCTCCCGTTCCACACCATCGCCCTGGCCACCCACCGCGTCTAACTGCGCCTGTCCACAGCGGCGACGCCCGGACCGCGCTCTCAGCCCTCGCTACCGATCCGCGCCAGGGTCCGGCGGCCTAGCCCGCTCATCGCCGGGTTGGTCGTCTCGTAGTACCAGACCAACCCCATGGCCTGCACGAACGCCCACGCCCGGCCGCGTTCCCACTCGTCCTCCGCGCTGCCCAGAATCGCGCGCAACACACCCCGAGGCCCCGGCTCCAGCAAGTGCCACGCCGCCACCAGATCGAGCGCCGGATCAGCCGGCCCGAGCCCACCCACATCGAGCACCCCGGCCAACCTTCCCCCGGCAACCAGCACGTTGCCGGGGATCAGGTCCCGGTGGCTCATCACGTCCGGCGCCGACCCCCGCGGCAACTCCCGCCACGAATCCCACAGCGTCCGCAGGACGTCCACGTCGAGCAGTCCTTCGCTGCGCTCGAAACACGTCTGCATCCATGCGTCCGAGTCGGACAACCGCCCGCCCCGCCCCGTGCCCGCGAAAAAACGGTCGCCGACGTCGATCGCCCGCACCTCGAGGATGAACGACGCCAGATCCTGCGCGAACGCGTCCGACGACCCGGCGTCGACGAGGAAGGCGGTCTCCCCCGGCACCCACGTCTGCACCGCCCACGGCAGCGGATAGCCGCATCCGGGCTCCCCGATCGCGACCGGCTCCGGCGTCGGGAACCGCGTCCGCCCGAGCAACTCCCCCGCGGCCCGCGCCTCCTGCCGCAGCCCGCGGAGCACCACGGCGGGGTCCCCGGGCTCCAGCGGGAACCGCAACGCGAGGGCAGGACCCAGGCGGAACAGCGCGTTCACGGTCCCGACGCTGTTCACCGCCGTCACCGGCAACGACGCCCACCGCGGGAACTGCCCGGCGACCAGACACTGCACGTCCGGCACGGAAATGGAGAGCTGACCAGGGTGCATTCGTGGCAGTCTTCCGCCCATGACCGATCCGAACGAGGTCTTTTGGCGCGCCCACACCGGCCTCCCGCGCGAGGCGCCGGGCTCGGACGCCACCACGCGGCTCCTGCTCCAGCTCGCCGGCCCACTACCGCCCCGACCCACCGTGCTCGACGTCGGCGCCGGCACCGGACCTGCGTCGGTGCTGCTGGCCCAGCTGACCGGGGGCCACGTCACCGCGGTCGACCTGCACGAGCCGTTCCTCGCCCAGGTCACCGAACGGGCCCGCGCGGCGAACGTCCACGTCGAGACGCTGAACGCGTCGATGGACACGCTCCCCGTCGAAAACGGGTCCGTCGATCTTCTCTGGGCGGAAGGCTCCGCGTACATCATGGGTTTCGACGCCGCGCTCGCCGCGTGGCGTCCGCTGCTGGCACCGTCCGGCGTCGTCGTGGTCACCGAGGCCGAGTGGTCGACCCCCGGCCCGGCGCCGGAAGCCCGCGCCTTCTGGGACGCCGATTACCCCGCGATGCGCACGATGGCCGGCAACGTCGCCGCGATCGAGCAGGCCGGCTGGGACATCCGGGCCGTCTACGCCCTGCCCGACTCCGACTGGGACAACTACTACGAGCCGCTCGCCGCGAACATCGAACGGCTCCGCGCGGAACACGTCCCGGACGAACTTCTCGCCGCGATCGGCGAAGAGATCGACATCCGCAACGCGCACGGCTCCGACTACGGCTACACCGGCTACGTGCTGGGCAAGCCCTGAACCCGGTGCATCACGGTCTGCTTCGTCGCCGAGAACCCGATCCCGGCGTACACGGGTTCCAGGCTCGGCGCACAGAACAGTGAGACGACCACGCCGTCGGGTAACGGCTCCAACAGGGCCCCCACGACCGCGCCGGCCACCCCGTGCCTCCGGAAGCGACGGTCCACGATGACGTCCTCGACGTACGCGCGATACACCCCGTCGGTGAGCAGCCGCGCAAAACCGACCACCCGGTCCGACGACCACGCGGCCACCGCGGGCCCACCCGCGATCGCCCGCGCCATCCCCTCGGGGGTGCGCTCCGGCCACCACCGCTCGACCGCGAACAACTCCAGCACCGCGCACGCGTCGATCGTCCGCTCCCGATGACTGTGCAGCGTGAGATCCACCGGGGCAACGTAGCCTGGCCGCGCGGCCCGGTGCCGGCGGGATGGGCCGCGTGTACCTGGGGTACTCGTCGGCCGGTCGGCGCGTCGTGTCCGGCGTCGTCCAATGGCGGGTGCGGCTCACCGCGGAGAGCCAGGGCGCGTACGGACGTCCGGTGGCGACGGGCGGTCGCGCGTTCCTCTCCGACCGGGACGCGCTGCACACCCTCGACAGCCGCACCGGCGCGAAAGGGTGGAGCATCCTGGTCGGCGAGGGCATCGCCGAGAGCGACTCACCGCAGATCCTCGGCAACCGCGGCTACCTGAGCGCCGTCGACGGCACGCTCTACGCGACGAAGGGCACGTACCGCGAACGCGCTGTCGTCGCCGGCGGCCTGTTCCACTTCGCCGACAACGACGGCGTGGTCTCGCTCGAGCGACCACCGGCACGGAGGTGCGGATCGGCCCTCTATCTCACGGTGTTCCGCGGCGGCCCGGCGCTGTGCTCCGTGGAACTCCCGTCACGCTGACTGTTCAGCCACGCTTCGGCGCGGCGGCTGGAGGCCTGGGCGAGCCAGGCGTCCTGCACGACCTCGGCGAGTTCGGCGCGGGTCAGCTCGCCGAGGCGGCTGGCCCGCAGGAGCACGGAGGGGTGCCCGTCGAAGTGCTTCGTGGTGAAGAACGGCTTCTTCGTGTCCTGGATCAGCGCCTGCTTGTCCCCCTCGGAGTCGACCCAGAACACGATGACGTCGGTGTAGCGCTCGCCGGTCTCGGGGTCGAAGGCGTCGGGCCGGGGCGTCCGGAAGAACACGAACGACTTGCTGCCCACCTGGTAGACCGGGTTGCCGCGCGTCCCCTCCTCGACCGTGACGTGCGGCATCGCTGACGCCAACTCGTGCACGTCCGCTAAGCGCGCGGGACGCTTCCCCTCGTCGGGCATGGCTTCACGGTAGTCGTTCTTCGTGGCAGTGGCCTCCCCCGACCGGGGTTGCGTTCGTCCCCAGGTCGTCGCTCCGGCCGGCGGCGAGGCGCGCCCACTGCGCCGTGGGCCGGCCGTCGAGCCGGAACTGGTCACCGTCGGTGCGGAAGCCCTGCGGCCAGCCGTTCGGCGAGTCTTCCCAGGTCTCCTGGCGGCCGTACACGGTCAGGTCGAGCAGACCGTAGGACGGTGCCATCGGTTCGACGCCCCGCCCGGTGGTCCAGTAGGTCTCGAACACGCGGTCGCCGTCGCGGAGGTAGCAGGCCTTCATGCCGAACGCGCGCCCGGCGACGAGCTCCCCGAGCGACGCCTCGGGTACCGCGTACCAGGGCACCTGCCAGCCCATGAAGTCGCGGTAGCGCGAGGATTCGTCGTACGGACCCTGGCAGAAGACCGCGAAGGTGACGTCCCGCGAGTGCAGGTAGGACAGTTCGAGGACCTGGCCGTTGAAGAACGTGCAGCCCTCGCACTGGTCGGCGGCCGCGCTGCCGGTGTGCCACATGTGGAACGAGGCGATGAGCTGGGTCCGGCCCTCGAAGGCGTCGAGCAGGGACACGGGGCCGTTCGCGCCGATCAGCGAGGTGGCGGCAGCCACTTCGACCATCGGTAGCCGCCGCCGTGCCGCTGCGATGGCGTCGCCTTCGCGGGTGTGTGCTTTTTCGCGGTTCCGCAGTGTTTCCAGCTGCTTCTGCCAGGTCTCGCGGTCGGTGATCGAGGGTGTGGGCATCGCTCCTCCTCCGGCCATTTACTATGAGGCTAATAGCAACGGAGGCTTCGATGCCAGTACAGCGTGGCTACCGGCAGGCGTGCGGGGTCGCGCGTGGCCTCGACATCGTGGGTGAGCGGTGGTCGCTGCTCGTGGTGCGTGAGCTTCTGCTGGGACCGAAGCGGTTCACCGACCTCCAGCAGGCGCTGCCCACGGCCAGCCCGAACGCGCTCTCCGACCGTCTCCGCGAACTCACCGACGCCGGTGTCGTCCATCGCGGACGGCGCTACGAACTGACGCCGTGGGGCCGCGAACTCGAGCCGATCGTGATCGCGCTGGGGACGTGGGCGCTCGCGAGTCCGCCGACCGCGGAGCAGGTGTTCGTGAGTGCGGACAGCGTCATGCTGGCGATCCGGACGTATTTCCGGCCGAGCCCTGACCGGCCCGCGACGACGCTGCGGATCGAACTCCGCGACCACGGGCCAGCCGGAACGTTCGGTGTCCACCTGACGCCGAGCGGCGCCGAACTCTCCCACACCCCACCCGCCGCCCCTGACGCCGTCCTCACCACCACGACGCCGGCTTTCCTGACCGCCCTGGGCCGGCCCACCCCACCCCCGACCGCCACCATCACCGGCGACCCAGCCGCCGTGAGCCACCTACTCCGCTCCGTCCACTTCCCGGGCTGACCGGTACGGGTCGCTGAGGGTCATCGGGGTCCGAGCGATCTCCAGCGCGGTTTCCGGGAACCGGGGGCCCGCCGTGTAGTACCGGGCCCGGGTTCGGCCAACCGGTTCCAGCACTTGAGCGGTCGTGAGGTCGCGGAGGTCGCGTTGCGCCTGCTGCAGGCTCAGGCCCTCGGACTGTTCATACCGCGAGCGGCGGACGCGGCCGGCCATCGCCACGTCGTGCAACGCGGACATCATCCGCTCGTCCAGACCCGCGTTCCCGGCGAAGTCGGCGAGAGCGGTCCAGACGCGACCGGAGCGGTCGAGCCGTCCGTGGACGGTCTGTGACTGCTGGTGATAGGCGGTCAGGTTGAAGCGGATCCAACCGGAGACGTCCTGGTCGGGGAGGTAGGTCGCGCCGCGGTCGTTGAGCTCGCGGTAGTACTCCCACGTGTTGCCGGGCCGTCCGAGCCACGCCTCGATGGACGACAGCTCCGGGGCCAAGGCGCCTTCGCGCGCGATCATGAGCGTCTGCAGCGACCGGGACATCCGGCCGTTGCCGTCGGCCCAGGGGTGGATCGACACGAGGTGCAGATGGGCCATCGCGGCGCGCACCAGCGGGTGATCGTCGCTGGGGGCGTTGAGCCAGTCGACGAGTTCTTCCATCAGCGCGGGGACGGCGTCCGCGTCGGGCGCCGTGTAGGCGGCGATGCTCGCGTCGCGGGCGTCGGTGACGTAGACCGGTCCGCGCCGCCATTGCCCGGCCGGCTTGCGCGCCGCGTGTCGATGTCCCTGCAGCATCCAGTGCAGCGCGTTGAGCAGTCCTTTGCTGTAGGTGAAGTCCGGGAAGTCGTGGAGTGACTGGATGTAGGTCATCATCTGCTGGTAGGCGAGGGTCTCCGCGCGGTTCTCGTCGGAGACCTCGACGTCACGCTCGCCGTCGAGCAGGTCTTCGACGTCGATGGTCGAGACCTTGAACCCCTCGATGGAGTTCGACGCAGCGACCGCATCTGCCGTCAAGAACTTGCGCAGCCCGTCTGTCCATTTTGATGGCGTGGTCTGCATCTGGCGCCGTAGCGCATCGCGCATCGCGTCGATGTTCGCGAGTACTCGCACATCGGCGGAACCGAGCGCTGGCGTCGGGAAGAGCATGAGTTGACGATATATTGACGTAGTCAATACGTCAATTCGCAGGTTAGCCGTTCGAAGGGCGAGAGCTAGTCCGAAGACTCTCGGGTTAGACCGGAGGCGGACGCGGGTGGAGTGGTGGGCGCCGCATTCTGGCGGCACCACTCGTCCAGGAGGCACTCATGGCAAACGCGTTGCTCCAGCGCACGGCGTGGACCGCACCCGCGTACCTGTCCGCCGCCGGCCTGCTGGTCTACTCCGTGCAGAAGGCCTACTACGCCACCCAGGGCCGCCTCGGCATCCCCGGCGGCGACCACGTCCCCGCCGCGGCCTACGAGCAGCTGGGTCACGTCGCGCTCCGGCAGTGGACCCTTGCGTCCCTCGGCCTGCTGGGTGCGGCCCTCGCCGTCAGTACGGTGTTCGCCCGCCGCCGGCTGCTCCTCATCCCGCTGTGGGTGGCACTGCTGCCGATGCTCGCCGGCGCGCCGTACCTGATCGCGGCCGGGTCCGCCGGGCTCTGGCGTGGAGCCGCGGTGACCCTGCTCTGGCTGGCGATGACGCTGTCCTACCAGGTCCGGTCCCGGCGATGAACCGCCCCGCCGCTGCGGCGCTGACCTGCACCGCCGCCTACGGCACCCTCAAACTCTTCTGGGCGCTCGGCGGCACGTTCGGCCTGCGCCAGGTGCCGCTCCCGCCGGACGCGATCCGCGATGCGCTCGACCGCACCCCCGAGGCCGTGCTCGGCCACTGGCTCAGCGTCGCGGCTGCCGTGCTCGGTGTGGGCGCCGCGCTCCTACTGATGCGCGCGGCGCCCAGCCGCCCGATCCGCCGCTTGATTGGCGTCCCCCTGATGCTTTTGGCGGTGGTATTGATCCTTCGGTCGACGCTCCAGCCGATCGGCGACGTCCAGCGCCTCCTCGCCGGCGTTTCGCCCGAGGCGGCGGCCACGGCCCGGTGGGACCTGCTGGTGTGGTCGCCGTTCTTCCTGCTGTGGGGTGTCAGCTGGGCGCTGGCGGTGCGCAGCTTTTCAGCGTCGCACCGGGTATTTGAGGTGCAGCACCCGAGCGCCCTGGATCACCACGTCGGGGTCCTCCAGCAGGAGCTGGCCGTCGATCCGGCCGAAGTAGCGTTTGCCGGATCCGAACACCACGGGGACGACGTCCATCGCGACCTCGTCGATAAGGCCGGCGGCGAGGATCTGGCTGCCGACGTCACCGGCGTTGACGCTGATCGTGCGGTCGCCGGCGAGTTTCTGCGCGGTCTCGATCGCGGCGGTCACGTCGCTGACGAAGTGGTACGGCGCCTCGGGGTACCAGCCCTCGGGCTTGGGACGGTGCGACACGACGACGACGTGGTCACCGGCGGGCGGATGCCCCTTCCAACCGTTGACCAGGTCGAACAGGTGCCGACCCATCACGATCACGCCGATCGACTCCCACATCGGCCGGACGTACGCCGCCGAGGCGCGTGAGACCCGGAACCGGAGGTCGCTTTCCAGACCGTCGACGAGCGGCGTGTCGCCGCTGAAGTACCAGTCGTGCAGCGGCCCGACGTCGTCGTTCGAGTCGGCGATGAAACCGTCGACCGAGACCACGTGGTGCATGAGAACTCTGCCCATGGACACCATCCTGCGTCCTGGACGACGTCCGGTCTTGTACAAAATCACTCGACCGGGATCGGCGGGAACTCCTGGTCGGCGGGGAAGCGGCGTCGCAGGGTGAGGTATTCGGTCGGGGTGTGGCCGGTGAAGTCCTTGAATTCCTTGCTGAAGTGCGCCTGGTCGTAGTAGCCCGCCGAGGACGCGAGGGTGCTCCAGTCGATCGGCCGGGTGGCGTCGATCGAAAGGATCAGTTCGGCGAAGCGGTAGATCCGGGCCACGCGCTTGGGCGTGATGCCGACGTGGGACTTGAACTGCGTGGCCAAGTGCGTGGCGCTGACCCCGACCGCGTCGGTGAGCGCGGCGACGGGCATCGCGCCCGACGACGTCGCGAGCCGCCGGCCGGCGTACTGCACCAGGTCGATGCCTCGGGACGGGCTCAGCCGTGACCGCAGTTCGTCCTCCAGGATGCGGAGCATCCCGGCCGGTGTGGTGGTCTCACCGACCTGGTTGCGGATCCGGTCCAACGACCGTTTCCAGACGACGTCGACCGGCACCCAACGGTTGTGCAGTTCGGTCGCGGGCAGGTCGGCGAACGGGGACATGCCCCAGGGCTTGAAGTGCACGCCGACGAGGCGCACCCGCGCGGGGAACTCCACGCGGAAGCGCCGGGTCCACATGCCCATGAACCACCCGTCGGCGAACAGCGCCGGGGGGACCACGGGGTCGGAGTCGCACAGCAGGACGGGGTCGCCGAGGTTCACGAACAGGTGCGTCGAGGGCATCGGCGGCACGTTCATCCGCCGTTGGGGCGGCACCCCGGTCAGGCAGTACAGGTCGTCGACGAACTCGTCGAGCGGTGGGGCGGGCACTCGGCCGACGTAGTCCACAGCGTCAGAACTCGCAGTACATCAGGTGCAGGCCGACGCGGCCGAGAGTCGGATGGGCGAACGCACGCGGCACCGTGCCCAGGATCGCGAAGCCCTGCCGCCCGTAGAGCTCGACCGCTGAGCGGTTCGTCTCGACCACCGCGTTGAACTGCATCCCCGCGTACCCCCCGCTCCGGGCCCAGCGCAGCGCGAACTCGCACAGCGCCGTGCCGACGCCCCGGCCGCGGGCGTCCGCGGCCACCATGAAGCTCGCGGTGGCGACGTGCGAGCCCGGTCCGGGCCGGTTGGGTCCCATCTTCGCCGAACCGAGTACGCGGTGTCCCTCGACCGCGACGACCGTCGATCCGGGCGGCCTTTCGACCCAGATCTGGCGGCCCGTCTCCTCGGACATCTCCGGGTCGTACGGGAAGGTCTCTCCTGCCCGGACGACCTCGCGGATGATCGGCCACACCCGCGGCCAGTCGGCCTCATCGAACTCCCGGATCCGCATCCGCCGCCTCCTCCCGCAGCGCACGCAGATAGCGACGCGTGATCAGGCGCTGGTAGTAGCGGGTCACCGGCGTTCCGACGCGCGCGTACCACGCGCCGGGGCGCACGAAGCCGCTGATCGTGAGCATCACCGATTCGCCGCGCTCGATCAGGAAGCGCTCCTCGCCCTGCTCGGGGTGCCCGCGGAGCGTGCCGTAGGTCAGCCAGGCCCGGTCGGGCCCGGTGACCTTCTCGAGCACGCGCACCGGGGCGACGAGCACGACCGGGCCCACCCGCAGCCGCTGCACGAGCACGTCTCCCCGTGCTTCGAGCCGGACCCCCGACCGTTCGTGCATCCGCCACGACAGCAGATCGTCCACGGCGACCTCGAAGTGCTCCGGGCCGCCGAGCCTCGCCCGGTACGCGAAATGCTCGTACCCCGGCGGACGCTCACCGCGACTGACCGCACCCACATCCGGATAATTGAACGCCTCCATCGGCCAAGCTTCACCCATGACCTACGAACTCCGCCCCATCGGCACCGTCGAGTCGCCCCTCACCGACCCGGCGAACGCGCCGAAGCAGGGCGGGCCAGAGGCCTGGCTCGTGTTCGACGCCGAGTTCGCCGAGGGCCTGCGGGACCTGCGCACCGGCGACGACGTGTTCGTCGTCACCTGGCTGCACCGCGCCGACCGTTCGCAGCTCGTCGTGCATCCTCGCGACGACCCGCGCAACCCGTTGACCGGCGTCTTCAGCACCCGCTCCGCCGATCGGCCGAACCCGGTCGGCCTGCACCGGGTGCGGGTGCTCGCGGTCGACGGGCTCCGCGTCCGCGTTGCCGGCCTCGAGGCCGTCGACGGAACCCCGATCGTCGACGTCAAACCGGTGTTGGACGCGAGCCGCTAGCGGAGACGCGCGCGTACCGGCCCGCGCGAATGGCCTGGCCGAGCGCGCCGATCAATCCGTCGAGTAGTCCGGCGGTGCGCAGGTACGTCCGGTACGCGTCGTCGTCGAGCACCCGCGCCTCGACCCGTTCGCCGGTCCGTTCGCTCAGCAGCGCGGCCGAGCACCTCCGGCGGCCCGTCCGCCCCGACCAGCGACGTGTAGACGATCTGCCCGACGCCCGCCGCCACCGCCGTTGAGGTGCTCACTCCGCTCCTGCACTGGTCGATCGCGCACGACGAGCACGTCCGGACGTCCCGCCAGGCCTACGACGAGGCCCGGCCGTAGGGGCGGAAGGTGGCCGAATGGACTGCCCGGATCTCGTACTTCGGTACTGACCCGACACCAGGGTGGTGGCCTGCCCATACGGGACGCCATATGTTCTAGGTGCGGATCCACTATGGAGACGGGACTGAATGGCGAGCCGTGAGCTTCGAACGGACATTCCGCACGTCGCGCGGGTGTACGACGCCCTCCTCGGCGGCAACACGAATTTCCCGGTGGACCGGGCCGCCGCCGAACAGATCCTGATGCACTTCCCCACCGCCGGCGCGGTCGCCCACGCGAACCGTGCCTTCCTCACCCGCACGGTCAGCTATCTGGCCGCCGAGCACGGCATCCGGCAGTTCCTCGACATCGGCACCGGTATCCCCACCTCCCCCAACCTCCACGAGGTCGCCCAGGCGGTGGCGCCCGAGTGCCGCGTCGTCTACGCCGACAACGACCCACTCGTGCTCGCACACGCCCGCGCACTGCTCCACAGCACCCGCCAGGGACGCACGGCCTACCTCGAGGCCGACCTGCAGGACCCGGCGACGATCCTCGGCGCGCCGGAGGTGATCGGCACGCTCGACCTGACCCGGCCGGTCGCCCTCTCCCTGCTCGCCATCCTGCACTTCCTCCCCGACAGTTCCGACCCTTACCACCTCGTGGCGACGCTCGTCGACGCGCTCCCGCCCGGCAGTGCACTCACGATCACGCACGGAACGACGGACTTCCTGCCCGAACAGGGCCGCCGCGCCGGGGACGTGTTCAACCAGCGGGGCATCGACACTGCAGACCGGTGCCACGAAGACATACTGCGCTTTTTCGACGGTCTGGAGCTCGTCGAGCCGGGCGTCGTCACCGTGACCGACTGGCGTCCTCCGGGCCCTGATCACGAGCCGACCCCGCTCTACGGGGGCATCGCGCTCAAAAATTAATTACCGCCGACTTCCGGCGCGCCCACGCTCACGAAGAGTTGGGACCCCGGGATCACCGACGGACAAACCGGCGATTCCTTCGTGACCGTGCGTGACACCGCCCATACCGACGTCCACATGCACCCCTCACGAAACGTGCAACTCAAACTGCACAGTTGCGTCCGAGATCTTGTTGGGGAATTGCAGATGAGCATAATCCCATCCATCTCTGGCATCTGCTGTCCGTCTGTCAACTCATGTCCGATCTGCCACTCGGATCACACGAACTAGCCACCTCCGGCGTTTCCGGGAACTCCACCAAGAGGTCAAAGCAATGAGGCCCTACCTCCATGGCCGGCGCAGACTCCGCGGCCGCCGACGGACGATGGTCAGCCTGGCCACCGCCGTCAGCGCCGCGGTGCTGCTGTCCGCGTGCAACGGAGCGATGTCCAGCAGCGACCGCAAAGACGCCGCCGCCGGTTACGACAAGAAGGCCGACGTCACGCTGACGTGGTGGACCGGCCAGACCCCCGAGGCGCAGAAGACGGCCGAGCAGCTGGCCCAGCAGTACCACCAGGCCCACCCGAACGTGACGATCAAAACGTCGCAGGGCGCCGACACCGCCGACGAGCTGCTGCCGAAAATCACCGCCGGCTACCAGGACGGCAGCTACCCGGACGTCTCCTACGCCTACGGCAGCTGGGCGGGTCAGCTGGCCGCCGGCGGTCACACCCAGGACCTCACCGACTACGTCCAGAAGCCGGACTTCGGTTGGGAGGACTTCCCGGGCGCCGCGCAGCGCACCGCCACGTCCAACGGCATCGTGATGGGCATCCCGGCGCTGGTCGACAACCTCGCGCTCATCTACAACAAGAAGATCTTCGACGACGCCGGCGTGGGCTACCCGACCGACAACTGGACGTGGGACCAGTTCCGCACCGCCGCGAAGAAGCTCACCGACCAGGAGAAGGGCGTCTGGGGCACCGCCTACTCGGTGGCCGGCGGCGAGGACACCACGTGGCACCTGTGGCCGCTGCTGTGGCAGCGCGGCGGGGCGATCCTGAGCGGCAAGAGGCCGGCGTTCAACAGCGCCGAGGGCGTCGCGGCGCTCGAGACGCTGCGCGCGATCGCTGTCGACGACAAGTCGATGTGGCTGGACCCGACCGACGAGAAGTACGGCGCGATGTTCCGCGACGGCAAGATCGGCATGATGATGTCCGGCCCGTGGGAGCTGCTCGAACTCGCCCAGACCAACGTCAAGTACGGCGTGGTGCAGTTGCCCGGCTTCAAGGGCGACCACCAGACGGTGTCCGGCCCCGACCTGTGGGTGCTCTTCGACCACGACGACGCCGACCGGGCCGGTGCGTCGCGGGACTTCGTCAAGTGGCTGACCAGCAAAGACATCGACGCGAAGTGGAATCTCGCGATCGGCAACCTGCCGGTGCGCGACATCGAGCAGTTCACCCCGCAGTTCTTCGCGTACACGCAGGAGTACCCCGGCGGGCGTGAGTTCTTCGAGAACCTGGAGAACGCGCGCCAGTCCCGCCCGACAGTGACCGGGTACGACGACATGTCCCGCAACGTCGGTGAGGCGATCGCCTCGGTGCTGCAGGGCAAGAGCAAACCGAAAGAGGCCCTCGACCTGGCCGCCGCGAAGTCCGTCGGCCCGCTCAGCGGGTCGTAGCAGGCACTGCTGCTGCCCCGAGCGGGATGCGCCGGGGCAGCAGCAGCGGGCTCGCGAGGATCAGCACTCCCGCGACGGTGATCGCGGTCCGCGGGCTCGTGAGGTCGGCGAGCAGCCCACCGAGCGCGCTCAGCACCGCGATCGCGGCGCTGCTGCTGATCGACCAGGCCGCCAGCGTGCGGGCGACCCGCTCGGGCGGCGTCTGTTCGAGCCGGTAGGTGGCCAGTACCGGGGTGTACAAGCTCATGCCGACGATGATCGCGAGCTCGACGCCGATCACGGTCACCAGCCCGACGACACCGGGTCCGACGAAAGCGAGCCCGATCAGCCAGATCGCGCGCAGCGTGCCGACCACCCGGATGACCCGCTGGCGACCGAAGCGCGCCAGGGCACGGGGCGCCAGCCGCGAACCGATCAGCCCGCCGACGCACGGCGCGGCGAAGGCGAGCCCGTACTGCCAGGGCGCGAACCCGAGTTCGCCGAGCAGGAGCACGGCCAGGAGGGGTTCGGTGGCCATGATCAGCCCGGCGACGAGCAGCTGGTTGAGGAACAGCGGACGTAGGCCGGGGTGTGTCAGCACATGCTTCCATCCGTCGACCAGCTCGGCCGCTGTCGTTCGGCGCCTCTCCCGACGGGGCCGCCGATCCGGGTGCCGCATCGCGCCGAGCGCCAGCGCGGACGCCAGGTAGCTCAGCGCGTCGGCGACGACGGTGGTCACCGGCCCGAACAGGCCGATCGCCGCCCCGCCCAGCGGTGGACCGACGGCGATCGAGCCCCACGTCGTCGACTCGAACCGGGAGTTGGCCACGATCAGGTCGCCCGGCGCCACCACCGCCCGCAGGTACGCGCCGCTGGCCGCGGTGAACGTGATCTTCGCTGCCGCGACCACCACCGACACCACCAGCAGCTGCCCGAAGCTCAGCCACCCGAGCAGGTAGCACACCGGCACGCTGAGCAACGTCGCGAACCGCACCAGGTCCGTCGCGATCATCACCGGACGCTTGCGCCGGAACTCCACCCACGGCCCCAGCGGCACCGCGACCAGCGCCCCCACGGCCGGCCCGACCGCCGCCAGCGCCGACACCTGCCCCGGGTTCGCGTGCAACACCAGGACGGCGAGCACCGGGAA
Source organism: Cryptosporangium sp. NPDC048952 (assembly GCF_043197895.1). Lineage (NCBI taxonomy): Bacteria > Bacillati > Actinomycetota > Actinomycetes > Cryptosporangiales > Cryptosporangiaceae > Cryptosporangium > Cryptosporangium sp. NPDC048952. The sequence goes on along the minus strand of NZ_JBICTY010000004.1, from coordinate 432,612 downwards.
CGCGCCGAACGCCAGCCCCGAGCCGTACGCGCTGACCGCGTACGACGCCCACAACCACCGGAACTCCCGCCCCAACGACCTCATGCGGCCACCCTCGGTGAGCGGGTGGCGTCCGATCAAACAACGCGATCGTCCGCGAGTCACAACGCCGTGTTGTGCGTATACGGTCTGCGTCGTGGATCTCGACGCCGTGCGCACGTTCGTCGCCGCCGCGGACACCGGCCAGTTCCAGGAAGCGGCCGCTGACCTGTCGATCACCCAGCAGGGCGTCTCGCGTCGCATCGCGGCGCTGGAGAAGGACCTGGACGTGCGGCTGTTCGCCCGGACCCCGCGCGGTGTGCAGCTCACCGTCGACGGCCGGGCGTTCCTGCCGCACGCCCGCGAGCTGCTACGGGTGGCCGACCGCGCCGACGCGTCCGTGCGCCCCGGCCGCCGCGCGCTGCGCGTCGACGTCGTCAGCCGGCGGGTGGCGGCGGCGACGCACCTGCAGGAGTTCTACCGACTGCATCCGGACGTCGGTCTGGACGTCGTGACGCTCGTCGCCGACGTGCACACCGCGGTCGCAGCCGTCGAAGCTGGCACGATCGACGCCACGTTCCACGCCGTACCACCGCGCGCGCTGCCGACCGGCATCCTCTCGCGGCGGGTGATCGACGACGCGCACCAGCTCCTCGTCGGCCCGCTGCACCCGTTGGCCGGCGCCCCCTCGGTGACGCTCGCGGAACTGGCCGCGCACCGCATCTGGATGGCGGGCATGGCCGCTGGCACCGAGTGGTCGGCGTACTACGACGAGCTGGCCGCCGCATTCGGGCTCACGATCGACCGGGACGGCCCGGTCTTCGGCTACGAGGCCCAGATCGCCGACATCGCCGAGTCACCGACGCTGGCCACCCTGGTCGGCGAAGGCTCGCGCTACCTGTGGCCGGACCGCTACGACCTGCGCCGGATCCCGGTGTGCGATCCGACGCCGGTCTACCCGATGTCGCTGATCTGGCGCGAGGACAACCGCCACCCCGCCCTCGCCGAACTGCGCAACCATTTCGACGGCAGCCACCTGGCCTCCGCCGACGTCTGGCTACCGAGCTGGGTGTAGGGGCACAGGTGCTCGATCATCGCGGTATGACGCCCCCTGCGCCGCCTCGACGGGACCCGCGCATGACCCTCACCGCCGCCCTGTTCGACCTCGACGGAACCCTCTTCGACCACCACGGCTCCGCGGTCGCAGGTCTCCGCACCTGGCTGGGTCGGTCCCTCACCGACGAGCTCGTCGACCTCTGGTTCGCCGCCGAGGCGGAGCACTACCAGGCCTGGCTCGACGGCACGGTCACGCACGCCGAACAGCGCCGTCGCCGGCTGCGAGCGTTCCTCCCCGCGCTGGGCACGCCGGTCCCGGCCACGGACGCCGAACTCGACACGCTCTACGCCGACGGCTACCTCGCCGCCTACCGGCAGGCGTGGTGCGGTTACGACGACGAGGTCGCCACGCTCACCGCGCTGCGCGACGCCGGTCTGCGCACCGGCGTCCTGACCAACGGCACCGCCGCACAGCAGAACGCCAAGGTCCGGGCGCTCGGGCTCGCCCACCTGCTCGACGTCGTCGTGAGCGCGGACGAGCTGGGCGCCGCCAAACCGGACCCGCGCGCGTTCCACGAGGCGTGCCGGCGCCTGGGCTCGGAACCCGAGGAGACCGTCTACGTCGGCGACGACCACGTGGTCGACGTCCTCGGCGCGCAGGCCGCCGGCCTGCGCGCCGTCCACATCGTCCGAACCCCCGGAGCGACCGCCACCGACGGCCAGATCCTCACCCTGCACGACCTCCCGGCCTACCTGGATCAGCGGCCGGTGAAGCCGTCCCAGTAGTCCTTCGAGCGGCCCTTGTAGCCCCGAGCGGAGCGACGGCGCCGCGACGTGTCACAGCCGTAGTCCCAGGTGTTGTCGTAGCGGAATTCGCAGTCGCAGTTGGCGTGGCAGCTCATCGTCGTCTCCTATCTCAGGTAGTCCCCCGTCGCTGGTCCGTTCAGTGTTCACGCGTCACCAGACGAAAACCGTTCCGCCCGCAACGGTGGCACTGTTCGCGGGCCGACACAGGCTAGGTCCGGAGCGACGCGAGGTCCCGCTCGGCGTAGAGGCGGTGCTGCCACTCCTCGATCAGGATCGTGCTCAGGCACTCGGCCACCGGGTAGCTGCCGGCGTTCGCCTTGGCATGATCGCGCACATGCTGGGTGTGCACTTCGCCATCACGTCGGCGCAGGCGTCGGCGTTGCTCGCTGCCGCGGGCGACGACGAGGAGGTCGGGGAGTTCCTCGAGGAGCTCGAGGAGTCCTGGGCCGAGGACGAGCTGAAGGTCGACACCGACCAGGCGTGGAAGGCGATCGACCGGTGCCTCGCCCGGAGCGGCTATCCGTTGTCGCACGCGGTGCTCGGCGGTGATCACCTGCACGGGGACTACTACGTGGTGTACGTCGAGCCTGCCGAGGTGCAGGACGTGGCCACGGCGTTGCTGTCGCTCGATGAGTTGTGGCTACGCGCCCGGCTCGACACCGACGACTTCGACTACGTCTGGCCCCACTTCTCCGACGTGCGAGCCTTCTACCAACGAGCCGCCGCCTCCGGCCGCGCCGTCCTCTTCACCGCTACCTGACCGGGCCGTCGTAGTAGCCCGGAGCGGCGAGCAGCGCGGACCCGAACGGACCGGACGGGTCCTCCACCGTAGAAGCGAGCAGCAGGTCCGGAGCGACCACCGCGAAGTCGTCGAACTCCAGCCCGGTCAGCGCTTGGACGCGCTCGGGCCGATGAGCTCGATCGCGTGGATCCGGCCGTGCACGTCCGCCCCGAGCGAGATCGAGACAGTCCTTTCTGGACCAGAGTCGATCTGCTGTCGTGGGAACAGCAGCGAAAAGCCTATGGTCCGGAATGGACTGACGTGCGCAGGGTGCCGATCGCGGTGGCGGCTGCGGTTCCCATCGCCGCGTTGATCGTGGCGTCGTCCGCACCCTGCCGGGCGCGATCTGCACCTTCACCACCGACGCCGGTGCCATTGTTCGTCCGGCGCGATAGTGGATTGTGTCTGGGCTTGTTATTCCAGCGACGTACAAGGCACCCTCGCACCCGGCCCGTCCGAAGATCTCGTCCATCTGCATCGTGCCGTCCGCGGGAAGATTCTCCCGGCCGGCACGGCGCTGCTCACCACGCACCTCGACCGCTTCCCCGCCTGGCGGTTCCTCTCCGGAACCTGCACCGACGAGGTGGTGCTGGGTACCGCAGGCACCCCACGCTGTTCTGACTAACCCCCACTTCAACATATAAGGCATGGGGAGGCTTGCCACAAGCCCCGGGTCAAGGCGCAGAATCGCCGACCGTAAGCAGATCACCTGCAGGAACGGGGATTTCCTCATGATCGACGTCATCATTGCCGGCGGCGGACCGACCGGCATGATGCTCGCGAGTGAGCTACGACTGCACGGCGTCCACACCGTCGTGCTGGAGAAGGAGATCGAACCCAGCAAGGTCGTCCGATCGCTCGGACTGCACGTCCGCAGCATCGAGGTGATGGACCAGCGCGGGCTGCTCGAGCGGTTCCTCGCGGTCGGCACGCAGTACCCGAAGATGGGCGGCTCGTTCGCCGGCATCGACAAGCCATGGCCCGACCAGATGGACACCGCGCACGGTTACACCCTCGGCCTGCCCCAGCCGGTCACCGACCGTCTGCTCACCGAGCGCGCCACCGAACTCGGCGCCGAGATCCGGCGCGGCGCCGAACTCACCGCCCTGAGCCAGGACCACCACGAAGTCACCGCCACCCTGAACGACGGCACGACGATCAAAGCCCGCTACCTCGTCGGCAGCGACGGCGGCCGCAGCACCGTCCGCAAACTGCTGAACATCCCCTTCCCCGGCGAACCCCCCACCGTCGAGGCCCTCCTCGGCGAGATGGAAGTGACAGCGGACCCGCAGTTCATCACCGAAACGGTCATCGAACTCCGCAAGACCGAAAAGCTGTTCGGACTCGGCCCCATCGGCGACGGCGCCTACCGCGTGCTCGCCCCGGCCGCGAGCGTCGCCGAGGACCGGACCGTCCCCCCGACGCTCGACGACTTCAAGCAGCGGCTCACCCAGGTCGCCGGCACGGACTTCGGGGTGCACTCCCCGCGCTGGATGTCCCGCTTCGGCGACGCCACCCGGCTCGCCGACCACTACCGCGCGGGCCGGGTCTTCCTCGCCGGCGACGCAGCGCACGTCCATCCACCGGTCGGCGGCCAGGGTCTCAACCTCGGCGTTCAGGACGCGTTCAACCTGGGCTGGAAGCTCGCGGCCGCAGTTGGTGGTTGGGCACCGGAAACCCTGCTCGACACCTACGAGGCGGAGCGGCGCCCGGTGGCCGCGGACGTCCTGAACCTCACCCGCGCCCAGATGCTCCTGCTGTCCAACGACCCCGGCCCGCAGGCCGTCCGCACCCTGCTCTCGCAGATCATGAACTTCGCGGAGGTGCACCGGTTCCTGATCGAGAAGGGCATCGGCACCGGCATCCGCTACGACTTCGGTGACGGCCCCGAGCTGCTCGGACGGCGCTTGCGTGACGTCAATCTGAAGGGCGGTCGCCTGTACGAGCGCATGCACGAAGGCCGCGGCCTGTTGCTCGACCAGACCGGCCGGCTCTCGGTCGAGGGCTGGTCCGACCGTGTCGACCTCGTCGCCGACGTCAGCGAGGAGCTCGACGCGCCCGCCGTGCTCCTCCGCCCCGACGGCCACGTCGCGTGGATCGGCGACGACCAGGACGATCTCGACGCCCACCTCCCCCGCTGGTTCGGCGCGCCCGAAGCGGCCTGATCGCCGCGTACCCGACGCGTCCGGCCGTCCCGCCCTAACGCCGCAACGTGGAGATATAGGCGTCCCGTAGCCGCCGATCCCGGGGAAGCCCAGCGCGGCGCCCTAGCCGTCGGGCAGCAGGTGCCCCCGCACCGAGCCGGGCTCCCACGTGCCCGGCACGTCGGCCAGCACGTGCGCGTTGGGCTCCCCGGGCGCCACGGTCCCGTAGACGAAAAGAGTGTCGGTCATGTCCCCACCTCCGCGGCGAACTCGCCGAGCTCGGTGAGCGCCTCGGAGGCGCTCGGCGCGTTCGCCGGATCCACGAGCCACTGCAGCATCAACCCGCTCAACAACGCGAGTGGCACCGACCCGCCGAGCCCTTCCCGCCCTTCCCGCTGCCCCGCCGCGAGATACTCGCGCACCTCGGACGAGCGCTCGGCCTGAACAGCGGCTTCCAACTGCGCCACCCACAGCCGCCGGTGGGTGGTGAACGTGTCGATCAGCGCCTGCCACCGCTCTTCCGGCGACTCCACCGGTACCCGGCGCGCCAACTCCTCGGACAGCTCCCCCACCGCCTCGACCAGAGCCTGCGTGAGCAGCGCGTCCTTGCTGCCGAAGTGGTAGCCGATCGCCGCGTGGTTGACGCCGGCCGCGTCCGCGACGTCCCGCACCGTCGTGTGCGCCCAGCCGCGCTCGATCAGGCACTGCTTGGCGCCCCGGAGCAGGTCCTCCCGATTTCCCATGACAGAAATTTTAATCCATTTGGTTAATCCATATGGATAAACTCTCCGGCATGACAACCTCCGTCCTCATCTCGGGAGCAAGCGTGGCCGGCCCCACGCTCGCCTGGTTCCTCCGTCGGGTCGGCTACGAGGTCACCGTCGTCGAACGTGCGCCGGCGCTCCGGGACAGCGGCTACGCCGTCGACTTCCGCGGCGACGCGCTCGACGTCCTCGCCGAAATGGGCATCCTCGACGAGGTCCGCACCCACGCGACCGGCATGCGCCACACGTCGCTCGTCGACGCGAACGGCACCGAGATCGACCGCTGGGGCGCCGAAGCGTTCGGCGGCGACCTCGAGGTGCCCAAACACGAGCTCACGCGCATCCTGCACCGCATCACCACGGACGACGTCGAGTACCTCTTCGGCGACTCGATCACGACGCTGGACGAGCAGACGGTCCACTTCGAACGCCACGAGACCCGCGACTTCGACCTCGTCATCGGCGCCGACGGCGTCCACTCCACGGTCCGCGAACTCGTGTTCGGCGACGGCCTGAAACACCTCGGCATGTCCGGCGCCGGCTTCAGCACCGACAACGTCCTCGGCCTCGACCTCAACGGCGTCCTCCAACCGGGCAGCGGCACCGCGCTCTACGCGTTCGGCACCGGCGACCGGATGACCGTCAGCCTCTCGTTCGCCACCGCCTCCGCCGCCCTGGACCGCCGGAGCCGCGCCGACCAGGAACACGCGGTCCGCACCGCGTTCGCCGACCACGGCTGGATCGTCCCCGACCTCCTCGACGCGATGAGCACCGCCGACGACTACTACTTCGCCTCCACCTGCCAGGTCGAACTCGACACGTGGCACCGCGGCCGGGTCGCGCTGGTCGGCGACGCCGGCTACTGCGCCGCTCCGACCAGCGGCATGGGCACCTCCCAGGCGCTGATCGGCGCCCGCACCCTGGCCGAACACCTCGCGGACAAAGACCCCGAAGCCGCCTTCCGCGCCTACGAACACCAACTACGTCCATACATCGACGCCAATCACGTCGCCGGACGCGAGGCGGCTGCCATGTTCGGCGCCGGTAGCGTCTGAACCATGGCAGACCGGTACACGGCGCAGTTCCCCCGTCGATTACGGGCGGTGTTCGTCGTCGCGTCAGTGGTCGTGTCGTCGCCGGTGCTGTTCCTGGGGCAGCACGTCGTCCCCGAAGTGCTGTTGATCGCCGTGCAGGCCGCGGCGGTGTGGTGGCTCGCGGTCCGGCCCTTACCGGCCACGGTGGTCACCCTGCTGGCGAGCGCCGGCCTGCAGCTCCTGGTGCCGGCGTTCGGCCCCGGCATCGTGTTCGTGGTGCTGTGCACGTACGCGTGGCTGCGGCCGGCCTCGGAGACACTCTGGATCCTGCCGGCCGCGGCCCTCGCGGTGTGCGGTCCGGCCGCGGTGCACGGCCGCTGGCAGTCCGCCGGGCTGCTCGCGGGTGCGGTGCTCCTGGCCTGGAGCTGGGGCGCGCTGGTGCGGGCCCGCGGGGCGCGGCGGGCCGCAGAACGTCGGCAAGCAGTATTGGAGGAGCGGGCGAGGATCGCCCGTGAGTTGCACGACGTGTTGTCGCATACGGTGTCGGTCATGGTGGTGCAGGCGGCCGCGGCGGACGACGTGTTCGAGCACGACCCGCAGCAGGCGAGGGCGGCGCTGCAGCGCACCGAGCAGGCGGGCCGGGAGGCGCTGGCGGAGCTGCGCTGGTTCCTGCGGTCGGTGCGCGCGGACGACGACGAGACCGGACCGCAGCCGACGCTGGCCGATGTGGACCGGCTCGCGGGCACGATGGGCGAGGCGGGGCTGCGGGTGTCGGTCACGCGCGAGGGGGACGCCGACGTGCCGAGCAGCGTGCAGCTCTCCGCGTACCGGATCGTGCAGGAGGCGCTGACGAACACGCTGCGCCACGCGGCGGCGTCGCACGCAGAGGTGTTGGTGCAGGTCAGCGAGGCGGAGGTCTGTGTGCGGGTTCGGGACGACGGCACCGGTGGGCAGCCGGGCAAGGCCGGGCACGGGCTGCTCGGGATGCGTGAGCGGGCGGCGCTGCTCGGCGGGTCGCTGGCGGCGGGTCCCCGGCCCGAGGGTGGCTTCGAGGTCGACGCCCGGTTGCCGGTGTCCCGGTGATCACGGTGCTGATCGCCGACGACCAAGAGTTGGTGCGGTCGGGCTTCCGGATGATCCTGGACGCCCGCGACGACCTCACCGTCGTCGGTGAGGCCGGTGACGGCGAGGAAGCGATCCGGCTCGCCGCACAGACCCGTCCCGACGTCGTGCTGATGGACGTCCGGATGCCGGGCACCGACGGGATCTCGGCCACCGCCCGGCTCACCGCCGCCGCGGACGCGCCGAAGGTCATCATCCTGACGACCTACGATCTGGAGGAACCGCTGTACGCGGCGCTGCGGGCCGGTGCGAGCGGGTTCCTGCTCAAGGACGTGCGCCCGTCCGATCTGGTCGACGCGATCCGGGTGGTCGCCCGCGGTGAAGCGCTGCTCGCGCCGGCGATGACCCGTCGGCTGCTGGACCGGTTCGTGGCCACCGACGTCACACCGTCGGCGCCGACCGGCAGCCTCCGGACGCTGACCGAACGGGAGCGCGAGGTGCTGGGGTTGCTGGCCCGGGGCTCGTCGAACGCGGAGATCGCCGCCCGGCTCGTGGTTACCGAGGCGACCGTCAAGACGCACGTGTCGGCGATCCTGCGCAAGCTCGGCGTGCGCGACCGGGTGCAGGCGGTCGTGCTGGCCTACGACCTCGGGTTGGTGCGTCCGCGGCCCTCATCCTGAAGTCGTAGACCCAAGACCAGCATCGCGCCGGAGGTGCGCTGACCGGCGAATTCCTAGCGTGGAAGCATGCCGAACAACGCCGTACGCCTCGTCGTGAAACTGCTCGTCGCGAGCCTGTCCGTCAGCGTCGTGTTCGCGGTTCTGACGCTCGTCTTCCTTCCCTCGGACATCACCACGTGGACGCGCTCCGTTCTCGTTCTCCTCGTCGCGATGCTTTACGTCCGGATAGCGCGGCAACTGCTCGCGGGTGTCGCCGGGGCCTATCGGCGGGTGCGGATCCTGTCGGCGCTCGGATTCGTCGCGGTGGCGTGGTTACTGGTGTCGGGCGCCTATCCCGGCTGGCTGCGGGGCGTCCAGGTCGTGCAGTTGGCGCTGTTGGGTGCGCTCATCGTCGCGGTGAACCGGCGGGTCGTGCGGGAGGCGTTCCCCCGGGTGCCCGACACCCGGCCGCGCAACCGCCGGGCCGCGCTGCTGCTGGTCGTGCTCGTCCCACTGGTCGCCGAGCTGAGCATGGGCAACATCCCGCTCTCGATGCTGTGGGTGCTGCCGATCTTCGCGCCGATCTACTCCGGTGGGGCGCTGCTGATCCGCGAGGTCGTGCGCCGCACCGGCGGTGGGCTGGCGAACATGCTGATCCTGGGTGTCGCGTACGGGCTCGTCGAGGAAGGCCTGGTGCTGCAGGGCCTCACCAGCCATCACCTGTACGGGGCGGCCGAGTGGGCGCCGCGGATCCTGGGCGTGAACAGCGCGTACACGGTGCTCAACCTGGTGTACCACCCGGTGTTCAGTATCGTCGTGCCGATCGTGCTGGTGGAGCACTTCTTCGGACGCGGGCTGTACCTGCGCCGCGGTGGGGTGATCGCGTCCGGGGTGGTCGCGGTGCTGGGGGCGTTGGTGCTGCGGGTGGCCGTGCCGCCGACGGAGGATCCTGGGTACACGGTGCCGATGGTCGCGGCGGTGGTGATCGCGGTGCTGGCTGTCGTGGTGATCGTGGCCGGTCTGCGGGTGCGGGTTCCTCGGGGCCGGGTGCTGACACCGCCGCGGGTGCCGGTTGCGGCCGGGATTGCCGGGGTGACCACGTTCGGGTTCTTCATGCTGCTCTGGCCGCTCGGCGACGCGAAACACTCGCTGTTCACCGACGGTGGTTTCTGGGCGCTCGTGGCTGTCATCGCCGCGCTGGCCCTGGTGGCTGCGGCTGCCTACGTGCTGCGCCGGTGGAGCGTCGCCTGGACGCCCGGGCACCTGTTCGGCGTGGCGATCGGGGCGCTGGTCGGCCACACGCTGTTCGCCGTGGTCGGGAACGCCGACACGTGGGCCGACCGGGCGACGCTGCTCGGGATCGCTGCGGTCACTGTCGCGGCCGGATTCACTCGGCGGCGAGCAACTCCGGAATCCGCCGACGTGTCCCCCACCACGCCGGCAGCAACGTCGCGATGAGCAGCAGCACGAGCGGCCCGCCGATCAGCGGCACCGCGGCGTCACCCAAGCTCTCGGGGACTCCGGACGGCGAGTACAGCAACCATCAGTCGGTCAGCAGCAGCGTGTACACGCTGGCGATCACACCGTCGCGCACCAGCGCGATGTCGACCCCGCGAACGACCGGCGGCGCCCCCTCCGGACCGAAGTTCCAGGTGAGGTACCCCAAATCGTTGTTCACGTACGTCGTGCCCGCGGGCGTGAACACGAACCCCGGCGCGCCGTCGAGAATGCCCTGCGCCTTGGCGTCGAGCGCGTCGTGACCGACGACGATCTCGTCGGGATCGGCGAACTTCACGTCGGACGCGTACGTCCGGCGGATCGCCTCCCGACGACGCTCACCGTCACGCTCGTTGAAGACCTCGAGGAGGTTCGCCGTCATGAGTTCCTCGATCGTCGCCACGAGAGGTTCCTTTCGCTAGTTTCACGAGGTGGAAGGACGGCTCAATGCGCTGGAACTGCGGGCCTGGCGGGGTCTGATCGAGACCACCGCGCTGCTGCGATACCGCTCCGACCGTCTGCTGATGGCCGATTCCGGCCTGTCGGGCAGCGACTATCCGATCCTGGTGACGCTGCACGAGCGCGGCGACGAGCCGGTGCGTTCGGTCGAGCTCGCGGGCCTGATCGGCTGGGAGCAGAGCCGGCTCTCGCACCACCTGGCACGGATGGAGCGCCGCGGGCTGATCCGATGTCAGACGCACCGCGCCGACAGCCGCGGGTCAGAGGTGCACCTCACCGCCGAGGGACGAGCCACCTGTCTCGACGCGGCCACCGCGCATTCGCAGCCCGTCCGGACACTCTTCGCTGACGCTCTGGACGGACCGCAACTGGAGGCGCTCGCCGACGCGATGGAGACCCTGCGGCGGCACCTCGAGGACTAGAGCCACAGCGTCGAACTTACCTGACGCATCATGCAGTTCACGGCATCAGCGCGCGGAGCCAGACGTTCCCGTGCTGGTCGAGATAGTCGGCGGTGGTGCGCCAGTACTCGCCGTCGGTGACCCAGATCGTGGCCCACGGCTCGTCACCCTGCTCCGCTCCCCGGCGCAGCAGGTCGTACATGGCTCGGGCGCGGCGTACCAGCATGCTGACGAGCGTCGTCCGCTGCGGAAGTTCGAGACCGTAACCGTCGACAAACGTGGCCAGGCGCTCGGCGGCCTCCTCCGGAGAACGGTCCGGGCGTAGGCCGGCCATGCTCTGCGCGGCGTAGGCGAGCTCCCACAGGCGGGAGCCGGGCGCGGCGGCGTCCCAGTCGATCAGCACCCAGCCACGCGGGGACCGGACCAGGTTCCACGGTGCGACGTCGTGGTGGCAGACGAGCTCCTCCCGGTCGGGCGGGATGACGCGGTTCCAGACGGTGGGGCCGGTGAAGTCCGCGACGGCGCGGTGGAAGTCGGCGACGAACGCGCCGATCTCGCGCAGTTCGGGCAGTGAGTACGTGCCCGTGTGATCGCCGAGCGTGCCCGGCACGTACTCGAGCACCTGCCGGTTCTGCTCGTCGCGACCCAGCGGGCGGGGCGCGCCCCGGAAACCGACGCGGTGGAGGTGGGTCAGGAGCGCGTCCACGGAGTCGGTCCACGGGCCGACCGGCCGGCGCACGGTGTCGCCGATGCGGACGATGCCCGATGTCACGCGCCCGGGGAGCGGCTCACCGTCCATGAGTTCCTCCTGATCCCGGCGCTCGGCGAGCCCGGGCCACCCTCATGCTCGCCGTCCCCGACGCCCCTGCCGCCTCCGCGTGGTACCAGCGCGCGCTCGGCGCGACCGAGCTGTGGAGCCGCGGCTCGGTCGTCGGCCTCGATCTGCTGGGCGCCCCGTTCTTCGTCGCGCAGCCCGAGAACAGCGGCTGGGCGAGTCCGGTCGAGCTCGGGACGACGACCGCACGCGTCGAGGTGTTCGCCGACGATCCCGACGCGCTGCTGGAACGCGCCGCCGCGGCCGGGGCCAACTACCACGACCCGGTGCGCGACCACGAGACCCCGTGGGGCCTGCACCGGCAGGGCGGCTTCATCGACCCGTACGGCCACCGCTGGCTCGTCGGCGATCCCACTCCGATCAGCCCTCACGGCTCCTGAACCGCTGCTGGTAGGTCCGCGGGCTGACGCCGAGCCGCGCATCCGCAGCCGGACTTCCGGAACGGCAGCACGCGGGCGTTCGGCCTAATTCGTGCTCAGGCCCCGATCGCTGCCCTTCTTGATCTTGCGGTCGTCGCGCAGCTCGAGGAACGGCTCGTCCGTCGGGTCGTGGCCCGCGGCGATCGCGCGGCCACGCTCGAGCTCGGCGTCGAGTTCCGCGCCCAGCAGGATCGCGATGTTGCTGATCCACATCCAGACGAGGAACGCGATGACGCCGGCCAGCGTGCCGTACGTCTTGTTGTAGCTGGCGAAGTTGGCCAGGTAGAGCGCGAACGCGATCGAGGCCACGATCCACAGCAGCACCGCGAAGATGCCACCGGGGCTGACCCACCGGAACCCACCGGTCTTGGCGTTCGGCGACGCCCAGTACAGGATCGCGAACATCAGGCTGATCAAGACGATCAGCACCGGCCACTTCACGATGCTCCAGGTGGTGACCGCTGCGTCACCGAGCCCGATCAGGTCCCCGACCACTCGCGCGAGGTCACCGGTGAAGATGACGATCGCGGCGGACACGATCAGCATCAGCCCGACGACCGCGGTGACGCCCACCCGGATCGGCAGCGTCTTCCAGATCGGACGCCCCTCGGGGACGTCGTAGACCGCGTTCGAGGCGCGCATGAACGCCGCCACGTACCCGGACGCCGACCAGAACGCGGCGAGAATACCGATGATCGCTGCGATTCCGGCCCCGCCGGAACCGTTGACCTGCGTCAGGACGGTGTCGACGAGTTCCTGCAGCTGCTTGTTCGGCGCGAGCTCGTTGACCGCGTTCGTCACGGTCTCCTTGCCGTCGCTGCCCAGCAGGCCGAGCAGCGAGACGATCACGATCGCGCCCGGGAAGATCGACAGCACGCCGTAGTAGGTCAGCGCGGCCGCCCAGTCCGACAGGTTGTCGCTGGAGAACTGCTTGAATGTCCGCTTCAGCGCCGCGAACAGGCCTTTGCCCTTGAGTTCGGTCGGGCTGTCCGGTCCCGCGGACGGCGGCACCGTCGACAGGTCGTCCGGTGCGTCGTCGCCGGTGCGGGTGGTCGCGGCTGCGTCGACGTCGTAGTCGTCGTCGGTTCTTCCCGCGTTGTCCCGCTGGTTCTTTCCGAACATCGTCCCCTCCGAGGTGTCGCACTGCTTGCTCTGGCGATACCCGGCGAAACGACTCGTGAACGTGCCAACGTGGCCGCATGACAGATGCACTGGCCGGGAAACACCTGGAGGGCTTCGCGCGCCCCCGCCGGTACCCGCCTCGGTACGAAGTTCGCGACCCAGTGCGAGGTGCTCAACCCCGGGCTGTCGGGCCACGGCGCGCCGGGGAACGGGGCGATCGCGGTAGGAGCACGGGCCGTGGTACCGGGCGCCCGGCAGGAGTCCTCCGCCTGTTCATCGACGGTCGCGAGCAGCCCGTTCCAGGGCATACAGGACGAACGACTCACCGTCCAGAGTGCGCGTAGCCCTGCCCCCAGTACCGGTGGTGCAGCACCCAGCCGATCTCCCACCGGTCGCGGCCGTCGACGAACTTGCGCGACAAACCTCCGCGCCCGACGACCGCGCCGGTCACCCGGTCGTACGCCATCCACTTGTGCGCACCGTCGACACGCCATCCAGCAGTCATCCGCGCGACCTCGGACGAGATCTGCTCGCGCGTCCACTCCCCGAACCACTCCGCCACGGCCGGATCCCGGTGGAGCGCCAACAGCTCGTCGACGTGCTCGGGCCGCCCCACCGGCTCCAACCGCAACCGCTTCACATCGACGTCACACCCCGAACCCGGTGACCGACGGCGATCGACTCCCCCGAGATCGCCCCCGCGAGCGGCGACACCAGGAACGCCACCAGATCCGCGATCTGCGCAGGGCTCGACTCCCCCGGCCGACCCACCTCCACCGCGCTCCGCGGTGACGCAGCCACGATCCCCGGGTTGACGGTATTCACCGTGACCCCGGACCCCGCAACGCTATCCGCGAGGTTCGCGGCCGCGATGATCAGCGCCGCGTTCCGCACCGAGCCCGTCACGTTCCCCGTCAGGAACGCGTTCTGTCCGCTCACACCGACGATCCGCCCGAAGCCGGACGCCGTCATGACCGGCAACACCGCATTGGCCAGGCGCAGGAACGACATCGCTTTCGCGTCGACAGCGTCCAGCACCTGCTCCGGATCGGCATGGCGCGAGGCGTCCAGCGTCCGCGCGCTCGGCGCCGCCGCGACGACCAGCCCATCGAGCCGGCCGTGCTGTGCGACCACGCCCTCCACGCCCGCGGTCACCGACCCGGCATCCCGAGCGTCGATCGGCACACCGTCCTCGACGCTCCGAGACGCGGCGATCGCCGTCGCTCCCTCGCCACGGAGCCGTTCGACGACCGCCCGCCCGATGAAGCCGGTCCCACCGACCACCAGCACCACACGCCCCTGCAACCCGAGATCCACGGTCCGAACCTAGACGTACTTCGCCTCCAGGTCGGCGAAGAACGCCTTCGCCAGCGCGAGGAAGTCCGCTTCACGGACGGCGATCGGGTCACCGACCCGAAGCTTCAGCACCGACGTCGACGGGTCGAGCGTGATCGCTTTGTCCGCAGCCATCACACCGCCGTTGCTCAGCAACGACATCGCCACGACACGTACCTCGTTGAGCGTGTCGCCGCCCCTCCGCACCCGGTGCACGAAGTGGTGCTCCAGCCGCAGCACGAGGTTGTTGAAGAACACCGGCTCGAACTCGCGCACGGCCGGAGATCCGTCGAGCGCCCGGAACGCCTGGACCTGCGCGTCGACTTCACGCCGGCAGGCGTCCACGTACTCCTGCGGGTACTTGTTCATCGCCAGCATCGCGCGCCCCTTCGACCGGTCCTGCCAACGTAAGTGCCCCCGGCCGGGCCGCCGCTAATCCTCCGCGGTCAGGTGATCGCGCACCCACAGCGCCGCCGACGTGCGATCACCCACCCCGATGCGCTTGAACGCGTTCCCGAGGTGGACTTTCACCGTGCGTTCGGTGATGCCGAGCGTCCGGCCTATCTGTTTGTTGGCCAGTCCTTTCGCCACCAGCAGCAGCACCTCCCGCTCGCGGGGGCTGAGCGACGCGGCCGGGTCGGGCGCGGCACCGGGGAGCAGCGCGCGGGCCACGCGCGGATCGAGTGGCGCGTCCCCGCGCGCGGCCGCGTGGATGCCGGCCACCAGCTCCCGCGGGTCCGCGTCCTTGAGCAGGTAGCCGGTGGCTCCGGCCGCGAGCGCGTCCTGCACCGAACTGCGGCCCGACGACGACGTCAGCACCAGCACCGTGCTCTCCGGCTGCTCCGCGAGCAATCGGCGCGTGGCCTCGACCCCGTCCATCACCGGCATCGACAGGTCCATCAGCACGACGTCCGGCTTCAACTGCAGCGCGAGTTCGATCGCCCGCGCGCCGTCCTCCGCCTCGCCCACGACGTCGATCTGATCGGCGTCCTCCAAGAGGGACGCGAGCCCCGCGCGGACGAGCGCGTGATCGTCCACCAGAAGCACCCGGACGGTCATATTTTCTTCTCCAACCGCCAACGGGTGCCGCCGCCCGGTCGGGACGCGACAGCGAGCATCGCGCCCGCATTCCGCGCGAGGTCAGCCATGACCCGCAGCCCGAAGTGCCCGTCGGGCACGACCCCCGCCGGGTCGAAACCCACCCCGTCGTCGCTGATCTCCAGCGTGACCGCCCCGGTCACCGCTACCACGACGTGCGACGCGTTCGCGTGCTTCGCCACGTTCCGCAGGCTTTCCTGCGCTACCCGGAACAGCAATGATTCGACGTCAGGCGAGAGCTCGACAGCGGGCTCGACGGTGATCTCGACCGCGGTGCCGCGCTCGCGAAGACCGGTGACCAGGTCCTCCAGCGCGGCGGCGAGCCCGGAGTCGACCAGTGACGGCGGGTAGATGTCGACCAGCAGCGACCGCATGCTGCCGACCCCGGCGCGTACCGTGCCGGCGACCGAGTCCAGCCGCTCGGCGAGCGACTCCGACCCGGGCGTCGACCGGGCCTTCCCGGCGGCCGCGGCGACCGCGAACGCACCCGCGGTCAGGTCCTGGACGACACCGTCGTGCAGCGTCGCGGCGATGCGTCTGCGTTCCTCGTCGGACGCGGCCATCGCCTGTTCGCGCAGCTGTTCACGCTGGAGCGTGGCCCGGCGGACGCGACCGACCAGCGCCCACGTCACCGGCGCCTGGAGCACCAGCATGAGCAGCAGGCTGCTGATCGTGATGCTGGCGAACCCCCGCCACAGCTGGCCGCTGCGGTCGGTGACCGCGTCGTAGCGTGAGTAGGTTTCGAAGAGCAGCGTCGTGCCGCCCGGCGTCCAGACCGGCCGGTACACCTCGAGCAGCTTGCTGTCGCTGCGTTCGTACTGGTTCTCCGGCTCGTCGAGGTCGCTGACGTCGGCCCGGGTGCGCGGGGTTCGAAGGACGGCACGCTCGTCGTCGCCGAGCGGGAACGTCCGGCCGATCAGGCGCGGCTCGTCGGAGTAGACGATCGTGCCCTCGGGCGTCCAGATCTTGGTGCGCACGATCGCGCCCACGAGGACGCCGGGTTCGATGACGCCGCCGAGGCGCTCCCTTGCGGCGGCCGCCGTGGCCGCGTCGGGGGACAGGAGCGCGTCCTCCAGCGCCGGGGTCACCACCGCGCCGGCCAGCAGGTCGGTCACGGTGAGCGCGTCGTTGACCGACTCGGACTCCGCGGCCTGGCGGGCGGCGATCGTGCCGGCCGAGGCCGCGACGCCGAACACCACCAGGACGGCGAGCACCGACTGGACGATGATCCGGCGCCAGGACACCACCCGGTCGGCCCGGGTGGTGCCCCCGGCTGCGGTGAGCACCACCCAGTTGTCGTCGGTCACCGTGCGATCCTTGCTCAGTCGTGGTTCGGGCCGTCGTCCGACCCGCCGCCGTGCCCGCTGTTGCCCGAGCCGCTGTTGCCGCTGCCCTTGCCGCTGCTGTCGTCGTCTCCACCGCGGCCCCGGCGGCCGCCGTGGTCGTCGCCGGCCTCGGCGGTGCGAGTGCTCGAGTGAGTGCTGCTGCTGTGCGGGCTGCTGCTGTGCGTACCCTGGTCGTCGCCCGGCGTGCCCCCGTCGTCGCCCGGCTCGGCCGTGCGTGACGTACGCAGACCGCCCTTGTCGTCGGCCGACGCCGATGGGCGCGGCGTCGCCGAATGGCTGGTCGCCGACGGCGACGGCGCCGTCTTCACAGCGACCTCCCGGCTCAGCGCGCTGTTGCCGGTCACCCCCGCCACCGCCGGAGCCGCTGCCGCCAGAACCGCCACCACACCGAGTGCTACGAACGTCGCCTTCATGAGGTCTCCTCCTCCGCAGGAACTTGCGATGAGACCTTTGTCCGCCACAAGCGGTACCAGCCGACAGCCGGACAGTAGTACTAGTACCCACTTCACCTGCTGTTCTTCCCACCACCGGGGTTCCCGCGGTGTCTTCCCCGCCGGCGAGGAGCCCGACGGCCCCGCAGCGTTCCTCGCCGCACGCGGCCGCACGTCGAGGAATTCCTGACACCCGAAGTAACTGCTTGGCTGCGCTTCCAATGGGGAATAGGGGGAGCAGATTTGCGGGCATCACCAACCCCCCGCCCGGATGCCCCCACACCAGGAGGACAGCACGATGCGAATCGGAAGCGTTGTCGTAGTGATCTGGTTGCTGATCGGCGTCATCGCTGCCGCACAGCGCGACTACTTTTCCGGCGGAGACGCCACCTGCGCGAAGACCGGCACGATCCTCGTCACGATCGTCGCCGGTCCGTTGAACTACTTCGGCCTCAACCCGAAGGTGAACTGCTCCACCCCGCAGCCCTCGAAGTAGGCCGAGCCGCGTGGGAGCCGCTCCGGCTCCCACGCGCTCTGTCGCCGTCAGGCTCTGTTGCCGTCGAGACAGGGCTGATGTCACGCGGGTAACCAACCGTTCCGCGTGCCGCCCCGACCCTTGTGGAAACCGATCCACGGGGGTCCGAAATGAACGCCGTCCCACTGCACGCCGCACCCAGCCGGCCGGTGCCGGTCGTGGCCGCCACGTTGCTGGCCGCCGCCTACGCCGTGCACTCCGCCTATCTGGGAGTGAACGGCATCCTCCACCACGACGCGCTCGCGATCGTTCCGGTCCTCGAGCTCGGGGTGTGGGGTC
The DNA here is from genome assembly GCF_043197895.1 of Cryptosporangium sp. NPDC048952. Taxonomy (NCBI): domain Bacteria; kingdom Bacillati; phylum Actinomycetota; class Actinomycetes; order Cryptosporangiales; family Cryptosporangiaceae; genus Cryptosporangium; species Cryptosporangium sp. NPDC048952. The sequence continues at coordinate 414,530 of NZ_JBICTY010000004.1, read as the reverse complement.
TGTTGCTGGTGGGACTCTGGCGCGGTCACCACCTCGCGTACGTCCTGGTCACGGTCGCCGCCACGCTCACGATCCTCGCGGCGGCCCCCGCGATCGGTGACGCCCCCGACTGGCACCTCGCGCTCTCCCCCGCCCTCCGACTGGTCATCGGCATGGCCCTGCTCGGCGTCCTGCTGATCCCCGAGGACATCCGCTCCTACTACGCCCGCCGCCGTTAAGCTGCTGGTATGTACGTCCCGTCCCACTTCGCCGTTCCGGCGAACCGGCAAGCCGCACTACTGGCAGGCGGTGGGTTCGCGCACCTGGTGACGCCCACCGCCGCCGGGCTGCTCTCCACGCCACTGCCCATGCTTTTCGACGCTGAACGCAACGCGTTGCTCGGCCATGTAGCGCGCAACAATCCGCACTGGCGCGACCTGCCCGACACCGAGTCGCTGGCGATCCTCACCGGCCCGGACGCGTACGTCTCCCCCGGCTTCTACGCGTCGAAGCGCGAACACGGCCGGGTGGTGCCGACCTGGAACTACGAGGTGCTGCACGTGCACGGGCGGCTGGTCGCCCACGACGACGTCGAGTGGCTCCGCGGGCTGGTGACCCGGCTGACCGACGCCCACGAGGCGAACCGCGACGAGCCGTGGCAGGTCACCGACGCCCCGGACCGCTTCATCGACGGACAGCTGCGGGCGATCGTCGGACTGGAATTGGTGATCAGCCGGGTCGAAGGGAAAGCCAAACTCAGCCAGAACCGGCCGGAAGCCGACCAGGAGGGCGTGATCGCGGGGCTGAGTGCCACCGGTGAGCCCGGCGACGCCGAGGTCGCCACCGCGATGCGCTGGGCCCGCGCGGACGCCTAGCCCGGGTTCGGCCCGGATGCGCGCGCCGGCCCGGATGCGCGCTGCGGCGCAGTGCGGAGGCCGTCGAGGACGAGCGTGATGACGCCGTCCGCGTCGGCTCGATAGGTCGGGTGGTCGTAGGCCGCGCAGATCCCCTGCAGGGCCATCATCACGGCGCCGACCCCGATGTCGTCGCGGATGGCTCCGGCCCGGACCGCAGCGGCCAGCAGATCGTCGACGACCTGTCCCAGGGCCTGGGCACCTTCGGCCAGCGCGCCGGTGCGGGTCGCCATCAGCGTCACGAGGCTGCGGGCCAGGCCCTCGTGGGCGTCCAGGTGGCTGACGAGTCCACGCAGGAAGGACTCCAGCACCTCCTCGGCCGGGAGGGTGGCCTGCAACTCGCGGGCGCGGTCGCACAGCGCGACGAGTTCCTCGCGGTAGACCGCCTCGGCCAGGGCTTCCCGGGTGGGGAAGTGGCGGTAGAGCGTGCCGGTGCCGACGCCCGCCAGCTTCGCGAAGTCGTCGAACCGCAGGTCGAAACCGCCGTCGGCGAACAGTTCGCGGGCCTTGGCGATCAGCGCGTCCCGGTTGCGGCGCGCATCGGCGCGCAGCGGCTTGGCCTCGGTCACGCGACTCCGTCCGTTGACAAGTGGAGATCATCTCCATATCTTTCGAAGTGGAGACGATCTCCAATTATAGCGGTGAGGTGTGCGTGAAGATCCTGATGTTCGGCCGAGGCGTGATCAGCGCGACATACGGATGGGCCCTGGAACGCGCCGGCCATCACGTCGAGTTCTACGTCCGGCCCGGCCGGGCCGCCGACTACGGGGACACGATCGAGGTTGACCTGCTCGACGCGCGACGCCGCCCGTGGGGCAAACGCGTCGAGCAGAACTGGCCGGTGCGTTACCGCGAGTCGCTGGATCCGGATCACGACTTCGACCTGATCGTGCTGAGCGTCCAGCACTACAGCTTCGCCCAGGCCGCGGCGTTCCTGGGACCGCTCGTGGGCGGGGCCACGGTCCTCATCTTCAACAACCTGTGGGACGAGCCCGCTGCCGCCGCCGAGCACTTCCCTGCCGATCAGGTGGCCTGGGGCTTTCCCGGGGCCGGCGGTGGCTTCGGCGCCGACGGCGTGCTGCGGGGGGCGCTGTTGCCCGTCGTCTTCTTCGGCACTCTGGACCGGCCACCGACCGAGCGCGAGCAGGCGGTGCGCGGGGTGTTCCGCGGCGCCGGCTTCCGGATCGGGGAGAACTCCGACTTCCGCGGCTGGCTGTTCGTCCACTTCATCCAGAACGCGGGCCTGCACACCCAGAGCCTGAAGGCGGGCTCGCTGTCCGCGCTGAAGACAAGTGACCTGCGCGAGGCGATTCTGGCCACCCGCGAACTGGTCCCGCTCGTCGAGGCACGTGGCGTCGATCCGCGGCGGCACCGCAACGAACTGCTGCCGTTCCGGGCGCCCGTCTGGCTGGCGGCTCCGCTGCTCGCCACCCTGTTCGCGCGTTTCCCGCCGACCCGCCGGGTGATGCAGGCGCACGCCAACCCCGAGGAGTTGCGCGCGGTCTGCCGCGACACCCTGGCCGAGGCGCGGCGGCTGGGTGTGGAGGTGCCCCGCCTGGAGGCGTCCGAGCCGTACTTCGCCGGCGACGGGGCACCAACCACCGCTTAGCCCTGGGTCACTTCGGCATGAGGACGGTGTCGACCAGGTAGACCGTGGCGTTCGCGGTCTTCACGTTGCCGCAGACGACCTTCGAGTCGCCGTTGACCGTGAAGTCCTCGCCGCTGCCCATCGCGGTGACCTCCCCGCCCTGCAGAGACTTGAACGGGCCGCCGGTGCCGAGCTGCTCGGGCGTCACCGTCGAGCCGATCACGTGGTAAGTCAGGATCTTCGTCAGCATCTCCTTGTCGGCGAGCACGGCCTTGAGCTGTGCCGCCGGGATCTTGGCGAACGCGTCGTTCGTCGGCGCGAACACCGTGATGTTCTTGGCACCGTTGAGGGTGTCGACGAGCCCGGCGGTCTTCACGGCCGTGACCAACGTCGAGAGCACCGGGTTGTTGCTGGCGGCGGTCGCGACCGGGTCCTGTGCCATTCCGCTGAAGCTGCCGGAGCCCGAGGCCGGGACGGCCGAGCACGCGGCGCCGAACGGCTGGTCCATGCTGGCGGAAGAGGTCATCTCGCTCGCCGACGGAGCCGGGGCGCTGGAGGCGGTGTCGCTGGCGGTGTCGGTGCTGCTGTCAGATCCACCGCAGGCCGCCATGCTCAGCGCGAGCAGTGAGGCCGCAGTAACTCCGAGTAGCCGAGTACGGATGCGCGTCATGACGGTGTCCTTCCATCGGGGGTAGCTATTCGGCGGTGACGACGACTGAGTGCCAGCCGGTCGCGCCGTCACGGCCGACCAGCGCCGCCACCGGCTCGGCCACCCCGATCGAGGCGCCGAGCGCGAGTCGCTGTGTCTGTGTCACACCAGTACTTCGGAGCCACGGCCCGACCGGATTGGTCGATCCGGGAAGTTATCGCCGTTCGCTGAGCGGCGCGGCCAATGCCGCCTCGACGATCCGGATCGCCTCGTCGGCGTCGATACCCACGCTGGTGACGATCGCCGCGTAGTCACGGGCGGCGCGGCGGGCGCGCTCGAGGGCCTTCTCACCGGCGGCCGACACGAACGAGCCGGACCGCCCGCGCGTTTCGATCATCCCGGCCTCCTCCAGCTCCCGGTAGGAGCGGGCGACCGTGTTCACCGCGAGGCCCAGGTCGGCGGCGAGTCGCCGGATCGTCGGCAGGCGCGTTCCGACAGCGAGCGTGCGGTCCTGGATCTGCTTCGCGAACTGCGCCCGGAGCTGCTCGTACGGCGGTGTCGGCGACGCCGCATCGATGACGATCATCGAGCCTCCATCACCCGCCGAGCCGCCGCCCCGACGCCACCGGTCCGCGTGTGGATCAGGGCCAACGCGAGGACACCCGCCACCACCAGCACCACCGAGATCGCGTTCCACCAGCCCAGCGACTCGCCGTACAGCAGAATCGCCGGCAGCGACCACACCAGGCTGGGCGTGACGAGCGTCCGGGCGTCTTCCACCCGCATGACGATATCCGCCATCAGTGACGCTTCGTCCTCCGCCACGGCGGGGCTGGCCAACAGATAGCGCAGCTGCAGGACCAGACCGGCTCCGGCACCGACGAGGCTGATCAGCACGACGATCGCTCCGTACCGCAGTTCGGAGTCGTCGACCGGCAGCACGCTCGCCGCGAGCAGGAACGCACCGGCGTAACTCGCGACCGTGAAGATCGCGTACGGCAGGCCCAGCACGTCGGACCAGCCGAGCTTCACCGGGTGGGCCACCCGCCGGGGCAGCTCCGCGCCGACCCGCTGGTCGACCCGCCGCACCCAGCGTCCGACGAGCCACTGACCCACCAACAGCGCGACGACCAGCACGGTCAGCACGACGAGCTGCCCCAGTACGCGCGCGAGCGCCGCGCCCAGCAGGAACACTGCCAACAGCACGCTGTCGGCGAGCTTCGCGCGGCGCCGCACGTCCAGCCGCGCCGCGAGCAGCGGGGTCGGGTGCGCCTCGGCCAACCCGTGCCGGGCCAGCCACAACTCGTCCTCGGTCTGTCGCATGTGATCACCCCGAATGTCGCAAGCTTTGTATCAGTAGGATGAGTCATAGCCTGCGACAAAGTCAACCGGTGTCAGCACCCCTCTCGCGTTCGAGGTCCTGACGCTCAGGCTTTGGAGTGGATCGTGACGACGTAGCCGTCGGGGTCGCGGAACGCGAACGTGAGCCCGAACGGACCCTCGAACGGGTCGAGCACGATCGGCACACCCTGCTCCGCCATGCGGGCGTGGAGGCCCGCGGCGTCCTCGTTGTGGAACCACACGCCGATACCGGCTCCGAGCTGGCCGATCGCGTCGAGGTCCACCCCCGGCAGCGGGTCGCGCACCGCGAACACCCCACTGCCCGTGGAGAAGGCCACCGCGTGCGGGTTCGGCGCCGGGAGCCGCGTCAGCCCCACCGTTTCCTCGTAGAACTTCCCGGACGCCTCGCGGTCACGTACCTGGAACGACACGAAGTCAGGGCCGGTCGTCGTCATGATCTTGCTCCTTTTCACTGGATTAAGTGTCAATACACTGACACTGAATCAGGCGAGTGTCAAACTATTGACATGACGGCGAACGAAGAACTGGGCGTGCTGATCAAAGAGACGCAGGCGGTCCTGCACCAGCGGATGGACGAGGTGCTCCGGCCGCTCGGCCTGACCGTGCCGCAGTACGCCTGCCTCCAGGCACTGCACGACACCCCCGGCATCACCGGCTCGGAACTCGCCCGGCGCGTGTTCGTGTCCCGGCAGTCCACGAACATCGTGTTGCAGGGCCTGGAGAAGCGCGGGCTCATCACGCGCTCCGACGACGCGGGTCCGCGGCGCGAGCGGGCCACCGAGCTCACCGACACCGCGGTGACACTCCTCGATCAGGCGCGTACCGGCGTCGCCTCGGTCGCGAACCAGATGACCCGCACCCTCACCCGAGCCGACGCCGCCCGGCTCCACGCACTCCTCACGACCTGCCGAGACGCACTGCTCACGCCCTGAACAGCGCACCCAGGTCCTCGAACGCCCGGACCAGATGGGCATCCAACCCCACCTCGGGATCGTCGATCCAGTTCTGTGCCGCGTGGTGGAAGGCAGCCCAACCGGTGTGGGCGGCGAGGTCAGCCACCCGTCGGCGCACTCCGCGTCGGCACAGCGCCTCCGCCAGGGCGGCGGCCATGGCCTCGCCTTTCGCCAGGTCGCGTTCGCGCAGCGTCGGCGTGGTCGCGATCAGCGCGAGTCGCGGCTCGGAGAAGGGCCGACTGTCCTCGAGGATGTGCGCGGCCTCGCGGAAGGCGCGCAGAAGCACCTCGACCGGTGACAGACCGTCGGGCGCCTCGGCCACATACCGCGTCAACGCGGCACGCAGGTCGGCCTCGCCGTCGAAGAGCACTTCGCGCTTGTCCGGGAAGTGGCGGAAAAATGTCCGAGTGTTGACGCCGGCGCGCTCGGCGATGTCGGCCGCCGTCGTCCGGTCGAAGCCGCGCTCCCGGTACAGATCCAGAGCCGCCTGCTGAAGGCGACGCCGTGCGTCCGCTCCACTCCGTGGCACGCACCCAGCGTAACGCCAGTGACTGGCTCATCGAAGTAGGTTCGTATGCATGTCTTCGTCACCGGCGGATCCGGCCAGACCGGTCCAACCGTCGTCGCCGAGCTGATCGCCGCAGGGCACACCGTCACCGGCCTCGCCCGGTCCGACGCCTCCGCCGCGCGGCTGCGGGCGCTGGGCGCCGCCGTCCACCGGGGCTCGCTGGACGACCTGGAAAGCCTCCGCCGGGGCGCCGCGGACGCCGACGGCGTGCTTCACATGGGCTACGGCGGCGACTTCGCCCGGCCCGACGAGATGGCGCGACGCGACACGAACGCGATCGACACGTTCGGCCGAGCGCTCGAAGGCTCGGACAAGCCGCTCATCGTCACGTCGGGCACGCTCGTGATGCCGTTGAACCGGGAGAGCGACGAGACCGACGAACCGCTGGCGGACGGCATCGCCGGGTTCCGGGTCGCCGGCGAGCGGTCCTGCCTGGCCTTCGCCGAGCGGGGCGTGCGCGCCGTCGTCGTGCGGTTGGCCCCCACTGTGCACGGCCCGGACGACCACGGCTTCGTCCCGATGTTGATCGCCACCGCACGCGAGACCGGAGTGTCGGCATACGTGGGCGACGGCGCGAACCGGTGGCCCGCCGTCCACCGGGCCGACGCGGCCGTCCTGTTCCGGCTCGCGGTGGAGAAGTCGCCCGCCGGAAGTGTGCTGCACGGCGTCGCGGAGAACGGCGTCGTCTTCCGCACCATCGCGGAGACGATCGGCCGAGGCCTGGGCCTGCCCACCGTTTCGCTGACCCCCGGGACGGCCGCCACCCACTTTGCGAACCCGTACCTGGGGATGCTCTACGGGGTGGACGCTCCCGTCTCCAGCGCGCGCACCCAGGCCCTGCTCGGTTGGGCACCTTCCCGCGAAGGCCTGCTGGACGATCTGGATCAGGGCGACTACATCTCGAGCACCACGCGGTAGCGGGCGTCACCGCGGCGAACCCGCTCGAGCGCCTCGTCGATCCGGGCCACCGGATACGTCTCGACCTGCGCCGCGATCCCGTGCCGCGCGGCGAACTCCAGCATCGCGCGCTGCTCGGTCGGCGTCCCGACGTTCCCGGCCGTCACGGTGCGCTCACCGGTGAGCAACGGCATCGGGGAAACAGCGACCGGGTTGTGCGGAACCCCCACCAGACACAGCGTCCCGCCCGGACGCAACGACCCCACGTACGCGTCCCACTGCAGGTCCGCCGGGACGGTGGAGAGCACGAAGTCGAACGAGTCCAGCGCCGGCTCCGACACCACCTCGTGCGCCCCGAACCGGCGCGCGTCTGCCGCCTTGTCGGATGTCGACGTGATAGCCGTGACGTGACACCCCCACGCCGCCGCGAACTGGATCGCGAGGTGCCCGAGGCCACCGACGCCGACCACCGCGACCCGGTCGATCGGCCGCACGTGGCGCAACAGCGGGGGGAACACAGTGGATCCCGCACAGAGCAACGGCGCCGCCGACGCCGCGTCGAGCGTCGATGGAATGGGTTGCACGTGACGCCAGTCGCCGGCCCGCACCACCTGCGCGAAGGCGCCGCCCGCACCGCGGAACGCGGTGATGTCCTTGCGTGGGCACAGGTTCTGCCGACCACTCAGGCACCATTCGCAGGCCTGACACGAACCGGCGACACCGCCGACACCCACGCGCTGACCGACGACGAGCCCGTCCACCTCGTCGCCCACCGCGACCACCGAACCCACCGCCTCGTGCCCGGCGACCAGCGGATACCGCGACAGCCCGTAGACGTCGTCGATCAGGCTGACGTCGGTGTTGCAGACGCCGCAGTGCGTGACTCGCACGTCGACCTCGCGCGGTCCGAGCGGCCCGAGCTCAGCGGAAATCGGACGGATGGAACCGCCCGCCGTCTCCACGGCGTACTTCAGCATGACGACACTCCCTAGTTACCAACTGGTTGGTTACTAAGGTAGCCTCGGATCCGTGAGAACGCGCAATGCCCCCGAGACCCGCCGGCGCATCCTCGCCGCCGCGACCGAGGACTTCGCCGCGCACGGCATCGCCGGTGCCCGCGTCGACCGGATCGCGGCCGAAGCCGGGGTCAACAAAGCCCAGCTCTACGCCTACTTCGGCGACAAACAGGGCCTGTTCGCCGCCGTGTACCGCCTGCACGCGGCGGCGATCGTCGACGAGACGCCGTTCACCGTCGATGACCTGCCGGGTTACGCCGTCGGTCTGTACGAGGCCGCCCAGCGGCGCCCCGACGTCATCCGCCTGCTGGCCTGGGCCCGGCTCGAAGGCGTCGATCTCCCGATGAACGCGGACGCCGTGCGCGACAAGCACGACGCGATCACCGACGCGCAGAAGAACGGCAGACTCGACGCGACAGCGAGCCCCGAGGACGTCCTCGCGCTGCTCAACGCGGCGGCGCTGAGCTGGTCGGTGGTGGGCCTGTCGCCGACCAGCGAAACCGACCACGAGCGGCGCAAAGCCGCGCTCCGGCACATGATCGCGCAGTCGTTCTAAACCGGTAGCAGGGAGCGCTCGCCACCGTGGGCCACCACCACGGTGCCGTTGATGTAGCTGCTGCGCTCCCCCGCCAGGAACACCACGACGTCCGCGATCTCGTCCGGGTCGCCGATCCGGCCGCGGACGTTGATCTGCTGCGCGAACGCGTCGAGGTTGTCGCCGATCATCCGCTCGGTGCCGTCGGTGCGCGTCGGGCCCGGTGAGACGCCGTTGACCCGGACACCGGACGCGCCGAACTCGGTGGCCCAGGACTTCGTCAGCAGTTCGAGCGCCGCCTTCGAGGCCCCGTAGACCGCTCCGACCGGCGCGGCCATCGTGGCCGACGTCGAACTCATGTTGACGACGACGCCCCCACCGCGCTCGATCATCGCCGGCACCAGCGCGCCGACCAACAGGAACGGTGCGCGCGTGTTGATCGCGAGGTGCCGGTCGAAGTCCGCGGCGGTGGTGGCGGGCGTCGGGGCGAAGTCGTAGATGCCGGCGTTGTTCACCAGGATGTCGACGGGTCCGGCCTCGGCCGCCAATCGCAGCACCTGGGAAGCGTCGGACAGGTCGGCGGCGACGAAACGCGCCCGACCCCCGAGCTCCTCGACGAGCGAAGCACCCCGCTGCGCGTCCCGGCCGTGCACCACGACGTCGGCACCGCGCGCCGCGAGCTGACGCGCGACGGCGCGTCCGATCCCGGCGGTCGCGCCGGTCACCAGAGCGGTCTTACCAGCGAACTCAGACATGGAATCCTCTTTTCTGGGTTGGGCAGCCCAATTTGTACGCGCGGTTTTTGGGTTACGCAACCCAGTACGCTGAGCACCATGACGTTGACGCGCAAAGGGCAGGCGACCCGGGACCGCATCCTGCAGTCGGCGGCCGAGCTCATCGCGGCACGCGGAGTCGCCGGCACGAGCACCGAGGACGTGCGCAGAGCAGCCGGCGTCAGCGGCTCGCAGCTCTACCACTACTTCGACAGCAAACAGGCGCTGATCAGGGCGGTCATCGCCCGGCAGTCCGAGGAGCCACCCGTACCCGGTCAGCCGATCATGGGTGCGCTCGACAGCTACGACGCCCTGCGCGCCTGGTGCGAGGCAGCGATCGAGCACCTCGACGAGCAGGGCGTCTGCTCGCTCGCCTCGCTGGCCGGCGAGCTCACCGCGTCGGACGAGGAGACCCGCGAGGATCTCTACCAGGCGTTCCTGCGCTGGCAGGAGCTGATCTCGAACGGTCTGCGCGCGATGCGCGAGCGCGGTGAACTACGCGCCGACGCCGACCTGGACGAACTCGCGTTGGCGCTGCTCACCGCGTGGCAGGGTGGCGTCGTCCTGGCCCAGACGATGCGGAGCAGCGAACCGTTGAAAGCGTCGTTCACCGCCGCCTTGGCCTACGTGCGGAGCTTCATTACAGTAACCCTATAGGCGCAATAGGGAGGACGACCTTGTCCAGTACTCCGCTCAGCGTTCTCGACCTCGTCCCCCGCAGCAGCGGCGACAGCACCGCCACCGCGGTCCGCAACGCCATCGACCTGGCCCAGCAGACCGAACGCTCCGGCTACCACCGCTAATGGTTCGCCGAGCACCACCTCAACCCGGGCGTGCTCGGGGCGTCCCCCGCGGTGTCGATCGCGCTGGCCGCGGCCGCCACGTCCACGATCCGGCTCGGCTCGGCCGGGGTCCAGTTCGGGCACCGCCAGCCGCTGGCCACCGTCGAGGAGTTCGGGCTGCTCGACGCCGCGTTCCCCGGCCGCATCGACCTCGGCATCGGCCGCTCGTTCGGCCGCCAGAAGCCGGCCCCGGAGTCCCAGACCGCGGTCACCGGCGCCGCTGATGCCTACCTCAAGAACCGGGGCGGCGGCGCGCACCAGTCCGACGAACGCACCGACAACGGCCTTTTACTGCCCAAGCACTACGACGTCAGTCAGCTGCTCAAAACGGCAGGCGGGAAGATCGCCGCACAACTCAACCTGTTGCAGCAGCCAGGCGCCTACACCCCCGGCTACGACGAACAGATCGACGAGGTCCTCGCGCTCCTGGCGGGCACCCACCCGTCGGGGCACGCGTACCCCGGTGAGGGCGCCGCGGTGCAGGTCTGGATCCTCGGGGCGTCCGGCGGCTCCAGCGCGACCGTGGCCGGAGCGAACGGCCTGCGGTTCGTCGCCAGCTACCACCACAGCCCGAGCACGGTGATCGACGCTGTCGACGCCTACCGCGCGGCGTTCAAGCCCTCGACCGAGCTCGACCAGCCGTACGTGAGCGTCTCCGCGGACGTGGTGGTCGGCGAGACCGACGAGCAGGCCGCCGTGCTGGCCTCGGGGTACGCGCCGTGGGTGCACAGCATCCGCTCCGGAGCGGGCGCCATCGCCTACCCCACACCCGCGGAAGCCGCCGCGTTCGACGTGGACGCCGACCTGGTCAAGGATCGCATCGAGACCCAGCTGGTCGGCGCGCCCGGCACCGTCGCCGACAAGCTCGAACAGCTCCGCGACGCCACGGGCGCCGACGAACTCGTCGTCACCACGATCACCCACGAGCACGCCGACCGCGTGCGCTCCTACCAGCTGCTGTCCGAAGAATGGGGACGCCGCGGGTGAAGGGGGCCGCGCGCCGCGGCCCCCTTGCTGCCCACCCGGAGCTCGCCGAGTCTACGTCCACACCAGACCAGAGGAGCCTGGCTGTCGTGACCACGACAGCTGAGCGCCTCTGGTCCAGATAGGAGGGACAGCGATGGCGTCGGAATTCCTCTGGTACATCCCGAACCAGGTCGCGCCGGGGCACCGCGGCGACGCGGTGACCGCGAACCACAACAGCCTCGAGACGCTCACCGCGCAGGCGCTCGCCCTCGAGGAGCACGGGTGGGGCGGTGCGCTGATCGGCACGGGGTGGAGCCGGCCCGACACGCTCACGGTCGCCACCGCGCTGGCCGCCCGCACCACGACGTTCAAGCCACTGGCCGCCGTCCGTCCGGGCTACTGGCACCCGGCGCACTTCGCGTCCACCGCCGCCACGCTCAACCATCTCAGCGGCGGCCGGCTGCTGGTCAACATCGTGTCGGGCAAGGACAACCTGGCCGCGTACGGCGACGACGAAGGCGACCAGGCGCACCGCTACGCCCGCACTCGCGAGTTCATGCGCATTGTCCGCGCGTTGTGGACCCAAGAACACGTCACGTTCGACGGCGAGCACTTCCGCGTCACCGACTCGACGCTCGAACTGCGCCCGGCGAAGCCCCCGCGCCTCTACTTCGGGGGTGCCTCCGCAGCCGCCGAAGCCGTGGCGGCCACCGAGGCCGACGTCCAGCTGTTCTGGGGCGAACCTCTCGACGACGTGCAGAAGCGCATCGAACGGTTGCGGACACTCGCCGCGGAACGAGGCCGCGCGCATCCGCCGCTGGAATTCGGCCTCCGCGTCACCACCCTCGTCCGCGACACCACCGAACAGGCCTGGGCCGACGCCGAGGCGAAAGTCGCGAAGATGGCCGAGGGAGCAATCCAGAAGGACCCGAACTGGTTCGTCGCCGTGGGGCAGCAGCGGCTGCTGGACCTGACCGCGCGCGGCGACGTCCTCGACGACAACCTCTACACCGCGCCCGGCAGGTACGGCGGCGGTGGAGCCGGCACCACGTGGCTGGTCGGATCCGCCGCCGACGTCGCGAAGTCCCTGCGGCGCTACCAGGAACTCGGCATCACGCACTTCGTCCTCTCCGACACCCCGTACCTGCCCGAACTCGAGCGCCAGGGCCGCCGGCTGTTGCCGCTGCTGTCATGACGGACTCCTCGTCGACGGCCGTCCGTTTCGAGCGACAGGTGCGGCAGCCCGCCCCTCAGACTCCCAGTTCTTCGAGGAGGTAGGTCCGCAGATCCGACCGGGACCCGTCGACGGGGACGTCGGTGCGCACCACGCCCCCGTCGAGCACGATCACCCGATCGGCAAGCGCGATCGCCTCGTCCACGGCGTGGGTGATCAGCAGCACCGCCGGCTGGTGCGCCGCGCAGAGCTTGCGCAGCAGGGCGTGCATCCGGATCCGGGTCAGCGCATCGAGCGGCTCGTCCGCCAACAGCAACCGCTCGGCCTTGAGCAGTGCCCGGTAATGGCTGTCGACCCGGACCGGGAGCCCGGTGGCCTCGGCCAGCACCGCGCCGGCCGGCGCGCTCCGCGCGGAAGGCGGCGATCCGGCTGCTCAGCGCGGTGAGGACGCCGGCCGGGGCGCCGGCCGCCCGAACCCCGGCGGACCGGCCGCCTCCGGCACTTCGCGGACGAACCCGTCGTCGATCAGCGTGGCCAGGATCCCGCTCACCGACGCGGTGGACAGCCGGGCCACCCGGGCGATCGAACTCCGCGCGACCGGGCCGTGATCGAGGATCGTGCGCAGAACGACGCCGGCCGAGTCGCGCGCGGCTTTCGGCGCCGCCGACGGCAGGTCGGCGCGCCGAGTCGACCGTCCGGCGCTCGCTGTTTGTCCATAAGCGACCACGACCGTTAGCCTACCGGACACATCGGAATAGTGCGTCCTAGCTGACCCCGCGAAGGATCGGTATGCGTAAACCCCTGGCCGTCGCGCTCGCCCTCACCCTGGGCTCCGCGACGCTGGCCGCCTGCGACAACGACAGCAGCGGCTCGTCCTCCGCGTTCGACCCCGCGAACTGCCAGGGCGGCACGCTCGTCGTGCTGAACCAGGGCGGGATCTCCCAACTCGACCCGGCCCGGCTCTACACCTCCGGCGGCGGCAACGTCCCGTCGCTGCTGTTCCGCACGCTGACCACGCGCAACCGGCAGCCCGGCCAGGCCGGCACGAAGCCGGCGCCCGACCTGGCCACGGACCTGGGCACGCCGTCGGACGGCGCGAAAACCTGGACCTATCACCTGCGCGACGACGTCTACTTCGAGGACGGCACCCCGATCACCGCGGCCGACGTCAAGTACGGCATCGAGCGGTCGTTCGCCCCCGAGCTGCCCGGCGGAGCGCCGTACCTGCGTGACTGGCTGATCGGCGCGGCCGACTACCAGGGCCCCTACAAGCAGCCGGCGGGCCTCGAGTCGATCGAGACGCCCGACGAGAAGACGATCATCTTCAAACTGCGCAAGCCCGAGGGCGACTTCCCGTTCCTGGCCACCGCGACGCAGTTCGCCCCGGTGCCCAAGGCGAAGGACACCGGCGTCGACTACGGCAACAAGCCGGTGTCGAGCGGTCCGTACAAGATCGCGTCGTACGACAAGGGCAAGTCCCTGAAGCTCGTGCGCAACGACAAATGGAACCGCACGACCGACGAACTGCGCTACGCGTGCCCCGACAAGGTCGACGTGACGTCCGGCCTCAACTCCGCCGTGATCAACCAGCGCATCGCCACCGGCTCCGGCCAGGACCGGTACGCCGTCACCACCGACGGCATCATCGGGCCGGACCAGCTCGCCCAGCTCGGCACCGGCAGCGAGCTCGACGAGCGGGTGGCCCGCGGCGAGTTCCCGTCGACCACGTACCTGGCGTTCGACACCACCAAGAAGCCGTTCGACGACATCCGCGTGCGGGAAGCGGTGTCCTACGCCGTGAACCGGACCTCGGTGGTCAACGCGCTGGGCGGCACCGCGTCCGCCGGCCCGTCCACGACGTTCCTTCCGCCGCAGAAGGCCCTGGGTTACCAGGCGTACGACTACTTCCCGGCAGGCAAGTCCGGCGACCCGGCGGCCGCGAAGAAGCGGCTGGCCGAGGCCGGGTATCCCCACGGCCTCACCGTCGACTTCGCCTACGAGAACGACGACTCCAACGGCCTCGGCCCGAAGGTCGCGGCGGCAGTCCAGGAAGCGCTCAAGCAGGCCGGGATCACCGTGCGGCCGAAGGCCATCGACAGCGCCTCCTACCGCGAGGTCGTCGGCAAGCCCGCCACCCAGCCGGCGCTGACGCTGAACGACTGGGGCGCGGACTGGCCGTCCGGCGGCCCGTTCCTCGTCCCGATCTTCGACGGCCGTCAGATCATCAAGGCCGGCGGCAACTTCAACCTCGCCCAGTACGACGACGCGAGCGTCAACACCGAGATCGACGCGATCAACGCGCTGACCGACCCGGCCGCGGCGGCCAAGCGGTGGGGCGCGCTGGACGCGAAACTCGGGAAGCTGGCCCTGTACGTGCCGCTCACCCACGAGAAGGACACCTACCTGTTCGGCAAGGGCGTGAAGAACGCCGTGCCCGACGGGTGGCGCGGCCAGTACGACGTCGCCCGGGTCTCGGTGAAGTGACGGCTCTCGAACCGGCGGACGCGCTGGATCCGCCCGACGCGCTGGATCCGGCGCCGCTCCGGGCCCGCTCGCTGTGGCACCGGCTGGCGCGCGACCCGGCGTTCGTCGCCGGCGCGGCGATCGCGGTCCTGATGACGGTCGCCGCGCTCGCCGCTCCCCTGCTGGCCGCGTGGGAAGGCCAGGACGCCACCACGTTCCACGACGACCTGCTCGACTCCGACCGGGGCGGCGTCCCGCTCGGACCGCTCGGTGGGCTCGACGGGACGCATTGGCTCGGCGTCGAACCCGGAACCGGGCGTGACCTGTTCGTGCGGGTGCTCTACGGCGCACGGGTGTCGCTGGGCGTCAGCGTGGCGGCCACGGTTCTGCAGGTGCTGATCGGGCTGACCGTCGGGCTCGCGGCCGGGCTCGGCGGACGGTTCGCCGACGCCGTGCTCGGCCGTGTCGCCGACCTAGCGATCGCGTTCCCGCACCTGGTGCTCGCGGTGGCACTGCTGGCGATCGTGCCGGACTCATGGCCCCGGCCACTGTTGCTGACGCTCGTCATCGGGTTCCTGGGCTGGGGAGGTACGGCGCGGATCACCCGCGGGGAGACCGTGTCCCTGCGTACCCGCGACTACGTGGCGGCCGCGCGCCTGGCCGGTGCCGGCCGGGCGCGAGTCGCCCGCCGGGAGATCCTGCCGGGCCTGGCCGCGCCCGTGCTGGCCTACGCGGCCCTGCTCGTGCCGCAGAACATGATCTCGGAGGCGGCGCTGTCGTTCCTCGGTGTCGGTGTCCGGCCGCCCACCGCGTCCTGGGGACAGATGCTGTCGTCGGCCACCACGTGGTTCCGGTCGGACCCGATGTACGTGATCGTGCCCGGCGGCATGCTGTTCCTGACGCTGCTCTCGTTCACGCTGGCGGCGACCAGCCTGCGGCGCGCGCTGGATCCGCGATGATCGGCTATCTGGCCCGGCGGATCACGAGTGGCGCGCTGGTGCTGCTCGGCCTGTCGGTGATCGTTTTCGCGCTGTTCTACCTCGCCCCGCGCGACCCGGCGGTGCTCGCGTGCGGCAAGGGCTGCACGCCCGAGCGCTTGGCCGACGTCCACACGGCGATGGGACTCGACGATCCCGTTCCCGTCCAGTACGCGCACTTCCTTCGCGGCGTCTTCGTGGGCCGGGACTACTCGTCCGGTCCGGACGTGCGTCACTGCGCGGCGCCGTGCCTGGGCTACTCGTTCGAGACCGACCAGGCCGTGTCCTCGATGGTCGCCGAACGGCTACCGGTGTCGGCGTCGCTGGCGCTGGGCGCGGAGATCCTCGCACTGCTGCTCGGGGTCGGCGCCGGCCTGATCTCCGGGCGGGGCCGGTTCCAGCTGCTGCGCCGGGCGGTCAACGGCTTCGTGCTGGTCGGGTACGCGGTGCCGGTGTTCCTCTGGGGCCTCGCACTGCTCCTGCTGTTCTGCGTCCGCCTGCAGTGGTTGCCGTTCCCGTCCTACGTGCCGCTGACCACCGACCCGGCGGCGTGGGCGCAGAACCTCATCCTGCCCTGGATCGCGTTGGCGCTGATCCAGGCGGCGGGGTACGCCCGGCTCACGCAGGCCGGCGTGGAGGGCGCGCTCGCCGAGGACTTCGTCCGCACCGCGCGTGCCTACGGCCTGTCCGAGCGGCGCATCCTGCGCACCCGCGCGCTGCGCAGTGCCCTCATTCCCTTGACGACGCTGACCGCGATCGACCTCGCGCAGATGATGACGCACGCCGTGCTCACCGAGACGATGTTCGGCCTGCCGGGGATCGGTCAGCTGCTCGTCGGCGCGGTGACCACCATCGACCTGCCGGTGGTCGTCGGCGTCACGCTGGTGGCCGGGGGTGTCGTCATCGTCGCGAACACCGTCGCCGAGATGATGCTGGCCGTCGTCGATCCTCGGGTGGAGTTGCGGTGACCGCGCTGTTGGCAGTGGAGCACCTGTCGATCCGGTTCGGTTCGACGCAGGCCGTCGACGACCTGTCGTTCACGCTGGAGCCGGGTGGGGCGCTCGGGATCGTCGGCGAGTCCGGGTCCGGGAAGAGCGCTACCGCGCTCGCGTTGCTCGGGCTGCATTCCGACGACGCCCGGGTGGACGGTCGAATCGTTTATGGCGACGTCGATCTGGTGACCGCGGACGCGGCGACGGTGCGTGCGGTTCGGGGCGCCGAGATCGCGATGGTGTTCCAGGATCCGTTGTCCGCGCTGAGCCCGTTCCATTCGATCGGGGCGCAGATCGCGGAGGTGTACCGGCTGCACACCGGGGCGTCGGCGAAGGAGGCGTGGGCGCGGGCGGTCGAGGTGCTCGGGCAGGTGCACATCGCCGACGCTTCCCGGCGGGCGCGGGCGTACCCGCACGAGTTCTCCGGGGGCATGCGGCAGCGGGCGCTGATCGCGATGGCGTTGGCGTGCCGGCCGCGGCTGATCGTCGCCGACGAGCCGACGACAGCGTTGGACGTCACCGTGCAGGCGCAGATTCTCGACCTGCTCGACGAGGTGCGTGCGACGACGTCGGCGGCTCTGGTCCTGATCAGCCACGACCTCGGCGTCGTGGCCGGCTCGACCGAGCACGTGGTCGTCATGCGCGCGGGCCGCGCGGTGGAACGGGGTCCGGTGGACGAGGTCCTCACCACGCCGACCGCGCCCTACACCCGCGAACTTCTGGCCGCCGTCCCCTCCACCGGGCGCCCCTCGGCCGCGGGAACCGCGGCGCACGGGACGAACACGGCGCACGGAACCGACGCGGCGCACGGGACCGACGCGGCGCAGGGAACCGACGCGGCCAGTGGGACCCGTGCGGCCGCCGCACGCGAGGTCGCGGTCGCGGCGGCTGGGCCGCCGGGCGCGGGCGCGCTGATGCGGCTCAGGGGGGTGACGAAGGAGTATCCGCTGCCTCGGCGCGGGTTGCGGCGGCCGGTGCCGATGCGGGCCGTCGACGTGGTGACGCTCGACGTGCGCGAGGGCGAGACGCTCGGGCTGGTCGGCGAGAGCGGCACCGGCAAGTCCACGCTCGCCCGGATCATGGCCGGCCTGATACCCCCCACCTCCGGCGACGTCACCTTCGACGGCACACCCGGCGCGATCCAGATGGCCTTCCAGGACCCCCTGTCCTCCCTCAACCCCCGCCGCACGATCGGCGACAGCATCACCGAACCCCTCCGGCTCGTCAAAGCCGACAACCCCCGCGACCGCATCGAGTACCTGCTCGAACGCGTCGGCCTCACGGCGGCCTCCTACGACCGCTACCCCCACGAACTCTCGGGCGGCATGCGCCAACGCGTGGGCATCGCCCGCGCACTCGCCCCCCGCCCCCGCCTGATCCTCTGCGACGAACCGGTGTCCTCGCTCGACGTCACCACCCAGGCGCAGGTGCTCGCTCTCCTCGACGACGTCCGGCGCGAAGACGGGCTGACGCTCGTCTTCGTCTCCCACGACCTCGCGGTGGTCCGCCAGGTCGCCGACCGCATCGCGGTGATGCACGCCGGCCGCATCGTCGAACTCGGCGACGCGGAACGCGTCTACACCGCCCCCGAACACGACTACACCCGCACACTGCTCGCGGCGATGCCGGTAGCCGACCCGACCGAGGCCCGCCACCGCCGCGAACAACGACGCCGAACCCGCGCCGCCGGCTCTCCCATCGGGTGACACGGTCGGCATCGCGACGGATACCGCCCGCGCGGCCGAGCGCATACAATCGTGTACGTTCCCACGCGATGGAGACCTACAGCTTCGACGAGGCGGCCTACGACAAGCTCGGCATCTCCGGTATCACCTGGCAGTCCGTACTCGATGTGCTGACCGTTCCACCCCGGATCCGGCAGCCGATCGGCGCGGTCTTACGGGTGGCCGGGCAGGACCGGGACGGCCGGTGGCTGGTCGTCGTCCTGATCGAGGAGAAGCAGGACGACACCTACACGGTCGTCACCGCACGGGAGCTGGACGACCACGAGGCAGCGGCCATCGCGCGCCTGCTCGACGAAGGGACCGACCAATGAGCGTCCACGACGACATCGAGACGGCGTTGGCCAGCGACAACTGGGACGGCGCAGTGGTCGAACGCGAGCCGCGGCAGGCGAAGGTCACCCACTCCGTGCGCCTCGACGCCGAAGTGTCGGCGCGCGTCGCCGCCGAGGCCACCCAGCGCGGCATCAAGCCCAGCGACGTGCTGCGCGAACTCGTCGACGCCGGATTGGCGGCGCGGGGTACCGACGAGCCGGCCGTGGTGGTGCGCCCGGGCGAACTGCGCACCGCACTCGAGACGACGTTGACGAACCTGCTGCGCAGCGCACCGAAGGTCGCCTGAGCCACCGCTCTCCACCGGCCCGGAGGTTCAACCCGAACTCGTCGACGTGATCCCCGACGCCACGCCCTGTTCCCGGTCGTCGACGCCGGTCGCGGGTTGTTCTGCGCTGAGCTCCGCGCGCGGGCCCCGGTGGACCGCGGTGTAGACCGCATCGCGCAGGCGGTTGGCCTCCTCGGCGGTGAGCGTGCCGGTCGGTGGGCGCAACGTCAGACGCAGGAGGACGTTGAGCTGGTCCGGGCGCAGGCCGAGCCGCCCGCGGGCGGCGGGCGGAAGGTCGACGTAGGGCGTGACGGTCACGATCTCCACCGACTCCAGCGCCTCGGCGTCCTCGCCCACGGCGCCGCGAACCGCGTCGCCGAGCAGTTCGGCGTCCGGCACGCCGTCGACGACCACCGACAGGTCCCGACGCGCCGCCGGCTGACGCGACACCGGCCGCCACGGCGAGAGATCGAGCATCTGCGACGCCACCCGCGGATCCGCCGACCGCAGCAGGCGGATGTCGTCGACGCCTTTGCGCAGCATGAGCGCACGGTCGAGTCCGATCCCCAGCGCGAGACCGGAGGCGCGCACACCCGCCCGGTCGAGCACCGCGGGCGCGATCAGCCCGCACTCCCCCAGCTCCACCCAACCGCCGGGCGTCTCGACGTCGATCTGCCGCCCGTCGCACGTGTAGGGGTGCGACGCCGGGGTCAGCCGCCATCGCGCACCGGGCAGCACTGTCGTGACGACGAGGGCCACCATGTCGTCGAGCGAGACCGGCGACGACGTCACCCGCCACAGGTCCACCTGGTGCGGGGCACCGACGTGCAGCCGGTCGATGACGTCCCGGCGGTACACCAGGCCGGGCAGCACGAGCAGCACGTCCGGTTCCGGGGCCAGCCGCCGCAGCGCGGGCGGTATGCCCGCCGACGTGTGGCTGCGCAGCATCACGGTCTCGGCCACGTACCGGCTGTACCGCGCGTCGCGGGTGACCGCGTCGGGCTCGTACCCGAGCCGGTCGTAGTTGTCCTCGACGGCGACCAGCGGCGAGGACCGCTGGACGTCCACCGGGCAGCCCCAGTCGGCGGCCACCAGGTCGTCGAGCAGCAATTGGAGGGCGTGCGGACCGGCGGACGGGTCGGTCAGGTCACGCAGTTCCAGGGCAGAAACGAGCAGAGGTGTGTTCACGGGAATCCTTGTCAGCGACGGGAGGGCGGATCACCCCCGGCTGCCGAGCCCGCGCGCTACCGAAGAACGCTCGCGCCACCCGACAACCGGGGGCGACGAAAAAAGGTGCGCATGACTTCACGATACGTACTCGAGCTAGCCAATTAGCGCTCGCAGCGTCTGGGCGTTGCGGACGGCGTGGCCGTGGCCGTCGTTGTTGAAGTACGCCCACACCTCGTGGCCCGAGGCGGCCCACTCCCCCATGCGGTGGGCCCACCAGCGCAGGTCGTCGTCCGAGTACGACCCCGCGTAGAGGTGATCGTGGTCCGGTCCGTGCAGCCGGACGTACACGAACGGCGCTGTCGCTTTGAGGACGCACGGCAAGCCCGCACCGCTCAGAACGACGTACGCCGCGCCGTGTTTCTCCAGCAGCGCGTACACCGCCTCGTGGTGCCAGCTGGGGTGACGGAACTCGACCGCCACCGGCAACCACGAGGGCAGCGCACCCAGGAAGTAGTCCAGCCGGGCGTCGTCCCGGGCGTGGTTCGGGTGCGTCTGCACCAGCAGAACCCCGCGCTTGTCTCCGAGCTCGTGCCAGGCGGCCGCGATGCGTTCGATCCAGACTTCCGGCTCGTGCAGCCGCTTGGCGTGGGTGAGCCCACGCGGGGCCTTCACGGTCAGCCGGAAGCCGTACGGCAGGCGCTCCCGCCAGCCTTCGAACGTCTCGACGCGGGGCCAGCGGTAGAAGCTCGCGTTGAGCTCGACGGTGTCGAACGCGCGCACGTAGTGCGCCAGCCGGTCCCGCGCCGGCGTCTTCGGCGGGTACAGCACGTTCTCCCAGTGGTCGTAACTCCACCCCGACGTCCCGATGTGCACGAACGCAGCGTGCCCAGAATTGGGCGGGTCTACCGTTTTCCCATGATGCGGTGGATGCGGCTCCTGGCCCTCGCCGGCGTACTGGCGGGGTGCAGCAGTGCGACTCCGCCGCCACCGGTGCCGCCCGTGGCCTCCGCGTGCCCTGCCGATCCGGTGCTCGAAACCGCCGGACCTCCGCGCCGTCAGGCGGTCGGCGCGGAGGCGACCGCGATGTTCTTCAGCGACACGGTCGTGAGGGGAGCCGAGGTGAAGATCGTTTGGAGCATGCCGGGCAGCGGGGACTTCGCGATCCGGGCGGTCGGCGCCACGACCGTGGAACCGGTCTGGGGCCCGGACGTCCATCTGGATCCGCCGGACGAATGGGGCACCGGGTGGGTGTTTCCCTCGCCCGGGTGCTGGACGTTCGAGGCGCGGCGGGGCGCGGACACGGCACGGGTCACGATTCGGGTGGCGGCTTCTCCGAACCGATGAACGTGCGGCTCACGTCGGCGAGCTGGCTCAGGACGTCGCGGACCGTGTCCAGGCTCGTGACGTCGAACGACTGCAGGACGCTGTTCGTGGCCTCCGACAGCGGACCGTAGATTTCGGCGAGCTTCTCCTCGTGCTGGCCGGTGGAGCGCACGTACACCTTGCGCCGGTCCGCCGCGTCCCGGTACCGCGCGATCCGGGAGCTGTTCGAGTCCACGATCACCGCCTGGAACACCGCGGGCGCCGGATCATCGCCGCCGTGCACGCGGCACTGTGGCGCAAGTACCTGAAAGGCAGCCGGCTGCTCGGCCACATCACCGACATCCACTTCGTCACCGCCGACGTCGCGGTGGTGACCAGCGTCGGACGCGTGCTGAAGTCACGGTTCAGTCGCCGGAACCCCGACAAGGCGCAGACGTTCGTCGCGGTGCGGGAAGCGGGAGGGTGGAAGTTCGCCGCGTTCCAGAACACCAAGCGCCGGCCGCTGCTGGAGTGGATCTCCACCCGCAGCGACCCGCACCTGGCCCCCAACACCCCGCCGGTCCCGGCGACCCTCGCTAGCTGAGCCGGGAAGGCGTGGCCGCGGCCGGGCGCCGTCGCGTTCTCGGCACGATCGTGGCGAGCAGGGACATCGCGGCGTCGGTCGACGTCGCCAGGTCGACGTCCCCGTTGCCTTCCAGCCACTGCCGGTAGGCGATGCGGAACACCTGGCTCCCCGTGTTGGCCGCAAGTTCGGCGACATCGGGGTCGGCACCGCGCTGGCACAGCGCGCCGCGGAAGCCGTCGGCCATCTGCTGTTGTTTGACCAGGTCTCGTTCCAGCAGCAGAGGGTCCGACGCGATCAGTGCGGCCCGCCGGCGCAGCAGCTCCAGGGATCCGAGGGCCTCCCAGTCGTAGCCGGCCAGCGTGCGGGTGACGGCCAGCAGTGGTTTCGCGATGTCGGCCGACTGGAGAAGTTCGTTGACGAGCGCCTCGTTGAGCGCATCGGCGTCGGCAAAAAGTACTTCTTCCTTGTCCGGGAAATAGCGGAAGAAGGTTCGTGTGGTGACGCGCGCGCGGTTGGCGATCTGCACGGCGCTGGTGTCCTCGAAGCCCTGCTCTTCGAAGAGCTCCATCGCGGCTTGTTTCAGCCGCTCCGCACTGCCGTGTTCCCACCGAGGCATGGGGTCAGGTTACTGGCCCCGATGTCACGTCGTGACAACACTTGGCCAGGGGTGGGTTCGACGAGCAGGCGGGAGGCTCACGAGCGCAGCCTCGAACGTGCGGACCCTTGGCCTTTCGGGACGGACGCTGATGTCGCGGCATGACATCGCTGATGTCGCGGTGCGACATCAGGTGGTACGGTGATGTCACGCCGAGACGACAGCGGGCAGGGGATTCCGCCGCGATGCGGCCGCTGGTCCGTTCGTCCCAACCCCAACCGATTGAGAATGTGGAGCGATCACCGTGATTCTCGAAATCGCCGAAATAAGCGTGAAGCCGGGCAGCGAGACAGACTTCACGGAAGCCCACATCTCGGCCAGCGAGGGATTCGAGGCGACCGAGGGAATGCTCTCGGCGCGCGTCACCCAGGGAGTCGAGACCCCGACGAACTTCGTCCTCCTGGTGGAATGGGAGGACGTCGCGGCGCACGAGCGTTACCGCGAGACCGAGCACTACGCTCGCTGGCGCGCGGCGATCGGTCCGCACGTCGCCGGGCCCGCCGCCGTCCAGCACACTCGAGTCGTCGCGTGACCGAGGGTTCGAATCGATTGGAGGGCACCGTCCCCCGGAGCAAGCGAGTTCAGGCGTCGGCGGGGAGGTCCTGCATGAGCCAGCCCGGCGAGTCGAGTCGAACCCGCTGGTCACCCAGCAGCTGACGGAGGGCGTCCTCCACACCGCGCAGAGCCTCGGCGCCGACCTGTTCCTCCCACTGCTCGCGCATCTCGTCGAAGATCGCTTCGCCTTCGCGGCGCATCGCGAGCCCGCGTTCGGTGACGTGCAGGCGCATCCGGCGGCCGTCGGCGGGGTCGGGTTCGCGGGCGACGTAGCCGCGTTCCTCCAGCACCGCGATCGTCTTGGCCGCGGACTGCTTGGTGACCGACATCCGGCGACCCAGCTCCGACGCGTTGTCGGCCCCGGACAGGATCGCGGTCAGCGCGAAGTCGTGCACCGGGCGGACGTCCTCGTAGCCGCGCGCGGCGAGCTCGGCGGTCGCGCGGTCGGCCAGGCTGCGGAAGCCGCCGAGCAGGAGCAGAGCGAGGTCGGCGCCGGATCGGGACATGCGCGCAGCCTATAGAAGCCTTGACATCGACAACTAGGCTGTCTAGTTTAATCGACAGACAGGTTGTCGATTCCAGGAGTCCAAAATGCCCGCCACCATCCCCGACGTCACCCACCATTTACTCGACGTCAACGGCACCCAGCTGCACTACGTCGCAGCCGGCAGCAGCGGCTCGCCGATCCTGCTCGTGCACGGCTGGCCGGAGACCTGGTGGGCCTTCGCCAAGCTCATCCCGCTGCTCGCCGCGACCCATCGCGTGTTCGCCGTCGACCTGCGCGGGTTCGGCGACTCCGGCAACGCCGAGGGTGACTACGACGACGCCACTTCCGCCGAAGACCTGCACCACCTCGTCGGGCACCTCGGCGTCGGTCCGGTCCACCTGTCGATCCAGGACATCAGCGGCGGCCTCGGCTTCCGCTTCGCCGCCACCCACCCCGACGACGTGCTCAGCGTGACAGCGATCGAGACCACGCTGGCCGGGTTCGGGCTCGAGAACCTCGCCGACGTCAACCACGGCGGCTCCTGGCACGTCGGGTTCCTCGGCGCCCCCGGCATCCCGGAGATGTTCCTGCCAGGCCACGAGCGCCAACTGCTCGCCGACTGGGCCTACCCGCTGATGACAACGACCAAAAATGCCATTACCGACGCCGACGTCGACGAATTCGTGCGCACGTACGCGCGCCCCGGCGGCTGGCGCGGAACGGCGGGTCTCTACCAGGCGATCTTCGCCGACCACGGCCGCACCAAAGCCCTGGCCGCGGAACGTCCCCTGACGGTTCCGGTCCTCACCGTCGACGCGGCCAGCGCCCCCTTCACCGAGCAGACGTTCACGCAGGTCACCGCGGGCGAGATCGCCTCGGTCCGGCTCGAGGGCGTCGGCCACCTGGTCGCCCAGGAAGCCCCGCAGGCACTCGCCGACGCGATGCTGACGTTCACCGCCCGCGTCGATACCGGCCGGGAGTAGTACCGAGCAGGGCCCGGAACGCCTCGTGCTACGGGGAAGCTGGTCCTCGTTCCCAGGACCCCATGACCATCAGCGTCTTCGTGCCCACGACCGTGCCGGTCCGACGGAACCGGTCGATCACCTGCTGCAGATGCCCGATGTCGCGCACGCGCAGGTGGATCAACGCGTCGGGGTCGCCGGCGATCGTGTAGATCGCCTGCACCTCCGGCACCGCCGACGCGGTCCCGATGATCGCGCTCACCGGAGTCGCGCCGCTGTAGCGCAGTTCGGTGAACGCCTCGATGCCCCAGCCGAGCTTCGCGTGGTCGACCTGCACGGTGAACCCGGTGATCACACCGATCTCGCGCATCCGGTCGACGCGACGCTTCACGGCCGCGACCGACAGCCCCACCGCGCCGGCCATCTCGGAGAACGTGCGCCTGCCGTCGGCCGTCAGCAGCCGCAAAATTTCCTGGTCGATGTCGTCCACCACACAAGCAATTTGCGTCTCCGACGGCAGAGTGCGCAAGACACTTGCTCGAAGAGAGTGACGGGCGTCTCCTCGGTGCATGAGCGTCTCCCTGGACGACAAGTACACAGCCACCGCCGGCCGGGTCCTGATGTCCGGGGTCCAGGCCATCGTCCGACTCACCCTCGAACAGCGACGGCTCGACGAGGCCCACGGCGTGAACACGCGGGTCTTCGTCAGCGGCTACCAGGGCTCCCCGCTGGGTGGGCTCGACATGGAACTGGTCCGCGCCGAGAAACACCTCGACGGCGTGGTGTTCAAGCCCGGCCTCAACGAGGAGCTCGCGGCCACCGCGGTCGGCGGCACGCAGCTGCTCGGCCAGGTGCCCGGCGCGCGCCACGACGGGGTCGTCGGATTCTGGTACGGCAAGAACCCGGGCCTGGACCGGGCCGCCGACGCGATCCGGCACAGCACGGTCTCCGGGACCGCGGCGCTGGGTGGTGTGGTCGCGCTGATCGGCGACGACCCGTCCAGCAAGTCCTCGACGATCCCGAGTTCGTGCGAGCCGATGTGCCAGAGCCTGTCGATGCCGCTGCTGGCGCCCGGCACGGTGGCCGAGGTCGTCGAGTACGGGCTGCACGCGGTCGCGCTGTCCCGCGCGTCGGGGCTGTGGGTGGGCCTGAAGATCGTCGCCGACGTCGCGGACGCGTCAGCGACAGTGGACGTCACGGGCCTGAGCGCCGCCGTGCCCGCGCCGGACCGCACCCCGCGCCCCGCTCCCCCGGCGCTGGTCGGGCCCGCCTCGCTCGACGCCGAGCACGACATGCTGACCCGGCGGCTGAACCTCGCGCGCCAGTACGCCCGCACCGCCGGACTCAACCGGGTCGTGTTCAGCGCACGCGACGCTCGAGTGGGCGTGCTCGCGTCGGGCACCAGTTATGCCGTCGTGCAGCGCGCGCTCGAGGACCTCGGGCTCGACGAGGCCGACCTGGAGACGCTCGGCGTACGCCTCATCAAGCTCGCCATGCCCTTCCCGGTCGACGCGGAACTGCTGGCGGAACTGACCGCCGGGCTCGACCAGGTGCTGGTGGTCGAAGACAAAGTGTCCTTCCTGGAAGGGCACCTGAAAGAAGCCCTGTACCGACGACCGGACGCGCCCACCGTAGTCGGCCGGTACGACGAAAACGGCCGTCCCCTGCTGACCGCGCGCAGCAGTCTCGGCGCCGAGGACGTCGCCCGGGCGCTGCGGTCCCGGCTCCACCTCCCGGCGGCGGAGGTCTCGCCCCAGCGCCCCCGCATCGCCCTGCCGATGCTGGCCGCGCGCACGCCGTTCTTCTGCTCCGGCTGCCCGCACAACACCTCGACCCGCGCGTCCGACGACACGCTCGTCGGGATCGGCATCGGTTGTCACGCGATGGTCGCGCTGGACACGCACGGGCGCGGCAAGCACATCGGCATCACCCAGATGGGCGGCGAGGGTGCCCAGTGGATCGGGCTCGCCCCGTTCACCGACGACCGGCACTTCGTCCAGAATCTCGGTGACGGCACGTTCCACCACTCCGGTTCGCTCGCGATCCGCGCCGCGGTGGCTGCTGACGTCACGATCACCTACAAACTGCTCTACAACGACGCTGTCGCGATGACGGGTGGGCAGCGGGCCGAGGGCCGGCTCGATATTCCGACGCTCACGCGGTGGCTGGCGAACGAGGGCGTGCGGAAGGTCGTCATCACGACCGATGAGCCTGGCTCGTACCGGGGGATCCGGCTGGACCCGATCGCGTCGGTCCGGGACCGGGCCTTCTTCGCCGAGGCCGAGCAGGAGCTCGCACACATCGACGGCGTGACCGTGCTGATCCACGACGATCGGTGTGCGGCGGAGGAGCGGCGGCTGCGGAAGCGGGGGCAGCTTCCCACGCCGGTGGAGAAGGTCGTCATCAACGAGCGCGTGTGTGAGGGGTGTGGTGACTGCGGCGATAAATCCACCTGCCTGTCGGTTCAGCCGGTCGACACCGAGTTCGGCCGCAAGACGCGTATCCACCAGGCCTCGTGCAACTCCGACTTCACCTGCCTGACCGGCGACTGCCCGTCGTTCCTGCTCGTCGAGCCGGGGAAGCCGCGAAAGCGCTCGGTTCCCGAGGCGCCGAGCGATCTTCCCGAGCCTGACCGGCGCTTCCCGGACGACGTGCTACTCCGGATGCCCGGCATCGGCGGCACCGGCGTCGTCACGGTCTCGCAGATCCTGCAGATGGCCGCCCACCTCGACGGACTGCACGCCGCCGGGCTCGAGCAGACCGGCCTCGCGCAGAAGGGCGGCCCGGTCGTCAGCGACGTCCGCATCTCCAAGGCCCCGATCACGGGCACGACCAAGGCGTCCCGCGGCACCGCCGACGTCCTCGTCGGCTTCGACCTGCTCGGCGCCGCCGCGCAGACCAACCTCGACGCCGCCCGTGCCGGTCACACCGTCGCGGTGCTCAACACCGCGATCGTTCCGACAGCGGCGATGGTGACCGGTCGGGTGGTGCTTCCCGACAGCCCGGCCGACGCGCTGGAACGCATCGCCTCGGTCACCCGTCCTGACGCGACACTGCATCTGGACGCCCAGGGCCTCGCCGAAAAGCTGTTCGCCGACCACATGCCCACGAACATGCTGCTGCTCGGTGCGGCGTACCAGCACGGATGCCTCCCGCTGTCGGCCGCGGCGATCGAAGCGGCGATCCGCCTCAACGGCGCGAGCGTCGACAAGACGCTCGCCGCGTTCCGCTGGGGCCGCGCGGCCGCCGTCGACAGGGCCGCGGCCGAAGCGGCGGTCACCGGGACGGCGGTCACCGAGGCGCCACGGACCGTCGCCGCCGGCACGTCGTTCGAGGAGGCGCTCGCACTGCGCGTCGCCGACCTCACCGGCTATCAAGACGTCAACTACGCCAACCGCTACGCCGACGACGTCCGGCGCGTCGCCGCGGCAGCGACCCGCCGGGCCGGCGACGAGGCCGGTGAGCGCATCGGCCTGGCCTACGCCCGAGGCCTGCACCACCTCATGGCGTACAAGGACGAGTACGAGGTCGCCCGCCTCCACCTCGACCCGACCGAGCAGGCCCGCCGCGACGACGAGTTCGGCCCCGACGCCGACGTGTCGGTGTTGCTCCACCCGCCGGTGCTGCGCGCCCTCGGCATGAAACGCAAGATCCGCCTCCGACGCACGGCGCGTCCCGCGTTCACCGCACTCCGTGCCGCACGCCGGCTCCGCGGCACACCGCTCGACGTCTTCGGCTACGCCCACGTCCGCCGGGTCGAACGCGAACTCGTCGCCGAATACCGCGCCGCCGTCCACGGCGCACTCGCCCACCTGGGCACCGACAACGCCGAGCAGGTCGTCACGCTGATCGACCTGGCCGACGTCGTCCGCGGCTACGAGGACGTGAAGCTGGCTCGCGTCACGTTGTTCCGGGAACAGCTCGGCACGCTCACCGCGGAGATTGCTGCGGGTACCACCACGGCTCGGTGACGTCCTTGTACTCCACGGGCCGGAAGTCGTGGTACTCGGCCGGAGTGGCGTAGTGGCTGCTCACGACCAGGTGGTTGGGGTTCTGGAACCAGCTGAACCCCGCCGGGGACGCAACGACCGTGTCGGACTTCGGTGCTTCCAGCGCCGGCACGGTCGCCAACCGGGACGGGAACGCGCGGCGGGACGCGACCACGATCACGAACGCCGCCGCCGCCAATCCCAGACCGACGATCGGAAGCACCTCGAGGTAGCCGGCCCGGACGATCCGCTCCCCCAGGAACGATCCGCCGCCGATGCCGACCTGGAACGCCACGACGTAGACCGCGGACGCCGCGTCCGCGGACTGCGGCGCGACCCGTAACACCGCGGCCTGCATGATCACCGGCGAGGCCGTCATCGCCGCGCCCCACGCGAGCACCGCGACGATCGTCGGCACCGGCCCGAGCGTCGGCACGAGCAACGCCAGCGCGGCGATCATGACGACGATCAGAATGCTCAGCAGCGGCCCCGGCCGCCGGTCGACCCAGCGTCCGATGAACCAGTTGCCGACCAGACCGGCCGCGCCGAATCCCAGCAGCAGCGCGCTCAGCGCCGGCCCCTCCAGCCCGGCATTGCGCCGCACCAGCGGCGCCAGGAACGTGTACGCGCAGAACAGGCCGGTCATCAGCACGATCGTGGCGGCCGCGACCGCCACCAGCGGCCCCGACCGCAGCACGAGGATCGCGTTGCGCTGGCGCTGCCAGGCCGAGGTCGCGAGGTCACTGCGCAGTGCCGGCAGCGCCGGGAGTTGCGTCAGAATTCCCGCGACGCAGAGGGCACCACCCACCGCGAGCACCGTGAGCACGATCCGCCAGCCGAAGAGCTGGCCCAGCGCCGTGCCCAGCGGCACGCCGACCACGATGGCCAGCGAGTTACCGAGGAAGACCCAGGCGGTCGCGCGCCCGCCCTGTCCCGGCGGCACCAGGCGGAACGCGATCGGCGCCACGGTCGCCCAGAAGATGCCGTGCGCCAGCGCGCACACCAACCGGGCCACGACCAGCAGCGCGAACGTCGGCGCGATCGCGGACGCCAACTGCGAGAGTGCGAAGATCGACATCCCGATCGCGATCAGGCGCCGGCGCGGGACCTGCATGGTCACCGCGGTCAGCGGGATCGACGTGAGGGCCGCGACCGCGGCGTAGATGGTGACGAGCAGGCCGACGTCGGCCTCGCTCACCGACATGTCGCCGGCGATCTCCGGCAGGAGGCCGACCGGTATCGCCTCGGCGGTCACGTAAACGAAGGTGGAAGCACCTAAAGCTGTCAGCGCGACGCGGTGGTTCACGCACGTGAGAGTAGGCAGAGCGATCGGAGTTAACCCTGCATTTAGAGTTTTTGATGTTTCAGTTGAGCATCACGGCCTGCCGGAGGGACTGCTAATGGCCGATTCGCTCTGGGTACGGTGCAAGCGGCAATTTTGACTGGTTGAGGAGTGCTGACGTTTGAGTGAAGCCCGGGTCGAGCTACGCGGCGGTCCCGCCAGCTACACCAATTTGACGGTCTATCGCGACAACAGCCGCCAGCTACCGCCCACGATCGAGATGCTCGTCGCCGACGGCGTGCTGGACTACAAGCTGACCAGCGCGGTCACCACACCCGACGGCTACCCCATCTACCGATGCCCGACCAACTGGCGACTCGCGGTGCGTCCGACCGAGGTGACTCCGACCGAGGCGACTCCGGCCGCCGCGCCTGCGGTCGAAGAGCCGTCCGCAGAAATCCACCCCTTGGACGCGCTGCTCGCCGAACTCGATGCGAAGGACGCGAACGGCCCGCGCTGATCCCGTCATGCCGCTGCCCGCCCGCACCCGGCACCGGACCGGGCTCACGCATCGAGAAGCTAGCGACCGACGCCGCGAGTGAGCAGGTCGTAGAGGGTTGCGCGCTGACTCATGTTGGAGTCCGTGCTGGTCGCTGCAGAACGGATGAGCGAGTCGAGTCGGACGGAGCCGGGCTGCAACGAGTACCGCTTCTCTCGAGACCTCACGGATCCCACCGTGTTGGTGCTCGCGGAGGAGTGGGCGACAGAAGACGCGCTTCAGACGCATCTGGCTTCGCCGGACTTCACCGCCTTCGCGGAAGTCTTCGGCCGGGCGATCGAGGGAGACCCCACCTTCGTGCGCTTCGACACCGCCGGTCCTCGCCCGCTGTTCGGCGCGACTTCCGACCAGTAACGGCCACCCGGTCAGCGCGTTTACGCGTCGAGTCGCTTGCCCAGCGCGTCGCGGATCGTGGTCAGCGCCTCGAGCACGGCCGCAGGTGGTGCACCGGGCACGCTGACGTGAACGTCAGTTGCCGCGCCTGTGCAGGCCGGCGAGCGCCGCGTCGAGGATCGGCTGCCGGTACTCCGGCGTGCCGGGGATCTTCGCGATGGCCATGACGAGATCGAGCACCTGGTCGAGGTCCAGATCGTCGGCGATCTGGTGGGCGTCCTGGGCGGCGGCGAACAGCGGCTGACCTGCGGCGAGCATCCGGCTCCGGGTCTGGAAGACCGGATCGGTGGTGTCGGTGTGCTCGAGCAGCCCGAGAACGACCGGCCGCTTCGTGGCGACGTACTGGAAGAAGCGCCGCAGCCAGGTCGTGAGCCGCTCCCCCGAACTGTCGCCCTCGACCGTCGCCGCGGCGGCGCAGACCTCGTCGACCTCGTCGACGAGCAGCGCCTCGAGCAGCGCGTGCCGGGTCGCAAAGTTGCGGTACAGCGTCGCCTGACCGACCCCGGACCTGCGGGCGACCTCGGCCATCGACGTCTCGGCTCCGGTGTCGGCGAAGGCAGCGCGCGCTCCTTCGATGATTCGCTGGCGGTTGCGGGCTGCGTCGGCTCTCTTCGACGGCGACTGGTCTTGCATAAGTGGACAGGCTCTCCATATGGTGATGCGGACAGGCTCTCCGTTTCACCGGAGACTCTATTCGTCTGTTCAAGGATCCGCCATGTCCTCTTCTGACACCGCCCGTCCCGTGCACCGCCGCCTGGTGCTGGCGATCTGCTGCCTGAGCGTCGGCGTCACCGGCATCAACCTCAGCATCGTCAATGTCGCACTGCCGTCGATCAGCAGGGATCTGCACGCCTCGGTCAGCAGCCTGCAGTGGACCGTCTCCACGTACTCCCTGGTCATGGCCTGCCTGCTGCTGTTCTCGGGTTCCCTGGCCGACCGCTTTGGACGCAAGCGGATCTTCCAGCTCGGCCTGGCGCTGTTCGCCCTCGGCTCCCTGCTCAGCGGCCTGGCGCCGAGCGTCGGGTGGCTGATCCTGTTCGCCGGCCTGCAGGGAGTGGGTGGCTCGATGCTCAACCCGGTCGCGATGTCGATCGTCGTCAGCGTGTTCACCGACCGCCGGGAACGGGCCCGGGCGATCGGCCTGTGGGGATCGGTCATCGGGATCACGATCGCGATCGGGCCCGTGCTCGGAGGCCTGCTGGTCAGCGGCGTCAACTGGCGATCGGTGTATCTGGTCAACGTCCCCGTGGGCATCGTCGCGATCCTGCTCGCCCGCCGGTTCGTCCCCGAGTCCCGGGCCGCCCGCGCCCGCGCCTTCGACCCGCCCGGCCAGGCGCTGATCGTCGTGCTGTTCGCGTCGATCATCGCCGCGACGATCGAGGGCCCACGTCAGGGATGGGCGGACCCGTGGATCGTCGGGTTGATCGTGCTCGCCGTCCTGGCGTTCGTCGGCCTTCTCGCCGTGGAGCCCCGGCGGTCCGAGCCACTGATCGACCTGCGGTTCTTCCGCAGCCCTCCGTTCTCCGGCGCGAACACCATCTCGGTGGTGATGTCGGCCGGCCTCGGCGGGTTCCTGTTCCTCAACACGCTCTACCTCCAGGACGTCCGCCACGAAAGCCCGCTGCGCGCCGGGCTGATGATCGTCCCGATGGCCGTGGCCCAGGCCGTCGCCGCCAACCTCTCGGGGCGGCTGGTCGCGTCCCGGGGCGCCCGCCCGCCCCTCGTTCTCGGCGGCGCGTTACTGGCCCTCGGCGGCTTTTCGCTGGTCGCCCTGACCGCGCGGACCCCCGGCGCTTACCTGTTGGCTGCCTACGCCCTCTTCGGCCTCGGCGTCGGCATGATCAGCCCGCCGATCACCAACACCGCCGTCTCGGGCCTGCCGCCCGACCAGGTCGGTGTCGCCGGCGCGCTCGCCGCCAGCGCCCGCCAGTTCGGCGCCTCGATCGGCGTCGCCGTGACCGGCTCGATCGTGGCCGGTGCCGACTTCATCGACGCGAGCCACACCGCCTGGGCGCTGCTCGGAGCGTGCGGAGTCGCCGTGCTCGCGCTCGGCATCGTCTCCACCAGCGGCTGGGCGCGATCCGTCGCCGCGCGCAACGGCCAGCGCCTCGCGCCGCCTTCGCCCGGATCGATCACCAGCATCACGCCGTCGACGTCGTCGCGAGGCTCGTCCGGGTGACCAATCGGCCGGGAACACGCTGCACGACGGCCAACGCCGCCGCGATCCGCTCGTCCAGCCCACTGTCGTTAGAAGCCGGATGCGTCAGCCCACCCAGGATGTCGCGCGCGAACCGCGCGGCGATCTCCTCCACCGACTGCGGCCCGTCCGGCCGGTACCAGGTCCAGGCGTAGTTGCACATGCCGAAGATCTGCAGCGCGGACATCGTGGGGTCGGTCGTGTGCAGCACCCCCTGCTCGGCACCGTCACGCAGGATGCCGACCAGGATCTCGGTGTAGGCGTTTCGCTGCGTGCGAACGAATTCGTTCAGCTCGCCGTCGAAGTAGCGCACCAGCTCACGCAGGCACGCCAGCGACGCCGCGCGGTCGTCCCGGTGGGCGGCGAGCAGTGCGTAGATCATCGCGATCAGCCGCTCGACCGGGTCGTCCAGTTCCGCGCCGATGTACGAGGCCTCGGCGAACCGCCGCCCGAAATACGCGACGTGCAGCTCCCCGAGCATGGCTTCCTTGCTGCGGAAATGGTGGACGATCGTGCCCTTGCTCAGGCCGAGCTCGGAGGCGACGTCACCCAGGCTGGTGTCGGCGTAGCCGCGCGCGGCAACGTGCTCGGCGAACACGCGCAGGATCGCGTCGCGAGAACTCGCCCGGGAACTCTTCACCGCCCCATCATACGACCTCTTGCTGACCGTACGGGCGGTCAGTTAACGTCAGTGGTCATGATCCGTTCCAAGGTCGATCCGGGGAGCGCGGCGTTCGCCGCCAACGCGGAAGCCCACCGTGCACTGCTCGCGGAGCTGAACGCCAAGCTGGCCACGGCACGGCTCGGCGGCTCGGAGAAGTCGCGGGCCCGGCACGTCGAACGCGGCAAACTCCTGCCCCGTGACCGCGTCGACGCGCTCGTCGACCCCTCGTCGCCGTTCCTCGAACTCTCGCCGCTGGCGGCCAACGGTCTCTACGACGACCAGGCCCCGGCCGCCGGGATCATCACCGGCATCGGACGGGTCGCCGGCCGCGAGTGCGTCATCGTCGCCAACGACGCGACGGTCAAGGGCGGCACGTACTTCCCGATGACCGCGAAGAAGCACCTCCGGGCCCAGGAAGTCGCGCTGCACAACCGGCTGCCCTGCCTCTACCTCGTCGACTCCGGTGGCGCGTTCCTGCCTGCACAGGACGAGGTCTTCCCCGACCGCGACCACTTCGGGCGCATCTTCTACAACCAGGCGCAGCTCTCCGGGAAGGGCATCCCGCAGATCGCCGCGGTGCTCGGCTCCTGCACCGCCGGCGGCGCCTACGTCCCCGCGATGAGTGACGAAGCCGTCATCGTCCGCAACCAGGGCACGATCTTCCTCGGCGGCCCGCCACTGGTGAAGGCCGCGACCGGCGAGGTCGTGCTGCCTGAGGACCTCGGCGGCGGCGACCTGCACGCGCGCACGTCCGGCGTCGTCGACCACCTCGCCGACAACGACGCCGACGCGCTGCGCATCGTCCGGAACATCGTCTCGACGTTCGGCCCGCGCACCTCCCCGCCCTGGGACCGCGCACCGGTGGAGGAGCCGGCAACCGATCCCGCCGAGCTCTACGGCGCCGTCCCCACCGACCCGCGCGTCCCGTACGACGTCCGCGAGGTCATCGCCCGGATCGTCGACGGATCGCGCTTCGCCGAGTTCAAGCCCGACTACGGCGCCACGCTCGTCACCGGGTTCGCGCACATCCACGGCCACCCGGTCGGGATCGTCGCCAACAACGGCGTGCTGTTCAGCGAGTCGGCGATGAAGGGCGCGCACTTCATCGAGCTCTGCGACCAGCGCGGTATCCCGCTGGTGTTCCTGCAGAACATCACCGGGTTCATGGTCGGTCGCGAATACGAGGCCGGGGGTATCGCCAAGCACGGCGCGAAGATGGTCACCGCGGTGGCCACCACCCGCGTACCGAAGCTGACCGTCGTCATCGGCGGTTCGTTCGGCGCCGGGAACTACGCCATGTGCGGCCGGGCGTACTCGCCCCGCTTCCTGTTCATGTGGCCCAACGCCCGCATCTCGGTGATGGGCGGTGAGCAAGCCGCGATGGTGCTCGGCACTGTCGGCAACGCCGATCCCGACGCGATCCGCGCCCAGTACGAGACCCAGGGCAACCCCTACTACTCCACGGCCCGGCTCTGGGACGACGGCGTCATCGACCCCGCCGACACCCGCACCGTGCTCGGCCTTTCCCTGTCCGTCGCCGCCAACGCCCCGTTGGCCGACCCCGCCTTCGGCGTCTTCCGGATGTGATGACGATGTTCTCCACTGTTCTGGTCGCCAACCGCGGGGAGATCGCGGTCCGCGTCGTCCGTACGCTGCGACGGCTCGGAATCCGGTCGGTTGCTGTCTATTCGGACGCCGACGTGGACGCCCCGCACGTCGCCGCCGCCGACGTCGCCGTGCGGATCGGGCCGGCCGCAGCCGCCGAGTCGTACCTTTCGATCGAGCGCATCATCGCGGCGGCCCAAGCCACCGGGGCCGAGGCGATCCACCCCGGCTACGGCTTCCTGAGCGAGAACACCGACTTCGCCGCCGCCTGCGAGTCGGCCGGCCTCGTGTTCATCGGTCCGCCTTCCTCCGCTATCGACGCCATGGGCGACAAGATCCGAGCCAAGCAAACCGTCGCGAAGGCCGGAGTGCCCGTCGTGCCCGGCTCCGACAGCACGGCCCTGTCGACCAGCGGCGCGCCCGACCGGCCCGACGCCGGCCGCGGAGACGGGGACCACGCGCATCCCGGCCGCGGCGCCGACCCGGGCCTCTCCGACGCCGAACTGACGGCCGTGGCGGCGGAGATCGGGTACCCCGTTCTCCTCAAGCCCTCCGCGGGCGGCGGCGGCAAGGGCATGCGCGAGGTCCACCGCGCCGAGGACATCGCCGCCGCTCTCGGCACCGCGCGCCGCGAAGCGCGCGCTTCGTTCGGGGACGACACGCTGCTGGTCGAGCGGCTGATCACCACGCCGCGCCACATCGAGATCCAGGTGCTGGCCGATCAGCACGGCAACGTCGTCCACCTCGGTGAACGCGAGTGCTCGCTGCAGCGTCGGCACCAGAAGATCGTCGAGGAAGCCCCGTCACCGTTGCTCACGGAGGCACAGCGCGAGGCCATGGGGGCCGCTGCCTGTGACGCGGCCCGCGCCTGCCGGTACGTCGGCGCCGGGACCGTCGAGTTCATCGTCGCCGGGGACCGCCCCGACGACTGGTTCTTCATGGAGATGAACACCCGCCTCCAGGTCGAGCACCCCGTCACCGAGGAGGTGTACGACGTCGATCTGGTGGAGTTGCAGTTGCGGGTGGCCGCAGGTGCCGTCGCGCCGTGGCCGTCGCCGTTGACGCCCCGCGGGCACGCGGTCGAGGTGCGGGTGTACGCCGAGGACCCCGCGTCGGGGTTCCTGCCGACCGGCGGTCGCGTGCTCGCGCTGCGGGAACCCGTCGGCGTGCGGGTGGATTCCGGCGTCGCCGAGGGTGGATTCGTCGGTTCCGACTACGACCCGATGCTCGCGAAGATCATCGCGCACGGGTCCGACCGCGCCGAGGCGCTCCGCCGTCTCGACGCCGCGCTCGGCGAGACCGTGCTGCTGGGGCTCGGCACGAACATCGGGTTCCTCCGCGCGCTGCTCGCCGACCCGGACGTGCGGGCCGGGAACCTCGACACGGGGCTCGTCGGCCGTCGCCTCGACGACCTGACCAGCTCCGACCTTCCCGATGACGTCGTCGGCCTCGCCACCGGCCTCGCGCTCCTCGATCTGGAGCCCGCCGCCCCGGCCCTGGCCGATCCGTTCGACATCCCCGGCGGCTGGCGCCTCGGTGACCGCGCCTGGACCACCCGCCGCCTCACCGCCGGCGGCACCACCTCCGTCGAAGTCCGCTACCGCGGCCGCGCCACCAACGCCGAGATGAGCATCGACGGCGCCGCCCCCGTCCCGACCACGACCACCCGCAACGGAGTCGTTCGGCACGTTCAGGGTGGGGTGGCCCGGAGCTACGCGGTCGCGCGGGACATCGATGGGCTGCTGTGGATCGGGCGGGACGGCCGCACGTGGGCGCTGCGCGACCAGGAAGCCCTCGACGCCGCCGGTGAGGCCGCGGCCGGTGCGGGCGGTCCCGTGCTCTCGCCGATGCCCGGCGCCGTGACCGTCGTCGCCGTGGAAGAAGGCGAAACCGTCGCCGCAGGACAGACGCTCGCCGTCGTGGAAGCCATGAAGATGGAGCACGTGCTCACTGCGCCGATCGACGGCACGGTGACCGAACTCCGCGCCCGCGCCGGCGCGAACGTTGCCAAAGACGCGGTCCTGATGATCATCGAGGCCTAGTGCTCGCCGCGAACCCCAGTACCGTCCAGGGTGGAAACACACCGGGAGGACACGAGTGGGCGTTTTCAGCGCGGGTGAGATCGAGTACCTCGGCGGGCAGCGACTCGGGCGGCTGGCGACCGTGACGGCCGACGGTCGGCCGCACGTCGTCCCGACCGGGTTCCGGCTCGACCACGAGAACGGCATCCTGAAGATCGGGGCGCACGATCTGCCCGGCCGGGGTCAGCGGCGGGGGTACCGGGGGCACATCGCGAACAACCCGTGGGTGGCGTTCGTGGTCGACGACGTCGCGACGGTGGAGCCGTGGGCGCCGCGCGGGGTCGCGGTAAAGGGGCACGCGGAGATCCAAGAGACCGGCGGTGAGCTGCTGGGACGTGGATTCGGGCCGCTGTGGGTGCGGATCACACCGAGTTGGGTGTCGTCGTGGGGCATCGACAACGGTTCGTACGACAAGCCGATCGTGCGGGCGGTGTGATCGACCTGGGGCCCGCGCTGGCTGTTGCCTCGCTGGCCACGCGGCCGCGTATCGAGCGGAGTGGGGTTGACCTTCGAGTGGGTCGAAGCTTCACGATGAGCGGGTGAGTGACGGCGAACTGATGACGATCGGGTCTTTTGCCCGGTCGTGCGGGCTGACCCCGAGCGCGTTGCGGTTCTACGCCGACTCGGGCCTGCTGGAGCCCGCGGCCGTGGACGCCGCGTCCGGTTACCGCTACTACGCGCCGGATCAGGTCGCTCGCGCGACGCTGATCCGGCAACTGCGGGAATTGGATCTGCCGCTGCCCCGCATCGCCGAAATACTTTCGATCGACGTCGTGCAGCGCGCCGACGAGGTCATCGACGCCCACGTGAACGCCCTCACCACCCGAGCCGAAGCCGCCCACACCCTGGCCGCCGCCGCCAAACGCACCCTCCGCACCCCCACAGCCGACGCCGCGAACGGCGGTCATGGTGGTGGCGCGGTGGCGGGGCGCGGCGGAGTTGGGGGGTGGGGTGAGGATCGGGTGGAGGTGCACGGGTTGCGGTTCGTGGCGGCGGTGGAAGCAGTGTCGACCGCTACGGCGTCGGAGCCGACGGTGCCCGCGCTGGTGGGGATCTACGTCGAGGCCGGGGACGGGCAGCTCGTGCTCACCGCGACCGACCGGTACCGCCTGGCGACCCGCACGCTCGTGACGCACCACGACGGCGCCCCGTGGGCCGTCACCGTGCACGGCGACGACCTCCGCGCGATCACGCCCTGGCTCCGCCGCCAACCCGTCATCGGCCTCCGTCCCGCGAACGACTACCTGGAGGTGGCTCCCGCCGGCGGCCCAGCCGCCGGCCCGCCCACCGCGGACGCGGGCACCGGTGGAGCGGGTGCCGGAGGTGCCACCGGCAGTGACGGGCGGTGGTGCCGGGTTCTGGCGCCGCCCTATCCGGACTATCGGGCGATGCTGGGCGCGCTGCCCGTTCCCGCGGTGCGGGTGCTGGTCGCGCGGCACCAGCTTCTCGCCGCGCTCGAGAATGTTGCCTCGCGTCACGTCCGCATCAGCATTGAGCAGCACCGGAGCACCTCGCCGCACCACCGCGCACCGGACACGATCGTGATCGGTGCCCCGGACGGACCGGCGATGACACTCGCGTTCGAGCTCGCCACGCTCCACCCGACGATCAGCAGCGCGATCGGCCCGGACGTGATGCTGGAGTTCTCCGCCCCCGACCACCCGGTGCTCGTGCGCTCCGCCGACACCGGCGACCTCACCGCCATCGCCATGCCCATCCACCTCCCCGAAACGGAGCCCTCGTGACCACCCCGCAACACGAAGCCGTGAACACCCAGAGCGACGGAGGGCTCGGCGAGCTGATGGGGCGGATCGGGGCCGCCGTCGCCGCGCACCGCGCATCCGGCGGGGACGGCCCCCGCGAAGACCTCCTCGCGATCTGGCGCGAATTCGCCCCCTCCCCGACCGGGCCGGATCAAGCGCTGCGCCGCTGCACGATCGCCCACTACCTCGCAGACATGTACGACGATCCAGCGCTCGCGCTGATGTGGGACACCCGCGCCCTCGACGCGGCCGCGAACCTCCCCGCCGAGCACGTCGGCTTCTATCCCTCGCTCTACCTGAACATCGCCGACAACCTCCGTCGCCTCCGCTCGTTCGACGCGGCAGAGGAGTACCTCGCGGAGGCCCGGCGCCGCCCACCAGCGGTCGCCGACGACTCGTACACCGAGCTGATGAACACCGCGTTCACCGCGGTCGGCACTGCCCTGCGCGAACGATCCACAGCCCCCATTATGGACGTTTGACCAGCGCCCTGACCGGCTACGATTCGTCCATGCCCGACGTCCTGGTCGTCGCGTTACCCCTGCTGGTCACCGTGGCGCTGCTCGTCTTCTTCCTCCGGCGCCAACGCCGCGCCGGGGTCGAACTCGGTGCCCGCGACGAGATGACGGCCGTGAACCAGCTCCCGCTGCGCCAACTCTGGGTGATCAACCGGGCGATCCGCGCGGGCCGGGCGGTGGACGACCCGGCGCTGGCCGCGCAACACCCCGACGCGCGCTGGACCGGCCGTACCCTCGATCCCCGGTCGACGGGCCGACAACGGATGGCGCTGGGCTGGGCCGTGCTCGTCGCGGTCAACACTCCGCTCTACCACGGGCTGTCCCTCCTGTTGGAGGCCCCGGTCGGCTGGGGTTCGGCGGCCGGTGTCGCGGTGACCATCGCGACCGCGCTGATCGTCGCGATCCACTTCGGCATCCCGTCGCACGGCAAGCCCACCACGGACGCCCGATGAACGGCGCCGCGCAGGTCGTCCTCGTCGTCGGGTTGCCGCTGCTGGTCGTCGTGGTGACGCTGGTCCTGGTCGCCCGGCGCAACCGCCGCATCGCGGCCGAGCTCGGCGCTCGGGAGTCGGTCACCGCGCTGAGCCGGCTGCCGCTGAAGGAGAACTGGCGGATCCGCCAGGCGATCCACGGCGGCCGGGCGGTCGACGACCCGGCGCTCGCCTCGGTCGCCGCCGACCGCGCGGACTACCTCGTCCGCGCCGGCGAGAACTACGAGAAGCGAATGCGACGCCTCCGCTGGGTGTACATCGTGTTCGGGGCGCTGCTCGTCTTCATCGTCGTCATCCGATCGTCGGACGGCCTGCAGCGCGACGACTGGGCACCGCTCGGGCTGTACGTCGCCCTGGCGGTCCTCATCCTCGGCCAACGTCCGTGGATGCGGCACCGGACGCGACGGGCCACCGCCGCCTCCGACGCGAACCACGCGCTCGCCGCGGAGCACCCGGACGCGCGCTGGACGGGTCCGACGCTCGATCCGCGGGCGACTTTCCGCCAGCGCGCGATCCTGGGCTGGGTCGTGATCGTCGTGGTCGCCACCCCGCTGTACTACGGGCTGGGCCGCGCTCTCGACGCCCCGATCGGCTGGGGCTGGGCGGTGCTCACGAGTGCGTTCGTGGCGACGGCGACGATCGCGTCCCTCTGGTACACGTCGCCGCCCCGCCCGTCGTGATCAGCAGTTGCTGGTGGCCGCTCTCCCCGCGAAGCGGTCGCCGAGGAACGTGAGCACGTCCGGCACCGACGCGATCAGCGTGCTGACGTGTTCACCGACGAACGTCGCCCACCGCACTGTCACGCCGGCCGCGCAGTACTGACGACGTAACGTCTGGGCCTGCGCGAGCGGAATGATCTCGTCGGAGCCGCCGTGGAACAGGTAGACCGGCGCGCGCGGCGGCGTCGACCCGAGCTTGTTCTCGGTGAGTCGCGACTGCCACGCCGGCGTGGTCAGCGGGTTGGTGGTCGTGTAGTCGGCGATGTGCTGGAACGCGTAGCCGAAGACCTGGTCGATGCAGGCGTCCTGCTGGGTCTCGTAGAGCGTCCGGCCGCGTTCGTTGAGGTAGGCGGGCAGGTTCAGCTCCGGGTACGCGGCGTCGAGACCGAGCGCCGCGAGCAGCTCGAACCCGAATCCGATCCCGCCGTCGAGGAACTTCGCGACCGCGTCCAGGTCCGCCGGGGTTCCGCCCGCAGTAATGCCGACGACGGTGAGCTCCGGAGCGTAGGTCGGCGCCAACTCGCCGGCCCAGGCCGCGCCACCACCACCCTGCGAGTAGCCGGAGAACGCGACCGGTCCCCCACCGGCCAGTCCGCTGGCCGGCAGCCGGATCGAGGCCCGGACGACGTCGATGACACCGCGTCCCTCGGACCGGCCCACGACGTACGGGTGGGTGCCCGGCGTGCCGAGGCCCTCGTAGTCGGTGATCGCCACGGCCCACCCGCGGCGCAGCATGGCGTCGATGAGTAGAGGCTTTTCGTAGTCGGGCTGGAACTTCGACGGCGCGCAACCGTCGCCGATGCCCCGCGTTCCACTCGCGACCGAGACGATCGGGCGCGGCCCGGGACCCCGCCAGGCGAGCTTGGGAACCAGCACCCGACCGGACACCGCGATGGGGGCGCCGGTTGCGTTCCGCGACCGGTAGAGCAGCAGGTAGCCGGTGTTGATGATGTCGTCGGGCAGCTGCCGCCACCAGATGACGTCGCCGTCGGCGCCGTCGGGCAGCGGGGACGGCGGGGTGTAGAACGCGTCGCCGGCGGGGCCCTGCGGCGGGGGTGCGGCGGCCTGCGCGGGTGCCGTCGGCGCGACGGCGGCGACGGCGACCAGGAGCAGGGCGGCGAACAGTCGTCTCATGGAACTCCTCATCGAGTCCGTCGGGGGTGCCGCGGACGATAAGGAGGCAAAACGAGAGATAGAAGAAATTGCGGGTCTCACTACTGGCGAGTAACATGTCGGCCGTTCGGCGGGCGCGCGTCAGCGTTCGAGCACCGCGTCGAAGACGATCGTCGTGGTGAAGTTCGTGCCGTCCACCTGGTAGGCGAAGCAGCCCGGGCCGCTCACCCACGTCGTTGCGGGGATGTCGTTGTCCCGCTCGGTGAGCAGGGCGAAGAAGCCGCCGTCGCGCCGTTCGCCGGTGTAGGAGAACTCGGCGAGGGCCGAGCCCTCACCGTCGATGCGGTCGGCCCGGATGAGCACCGGGCCGGCGTATCCGGTGCCGATCCAGCGGACTTTCGCGCGGTACTGCCCGTCTGGTTGCCGGTCGTCGGCGCGGAGTTGGAGAACCGCGTCGCCGCCCGTGTAGTAGTAGGCGATCGGGCCGAGCGGGCCGGTGCCGAGGACCTTGTCCGGGTGGCCGGGTCGGGCCTTCGCGGCGGTGACCGGGCAGGTGCCGCCGGCTGTGACGCGCGGTAGGCGCAGCGGCGACGCGGCGAAGGGTGCGCCGGAGGCGCTGCTGGACGTGGCGCCGCTCGACACGGAATCGCCGGTCGGCGCGGTGCCGCTCGCGGCGGGGTCGTTGCCCGCGTCGGAGCACGCGGTGAGGGCCGCCGCCGTCATCGCGACGATGAGCAACGCTGCTCGGGTTCGCATCCCCATGCACCCCAGCATCCCACCGGCAGGCATTAGTACATGTGATCGAAAAAATGTCGTAGGGTTGGTGTATGGCACCGCCCGAGCTCACCCCGATCCGGCAGCAGATCCTCGGCTTCGTCCGGCAAACCGTGCGGGAGCGGGGCTATCCCCCGAGCATCCGTGAGATCTGCGAGGCGGTCGGGCTCAGTTCGACCTCATCAGTGGCCCATCACCTGCGAGCCCTCGAGAAGCTCGGCCTGATCAACCGGGACAGCCGAGCGGCCCGCGCCGTCGACGCGCGCGAGGCGCCTGACGGCACCACGGTGGTGCCGCTCGTGGGTGCGATCGCCGCCGGTTCGCCGATCACCGCCGACGAGAACTTCGAGGAGGCGCTTCCCCTGCCGGCGAGCCTCGTCGGCCACGGTGAGTTCTTCGCGCTGCGGGTGCGCGGTGACTCGATGATCGAGGCCGCGATCTGCGACGGCGACATCGTCGTCGTGCGCCGGCAGCCCACCTCCGACAGCGGCGACATCGTCGCCGCGATGCTCGACGGCGAGGCCACCGTGAAGGTGCTGCACGTCGAGGGCGGCCACGTACAACTACTGCCTAAAAACGCCCACTACGCCCCGATCGACGCCGACCACGCCACCATCCTGGGCCGCGTGGTCAGCATTCTCCGCAGCCTCCGCTGACGCCGACTGGCTCCGGCAGTCGGCCGAATCGCGGGCTACGGTTAAGCGGAGACAGTCCCCGCTGAAGATCTGGAAGGCGCCCGCCATGCCGATTCCGCTCTCGATCCTCGATCTCGCGCCGGTCGGCGCGAACGAGTCCGCCTCCAGCGCGATCGCGGCGAGCGTCGCG
This sequence comes from Cryptosporangium sp. NPDC048952, assembly GCF_043197895.1. NCBI lineage: Bacteria > Bacillati > Actinomycetota > Actinomycetes > Cryptosporangiales > Cryptosporangiaceae > Cryptosporangium > Cryptosporangium sp. NPDC048952. The sequence goes on along the minus strand of NZ_JBICTY010000004.1, from coordinate 370,849 downwards.
TTGGCGCAGGCCGCGGAGGAGCACGGCTACCAGCGGGTCTGGTACGCCGAGCACCACAACATGGCCGCGATCATGTCGAGCGCGACGAGCGTCCTGATCTCGCACGTCGGCGCGAAGACCAACAGCATCCGCCTCGGCGCCGGCGGCGTCATGCTCCCCAACCACGCTCCGCTGACGATCGCCGAGCAGTTCGGCACGCTCGCCGCGATGTACCCCGACCGCATCGACCTGGGCCTGGGCCGCGCCCCCGGCTCGGACCAGAACACGATGTACGCGCTGCGCCGCGACCCGAGCTCCGCCGAGTCGTTCCCCCAGGACGTCCAGGAGCTGCAGGGGTACCTGACCGGCCACACCCGGGTCCCGGGCGTCGACGCCTACCCGGGCAAGGGCACCGACGTGCCCCTCTACATCCTCGGCTCGTCGCTGTTCGGCGCGCAGCTGGCCGCCGCGCTCGGCCTGCCGTACGCGTTCGCGTCGCACTTCGCGCCGCAGGCCCTCACCCAGGCCGTGCGGATCTACCGCGAGAAGTTCCAGCCGTCCGAGCAGCTCTCGCAGCCGTACGTGATCGCCGGCGTCAACGTGCTCGCCGCCGACACCGAGGAGGAGGCGCGGGCCCAGCACGAGGTCACCCGCCGCTCCCGCGCCCGCCTGCTGTTCGGGCGTGGACGCAACCTCACCGAAGCCGAGACCGACACCCTGCTGGCCTCCGGCGCCGCGCAGCAGCTCGACTCGATGATGAAGTACGCCGCGATCGGCACGCCGAACGACGTCCGCGCCTACCTGGAGAACTTCACAGCCGAGGCCGACGCCGACGAGCTGATCACCGCGCACCAGGCCCCCACCGTCGAGGGCCGCCTGCGCTCGGTGGCCCTCACCGCCGAGGTGATGGAGCAGGTCCCGGCGTGACCTAGGAGTCCGCGTGGGCGATGCGCGTCAACTGGGGCCAGAGCAGCACCAGGAAGAGCGCCGAACCGGCGAACGCGAACCAGAACGGCGCCGTCACGCCGAAGCGACCCGCCAACGCACCGCCCACTGCGGATCCCACCACCAGGCCGCCGTACAGGCCGATCGTGTAGACGCTGCCCACCCGCCCCTGCAGGTGCGACGGGACAGCGCGCTGGCGCACTGTCGTCGAGGTGGTGCCCCAGATGAACGCGTGTGCGCCGAACACGAAGAAGATCGAGAGGGCCACGACCGGAGACGTCGTGGCGGCCAGCCCGAAGTGCGTGAGCGTCTCGATGATCAGGCCGACGCGCATCACGTTGCCGAGGCTGACCCGCGCGGTGATCCAGCCGTAGAAACCGCCCCCGAGCAGCCCTCCGACCGCCGACACGGCGGTGATCAGCCCGAATCCGATCGCGCCGAGACCGAGCCGGTCCTGCGCGTAGATCACGAGCACGGACCAGTCCGCGCCGAACGTCACGTTGAAGATCAGGATCGTCAGCGCCAGCGTGCGCACCGCGGCATGACGCGAGATCCACGCGAAGCCCTCGTGGATCTCGCGGAGGACGTGGCTCGACGTCGGCGCCTCCCGCGCCGCCGGTCGGATCCGGCAGACGAGCAGCACACCGGCGGCGACCAGCACCGCCTGGGTGACGAAGGGCCAGACGCCACCGGCCGCGAACAACGCCGCGCCGATCGGTGGGCCGGCGAGCTGGTTGAGCGAGACGAACCCGACCTGGAGGCGGGCGTTGGCCAGCACGAGGTCGTTCCGGGACACCAGCATCGGCGTGAGCGTCGCGGCGGTGTTGTCGGCGAACACCTCGGCGGTGGCCAGCAGCCCCAGTGCGACCAGCGCACCCACCGCGTCGAGCCGGTCGGTGACGAGCGCGGCGACCAGGACGGCGAGGACGACCGCACGGCTGCCGTCGGCGAGGACGACGATCCGGCGCCGGTCGTAGCGGTCGGACACCACCCCGGCGGAAAGCCCGAACACCAGCTGCGGCGCCCAGCGCAGCAGTGCGGCCGATGCGATCAGGAACGGTTCGTCGGTCAGCGACGCGACCAGCAGCGGCCCGGCCGCGATAGCGACGCCGTCACCCAGGTTCGTCGTCCAGGACGACGCGAGCAACCACCGGAACGACCGGCCCAGGCGTGCGGGCGCGACACGTTCCAGTATCCCGGGCACCGCGCGACTGTACTTTCCGCGCAGCGGAACGGCGAGGCAATTGCCCGCTCCCGCTGATGCGCGGCAGTAGGGCCCGGTCGACGTACGTAGGGTCACACCTCGCCGGAGCGCTGATCGGGCACGCTAACGTACATAGTGGACTCAGTCGGAGGGAAGTGTTCAGGTGGAACACGCTACGAACGCGCAGATCGATACCAGCCGGCCCCACGTGGCCCGCATGTACGACTACTACCTCGGGGGAAAAGACAACTTCCAAGTCGACCGGGACGCGGTCGCCGCAGTTGAAGCGGCCATGCCGGAGGTGCGTCAGCTGGCCCGCGAGAATCGCGCGTTCCTGCGGCGTGCGGTGCGGTTCATGGTGCGATCCGGCATCCGGCAGTTCATCGACATCGGCGCCGGCCTGCCGACGGTCGGCAACACGCACGAGATCGCACAGCAGGCCGCGCCCGACGCCCAGGTGGTCTACGTCGACAAGGATCCGATCGTTCTGGCGCACGGTCGAGCACTTCTGGCCACCAACGAACTCACCACGGTGGTGACCGCCGACCTGCGGGAGCCGCAGAAGGTCATCGGGAACCCCGAAGTGCGGGAGCTGATCGACTTCGACCGGCCGGTCGGGGTCATGCTCATCGCGATGACCCATTTCCTGCGCACCGACGAGTTCGACCCGGTCATCGGAGCGTTGCGGGACGCGCTCGCGCCGGGAAGCTATCTCGCCGCCACCCACGTCACCGTCGACAATCACCCGGCCGAGGCGGTGGAGGGTGTCGAGGCCGCCTACCGCGCCACTCCCACCCCGATCTATTTCCGGCGCAAAGACGAGATCGCGGAGGTGTTCGCCGGGTTCGACCTGGTCGAACCCGGTCTGGTGACGATTGACCAGTGGTGCCCCGACCCGGCGGACCCGGCGCCGGAGGCCACCCGCTGGCTGATCGGCGGCGTCGGCCGCCGACCCTGACCCGAGGTGTCGGCGGCCAGCGGACGGCGTCGGTCACCTCCCGTTGCGCGATGGGCGCAGCGCCGACGCACCGAGCGCACCGCGAGCGCCGGCACCTCACGCCACCTCCCGGAACACCTCGCGGGTCGCGCTGGTGAACAGCGCGTTGACCGCCTCGCGGTCCAGGCCCGCGGCCCGGGCGGCGGTCAGCCAGTCGACGAGTGACCGCCGCAGGTCGGGGTGCGCGTCGAGCGCCGGTGACGCCAGCGACCGGGTCACGAACGTGCCCTGGCCCTGCCTCGACTCCACCAGCCCGTCGCGCTCCAGCTCGCGGTAGGCCTTGTGGACGGTGTTCGGGTTGATCGCGAGTGCGGCGACCACCGCGCGGGCGGTGGGGAGCTGGTCGCCGGCCTCCAGCACACCGAGCCGCAGGGCGTCCTTCACCTGCTGCACCAGCTGCAGGTAGGTGGTGACGCCGGACGTCCGGTCCAGTCGGAACTCGATCACGACGACGTCCCCCTCCGCGCCACGACGACGAACGTCCCGGCGACGAGCAGCACGGACAGCCCCAGGTACCAGCCGAGCTCTTCCCAGCGAATCTCGTACCAGCGGTCCCACGACCCGTCCCCGTACCGGACCCAGCCGCCCACGAACCGCACCGCCGCGTACACCAGCAGCGTGACGAGCATCGCCGGCTCGACTTTTCCGATCACCGCGCCGACGAAGCCCCCGAGCGCCACCGCGAAGACCGTGAAGCCCACGGCGGCCACCGACACGACGTCGTACCGGTAGTGGTCGTTGAATCGGCCTTCCAGCACACCGGTGAGCACCAGACGCACGGTGAGCGCGACCGTCAGGGTGGCGACGCCGAGCGGTACCAGGGTCAGCGCCAGCCATCGACGGCGCTGCGGCCACATCAGATCGGCGGTGTGGTTCTCGAGCGGACGGGCGAGCAGGGGCGCGCCCCAGAAGACGCCGAGCGCGGCGGGCAGGAACGCCGCGATCGTGCGGGACGTGCTCCCGTTTCCGAGGGCGCCCACGATGCCGTGCCGTTCGAGCGCTCCGATCAACGCGAGACCCGCGACCACGGCGACCGCAGTGGTCAGGAGCGAGCGCTGCTGACGCCAGGTGACCCAGATCATGACCGTGGCACCTTTCGTATCATCCACCCGAACGTGATCGCGAGCCAGAGCGCGGCGAGGGCATAGAGGACCACGCCGTAGGCCCACACCACTCGCGGGTACTCGGCCGGGTCGTAGACCTGTGGGTGCGGCGCGAGCAGATCGACGAGCGGCAACAGGAGCCCGCCGTTCCACACGAGCAGGAAGCCGGCCACCGTGACGGCCATCGCCGGCAGCGTGCGGCCCAGCACCGCACCGGCGCACAGCCCGAGCGCGCAGGCGTAGAGCAAGAAACCGAGCCGGACGGTGCTGGTACCGACCTCGCCCGGCCAGATCAGATGATTGCCCGGCGGCAAGCCGTACGCGGCCCGTACCCCGTACATCGTGGCCACCGCGAGCACCAGCGTGGGCAGGACGCGGGCCGCCAGCCAGCGCGCGCGGAGCATCGACTGGGTGTACGCGAGGTCGACCGTGCCGCGCTGCTGTTCCCGGGCGAGCATCGGCGCAGCGATACCGGCACCGAACAGCATCGGCACCGAGACGCCGGGCTGCGCGAAGTCGCCCATGGACTCGTAGTAGGTGGCCAGCCGTTCCGGGCCCGCGACGAGTAGCGCGTAGGCGGCGATCAGTGCGAGCGACAGGAGTGCGGCGCCGCGCAGCTGGCGGGCATGGAGCCAGGTCAACGTCGCGAAGCTGGTCATACGGCCACCAACTCGGGCCCGGCCGCTGCCGCGGGGCTGCGCAGGTAGCCGAAAACGACATCGGACAGCGTCACCTCGTGCACGGCCCACCGGGGATCGACCGGCTCGGCGCGCCACCGCACGAGGACCGTGGCCTGGCGTTCGGTCGTGCGGGCCGAAACCACGGGGTGGACGCCGACGCGGCCGTTGCCCCCGTAGGCCTCGACGGGGCCGACGAGCAGGCGGTGGCCGTTGACCAACGCCTCGATCTGCCCCGACACTTGCAGCGATCCCTCGTTCACGACCAGCAGTGAATCGCAGACGTCCGACAGTTCCGCGAGCACGTGCGAGGAGAGGATCACCGTGCAGCCACGCTCCTCCACCGTCGCCATCAACTCGCCGAGCAGCGCCGGGCGGGCCAGCGGATCGAGGTCGGCCATCGGCTCGTCGAGCAGGACGACGTCGGCGCGCTTGCCGAGAGCGAGCGCGATCGCGACCTGCGTGCGCTGGCCACCGGAGATCCGGCCGACGCTGCGGTCGAGCGGGATGCCCAGGCCGCGGAGCCGCTCGGTGGTGCCGCGCGTGTCGAATCCGGCGTTGGTGGCCGCGCCGAAGCGGATCATCTCCGCGACCGTGAACCCGTCGTAGAGCGGCTTGCTCCCCCGTCGCGTCCAGCGTCGTCGTCATGCGAACCTCTCTCGGTCTACTAAAGTACTAGCACAATAGTAGTTTGACCGAGGGTGCCGCCCCTCACCTCGAGGGGCGGATCATCGCCGGAATCGTAGGGTGACCAACTCGAAGGGACGTAGCCGAAGGCTGGTGGAACGGCCCTCCGGCAGCGACACGGCAACGGGCTTCTCGAGTAGGTCGGTCACCGCCACCGATTCGTACGGGAAAAACGCCTCGACCTCGACGTCGGCTCGGCGCCCCGCGGATTCGTAGAGCCGGACCACGACGTCGCCGGACCCGTCGTCGGAGCATTTGACGGTGTCGACCACCACTCCCTCGCCCGTGGCCCGCACCAAGGGTTCGATCACCTCCGCTCCGGTGATCGACCGAAGCGGGAAGGCGAGATCGAAGCCGAGCGCGACGGTGGCGGAGACGTCCGCACCCGGAGCGAGCACCGTGGTGAAACGGTGGCCGCCCTGGTCGGTCTCCGGGTCGGGGAAGAGCGGGCTGCGAAGCAGGGTCTCCCGGACGATCGTCATCGGCCCGTCCACGTCCCGATCACGCACGACGTCGTGGCCGTAGATCGTGGCGTTCGCCACGCCCACGCCGTAGCCCTTCTCGCCGACGTGCAACCACCGATGCGCACAGATCTCGAACTTCGCCTCCTCCCAGGAGGTGTTCGTCGTGGTCGGCCGGGTGACGTAACCGAATTGTGTTTCCGCAGTCGACTCGAGTGCGTCGATCCGGAAGGGAAACGCGAGCTTCAGGACTTTCTGGCGTTCGCGCCAGTCGACCTCGGTGGTGATGGTGACGTCGGCGCGGTCTCGTTCGAGAACGATGTGCTGCTCGACGGTGGAGTTCCCGAAGCGGCGTCGGGCGACGACGACGCCCCGGTCCCCGTCGCCCGTGGCGGTGATCTCCGCCCGGTCGTCGAGGTCGACGACCTGTTGCCGGTAGTGCTCGTCGAGATCCCACGCATCCCATTCGGTGGGCAGGTCGGGATGCAGCTGGAGCAGGTTGCCCGGCCTACGGCCCGTGAGCAGGCTCCGCTTCGTCGTGAGGTCGTCCAGGACGACGAGCAAGCCGCGTTCGTCGACGGTGACACGGGTGAGACCGTTGACGAGCGTCCACGACGTGCCGTCCTCGACGATCCGGACCGGTGCGGCGTCCCGGGCGGGGAGTGACGCGGCCGCGCAGCTCAGCGGGGCGACACCCGCCCGGGAAAACGGTGACGAGTTGACGGTCAGCAGCTGATCTCCGGGCCCGGCGAGAGCTGCCAGCGACGTCTCGATGACATGATTCAGCGATTCCGCGACCGACGCGTGGGTCTGTTCCGCTTCGCGATGTACCCAGGCGATGGAACTGCCCGGCAGGATGTCGTGGAACTGCAGCAACAGCACGCGGCGCCAGGCTTCGTCGAGCGTCTCGGCCGGATAGGGGAACCCACGTCGCACAGTGGCTGTGGTCGCCCAGAGTTCGGCTTCCCGCAGAAGTGACTCCGACTGGCGATTACCCCGCTTGGTGGCCGCCTGCGAGGTGTAGGTGCCTCGATGGAGTTCGAGGTACATCTCGCCTTTCCAGACGGCGGGTTCCGGGTTCTCCGCCTCGGCCGCGGCGAAGAACCGGGCCGGCGAGCTCACGGTGACCCGGGGGACGCCCTCGAGGTCGGCCTGGCGGTCGGCCGCGGCCAGCATCTCACGCGTCGGTCCCCCGCCGCCGTCTCCCCACCCGAAGGGGGCGAGCGACATCGAACTGGTGAGGTGGTCGGCGAAGTTGTTTTCCGCGTAGACGAGCTCCTCCGCGGAAAGCATGGCGTTGTACGTCTCGATCGGCGGCATGTGCGAGAACAGAATGGACCCGTCGTGCCCCTCCCACCGAAACGTGTGGTGCGGCATCCGATTGACCCGGTTCCAGGACAATTTTTGCGTGAAGAACCACTTCAGCCCGGCACCACGAGCGATCTGCGGAAGCGCACCGGTGTACCCGAAGCTGTCGGGGAGCCAGACCTCCTCGCACTCGATGCCGAATTCTTCGGCGAAGAACCGCTGGCCACGGGTGAACTGGCGGACCAGGGACTCCCCGGAGGGAATGTTGGTGTCCGCCTCGACCCACATGCCGCCGACGGGAACGAAACGCCCCTCGGCCACCCGCTGCCGGATCCGTTCGAACAGCGTCGGGTAGTGCTCCTTCATCCAGGCGAACTGCTGGGCCGAGGAGCAGGCGAACACGAAGTCGTCATGGTCGTCCATGAGCGCGAGCACGTTGGAGAAGGTTCTGGCGCACTTCCGGATCGTCTCCCGGACCGGCCAGAGCCAGGCGGAGTCGATGTGGGCGTGGCCCGTGGCGTGGATGGTGTGGGCGCTCGCCGTGGCCTTCTTCATCAGTTCGCCGCGCAGTTCGGCACGTCCGGCAGCAGCGGTTTCCGCCACGCGGACCGGTTCGATCGCGGTGATCATGCGTTCGAGCGCGCCGGCGATCTGCCAGCGGCGAGGGCTCGTGACGGGGAGCTGGGCCGCGACGCCGCGCAGCACCGCGATGTCCTGGAGCAGCTCGTAGACCGTCAGGTCGAGCAACGCCAGATCGGCGCGGTTCAGCCGGTAGCGCAGGGTCTCTCCGGCCGTTTCCCAGAGACCGAGCGGAGTCGGGGTGAAGTCGACCACGTCGGATCCGGCGACATTCGGATTGGCAGCGGCCTCGACCCAGAACTCGACGGCGTCGCCCGCGTCGCCGTCGAGGGGAACGTAGTGGTTCCAGGGAGACAGCCCCTTGAACGGCTCGCCGGCGAGGGTGTAGGCGAGTCCTTCCGCCTGGAAGCCCGGCTGGGCATGGGTGAAGCCGAGATCGATGACGGCTTCGAGCCGGGTGCCGGTGCGCAGGCTCCCCTGCCGGTTCCAGTCGGCCGGGATCGTGCAGTGGACCCGCAGCCAGCTGGTGTCCCACGCGCGTCCCCATTCCGACCCGACCGGAAGTGGTCGGAGCTCTCCCGCGGTGCCGACGGCGAAGGGTACAGGTTCGCCGCCGATCTCCCGGTGCCGGACCGTCAACGGGACCGCCGCGCGGTAGAGCCGGGGCTCGATCTTGTCGCGGACGAACCGGGCGACGCGTTGCTCGATCTGGAGGAGGCGACTCTTCTGACGAACCTCGATCATCGGACTCCGCTGCTTCCTATCTTGAGGACGAGAGTGCGGCTCTCGGGGCGTAGCAGCGCATCCGGCCAGACGTCCGGGCCGCAGGCGCGTGATCCCAGCCCGTTCTGGCCCGCGTCGAGGTACAGGTAGGACGCCGAGGGCGGGGGAAGCTCGTGCGGATGCCGGGCGGCACTGAGTTCCTGGGCGGTGTGGCGGGTCAGGGTGAACCCGGGGCGGCGGCCACGGGCATCGGGGAAGGCGTCGATCGACAGGTACGGTTCTCCGTCCGTCGCCAGGTGCAGCGACCGCAGGTCGCTGCGGTGCCCGCTTTCCTGGGGGCGCGCGTACCGCACGGTGAGGTCATCGATGTGACGGGCGAACCGGCCCACCAGGGCGCTCCGCCGAGAATCCGGATAGGAGTCGCCGGGACCGGTCCCGAACCACGCCGCGCCGTCGACGGTGGTGGGGAGATCGAAACGTACGCCCACGCGGGGCCAGACGATCGCCCAGCGGGAGGTCGGTTCGATCTCGACGCGGAGCCACAACCCGTCGTCACGCGAGGTCCAGGTCTCCTCGACGGTGACCGCCGCCCGGTGGTCAGGCGCGCCGTAGCGGGTGCGGATGCGGATGCCCGAGGGAACGGCGGACACGTCTTCCACCCTGGCGACCAGCCGATGCAGTCCGGCGTCCAGCCACTGGGCGGCGTACGACGGACCGGGTACGCCGAGCCCTTCCCCCTCCAGGGGATCGCTCGTGTCGTAGCTGCCGATGTGGTTCCCTCGGTCGTTGTCCGTGGGGGCTCGCCACAGTTCCAGGCGGGGGCCGGTCACGGGGAGCCCGGCGAGCCGGGTGAGCCGGCCCTCCTCGAAGGTTGCCAGGCCGACCTCGAGTGTTCCCGCAGTCGTCCCCGTGGGGCCGGACGCCCTCGTCAGTTTCGTCGGGGTGCCACCGGCCGGCGTGAGGTCGTGCTGCCCGGAGGCGACCACGTGCCCTGCTGCCGCCCACGTCGTGTCGGCGGCCAGCGCAGCGTCGACGGTCAGCCAGGTCTCGTCCTTCCCCGACGGTGTCGCGTGCACAACCGTGGCGGTCGCGGCTGCGCCGGCGTCGATCGATGCGAGATCGTCGAGGACGCCGTGGCTCACCTCGTGCCCGTCCTGCTCGATTCTCCAGCGGAACACCAGATCCGAGGTGTCGGCGCTGTGCCGCCGGTTCTCGACGGTGACCGCGACCGATTCACGGCCGGACCGCGAGAAGGCGAAGCGCACCGGGGCGGCGACGGCGGCGAACTCGAACAGGCCCGGGGACGGCGTGCTGTCGGAGAGCACCATCCCGTCCATGCAGAAGGGGCCGTCGTGGACGATCTCGCCGAAGTCACCGCCGTAACCGAAGTACTCGACGCCGTCTGCGGTACGGGTACGGATTCCGTGATCTCGCCATTCCCAGACGAATCCTCCGTGCAATCGCGGGAACCGGTCGACGAGGTCCTCGTAGCGGTCGATACCGCCCGGACCGTTCCCCATGGCGTGCACGTACTCGCAGATGAGGAAGGGTTTCGTTCGCTGCCGGGCGGACTGCGCCCCGGAGGCTTCCAGCAGCAGCGAGGTCGAATCGTCTCCGATGCTCCTCGTCTCGGCGATCGTCGGGTACATCCGCGAGTACACGTCGGTGTAGTCGCCGGCGCGGTCACCCTCGTAGTGGATGGGCCTTTCGGGATCACGCATCCGCGCCCAGGCGGCCATGGCGGCCAGATTCCGTCCGGTCCCGGACTCGTTGCCGAGTGACCACATCACGATGCTCGGATGGTTCTTGTCCCGCTCGACTGCGCGCTCCATCCGATCGAGGTACGCCTCGCGCCAGGCGGGATCCTCACTCGGGTTGCCGAACCACTCGTCGCGTCCGCCGCCGGGGTGGAAGCGGTCGCTGCCGTGGTGGAACGAGTGGGTCTCGACGTCGTTCTCCAGCATCACCCAGAAGCCGAGTTCGTCCGCGAGGTCGAGCACCCGCGGGTGCGGTGGGTAGTGCGACGTCCTGATCGCGTTGACGTTGAACCTCTTCATCATGGCGAGGTCCGCGCGAGCGAAGTCCTCGTCGAAGACCCGGCCCCGGTCCGGGTGGGTCTCGTGTCGGTTCATCCCGTGGAAGACGACCCGCCGGCCGTTGACGAGGAACTGGTCGCCTCGGACGGTGACCGTGCGGAAACCGAGCCGCAGCGACACCGTCTCGCCGCGGCTGGTGATGGTCGCGTCGTAGAGCCGCGGATTCTCGGCCGACCAGGCGTCGACTGCACCGACGTCGATCGGCCCGACGTCCGAGGCGGACGCCCAGCGGACATCGACGGCGAGGTCGGGCACCCGCAGGTGCACCGGGAAGGCCGCCGACGTCGCGCGGAGCTCGCTGGTGATCGTCCCGCTGCCGGACTCGTGATGGTAGGAGGCACGGACCCAGACGTCCTCGATGCCTCCGACGGGGCGGGCCTGCAGGGTGACGCTCCGGAAGATGCCGGGCAGCCACCACTGATCCTGGTCCTCGACGTAGGTTGCGGCGGACCACTGGTGCACACGGACGGCGATGACGTTGACGCCCTCGTGCACGGCGTCCGTCACGTCGAACTCCTGCGCGAGCCGCGATCCCGATCCGACGCCGATCGGGACACCGTTCACCCAGACGCGGTAGCGGGACTCCACACCGTCGAAGCGAAGGACGATCGCCTCGACCGTCTCCTGGTCGGTCCATCCATCGGGCAGGACGAACGTGCGCCGGTGGTCGCCGGTCGGATTGGCGTCCGGCGGGTGCGGCGGGTCCTGCGGAAACGGCAGCTGCACGTTCGTGTAGATGGGGCCGCCGTACCGGCCGTCACCCTGCAGCACCCAGTGACAGGGCACGTCGAGCGAGTCCCACGCCGCGTCGTCGTAGTCCGGTGCTGCCATCGCGTCGTCGGCCTCGCCGGCCGGGAGCACCCCACGGCCTCCCAGGGTGCCGGGTGCGGCCGGCAGCAGACGAAAACGCCAGGCGCCGTCCAGCGAGAGGGCCGGCGCGTCGGAGTGCAGCCAGGACCGGGCCGCTCTCCGGCGTCCGGTTCCCGGGCCGGTGTCGGTGAGGTAGTTCATCTGACCGCTCCAGCCGCGAGTCCGGTTCTCCAGAAGCGCTGCAGCATCAGGAACAAAACGATCAACGGCACGATGGACACGAACGAGCCGGTGATCACCGACTGCTGCAGATCGGGCTGCTGGCTCACGGCGGCGTTCCAATTGAACAGGCCCAGGGTGATCGGGTAGAGCTCTTCGCTCTGCAGCATGACCATGGGCAGGAAGAAGTTGTTCCAGATACCGATGAACTGGAACAGGAAGATGGTGACCAGGCCCGGTGCGAGCAGCCGCAGCGACACCTGCCGGAAGATTCGGAACTCGCTGGCTCCGTCGATCCTCGCCGACTCGAGGATCGCCTCGGGCACCGAGGCCGAGGTGAAGACCCGCGCGAGGAACACGCCGAACGGGTTGACCACGCTCGGCAGGATCACTGACCAGTAGGTGTTCACCTGGTGCACCGCCGAGAACATCAGGAACAGCGGCAGTGCGAGCGTCGCGGACGGGACCAGTACGCCACTGAGAATGACGGAGAACAGGAAGTCCCGCCCGCGGAAGCGGAACTTCGCCAGGGCGTACCCGGCGAGCGCGGACAGGAACGTCCCGATGAGGGCTCCCCCGCCGGCGTAGATCAGGCTGTTGACGGCCCATCGCCCGAAGAGCCCGTCCTGCGTCGTGAAGAGCGTCCGGAGGTTGTCGGCGAAGTTCAGGTCGGCGAACCACAGCCCGAAGGTGGAGGCGAAGTCGCCCTGGGATTTCGTCGATGACACCAGCAGGAAGTAGGCGGGGATGAGGAAGTAGATGGTGAGGACCACCAGTACGCTCATCGCCGCGATGCGGCCGACCAGGCTCTCCTGGCTGGGCGGCCGACGCCCCGGGGCGCTTGACGTGCGGGCGGCGGTCATGCGTCCGACCTCCGACTGGTGATCTTCATGAAGCCGAAGCTGAGGATGAACGTGGCGATGGCGATGACCACGGACATGGCCGCGGCCTGCTGATAGTTGCCGCCGCTGGCGATTCCATAGGTCATCATGTTCGGCGTGTAGGTGGTCGACACGCTCGGGGCCACCTGGGCGAGCACGGACGGCTCGGCATACAACTGCAGTGTGCCGATGATCGAGAAGATCGTGGTCAAGACGATCGATGGGAACACGATCGGAAGCTTTATCCGGAGGGCGATGGCGAGGTTGCCCGCGCCGTCGAGCCGCGCGGCCTCGTAGAGCTCCTGCGGAATTGCCTGCAGCGCGGAGTAGATGATGAGCATGTTGTAGCCGGTCCACAGCCACGTCGAAATGTTCGCGATGGACCACAGGACGCTGCTCTGATCGAGGAAGTCGACGGAGATCCCGATGTCGCTGAGGATCTGTACCACCGGCGACAACTGCGGGTGGTAAAGGAACGACCACATGATGGCGGCGATCAGTCCGGGCACCGCATAAGGCAGAAAGGCTGTCAGCCGGAAGAACGACGGGAAGCTGACCAGTCGCGAGTCGAGGAGCAGAGCGATGAGGAGTGACAGGAACAGCATGACCGGGACCTGGACGACACCGAACAGGCCGACCCGGCCGAGGCTGGCCCAGAACTCGGAGTCGGAGAGGACCGCCGCGTATTGCGTGACGCCGCCGAAGACGGTGGACACCGTTCCGAACTGGCCGCCCGATCGTTCGATCTTCTGGAAACTCTCGACGAGCGCGTAGACGACCGGTGCGACGTAGAACAAAAGGAAGGGCACGAAGAACGGCAACAGGAACGAGGCGATCGTTCCCGACCGCACACCGACGCGGTATCGCGGTGCGGTGGAGCGGTTCGGCAACGCCGGGGGCGCCGGCGCGATGCTGGTCGGTGAGGTCATGGGTTCGCCCGTCTCGGATCGACGGTGGCGCCGGACCACGGCTGCGGCCCGGCGCCACGGATGGGGGCTCAGTTGGCAGCGGTCACCGGAATCGACTGACCCTTCATGGCATCGACGACGGCGTCCTGCGAAGCCTTCAGTGCCGTGGACAGGTCGGTGCCGCTCGCGACGGCCTTCGTCATGGCGTCGCCCAGCGAGTTGTACGCGGTGACCTGCGTCGGGCCCCATTGCCATGTGGTGTCGATGTTCTCCGCCGACTGGCTGAACACGTCGAAGATGTTCTGGTTGCCGTAATACGGCGTGCCGGTCTTGAACGCGGCCAGGTCCGCTCCGGCCGTCGCGGCCGGGTAGAGGCCGCCGAGGTCGTTCGTCATCTTCAGCGCCTCGGGATCGGTGTTCAACCAGTCACTGAACTGAGCGGCTTCGTACGGGTGCTTGCCGCCCTTGATGAAGGCGACAGTGGACCCTCCCCAGTTACCGGCCCGGTTCTCCCCGGCCGCCCACTGCGGTAGCGGCGCCACTCGCCACTTGCCGGCCTGCGCCGGCACGTTGTCGCGGAGGTTGGTGTAACTCCAGGCGGCGCCGATCATGGTCGCGAGCTGGCTTTTGGCGTACGCGTTGGTCAGCGGCGTCGAACCGTTCTTGAGGTCCGTCCGGACCGTTCCGTCCTTGATCAGACCCTGCCAGTAGGCGGCGACGGCCCGCGCGGCGGGGTTGTCGATGGAGACGACCCACTTGTCGTTCTTGTACCCGTACATCTGGCCGCCCTTCTGCCAGAGGAGCCCGTTGAACAGCCAGGGGTTCGAGGGGTCGAACGCCGTGATGTCCAACGATGCATCTTTCGACTTCAGGGTCTTCGCTGCGGCCTGGTACTCGGCCCAGGTCTTGGGGACGGCGATGCCGTACTTCTCGAACAGGTCGACCCGGTAATACATCGCCAGCGGGCCGATGTCCTGCGGAAACGCGTAGATGCCCTGGCCGCCGAACGTCGACTGCGACCACGTCCAATCGATGAACTTGGACTTGGCCGCAGCGGCCGGGGCACACTGGGACACGTCCGCGAGCATGTCCTGCGTACGGAATTGCGGCAGCGAGTCGTAGCCGATCTGCGCCAGGTCGGGGGCCTGGTTGGCCTTCACCGCGTTCGTAATCTGATCGGCAGAATTGTCGGCGATATTCTTCATCGTCACCTGGATGTTTGGATGCGATGCATTCCAGACATCGAGTACCTTCTGCATTCCGGGAACGAAGTTCCAGTACTGCAGGGTGACTTTGCCTTTGGCCGGTGCGCAGCTTTCAGCCGCCGACCCTTCATCGCCCGACGACGAGCAGCCGCCGACCAGGAGCCCGGTTGCACATGCTGCCGCAATCGCGGCCCGGACACGGCGACGACCGAAAATGCCTCTCGTCATGAAAGGGACATCCTTTCCGTTGGATCGGCCTTGTGACGCTCGACCGAGGCCGCGTCGGCCATCTCGAATGAGATTCTTCGGTGAAAACGCGGGCGCACGGTGCACCACGCGGTGAAGACGTTTCGAATCGTCGGGAAGGGCGGACCTTCACCTCAGCAGGAGACTTCGGATCTCCCAGGGCTGTAGTCGGACGTGGAGGGTGCCAGGACACTCCTCGGTTTCGATCGGGTCGCCCAGCAGCGAGAGGTCGGTCGCCGATCGGAAGTCCCCGGTGATCGTGGCGGCAACGGGACTATCACTCATGCCGACGACGCGCACCTCGATGCCGTCGTGACAGTGATGCACGGCGGTCACCGCAGCCGAACCACCCGTCACCTTCAGTCCTCCGGCGGGGCCCGGCATCGGCATTCCGAGCGGCGCCGCCCCGCGGCGGACCAAGGGTTCGCTCCGGAAGTGCGCGGAGTGGCGGACGGCGTCCGCCCGTTCCCATCCGGCGCGCGCCGGGAGCACAGCAAGACGAGCGGTGATGGTTTCGCCGAACGCTTGTGCGCCCGGTACCGGGATCTCGGCTGCGGCGGGCTCGTCCCGCAGCGGGTGCAGGTTCACGCTGATGGAACCAATGGCCCGCAGGACGGTCAGGGCGAGCTCTCGGCCGTCGTCCACGACTTCGTACTCGGTCGCGTGGTCGAGCAGGATCGTGGCCGCTCCGGCGGCGACGAACGACGTGGCCGGGAACGTGGGGAGCGGGAACTCACCCCAGCCTGCCTCGGCGACCAGGCCGCGCCGGGTGACGGCGAATTGCCCCTCCGACTCCGAGCAGGCTGCGGCTTCCGGGAGCGGGAAGTGGATGCGCATCCGGTGGTCACGCGCCGGGTTCTCGAACGACAGGCTCAGCCGGACGAACGGCTCGTTCGATCGGAGCTCCGCAACGGTCTCGACCGTCATCGCGGTCGTCTCGAGGCTTCGCCGATCGGGATCGTCCGACAGACCCACGGGAATTTCGTAGACCCGGGTCGCCTGGAGCTTCCAGCGGACGGGTCCCTCTTCGACGACTTCGGCGCTCACTCGGCTCGGAGTGTCGATCAGCGTTTCCCGGTCAGGCGGTGCGTAGTTGTAGCTGTCGCCGCGGTCGCCGCCGTCGACGAGGCGTCCGAGTCCTGCGAGGACGAGCCCCTCGTCGTCGTACAGGTCGAAGGTGCCATCGGGGCGGACCCGGACGCTGACGAGACCGTTGGAGATGGAGTCCGGAGCGTCGGTGCCGGCCGCTGACACCGGTGACTCCGCTTCCCGGATGGTGAACGCGGTCGTCCCCGAGGCCGCGACGGGTACCTCCACGAGGACACTCCGCACCGGAGAGACCTCGGTCACGACGCGCCAGTTACCCGGATGATCCGCCACCGCGGACGCCACCGCGCCGCGCAACTCGAGAAGGTCGAACGGTGCCTCGGACGCGGATTCGGCGACCCGGAAGACGAGCAGACCCGGCGTGACGGTGTAGTCGTTGATCTGCCGACCGAACAATTCGCGGCGATGGATGCGGCGCAGGACCCGCTCGAGGTCGGCTCCTGCCATGTTCTCGTCGGCCAGGACCGTCGCCGCCGCGCCCAGAATCTGCAGGGGGAGGCGACGTCCGTCGGCGCCGACGGCCATCAGCGCCACCTCGGCTGATGTGGTCTCGACGTCGACCGACGCGACGACGATCCGGTCCGACGTCAACGGGTTCGCCACGAAGAACGCCGAGGACGGCACCGTCGCGGCCACCTCGGACAAGACGCCGTCACGCACCGCACGGGCGATCTGCCCGGCCTCGGCCAGGCGTGCCGCGACCTGGTCACTCGTCTCGTCCGAACCGGAGCCGACGACGGAATCGTGGGCGGACGACTCGATGATCTTTCGCCAAGAGACGTTCAGAAACTCGTCCTGGCTCGTCCGTGACCAACGGGCGGCCAGCCGTTCGGCCTCATCCACGACCCGTTCTGCCTCCGCCATGCCCTGCTTGAGCGATCGGCGGACGGACAACACCCCGGGCAGGACGTTGCCACGGGCATGGCTGCGGAGTTCGCCGACGACCGTCGGCAGGTCGACGTCGGTGGGTAAACCCTCGAGGTATTCGGGCAGCGTCGCCACAGCGATGGGACGGTCGGGACGGGCGGCGCGGCGCAGCCACTCGACGAGCCGGGCGTCCGGTACGGCGTGGTCGGTACCCGCCATGGCAAGTACCGGATCTCCGCCCCACCGCTGCTTCGTCATCACCGTGTAGTCGTCGAGCGCGCGCCCGATCATCTCCGGCACGAGCAGGATGTCGAGCCCGTTGTCGTAGCCGTCGAACAGATATTCCGTGCGGACGCGGGAGCCGTCCGGCGCCTGCCACACGAATTCGTGTCCGTCGATCGCGGCCGGGACACCCCGCCAGAGCACGGCGCGCCCGATACCCGCCCGGACCAGAATTTGTGGCATCTGCGCGATGTGGCCGAACATGTCGGGCAGGTACCCGACGGACATTGCTCCCCCGAGTGCGGCGGCACCTTCGACACCGAACCGCAGATTGCGCACGATCGTCTCGCCGGTGCACAGGAACTCGTCCAGGAGGATCAGCCACGGCCCGAGCGCGAGACGCTTCTCCGCGACGAGCCGGCTGACCCGGTCGACCTCGTCCGGCCGCATCTCGAGGTAGTCCTGGATGGCCGCCGTCTGACCATCGAGGGTGAACCGGAACGACGGATCCGACTCGGCCACGTCGAGCAGGCGGTCGAACTCGGCGACGAGACGATGGCGGAAGACCTGGAACGGCTCGTACCACTCGCGGTCCCAGTGGACGTGGGGTACGAACACCGCGCCGGCCGGGCCGGCGGCCGCCAGCAGTGCATCCGATGTCACGGCGTCTACCCCTCGATGGTGAATTCCGAATATCAAAGCAGTTTGTTGAAAATGCTGCAAGAGTCTTGACCTGCGAAAACCTAGAAGCGCGGGCCGGGATCCTGACCGGCCGACAGGCTTGCCTACTTCCCCGACGCGAGGAGCATCGTCGTCGGGCGCGGCGAAAACGCCTGGTCGAGGACCAAGGTCGCGGCACCCACCGACGCCACGTCGACGGGAACAGCAGACTCCACGAAGCGGATCGAATGCGGTAGCACCAGCGCCGGGTCGCCGGAAACCGCGGTGGGGAGCACGGACAGCACCACCGGTGCGAGGCGTCCCCAGAACGGCCCCCCGAACACCACCTGCTGCACGTCGAGGAGATTCGCGGTGACCACGACAGCTCGCGCCAAAGCCCGCCCGGCTTCGGCGTGGATGCCGATGGCCGCCGGGTTCCCGGCGTCGGCCGCGTCGGCGAGCTTCCCGAACGCCGCTCCGACGTCCAGCACGTCGTCGAGCCGGCCGACGTCACCGGGCGACAGCACCTGCCGTTCGAGTGCACGTTCCACCAGCGCGCGCGGGACCGCCATGTTGCCGACGCAGCCCCGGCGCCCGCACCAGCACACCGGTCCGTTCGGATCGACGGTGATGTGCCCGGCGTCGCCCGCGTTCGAGCTCACACCGCGCAACACTTCGCCGCCGATGGCGATGCCGGTCGCGAATCCCGTGCCGTAGTAGACGAAGATGAAGTCGCGCGCACCGTCGTGGCCCGCGAACCATCGCTCGGCGATCGCGGCCGCGGTGGAGTCCTTCTCCAGCACCACCGGCAGCCGCAGGGCAGCGCTCAAGGAGTCACGCAGGGTGACCCGGTGCCAGTCGGGCAGCATCGGCGGGTTCAGTACGACACCCGTCTCGGCGTTGATCGGCCCGGGTGAGGCGATGCCGACTCCCAGCACCTTCGATCGTTCTACGCCGGACGACACGATGAGTTCTTCGATCGTCCGAGCCATCGCCCCCACGACCCGGCCCGGGTCCTGTACGACCGGCGTCTCGGTCCGGATGTGATCGCGGACCTCACCCGCCAGATCGACGATCACGTACGTGACGACAGCTGGATCGATGTGCACGCCGACGGCGAATCCCCCACTCGGGATGAGCCTCAGGATCTTGGGTGGCTTGCCCCGGCCACTGGCCGGCATGACGGTCTCCGTCACCAGTCCGTCCTCGACCAAGCGACGGCTGACGTTGGACACGGTCATCCCACTCAGGCCCGTCAAAGCGGCCAGCTCACCTCGGGCGACCCCAGTGGGATGCCGACGGATCGCGTCCAGGACCACCGACACGTTGAACTCCGCGACGGCCACCAGATTCGTCCCTGTTTGGGCCATACCTCTCTTTTCGCTCATGAAAGCGTGGCAGAGTATGGGCGCCGACGAGGTGAACGACGCGGCGCTCGTGGCTTTCGTCGCTCGCCCGGCAGGGAAGGCTAATCGCCTTCTCGTGTCTGGTCGAGCAGAAACACGCGCCGCAGCCGTCCGGCGGCGGCGTCATGCGAACCTGCCTCGGTTTCACAGCGTCTCCTGAGCCCGTCCCCATCACCTCGACAGCTGGCCGGTCGATCGTCGAACCATGACGATCACGACCCTCGCCGCGGATCCGGTCCAGGACGCCGCCAAGGCCGGAAGAGCCGTGCTCGACGTGGTGATCCCGGTCTACAACGAGGAAAAGGACATCGAAGGGTCGGTGCGGCGGCTGCACGCCCACCTGACCTCGACGTTTCCCTACCCGTTCCGCATCACCGTCGCCGACAACGCGAGCACCGACAACACCTACGCGATCGCCCACTGGCTGACCGGCCAGCTGCCCGGCGTCGCGGTGGAGCACCTGGAAGAGAAAGGTCGCGGGCGCGCCCTGAAGGCGGTCTGGTCCGCGTCGGATGCTCCGATCCTGGCGTACATGGACGTCGATCTGTCGACCGACCTCGCGGCACTGTTGCCCCTGGTCGCGCCGCTGATCTCCGGCCACTCCGACCTGGCGATCGGCACCCGGCTCTCCAAGGGCTCGCGGGTTGTGCGGGGAGCCAAACGCGAGGTCATCTCCCGCTGCTACAACCTGATCCTGCGCGGCACGCTGCACGCGGGCTTCTCCGACGCGCAGTGCGGGTTCAAAGCGATCCGGCGTGACGTCGCCGGGCAGCTGTTGCCGCTGGTGGAGGACACCGGCTGGTTCTTCGACACCGAGATGCTGGTGCTCGCCGAGCGGGCGGGGCTGCGGATCCACGAGGTGCCGGTCGACTGGGTCGACGATCCGGACAGCCGGGTCGACATCGTCGCGACCGCGGTGGCGGATCTGCGGGGCGTGTGGCGGCTCGGGCGCGGTTTGGCCACCGGTTCATTGCCGCTGCACACCGTGCGGGAGTCCCTGGGGCGTGACGCCCGGGAGGTCGCGCCGGGTGTGGATTCGCGGCTCGTGCGCCAGCTGATCCGGTTCGGTGGGATCGGGGTGGCCAGCACGCTGGCGTATCTGGTGCTGTACGTGGCGCTGCGGGGCGTCGTCGGTGCGTTCACCGCGAACCTGCTCGCGCTGCTGATCACCGCGATCGCCAACACCGCGGCGAACCGGCGGCTCACGTTCGGCGTCCGCGGTGCCGGGAAGCGCGGACGGCAGCACTTCGAAGGGCTGCTGGTGTTCGGGCTCGGCCTGGTGCTGACGACCGGCGCGCTGTCGGTGCTGCACGCAACGGTGAGCGCCCCGGGGCGCGGCGTCGAGTTGGCGGTACTGATCTGCGCGAATCTCGCCGCGACGATCCTTCGATTTCTCCTCTTCCGCGCCTGGGTCTTCCACCCGCGGCGCACGGCCGCGACCCAGGACGCCCGATGACCGCACTCACCACACCCCCGCAGCCACCCGCCGGATCGCATCCCGCCCTCGACGGCGAGGTCCTCGACACCGCACCGCCGAAGCCCGCCGGACGGATCGGCCGGATCGTCCGGGGCCGCGAGGAGGACCCGCGGTGGATCCGGCCGGCCTTGCTCGTGCTGCTGGTCGGCACCGCGGCTCTGTATCTCTGGGACCTCGGCTCCTCCGGGTGGGCGAACAGCTTCTACTCCGCGGCCGCCCAGGCCGGCACCGAGAGCTGGAAAGCGTTCTTCTTCGGCTCCTCGGACGCGTCGAACTTCATCACCGTCGACAAGACCCCGGCGGCGCTGTGGGTCATGGAGATCTCCGCGCGGATCTTCGGCGTCAACGCCTGGAGCATCCTGGTGCCCCAGGCGCTGGAGGGCGTCGCGTCCGTCGGGCTTCTCTATCTTGCGGTGCGACGCTGGTCAGGCCCGGTCGCGGGGCTGATCGCCGGAGCGGTGCTGGCCCTGACCCCCGTGGCCACGCTCATGTTCCGCTTCAACAACCCCGACGCCCTGCTCGTGCTGCTCCTGATCGGCGCCGTCTACGCGACGATGCGCGCGATCGACGCCGCCGCGGTGCGCGCCGGGACCTACTGGCTCGCGCTCGCCGGTGCGCTGATCGGGTTCGGCTTCCTCACGAAGATGCTGCAGGCGTTCGTGATCGTGCCGGTGCTCGGCATCGTGTACCTGGTGGTCGCGCCGACCTCGGTGCGGCGGCGACTGCTGCACCTGGTGGCGGCGTTCGCGTCGCTGATCGTCGGCGCCGGATGGTGGGTGCTGATCGCCGAGCTCTGGCCGGCTGATTCCCGCCCCTACATCGGGGGGTCGCAGACCAACAGCGTGCTGGACCTGGTGCTGGGCTACAACGGCCTCGGTCGGCTGTCCGGTGACGAGGCCGGCAGCGTCACTCCCGGTGGGGGTGGCGCCGGGTCCTGGGGTGAGACCGGGATCCTGCGGCTGTTCAACTCGGAGTTCGGCACTCAAGCGAGCTGGTTGATCCCGGCGGCGCTGGTGCTGCTGGTGGCGGTGCTCGGGTTCACGGCGCGCGCGCCGCGGACCGACCGGACCCGCGCGGCCATGCTGCTCTGGGGTGGGTGGCTGCTGATCACCGCGCTGATCTTCAGCTTCATGCAGGGCATCATCCACCCGTACTACACGGTGGCGTTGGCACCCGCGATCGGTGCGGTGATCGGCATCGGAGCGGTCTCGGTGTGGGCGGTGCGTGGCGAGGACGCCGCGCGTGCCGTGCTCGCCGTCGCGATGGGAGCGACTGCAGTCTGGGCGTTCGTGCTGCTCGGGCGGGCCGACTGGCAGCCGTGGCTGCGGTGGGTGGTGCTGGTCGGTGGGCTCGCCGTTGCGGGCGGGCTCGCGTTCACGCCCCGGCTCGCGCGCCGGGTGGCCGTTCTGCTGGCTGGCGCCGCGTTGCTGCTCGGTGTCGCGGCTCCCGCCGCGTACGCCGTGCAGACCGCGTCGCAGCCGCACACCGGTGCGATTCCGAGTGCGGGCCCGTCCGGGGGTTTCGGTTCCTTTGGCGGACGTCAAGGAGGCGGGCCCGGCGGCACGGGCAACCGCGGCACCATCCCCGGCGGCCAGCAGGGCCAGGGCAACCAGTTCCCCGGCCAACAGGGCCAGGGGCAGCAGCAGGGTGGGGGGCAGATGCCGGGTGGGGGGCAGATGCCGGGTGGTACCGGTAACGGTGGGTTCTCGAGGGGTGGGGGTAACCGCGGTGGCGGTGGCAACCTGCTCAACGGCAGCACGCCGAGTGCCGAACTCACCGCGCTGCTCACGGCGAACTCGTCGCAGTACACGTGGGTCGCCGCGACCATCGGATCGAACTCCGCGTCCGGCTACCAACTGGCCACCGGCGACCCGGTGATGGCAATCGGCGGCTTCAACGGCACCGACCCCACTCCCACACTCGCCGCGTTCCAGTCCTACGTCTCCGCCGGCAAGATCCACTACTTCATCGCCGGCGGCGGCATGGGGTTCGGCAACTCGAACACCGACGGAACGTCCTCGCAGATCACCGAGTGGGTGCAGGAGAACTTCCCGGCGACGACAGTGGGCGGCACCACCGTCTACGACCTGACCCGATCGGCCTCCGGAACCACCGAGTCGTGACACCGCAGCCCCCCGGGCCGGACCGCCGGGGGGCTGCCTACGACGCGCAGGTGTCGCGGTAGTCGACGCCCGGCGCGTACGACTCCCACACCTCGCGGGACAGTCCCCCACCGGCCCGGCGGCACGCCGCACCGATCAGCGCGGCGCTCCCGTACGGGAGCGCCGCCGGGATCACGCTCCACCGCATCACGGTGCCGTCCGCCCCCGCGCTGAGCAGCGTCGGACCGTCGAAAACGAGGTCGAGCACGAGCCCTTTCTGCGCGGAGGCCGAGATCACGGGGAGGCGCGTCCCCGCGTCCCACACCGTCACGGCGCCGTTGTCACCGCCACCGGCCACCCACTTGCCGTCCGACGACCACGCCAGCGTGGAGTACCGGCCGGTGCTTCGCACCCGCCTCGCCGCGGTCGGCTGCGTAACGTCGATCAATTGGATGCCTGCAGCGGAGGCGACCGCCAGACGCGCGCCGTCGGGGCTGAAGGCCAGGTCGGTGACGTCGGTCGGCCCGTCGACGGTCGCAAGCTGGGCGGTGGGCGCGCCGTCCGCGACGCGCCAGATGCGCACCGTGCCGCTGCGGGCGTAGGCGAGCAGGTCCGTGCCGAACGCCAGCGCGGTCACCTGCTCGGTGCCGCCGCCGATGACGTCGCCCCGCTGCCTCGGCGCGGACGGCGTCGAGACGTCCCAGAAGCGGACCTGACCGGCGGATCCGCCGGTGGCGAGCGTCCGGCCGTCGGGCGAGAAGCCGAGCGCGGAGACGCCCGTGAACGGCACGGTGCCGACCGTGCGCAGGGCGCCGTCCCAGAGTTGAGCGCCGACGGCGATGATGTCCTTGCCGGCGGCCATCACCCCGCCCGGCGCCGGTACGCGCGAACGGCGCTGCACCGGATCGAGATCCCACGACGAGATCGTGCCGCCGTCGGAGGCGAGCAGGGACTCGGGGCTCAGCACCGCCGCCTGCATCGCATGGGTACGCACGACCCCGGCGAACGGTGTCGCGCGCAGCGCCTCGGTCAGGGCCCTGGTGGCTTCCCTGCCGGGCGCGAGGTACTGGGCGGCCATGCCGGTCTGCAGCGCGCGCTCCGGGTCGCTCGTGCGCAGCCGGGTGGCATCGCGCAGGAAGGCCTGGGCGGCCGTCGTCCGCAGGTCCGCGGCCGCTCGGTCGTGCGCCCGCGCCTCCGAGCGCCCGTCGACGATCGCCACGCCGGAGACCACCAGGGACACGACCAGCAACAGAGCGAGCGCGGCGAGCGCCGACAGCGCGGTACGCCGGGCGCGCCCGAACTCACGGACGTCGCGCCCCAGCAGCTCGCGGCGTGACGTCCCGATGATGGGCGCGGCGATCGTTGCCGCCTCGGACCGGAAGTCGGGGTCATGGACCGACAGGTCCTCGCGGCCGACCGCCCACCGGAGGTCGATGTAGCGCGGGAGCGCCGCGTAGCGGCCGGACAGCGCACGCGGCAGACAGTCGGTGCGCGACCAGTCGAAGTCGTCGCGGCCCCAGTGGATCTCACCGTCGAGCAGGACGAGGATCAGACGGTCGATCGGCTTGGGGGCGTCACCCGCGTGCAGAGCGGCAGCGCCGGAGCCGCTGAGCCAGTGGCCGACCTCGCGCTCCACCCAGCGTGATCGCGCCGCTTTCGGGGACGCGAGCAGGATCAGGTAGCGGGACGCGTCCAGCTCGGCGAACAGGTCCGAGCGCAGGGAGCCGCTGGGTTCGGTGTCGGTCGTGTCGCGGTGGACCGCCAACGTGCCGGTTCCGTACCACGGAGTGCCGATCGTCTTGATCGCGTGTTGCAGTGCCGAGGCAACCCCGGTGCCTTCGGCCCATGCATAGGTAATGAAAGCGTCGTGCGCCATCGGTCACCTCGCCCCTAGTGGCGGTCACGGTAGCGACTCGGGACCCTGGCCGATCTACCCCGGGTGACCTGGCCGAACGACTGACTTCAGCGCCGCGGCCACCTCGGCGATCAGGTCGTCACCGGCGTCGTAACCGGGGAAGTACGCACAGACGCGGTCGCAGTCGCCGTAACGGGCGACGATCCCGGCCGCGACCTCGTCGGGCGTGCCGCAGATCGCGAGCGTGTCGACCATCTCGTCGGTGATCAGCTCCGGCATCGAGGCCCACTCCCCGCGCTTCGAGCGGGCGTTGAGCTCGGGCTGCAGGTCTCCCCAGCCTTCGACGTCGAGCACGGGGCGGTAGGCGGGGGTGGAGGCGTAGAACGCGAGCAGGCCACGGACCGCGCGTTCGGGTCCGTCCCGCCCGACGCCGAGGATGACCTCGGCGGTGACTTCGAAATCCGTTCGTCCCCGGAGTCCCTCGTGGATCGCGGGCCAGGTGCGCTCGCGCATGTGTCTGGCGCTGTTGAACGGCATCACGAGGACGCCGTCAGCGACCTCGGCCGCCATCCGGTTCATGTTCGGCCCCAGCGCCCCGACCAGCACCTTGGGGACGCCGTACGGGTTCGGGCCGGGGTCGAACGTCGGGGTCATGAGCGTGTGGCGCGTGTACTCGCCCCGGAAGCCCAGGCGGGTGCCGTCCTGCCAGCTGTTCAGGATGGCTTTGGTGGCCAGCACCCACTCCCGCATGTGCTCGACCGGCCGGCCCCACTGCGCGCCGTACCGGTTCTCGACGTGGGCCCGCACCTGTGAGCCGAGCCCCAGCCGGAAGCGGCCCTTCGACAGCAGCTGCAGGTCGTACGCCGCGTGCGCCAGGTGCACGGGGCTGCGCGGGAACGCGATCGCGACGTTGGTCATCAGGTCGAGGTCGCACACCGGTGCGGCGGCGACCAGCGGGAAGAACAGGTCGTGCGAGTTCTCGAACGTGAAGACGCCGTCGACGCCGGCTGCCTGCAGTGCCCGGGCGCGGTCCGCGGCGCCGATCACGGAGTCCGAGAGCATCACGTCGACTTTCATACTGTATTTTCTACCGGCTGTTGGCGCAGGTGTCCGGATGCGAGGATCGCCACTGCCACCGCCAGCATCGGGACGAGGGTCAACGCGTCGACGACAGCGCGGTCCAGGCCGCCGTCCTCGACCAGCAGGATCTCCCCGGCGACACCGACCACCATGTTCGAGCAGCCGTGCGCGAGGCTCGTCACCCAGACGCTGGCGGTCTTCACGAACAGCCAGCCGAGCAGGATCGCCATCAGCGTGGTGTGCGCGCCCCAGGTGGCCAGGCCGAGCGGGATGTTGTCGTAGTCGGAGTACCCGGCGAACGCGAGCGGCCAGTGCCAGACCGCCCAGATGACGCCGGTGACCAGGATGGCGGTCGTGGGGTTCGGGTGGATGCGCTGCTGGAGATAGCCCCGCCAGCCGAACTCCTCACCGAAGAAGATCGGCGGCACCAGCAGCGCGATGCCGGCGAACGCGGCGATCACCCCGAACCCCGCCGGGCGGTAACCGGCGAACACCGCAGCCAGCGCCATGATGCCGGCCAGGACCGCGATCGGAACGAGCCACGCCACCGCGTACCACCGCACGGGGACACGGACGCGCAGCCCGGCGTCGGCGAAGCCTTCACGCGTCACGTACTTCCGCACCACGAACGCCGCGACCGCCGGCGCGAACGCCATCGGCAACTGGGCCAACGGGTTGCCCATCGACCACCCCACGGCCCACGCCACCGCGATCCATCCCCACGTGGAGCCGAACGTCAGGATCAAATACCACCTCATGCGCCCATCCCACCGCCGGGCGGGCACCGGGTCACTCCAGCTAGCCGGAGCTTCGCGGTGGAGATGGACGTAGGTTGGACTGATGCTGGTTGACGAACTGCGGGCGGCGCTCGGTGCGGAGCGGCTGATCGAGGACCCCGACGTGCAGGCGTCGTACGCACACGACGACGCTGAGTGGGCACCGGCCGGCAAGCCCCTGCTCGTCGTCCGCGCACGCACCACCACCGACGTGCAGGCAGTCGTCCAGGCGTGCCTGCGTCACCGGGTGCCGGTCGTCCCCCGCGGCGCCGGTACGGGTCTGTCCGGCGGCGCGAACGCCGTCGACGGCTGTGTCGTGCTGTCCACCGAGCAGATGACCGACATCGTGGAGATCAACCCGGTCGAGCGGCTCGCGGTGGTGCAGCCGGGGGTGGTGAACGATGTACTGCGCGCGGCTTGTGCCGTCGAAGACCTCTGGTATCCGCCCGACCCGGCGAGCGCCCCGTGGTCGACGATCGGCGGCAACGTCGCCACGAACGCCGGTGGGCTGTGCTGCGTGAAGTACGGCGTCACCCGGGATTACGTCCTGGCGTTGGAGGTGGTGACCGGAACCGGGGAGCTGGTTCGCCTCGGTCGCCGCACGGCCAAGGGCGTCGCCGGGTACGACCTGGCCGGCCTGATCGTGGGCTCGGAAGGAACGCTCGGCGTCGTCACTGAAATCACCGTACGGTTGCGGCCCGCGCGCCCGGCGGAGCACACCGTCGCCGGCTACTTCGACTCACTCGTCGCCGCCGGCGAAGCCGTTCGCGCCGTGGGCGAAGCCGGCGTCGTCCCGTCCGCGCTCGAACTCGTCGACCGGCACTGCCTGGCCGCCGTCGACGCCTGGAAGAACATGGGCCTCTCCGCCGACGCCGACGTGATCCTGCTGGGCCGCACCGACTCCCCCGGCCTCGCCGGCGAAGAGGAGGCGGCCACGATGCTCGCGTGCTTCGAGCGCGCCGGAGCCACCTGGGCCGCGCGATCCACCGACCAGGAGGAGGCCGACGCGCTCTTCGCCGCCCGACGCCTGGCCTACCCGGCGCTCGAGCGGCTCGGCCCGGTGCTCACCGAGGACGTGTGCGTGCCCAAGGCGGCCCTGCCGGAAATGCTCGGTCGGATCGAGGCGGCGTCCGTACGGCACGGGGTGCTGATCGCGAACATCGCCCACGCCGGCGACGGCAACCTGCACCCGCTCATCATCACTCCCGTCGGCGACGACGCGGCCCGCCGTCGGGCCCAGGGCGCGTTCGAACAGATCATTGTCGACGCTCTGGAGCTGGGCGGAACCGTCACCGGTGAACACGGCGTCGGGCTGTTGAAGCGCGACGGACTCGAGCAGGAGCTGTCGCCGGCGGTGCAGGCGATGCACCGCGCCGTGAAGCAGGCCCTCGATCCGCACGGCATTCTCAACCCAGGGAAGGTGTTCGAGTGACGGCGCGAGCACTTACCGTGGACATATGGCCGTCACGATGGGAAGCGCCGCCATCGAGTGGAGCTGGATCTTACGGGGGCGGCCGTGGTGCGCCCACGACGTCGGGGGTGTCGAGGCCGACGACGAGCACCACTTGGCGTGCGCCGAGTGCGGGGCGGTGTGGTGGTACCAGGGCACGCCACCCCCACCGCGCGGTGACTAGCCGATCGTCTCGTTGATCCACTCTGCTGCGACGTCCACCCGTGCGGTCGTCTCCTCGAGGTCGTGAGGGCAGTCGGGGCCGGTGCTCTCGGTGGAGACCACCTCGGCGCCCTCGTCGGTCTCGCGGAAGTACGGTGCGCCGGAGTCGAACATGCACGCGCCGGTGCTGGGCGACGGGTCCTTGCCGTGGACGCCGACCGTCGTGTCGGACACGCTGATGACCTCGACCAGCCCAGTCTGCAGCGTGTCGGACGGCTCGGTCGAGACGCCGTCCAGCGCGCCCCACCCGGTCAGCCGCAGCACCTCGCCCGCCTCCGGGGGTGCCTCGGGAAGGGAGACCGGGTCGATTTTCTCCACCGGCCGCTCGAGCTTGGCCAGCGAGATGTCGTTCACCGGCGACTGCGCCACCTCGACGATCGCCACCTCGACCCCACCGGGCCCGTCGGCCGTCACCCGGCCGAGCGTCGCCGTGGTGTCGTAGGGCACCGGGCCGCTCACCGGGTTGCCGTCGACGTCGTGGAAGCAGTGCCCGGCGGTGAGGATCCACTGCGGAGCGATCAACGCGCCGGAGCAGGCGCTGTTCCTGGTCGTGCCGTCCGGGTTCGGGATGCCGGTCATCGTCAGTTTGGTCGCGAACTGGAACTGTCCGTCTTCGACCGGAACCCCGTTCGCCACCGCCTGCGCGGGCGCGCTCCCCACGAACAGAACAGCACCCACGGTGACAGCGGAGAGGGCTAAAGCCGAGAGCGAACGCATGAGAACCCTTCAGTCGGTAACCGTCGATCACCTTCCTAGCGTGGAACGGAGCGTAACGCTCGTGAATGGACGGATTCCTGTCATGTGGTGGGGACCACGCGCTTCTCGACGCCGGGGAGGGGTTCGGGCCAGTAGGCGGACTGGCTGTAGAAGATCTCCTTCACCGTGGGCAGGTTCTCCGATCCCGGCCAGGTGTCGGGCTTCCACAGCCCACCCCGCGTCGGCGCCTGCCCGCAGTGCAGGAACATCTCCTCCACCTCGACGATCGTCGCCAGCGCCGGCGAGTTCTCGCGGTCGACCTCCAGCCGGGACCCGGGCAGCTCCGCCAGGAACGGTGCGTTGCGCACGATCGTGGCCCGGCCGTTGAGCCGCACCGTCTCCCGGTAACCGGGCACCAGGAACAGCATGCCGACGCGTGAGCGCTCGATGATGTTCTGAAAACTGTCGATCCGGCGGTTACCGGGCCGGTCGCCGAACGCGATGTGCCGCTCGTCGAGCACCAGCACACCGCCGGCCTTCTCCCCGCGCGGTGACACGTCGAGCTGCCCGTCGGCACCCACTGTGGCCAGCAGGAAGTACGTCGAGGAAGCCAGGAAGCGGCGGGTCACCTCGTCGATCACCGCTATCGACTTCTGCTTCATGTGCGGGTGGGGTTCCGGGATGAACTCCCGCAACTCCTCGACGCTCGTCACCGGTTGTCCCAGGTCAAGACTCATAAGACGCTCACAAAGGCTAACCTAACAAGCGTGCGCGCAGAACGGCTGGTCGCCCTGCTGTTCATTCTGCAGCGCCGCTCCGCCGCGACGGTCCCGGAACTCGCCGAGGCGGTGGGCGTCTCCGAGCGCACGCTCCACCGCGACCTCGCCGCACTCCGCGACGCCGGCGTCCCGCTCTGGACCGAGACCGGCCGCCACGGTGGTGTCCGCCTCGTCGAGGGCTGGCGCTCGCACCTCGACGGCCTCACCTCCCGCGAGGCCGTCGCCCTGCTCGCGATGGGCGCGCCGCACGCCCTCGCGGAGCTGGGCCTGGGCACCGCGGTCACGGCCGCCCACGCCAAGGTCGCGGCCACGCTCCCGCCGGAGCTGCGCGAACAGGCCGAACTGGTCGCGCAGCGCTTCCACCTCGACGCCCCCGACTGGTTCCGCACCGCCGACGGCACCGACCACCTCGCCACCGTCGCCGGCGCGGTCTGGAACGCACGCCGGCTCCGGATCGCCTACCGGCGCGACACCACCACCGTCGAACGCACCGTCGACCCGCTCGGCCTCGTCCTCAAAGCGGGCGTCTGGTACCTCGTCGCCTCGGTGGACGAGGCCGTCCGTACCTACCGCGTGGGTCGCATCGCCGCCGCCGATCAGCTCGACGAGCCCGCCGACCGTCCCGCCGGGTTCGACCTCGCCGGTTGGTGGTCGCAGTCGTCGGCGACCTTCGAACGGTCACTGCAACGCACCGACGTGCGGGTCCGGCTGAGCTCCCGCGGCTTCCGCTGGCTTCCCAGAATGCTTCCGGCGGACGTCACCGAGCAGGCGATCCGTACCGCCGGCGAACCGGACGAGCACGGCCGGCGCGAGGTCACGCTCGGGCTCGAGTCACCGGAGATCGCGGTGGGGCAGCTGTTGCCGCTCGGCTTGGAGGTGGAGGTCGTCGCTCCGGAGAAGGTCCGGGCGATCATGGCCGACACCGCAGCCGAAATAGCCCGCCGCCATTCCTAGGCTTTCCGGAACAGCCGATACTGATACGCCACCGCGGTCACGAGGCACAGACTGAACGCGACCATGAAAATGGGTGCGCCGACACGCAGGGACACGAATATCGACTCGACGAGAAACGCCCGGAGAAAATCCGTTCCTTGCTTCTCCCAGAGCCCCGGCGTGTAATACCACTCCCGGGGCGAGGAGGAGAGATGGACCATACTCAGCGTGGTGAAGGTCAGCAACAGGTTGGGCAGTAACAACAGGCCCGAAGTCGCCAACGAACGTCGGTAGCGCTGCGCCTTCGACGCGGGATCGGAGAAGATGTCGACGTTCGGGCCCGCCGAGCACGAGGCGAAGTACTGCGGTCCTCCGTGCCGGGAACCGCTCACGTGGTGCCAACCGGCGTCTTGGAACAGGTTGACGTAGTCGGCGAAGTCGTACTGGGACATCGACGGCCGGTAGTCGATGCGGACCACCGCGCTCCCCGGCGGAATCGGAACGAACGAATAGATTCCCTGGGCGCTGCGCACCAGGAATCCCTGGGAAGCCATGCGGTTGAGCCAGGCCTCCTCTTTGTCGAAGTCGAAAAATAGCTTCAGCCTCCGGACCATCCCGCACCTCCTTGCTCACGCTCGAAAGCGCGAATCATGTGCGCCATTCTCTGTGCGTCGTGCGCCAGCACTTTGGCGCCGATTTCCGTGAGCTGATACACCTTGCGACGTGGGTCCGCACTCGGCACCCGGACGATCATGTTCTGCTTCCCCAGCGTCTCCAGCGCCCCGTACAGCGTTCCGGGTGCCAGCCGCACCTGCCCCGCGCTCATTTCGTCGACGCGCGACATGATCAGGTAGCCATGGGCCGGGCGGGTGAGCGCCAACAGGATGTAGAACACGGTCTCGGTCAGCGGCAACTGCGGTTCCCGGTTCATGACACCCCAACTATATCGGCGGCCGATATACCGGGCAACTGAGTAATAGTGTCAGATCCTGGTCAGATCGAGGATGCGGACGGTGTCCGGGCCGTCGTGCCAGACCACGATCTCCGGCGCGACGGAGCGGGTGGCGCCGCGGGCCTCCAGTTCGGGCCGGGCGGCCAGCTGCTCGGTGCGGTGGGTGCGCAGGTCCGCGAGCATCAGCGTCGACGCCGTGTTGTAGCGGACGAAGCGGTCGGCGGCGATCGGGAGCCGATCGTCCGCGGTCGCGCCGGGGAGTGGCCAGGCCGCGGATCCGTCGCGCGCCTCGGCGACCTGGGCACTCCCCCGGTGGCCGACGCACCACGTGAGCGAGCACGACCCGTACTTCAGGGCGCCGGGGTTCGCCGTGCGTTTCTCGCCGGTGTCGGCGTTGAGCAGGATCTGGTCGTCGAGGTCGTGGGTGGCGTCGCGTTTGCCGTACCAGGGCCAGCCGAGCTGGGCGTCGTAGCTCCGCAGGTCGGGACGGGTGCGCGTGCCCGGGAGGACGCTGACCCCGGTCGTGTCCGGGGGACGGCCCTGGGTGATCCAGACGTCGTCGTCGACCAGGTCGAGGAACCCGATGACCGCGCCGGTGGCGAGCTTGCGGGCGCCCGTGCCGTCGACCGGGGCGATCCAGACGTCGCCGGTCGAGCCCAGGCGAGGGCTGGCCTGCCAGGCCACCCAGCGGTCGTTGGCCGCCACGTCGAGCGAGATCCCGCCCTGCTGTGCCGAGCCGTCGATCAGGCGCAGGTCTCCAGTGGCCGGTGTCCACACCCAGATGCCGGTCGACGTACTGCCGCCGGCCAGGTCGGTCACGACGAGTCGCCCGTCCCCGAGCACCCGGACGACGCCGTACTGCGCGCCACCGGGCAGCGCCGCCGGAACCTCCACCGCCCGCTCGCTCCAGGCCGGGGATCCCGCCGCCGGGGATCCCGCCGCCGGCGAGGCCGGTCCAGACGCGGCGGGGCCGGACGCAACGGGGCCGGACGCGGCGGCTCCCGGCGCGGCGGGATCGGACGCGGCCGGCGGACCGGCGCACGCGGCCAGGAGGCCGCACGCGACAGCGAGACGTGAACCGGCTAACGCGAGGCGGCGCAGGGACGGCATGGACGCGAGGCTATAGCGTCCCCGCGCGTCACCAGCCCATGGTGCCGGGTGCTCCCTTGAACGGGCCGGTGACGTCCGCGGTGATCCAGCCGCCGTAGAAGTCACCCTCCTGCGGCTGCACCAACTCGCCGGCCACCCGGCACTCGTCGACCCGGCTCGGATAGAACGCGACCGCCCCGGTCAGCTCCACGTACGCGGGCGTGGGATCCGCGTACGACCAGCCCACCCGCGGCACCCGCGCAGCCCCCACCACGAGGTCCCAGTAGTCGGCGACTCCTTTGAACTCGCAGAACGACTGCCCAGCGGCAGGCTCCAGCACCCCGTCGGCGATCTCGTCGCGCGGCACGTAGTACACCGGCGGGTGCGAGGTCTCCAACACCCGCCAGCACCGATCGCTGTCCACGATCACCTGCCCGGCGTGCGCGATCGTCACCCGCCGCCCAGCACGCTCCAACCGCGGCGGCCGCGGATACTCCCAGACCGACTCCATCGGCTCAGCCTGCCAGCCCACCTGCCACTCCGCACGACGGCGACCGCCGCTAGCGGTAGCCGGTGGTGTCGGCGGGCTTGCCTGCCCGGTCGACCTCGATCATGTAGCGCCACGCGTCCGGGCGGCTGCCGTCGACGTCGTCGATCGCGTAGCGCTTGGCGAGCGTGCCGGTGTCCACCGACTGCCCGGAGAGCTCGCCGCGCCGCGGATCGGCGGCCAGCGCCGCGATCGTGCGCCCCACGAACGTCGGCGACTCGGAGATCGCGAAGTGCGGCACCGTGTCGGTGGCGTCCCGCCAGTTGTCCTCCCGGACCCCGAAGATCTCGAGCATCGTCTCCGACCGCAGCCAGCCCGGCGTCACGGTGACCGCGGCGGCGCCGTGCGGCTCCAGCTCGAACGCTTCGGCCTTCACCAGCTGGTGGGCAGCGGTCTTGGCGACGTAGAACGCCGTCGACGTGCCCTTGCGGAACACCGCGTCGTACTCGGGCGTGCCGTCGGTCATCTCCACGACCAGCCCGGCCTCGGCCTTGATCACCAGCGGGAACAGCGCGTGCGCGGTGATGACGTGCGCGTCGATGGCCAGGTGCAGCATGCGCAGGCTCGCGTCCAGGTCGTGCTCCCAGACCGTTTTGCCCCACTCCAGGTGGTGGTCACCGCCCCACACGCCGTCGACCAGGATGTCGAGCCGTCCGTGCGCGGCGTCGATCCGCGCCGCGAGCGCACGCACCTCGTCGGGCACCAGGTGGTCCACCCGGACCGCGGTGGCCTTCCCACCGGCGGCCTCGACCAGTTCGACGGTCTGCTCGATCGTCTCCGGCCGGTCGACCTCCGAGCGGCTGCCGGTGCTCGACCGGCCGGTGACGTAGACGAACGCACCGGCTCGGCCGAGTTCGACGGCGATGGCACGGCTGGCACCGCGGGTCCCGCCGGCGACGAGGGCGATCTTTCCGTTGAGATCCATGACCACACCGTCCCCCGAAACCCTGACAGCCAACGGCAGGGTTACCGGACCGGCAGCGACACCATCGCGTGCATCTCCGAACGGATCAGGATCTCCCGGACGAAGGTCGGCAGGCCGCTGATGATCACCGGGGAGTACACCCGTTCGATCAGCCCCGACAGGAAGTTCAGCGCGGTGGCGCCGAAGAACGTCACCGCGCTCAGGTCGAGCACCACGCGGTCCTCCCGACCGGCGGCCGCGCGGATCCGGTCCAGCACGTCGACGTGCTGGGGGTCGATCGCGCCACGCAGCCAGACCAGCAGCAACCGGTCATAGCGCACCCAGTGCACGGCGTCGGGGTTCGCCGGCAGTGCGGAAGCGAAAACGTCGTCCACGGAACTCCTGCAGTCCGTCGTGATCGAACCGGGCCGCTGCTTGACCGCGGGAACGACGCTCACTCCGCCGTCCCGTTCTCCATTCTGACGCAACCGGCCGGAACCGGCATGCCGAGACCGTGACCGAGCGACCGGTTTCACGAAGTCGCCCGCGATCGCTGCCGATGCACCGGATGACGTGTGTACGGCGATCGGCGGAGGAGGGCGGTCCATGGCGCGTGCCGGACGCCCGGTCAGCCGCGTGGTCGCAACGTTGGTGCTCCTCGGTGTGCTGGTGTGCCTGCACCTGTTCCCCGACCGCGTCGACGCGCTCTACAGCGCGTCGATCATGCTTCTGACGTGCGGCGGGGCCGCGTTGCACGGCTGGACGGCACAGCGGTCGACCGGCCGTGCCCGGCGGGTCTGGATCACGACCACGATCGGGCTGGCCTGCTGGGGCTACGCCGAGGTGTCGGTCGGCATCCCGGCGGTCGTCACCGGCACCGCGCCCGACCGGACCCTGCTCGCGAACGTCCTCAACCTCAGCGCGATGGCGTTCGTCGTCATCGCGATGCTGTCGATCCCCGGGGCGCCCCGCGACCGGTTCGCCCGCCTGAAGATGCTGCTCGACGGCGTCGTGGCGGCAACCGCGCTGGCCGGCATCGTGTGGATGCTCGTGCTGGAACCGTTGATCCGGGTCAAAGGAGCGTCGCCGGCGTTCATCGACCTCGCCTACCCGGTGGGGGCCACCGGGGTACTCGCGGTCGGCGTCGTCCTGCTGGCGGGGCAGCCGCTCCGGCAACTGTCCGCGATGACGCTGGTCACGACCGGCGTCTCGGTACTGACGGTCGGCCTGCTCGTGGAGATCGGGGGCGAGATCACCGGCGACGGCTCGATTCGGCCCTGGGCGCTGGACACCTATCTGATCGCCGCGTCGCTGCTCGTGTCCTCCGCGTTGGCGCCCCTTCCCGACGACCACGAGCGGGACTGGCAGACCGCCGGCGGTGGCCTGCTGCCCTACGTCCCCGTGGCGGTTCTGTATTTGACGGCGGCCCTGTACATGCTGACCGGCCGCACGCTGGAACCGCCGGTCGTGTGGGCGGCGATGATCATGACCGCCGGGGTGCTGGTGCGCCAGCTCCTGGCGCTGCAGGCCAACGCGAGGCTCACCGAGGATCTGGCCGCCCAGCGCGCGAAACTGGTGTTCGAGGCGACCCACGACGCGCTCACCTCACTGCCGAACCGGGCGATGCTCCAGCGCGCGCTGGCCGCACTGCCCGGCGCCACCCGGGCCGGTGACCCACCCCCGGCCGACGGCCTGCCGACGCTGCTCATGATCGACCTCGACGGGTTCAAGAGCGTCAACGACACCCTCGGGCACGCCGCCGGTGACCAGCTGCTGGTCGTGATCGCCGAGCGGATCCGCGGTGCGATCGAACCGCTGGGCGACGTCGCGCTGCCGGTCCGGCTCGGCGGCGACGAGTTCGCGGTGCTGCTGCACAGCGGGGGCTCCCCCGTGGCCGTCGAACTGGCGCAGGACCTGGTGCTCGGCATCGGCACACCGATGTCGCTGGACGGGCACCCGGCCACGGTGGGAGCCAGCATCGGAATCGCGACGCACGGCCGGTCCGAACGGATGCTGCACGACGCCGACGTCGCCCTGTACGAGGCCAAAGCCCGCGGCAAAGGCCACTACCGGCTCTTCGACGAGCGGCTCTCCGCTGCGGTCGCGGCCCGCCAGAGCCTGGAGGCCGACCTCGGCGGCGCCCTCGCCGGTGACCAGCTGTCGCTGGAGTACCAGCCGCTGGTCGACCTGATGTCGGGCGACGCCCCTCGCTGCGAGGCACTGCTGCGGTGGAACCACCCGACGCGCGGGCGCCTCACACCCGACGAGTTCCTCACGGCCGCCCAACACGTCGGGCTGCTCCCGGCACTCGACCGCTGGGTGCTCGCCACCGCCACCGCGCAGGTCGCGGAGTGGCGGGCGACCGACCCGGAGTTCGTGGTCAGCGTCAACGCATCGGCTGCGTACCTGGCGTCGGGCACGCTGCCGCGTGACGTGCGCCGGTCGATGGAGAAGCACGGACTGCCCGGCAGCGCGTTGATCGTCGAGGTGACCGAGGGGTCGCTGATCGTCAACCTGGAAGCGGCCGCCGGACTGCTCCGTGAGCTGCGGGAACTCGGGGTCCGAGTGGCGCTCGACGACTTCGGGGTCGGCTACTCGTCGCTGAACTACCTGCGCCAGCTTCCCGTGGACGTCGTCAAGCTCGACCGGTCGTTCACCCGCGAGCTGGGCACCGGGCCGGACGCGGTGATCCTCGTCGACGGCGTGCTCGACCTGGCCTACCGCCTGGGCCTGGAGACAGTGGCCGAGGGCGTGGAGACCGAGGAACAGGCCGGCCAGCTGCGTGACCTCGGCTGCCGCTACGGGCAGGGCTTCTACTTCGGCGCACCGACCCCGCCGATCGCCGATCACCCGCCGAGCGTCGGCGACGGCTCGCCGCACTATCCACCACCCGCCTCCTTCCGTACGACCCCCGGCACGGTCAATCCCGGTTCTGGGGGCCGCCGATCGGAAGCCGCACGGTGAACGTCACGTCCGGCTGGTAGCGCGAGGACACCCGGACCGTTCCGCCGTGCGCCCGCACCACCGCGAGCGCGAGCCGGTGCCCGAGCGTGGAGTCGCCGGGGTCCGGCCCGGGAACCGCCCGGTCGACGCCGATCAGCGTGAGCTCCGCGACGCCGGGCTCGTCCTTCAGCCGCACGTACACCTCACCGCCGGTGCCACCGGCCACCGCGGCACCCAGCAGGGCGTCGACAGCGGCCCGCAAGCGTTCGACGTCGCCCTGGAGCAGGAGACGCTCGGGCAGGCCGACGTGCACCGACGCACGGACCGGCGCGCTGAGCGCGGCGACGGCCTCGGCCACGACGGCGGCCAGGTCGAGCTCCCGGATCTGCAAGTCCACCAAGCCCGCCTCGACAGCGGCGAGGTCCAGCAGGTCGTCGCGGGCGGCCCGGGCGGCGGCGCCGTCGCGGTCGAACGCCCAGAGCAGCGCGCGGAAGTCGTCGCGGCTGCGGTGCAGTTCCGAGGCCAGGTCCTCGGCGCGACGCCGGGACAGGAAGTGGCCGATCTGGTTGGCGATGTTGCCGAGCTGGGCGACCAACCGGTCCCCGTTGTACTCGCGGTGATCGGCCACGCAGGTCAGGACGCCGAGCACGCGCCGGCCGTCGCGGACCGGCACCGCGACCGCGGCCCGCACCCCGACGGTGTGGGCGCGCCGGGCCCGCTCCGGGAAGTTGCTGGTCCTGATCCTGTCGGTGGCGAGCAGATCGGGGATCCACAGCGGTTCGCCGGTGTCCCACACCGTGCCGCCGATCCCCCAGCCGCGCTCGATCGTCGGCGGGATGAGCGCCTCGAGCGTGCGGCCCGGCGCGTCCCACTGCGCGGTCAGGCGCAGGACATCGGCGACCTCGTCGACGAGCCAGAGCTGGGCGTGGGGCCAGCCGAGCGTGCTCGCGACCGCCCGGACCAGCGCCGGACCGACGTCGACGACGGTCGTGGCCTCCGCCAGCGCACGGGCCACCAGGACCTCGCACCGGCGGAATCGCGCCGCGCGTTCAGCCAGCGTGGTGTCGCGGAACGCGGCGACCGCGCCGGACGTCCCTCCGTCGGCGGTGCGGATCGGCCGCGCGTTGACCTCGGCGTGGCGGGCCTGACCGTCGGGTACCACGATCCGCACGCCGACGCCGTCCACGGTCTCACCGCGCAACGCCCGCTCCACCGGGTGGTGGGCGGGCGTCAGCACGTCACCGTCGGAATCGGCCAGGCTTTCGCGGATCAGCCGCTCGACGGTGCGGTCGGCATCACCGAGCTGGTACAGCGTCCGCAGAGCGCGGTTCGCGAGCACCAGGCGTCCGGCTTCGTCGAACACTGCGACGCCGACCTGCAGGCAGTCGTAGAGCGCGGACGCGAATCCGTCGGGGCATTGAACGCCGCCTTCGCGACGGATCCGGTCCGTTGCCATCGGAGGCCTTCCGCACGCAAATCGGTCAGATTCGATGCGAGCGTAACCGTCCGAACCATATGCCACGATCCCGCGAGGACCTTTAGGGCAAACGGTTTACTACTTCTTCTTGGATGCCTTCTTCTTGCCCGACGCCTTCTCGGTCACGGTGGTGTCGGGGTGACGCTTCGCGGTGGAGCCCTTCACGAACCGACCGGTGATCGCGCTGCGCTTCTGACCGGAACTCTTCTTCGACGAAGCCTTCTCCACGACCGTCGTCTTTGGCTTCTTCTCGACCGTCTTCTTGTCGACGTACTCGCCGGTGACGGCGCTGCGGCCCTTCTTGGCGGCGGTCTTGGCCATGGGGGTGTCTCCTTCAACCATTGGGGACTGGTCTACAGCAGAGGTACCCCGTGGTTCACACGGACGAACCAGTGGTTTTCGCGGTGATCGCCTGTAGTACCAACCGGGCCGCGGGGGTCGGCTCGTGACGGCCCGCGCGGTACAGCACCCCGATGCGGCGCACGCCGAGCGCCGGTGCACTGAGGACCCTGATGCCCGGGGGCAACTCGGCCGGCAGCGCGAGCCCGGGGACCACGGCCGCCGCCAGACCGGCCTCGACCAGGGCGAGCGCTGCGGGATACTCGAGCACCTCGTGCTCCCGATCGAGGACGACGCCGTGCCGGGCGGCCAGCCGATCGAGCGCCGCGTGCACCGCGGTACCGGGCGGGCTACCCACCCACGGACGCGTCAGCGCGGCGTTCAGGTCCGGGCCCCAATCGGGTGGGGTGAGGATGCGGAACGGGTCGTCGAGCAGTCGGGTGCCGCCGAGACCCGACAGTTCCGTGTCCGGATAGCTCTCCGTCGTCACCAGGTCGACGCCACCGGCGCGCAGTGCCGCGAGCGCGGGCTCGGGGTCGAGTTCGCGGACCGACACCCGGACGTGCTTCGTCGCCGCGTGCACCGCCGCCGCGGCCGGTCCCACCAGGTGCTGGATCAGCGTCGGGAACGCCCCGACCACCACCCGGCCCGTGACCTGACCCGTCAGCGCCGCCAGATCCCGCTCCGCCTCGGCCAGCACGACCGCCAGCCGGGCCGCGTGCTCGGCCAGCAGCCGACCCGCCGGCGTGAGACCTACCTGCTTGCCCGCCGCGGACCGGTCGAGCAGCGTCACGCCGGTCTCCGACTCCAGCCGCGCCACGTGCTGAGACACCGCCGACGGCGTCAGGTGCAGCACTTTCGCGGCCGCGAGGACACCGCCCGCGTCGGCGACCGCCCGGAGGACGGCGAGGCGACGGGGATCGATGGGCATTCAGCAAAACTACAGGGCTGGTGCAGAAATCGGCTCTACTGCTAAATGCCCAACTACCTGCAGGATGACGTCATGAGCCTGATCGATCTTTCGCACGAAATCAGTGCCGGCATGACGACGTACCCGGGACTGCCGGGACCGGAGATCACCCCGCATCTCACCCGTGAGGCCTCCCGGGAGGTGTACGCGCCCGGGGTCGAGTTCGCGATCGACAGCATCACGATGGTGGGGAACACGGGGACGTACCTGGACTCGCCGTTCCACCGGTATGCAGGGGGCACGGATCTGGCCGGGTTGCCGCTGGCGTCGGTGGCGGATCTCCCGACGGTGGTGGTGCGGTGTTCTTCGCGTGCGGTGACGGCTGACCTGTTGTCGTCGGTTGACGTGCGGGGGCATGCGGTTTTGTTGCACACCGGTGGGGACCGAGGGTGGGGAACGCGCGCGTACGCCTCGGACGCGCCCTATCTCTCGGAGGACGGGGCTCGATATCTGGTCGAGGCGGGGGCCGTGCTCGTCGGTATCGACAGCGTGAACATCGACCAGGTGACGCCCGAGGGGTTCCGGCCCGCGCACTCGATCCTGCTCGCCGCGGAGATCCCGGTCCTGGAGCACCTCACGAACCTCGGTGCGGTGCCCGACACCGGCGCCCGCCTGCACGCGGCCCCGCCGCCCGTGCGGAACTTCGGCACGTTCCCGGTGCGCGCGTACGTGGTGGTGTGAA
This sequence comes from Cryptosporangium sp. NPDC048952, assembly GCF_043197895.1. Taxonomy (NCBI): domain Bacteria; kingdom Bacillati; phylum Actinomycetota; class Actinomycetes; order Cryptosporangiales; family Cryptosporangiaceae; genus Cryptosporangium; species Cryptosporangium sp. NPDC048952. The sequence continues at coordinate 330,286 of NZ_JBICTY010000004.1, read as the reverse complement.
CGATGTCGGAGATCGCGGGGTGGGGCGGGGCGCTGGTTCTGCTCGCCGGGTACACGCTGCTGTCGCTGGGGCGCATCCCCGGCGGGGGGTGGTACCACGCGTTCAACCTGGTGGGGGCCGCCGGCCTGATCGTGAACGGCGCGGCGCACGGCGCCTGGCCGTCGACCATCCTCAACGTGGTGTGGGTGGCGATCGGGGGCGTGGCGCTGGGCCGCCTCCATCACGCGTCGCGCACTCGTACGCGCCCACTCGCTGCACCGGAAAGCGGCGGCGCCGGCCACGCGCGCCCTACCTAGCGCGGCAGCGCGTATCCCCGGCGGATGGGAGTGGTTGGCGTGTTGGGTGGGCGGGGTGCATCTGGGCTTGTTATTTTTGAGCCATGTCGGAGTCGTATGCCACTGTGGACGCGTTGGCTGCTGCCGCCGGGGTCGGGCGGAGTCCCGCGCGGTTGCGGCAGCTCAAATGGGTCACCGGGGAGCTCGCGGTGTTCGTCACCCAGCAGGTGGACGCGGACCCGACCTTCCGCCGCCCGCGCTCACTGCGTGACTGGTTCGACCCGACCCTCATCGGCCCGTTCCTCGCCGCCGCGGACGCGGGCTCGCTCCGGCGCCGCGGTTCGGCCGGGCGCCCCTCGGGCGACGCGACGCGCAGCGTCCGGCGGAGCTGTCTGCGGATCCTGGCGCACCAGGCCGGATTGGACGATCCGGTGCCGGACGAGGTGCCCCGCCCCGCTCCCCTGACCCGGGTGGACCCGGTGCCCGCGGGAATGGCGCTGGGCCACCTCGCCACCCGCGCGGACCGGACGCGCTCGGCGGGCGCGGTGCGTGCCGCCGCGATGGCCGCTGTCACCCGTGAGTTGGGGCTGCGCACCGGTGAGATGGCGGACCTGACGCTCGCGGACGTCGACCTCGCGGCCGGGAAGCTGACGTGGCGGCCGGCGGCGCCCCGGTCGGGCCCGTCGCCCGAGCCGCGCACCGCCACGTTGACGCGGGGCACGCTCGCGGCGCTGCGGGACTGGTTGGAGGTTCGCCCGGCACTGGTGACGATGGCGCCGCGGTCGAAGGCGCTGTGGGTGTCGATTCGGGGGAACCACGACGGGTCGGGGGTGCGTCGGCCGCCCGGGATGCCGTTGCGTCCGAACGGGATCCGGCGTTCGCACGAGCGTGCCGTGCAGGATTGCAACGTGAACCTGGCCGGTGAGCCGGGGTACGAGCCGCTGCCTCGCGTCCCGGGTCGCCTACGCCCGGACGAGCCCGAGGCCTGAACGTGCGCGGGAGGACTCCGCTGCCGGCGCCCCTTGGCCGCGGAGTCCTCCCGTTGTGGCGCGCCCCGGCTGTCGCCGCCGCACCGGCGACAGCCGGTAGTGCGCTGCCAGGGATCAGCTTTCCGAGGTGGCGTTTCCTCGGGGCATCCGAAGAGTTTCGGCTCTGGAACATCTCCGGACGGACGGCACGCCCCTCGCGCCCGCGATACCGCACCATTTTGCCCACATACGTTACTTTCTATCCGTGTTCATACCTGCACACGAACACCCGATCCGAGCCCTGGCCCGAGCGCTGGCGCTACCCCTAGCGCTGGGCGCAGCACTGCTGGCCGCACCCCCAGCCGCCGCGGCCCCACCCCCCGCCACCCACGCGGCCGGAGATCCCGCCGCCGGCCCGGATACGAATCCGGCGGTGGAGCCGAGGGTGGAGCCGTGGGTTGAGGGAGAGGCGCCGCTGGGGCCCGAGGAGCTGACTACGTCGATCGGCCGGATCGGGTTGGTGTTGCCCGGGCAGCAGGTCACGTTGGTCGGGGCAGGGTTCCGCGCGGGAGAGACGACGCAGGCGACGCTCGACCCGGTCACCCCGGCCGCCGTCCCGCTCGGCACCACGACGGCGGACAGCAGCGGTGACGTCAGCCTCCCGGTCACCCTCCCGACCGGGCTCGACGTCGGCGAGCACACGATCATCCTCACCAGCACCGACGCCACCCGGACCCTCCGGGTACTCACTCCACCCACCACCCTCACCAGCAACGGCACCGACACCCAGGCCGTGGCGCTCCCGATCCCCGTCGGCGGCTGGGTGACCCTGCTCGACGCCACGGAAGAACCCGTCACCCAGGTCACCAGCCGCGACCAGGGCGTCTACTCCCTCGACCCGTCGACCGGCCGCGTCACGTTCGTCCCGAAGAAGATGTTCTGGGGCGCGGTCCGCCCCGCGCACTTCCGGCTCACCGACGCCGCCGGCCAGACCGTGCAGGGCACCTACGCCCCGAAGGTCGACGCCCGCCCCCTGCCGTTCGTCCGCGCCGCGGAGCGCACCCTCACCGACGCGAGCGGCGACAAAGCCCAGGTCGGCTGCACCGCCGGCCCGATCGCCGTCGTCAAGTGCGAAGCGACGCTCACCGCCGTCGTCGGCAGCGAGGACGTCGTCCTGGGCACGGGAACCGGCGAGACCGCGACCCCGGTCGTCGGCACCCGGCTCGCGGACGTGACGCTCACCCCGCACGGCCGCCGCCTGGCCGGACGCCCCGGCGGCATCCCGGCCGACATCACCGTGCGGATGTGGGTCCCGGACGTGCCCGAGCCGCTGGAAGCCACCGGCACCACGGTCCTCACGGCGCTGACCGTCAGCGCGCCGCGGGCGATCCGCTATCCCGCGGGGGTCCTCGACATCCCCGACGCCGACCTGCCCTATGTGAACGCGCTGCGCGCCCGCCTGGCCGACGTCACCACCGTGACCTGCACCGGCGGCACCGACAACCTCGGCGACCCGGAGACCAACCGGAGCGTCGCCGAGGATCGCGCCCGCCGCGTCTGCGAATACCTCACCGCCAACACCGTGAGCGGCCAGGTGCGTGCCGTCGTCCGGAGCGTCGGCGCGGATCAGCCGGTCGCCGACAACTCCACCGAGGAGGGACGCGCCCGCAACCGCCGCGTCGAGATCGCCTTCGGCTACGCCCCCGAGGCGAGCAGCTAGATCAGCTGGTCAGCCGCGTCGATCCCGCGCACGACCCACGACTTCCCGTTCCACAGCACGCGGATGTCGCAGTCGGCGAAACTCTTGCCGTCCAGCCGGCCCCGGGGCTGACCGAGCGGGCTCGTCCCCGAGCGCGGGCTGCGGTCGTAGGACACCGCGACCGTCATCACCTGGCCGGCGAAGTCCTCGATCGTGTTCGCCTCGCGCACGGTGTAGACGCCTCCCTGCAACGACCCACCGTCGTTGTAGTTGTCCTGGATGACGCCGATCGCGGCCGTGCATTCGCTGCACTTGCCGTCGCTGGCCTTGCGGAGCAGATCGACGTCACCGGTCTGCACGCCGTAGCTGAGCACCGAGAACCAGTACTCGGTGAACGCGGCCGCGCCGACCGTGTCGTGCTGGCCCGCCTCGGGCGAAAGCGCCGGTGGCGTCGGCTTCGCACTGGACGGAGCGGACGACGGCTCGATCACCGAGCCGGCGTTCGACTCGGACGAACAACCGACCATCGCCACCACGAGACTCACAGCGGCGACGACTCGAGCTGTCCGGGCAGCACGCATCGCACCACCCCGTCTCGCGATCACGCCCGGAAGATTAACCGTGGATAACCACGAGTGGCGTGCGTTCACGTGAACTGCGTCCGCTATCGAGTCAATTCCCCGGGAAATACCGAAAACCGTGATCTCCGCGTGACACATAGCGGTAGTCAATCAGGAGAAATTTGCACAATGCGTCACAAGAAAATTGCTCTCCGAAGTTGACGCAGCGTTCTGACGATCTGCACTGCCAGTAAAGCTACTGATGCGTAGACTCCGCCCACGAAGCCTCGACGCGGAGGGCAGCACAGATGGCAACCGGGCGGTTTCGCCGACTCCAGGCGTCGCGTCGCAAGGAGCTCGAGGCGGATGCCGCCTCCCAGGCCCCTCCCCGCCCCGGCCGAGCAGCCCCCTGGATGGTGGCCGGTGTCGTCGCCGTGCTGGTCTTCGGCGCCGTGACCACCGGCTACGTGGTCGCCGCGCACGCCGGCTGCGACGGAACCCCGACGACCCTCTCGATCGTCGTCTCCCCCGACCAGGTCGACGTCCTGCGCAAGGCGGCCTCGACCTGGCAGGACGGGAAGCCGTCGGTCGACGGCCGCTGCGCGCGGATCGAGGTCACCGGAGCGGCGTCCCGCGAGGTCGCGGCCTCGCTCAGCCCCGACCAGGAGCCCGGCGGCCAGGACGGGCCCGCCCGCCCGGACGTCTGGATCCCGGAGTCCGACAGCTGGGTGCTCTCCGCGGCGCGCCGCGAGGACGTCGCCCGGATGGTCAGCGGTCAGCGCACCAGCGTCGCCACGTCGCCGGTCGTGATGGCGGTGCCGCGCCCGATGGCCGAGGCGCTCGGCTGGCCGGCCACGCAGGTCTCCTGGTCCGACTTCGTCGGCATGCACTTCCTGAAGAAGACGTGGAAGAACTACGGCCACCCGGAGTGGGGCAGCATCAAGCTCGGCATGACCGAGCCCACGACGTCCACCGCGGGCCTGCTCAGCCTGGTACCGATCTCCGACCGCAACGGCGACGACACGATCTCGCTCGACGAGGCCAAGTCACTGCTGGTGTTCAGCCGCTCGGTCACCGACCGCCAGGCCGACAGCGCGCCGTTCTACGCGGCCCTCCGCGGCGCCGCCGACGCGACCGCCGCGATGAAGACGATCAGCGCGTTCCCGTCCCTCGAGCACGACCTCGCCACCTACAACGCCGCCAACCCGGCCGTGAAGCTCGTGCCGCTCTACCCCGGCGAGGGCACGGTGTTCGCCGACTACCCGTACACGATCCTCAACGCGTCGTGGGTCGACTCGTTCCGGCGGAAGGTCGCGCTGGCGTTCCAGGACTTCCTGCAGACCAGCACCGCCCAACGCATCTACGGCGACGCCGGGTACCGCGCCCCCGACAAGTCCACCCGCTACGCCGAGACCAAGCTCGGCGTACTGGGCTTCTCCAACCAGGTCGGCGCCGTCGCCCGCACGGTCGGGTCCGCGGACACCGTCGACCGCACGATCGTCTACTGGACCGCGCTGGAGCGCACGACGACATTCCTCGCCGTCGTCGACACGTCCGGGTCGATGGTCGAACCACTCGGCGCCAAGACCCGGATGCAGGTCGTCCAGGAAGCCGCGATCAAGGCGATCTCGCTGTTCGACGACGACTCCCACGTCGGACTGTGGCAGTTCTCCACGAACCTCGTCGGCAGCCAGGACTGGCGCCAGGTCATGCCGCTCACCCGAGCCGGGTCGACCGACAAGGCCACCGGGAAGCCGTTCCGCGAGGTCGGCATCCAGAAGGTGCTGGGGCTGAGGCCCGGCGGCAACACCGGTCTCTACGACACCGTGCTGGCCGCCTACAAGTACATGCAGAAGAACTGGCAGCCCCGCCAGCTCAACCTCGTCGTCGTGCTCACCGACGGGCGCAACCAGGACGACAACGGCATCAGCCGGCCCGGCCTGCTCAGCGCGTTACGGTCGATCCGCCAACCCGACCGGCCGGTGCAGGTGATCACGCTGGGTCTCGGTGACAGCGTCGACGAGGCCGAGCTCCGGGACATCTCGAACGCCACCGGCGGCAAGTCCTACAAAGCCAAGGATGCCGACGATCTGGAGCGGCTCTGGCTCGCCACGATCCTCGGTGAGTCACCGCCGAAGTAGGCCGTTCGGCGGGTGGGCGGATCGCCCGGACAGCGTCAGAAGTCGAGACGTGGAATGGGGTGTGCCCGCCCCTCGTTACCTCATCCGGCGTGGCATCGTTAGGGCCGTCGGAATGACGCGGGTCACAAGGTGCGTTTCGCTCATTGTTTCCGCAACTGCAGCATGGTTAGCGAAGTGTTTTCAATTCGTTGCCCACAACTGCGCCCATCCGGGTGATGGTTGGACTTGCGGTGAGGGACGATGATGTGAGCGAGAACACAGGCTCGATGGTGAGCCGCCCGGCAGTACCCGCTTCACCGAGAGACCTGGCATGACAGCACAACAGCAGTTCCACCAGACAGTCCAGAACCACCAGTTCCCCCTGACCGGAGACCCTTCGATGTGCCCGCATGAGCCGCAGTGCCCTTCGTTCGAAGCCCCTGACCGGGACGCCGCGACGACCCTCGCGAACCACCCAGTCCAGGGCTGGAGCCTGCTCTGCAACGGCGTGATCGTTTTCGAAGACACCGGTGAGCTGCTGCCCGACGGCCGCTGCGTCGACCCGTGTCGACCGGAACCCGCGCACGCCGCCGCCTAGCTCACCGGGCGGCACCGACGCCGCGGCCGGGCGCTTCGTCGTTCGCGCGAAACGACGAAGTGGTCGTAACCCCGCGGGGTTACGACCACTCCGTACACCCCGTCAGGAGATCGCGAACGCCTCGGGCGACGGGCACGAGCACTGCAGGTTGCGGTCGCCGTAGGCGCCGTCGATTCGGCGGACCGGGGGCCAGTACTTGTCGGCGGTGCGCCCCGACGGGTACGCACCGAGCGCCCGATCGTACGGGTGCTCCCACTCCCCCGTCACCATCGCCGCGGTGTGCGGCGCGTTCACCAGCGGGTTGTCGTCCGCCGGCCAGGTTCCGTCAGCAACGGACGAAATCTCCGCGCGAATCGCGATCATCGCGTCGCAGAACCGGTCGAGCTCGGCCAGATCCTCGGACTCGGTCGGCTCCACCATCAGCGTGCCGGCGACCGGGAACGACATCGTCGGCGCGTGGAAGCCGTAGTCGATGAGCCGCTTCGCGACGTCGTCCACGGTCACGCCCGTCGACTTGGTCAGCGGCCGCAGGTCGAGGATGCACTCGTGGGCCACCAGGCCCCCGGAACCCGCGTACAGCACCGGGAACGAGTCCTTCAGCCGCGCCGCGACGTAGTTCGCCGCCAGCACCGCCGCCCCGGTGGCCTCCACGAGCCCTTCCGCGCCCATCAGGCGCAGGTACACCCACGGCACCGGCAGGATCCCGGCCGAACCCCACGGCGCCGCCGAAACGGGCCCCGGGCCGGTAGCGGGCCCGGCATCCGAACGCAGCGGGTGGTTCGGCAGGTACGGCGCCAGGTGCGAGCGCACCGCGACCGGCCCGATGCCGGGGCCACCGCCACCGTGCGGGATGCAGAACGTCTTGTGGAGGTTGAGGTGGCTGACGTCGGCCCCGAACTTGCCGGGCTTGGCGAAGCCGAGGAGCGCGTTGAGGTTCGCCCCGTCGACGTACACCTGGCCACCGGCGTCGTGCACGAGCGCGCAGACCTCGGTGATCGTCTCCTCGTACACCCCGTGCGTCGACGGGTAGGTCACCATCAGCGCGGCGAGCGAGTCCCGGTGCTTCTCCACCGAAGCCCGCAGATCGTCGAGATCCACGTTGCCCCTGTCGTCACAGGCGACGACAGCCACCCGCAACCCCGCCATCACCGCCGACGCGGCGTTCGTGCCGTGCGCCGACGACGGGATCAGGCAGACGTCCCGGTGATCCTCGCCGCGCGACCGGTGGTACGACCGGATCGCCAGCAGCCCCGCGAACTCCCCCTGCGACCCGGCGTTCGGCTGCAGCGACACCGCGTCATAACCGGTGACTTCGGCGAGCCACCGCGACAGGTCGTCGATCATCGCCGTGTACCCGGCGGTCTGCGACGACGGCGCGAACGGGTGGATGTTCGCGAACTCCGGCCAGCTGACCGGCTCCATCTCGGTCGTCGCGTTGAGTTTCATCGTGCAGGAGCCGAGCGGGATCATGCCGCGGTCGAGCGCGTAGTCCCGGTCGGAGAGCCGGCGCAGGTAACGCAGCATCGCGGTCTCCGAGCGGTGCTCGGCGAAGACCGGGTGCTCCAGGTAGCTGTCGTCACGGACCAGCGCGTCCGGGATCGCGTCGTTGGTCTCGACGTCGAGCGCCGCCACGTCCAGCGCGGTGACGTCCACACCGACGGCGGTCCAGACGGCACGCAGGTGCTCGAGCGTCGTCGTCTCGTCGCAGGAGACGCCGATCGTGTCGTCGTCGACGCGCAGCACGTTCACACCGGCGGCAGCGGCCGTGGCGATCACGTCGTCCGCGCGCCCGGGCACCGGCACCCGGATCGTGTCGAAGAACGGGCCGGTGACGCGCAGCCCGGCGGCCAGTACCGCGGCCATGCGGTGGGTCCGCAGCGCGATCTGGCGGAGCCCGTCCGGCCCGTGCCAGACCGCGTACGCGCCGGCCATCACCGCGAGCAGCACCTGCGCGGTGCAGATGTTGCTGGTGGCCTTCTCCCGGCGGATGTGTTGCTCACGCGTCTGCAGCGCGAGCCGGTAGGCGGGGGCGCCGGCGGCATCGCGGGAGACACCCACCAGGCGACCCGGGAGCGACCTGGCCAGCCCCTGCGAGACCGCCATGTACCCGGCATGCGGCCCACCGAAGCCGAGCGGAACCCCGAACCGCTGCGCCGAGCCCACCGCGATGTCCGCGCCGAGCGAACCCGGCGAGCGCAGCAGGCACAGCCCGAGCAGGTCGGCGGCCACGGTGACCAGGGCCCCGCGCGCATGCGCCGCAGAAATCCACGCCGACGGATCCCGCAACTCCCCCGAACTCCCGGGGTACTGCACCAGCACCCCGAAGTACGGCTCGTCCGGCAGCTCGTCGGTGATCACCAGGGTGATTCCCAGCGGCTCCGCCCGCGTCTGCAACACCCCGAGCGTCTGCGGGTGCACGTCCGGATGCACGACGAAATTGTTCGACGTGATCTTCTTCGCCGCCCGGCGGGCCAGCGTCATCGCTTCGGCGGCCGCGGTCGCCTCGTCGAGAAGAGAGGCACCGGACACCGGCAGACCGGTCAGGTCGCTGACGACGGTCTGGAAGTTGAGCAGTGCCTCGAGGCGGCCCTGGGAGATCTCCGGCTGGTACGGCGTGTAGGCGGTGTACCAGGCCGGGCTCTCCAGGACGTTACGGCGGATCACCGGAGGGGTGATCGTGTCGTAGTAGCCGAGGCCGATCATCTGGGTCATCGGGCGGTTGCGGGCCGCCAGCGCGCGCAACGCGGCGGTGGCCTCCGGCTCCGAGAGCGCGGCCGGCAGGTCGAGCTGCTGGTCGAGCCGGATCGAGGCAGGGATCGCCGCGGACAGGAGCGCCTCGACGGACGGCTGCCCGACGGCCTCGAGCATCGTGGCGACGTCGGTGTCGGACGGGCCGATGTGGCGGCGCGAGAACGGGCTGACGGCAGCGAGGGACGCGAGCGACGGGCGGTCGGTCATCAAGCACTCCGGGGGTGTCAGGACACGGCGGACCGGTCTCCCCCTCTGTCATCGGTACCTGAGAGCTTCACCCGTCGAACAATGGGCTTGCACCGTCGGTGAGGCGCGTCACTGCGCCTGCTTTCCAGAGTCGTCCGCACCGCACGGTCCGTGGGCCTGAGAGGTTCCGGGGAGGTTGCTCCTTCGGCGCCCTGAGCCGGCTGCCCAGGGACTCTCCCGCACGGGGTGATGACGCAGGTACCAACCTATCAGCCGGTGCGGCGAGTCGCCCTTCGGCGGGAGAGCTCGTCGGAGTCGGGGCGCGACGCCGGAGCCGGGCTCCCGTTCGCACGCTCACCGGGCAACTTGGCCAGTGAACCCTCGATTTCGCGGAACGCACCACCGACGGCGATGCCGAACACGCCCTGACCGCCCTGGAGCAGGTCCACGACCTCTTCCGGTGACGTGCACTCGTAGACCGTGGTGCCGTCGGACAGCAGCGTGATCCGCGCCAGATCCTCGACGCCACGCGCGCGCAGCTGGTCGACCGCCAGCCGGATGTTCTGCAGCGAGACCCCGGCGTCCAGGAGCCGCTTGACGATCTTCAGGACGAGGATGTCGCGGAACGAGTAGAGCCGCTGACTACCGGATCCCTGCGCGCCCCGGATGCTCGGCTCGACCAGCCCGGTACGCGCCCAGTAGTCGAGCTGCCGGTAGGTGATGCCGGCGACGTGACACGCGGTCGGGCCGCGATAGCCGACGTTCTCGTCCGGGCCCGAACCGGGCTCCGGCTCGAACAGGACACCCTGGCCGTCGCCGGCGTAGGTATCCAAAGGAAATCCGTCGGGCACAAAGGGCCCCCCGACCGGGAGCCCGGCCGTACCGTCGCGCTTGACCACCGCTGACCTCCGCGCGTGTGCCGATCCACTGTGCCCCCGAGACCTCAACGTAAGAGGACGGTGAACACCGGTCAACGTCCGGCGGCGGCGTGTCGCGACATCTCTGCGCAACAGAAAAGCATACATTACATCAAAACGGGGCATAATGCCCGGAATACCGTTCGGCCCGGTGCACCGACGGTATTCCCCTGACAGCCGCTACGCCACCGGGTCGGCTCAACCGGCCCCTGAACGGCGGCCGCTCAGCTTCCGGCGAAATCCTCCGGTGAAATCGTGTCGAGGAATTCGCGGAACTTCGCGACCTCGTCCTCCTGCTCGTCGGGAATGATGATCCCCGCTTCCTCGAGCACCGCCTCCGCACACGTGATCGTCACCCCGACGCGCAGCGCGAGCGCTATCGCGTCGGACGGCCGCGAGCTGACCCGCACACCGTCACCGATAACCAGTTCCGCATAGAACACGTTGTCGCGCAGCTCGACGATCTCGACCTTGCGCAGCGGTGCGTCCAGCGCCCCGAGCACGTCCTTGAGCAGGTCGTGGGTCAGCGGCCGGGTGGGCCGCACCCCCTGCTGCTCGAACGCGATCGCCGTGGCCTCTACCGGGCCGATCCAGATCGGCAGGTAACGATCACCGGCGACCTCCTTGAGCAGGACGATCGGCTGGTTGTTCGGTAGCTCGACCCGCACACCGACGACGTTGAGCTCCTTCACCCGTGCCTCACCCAGCCTCCGCACTCACGCGCGCGGGGCCCGGCGAGGCCCCACCGCGCGTCCTAGCTTGCCTCTGTCGAACGTACACGCCACGGCCTTCCCCGGCGCGGCGCGCTCACCCTCCGAGGGACCCGCGCAGGCGCGCCTGGACGAGCGCGGTGTGCAGCCGCAGCGAGAGCGCCGCGAGCTCGCGCACGGTCTCCTCGGCGCGCGCCTTGGCCTCCGGGCCGCGCTGCCGCGCCACCGGGGCCACGACCTGCTCGAACAGTCCGACCTCCCGGTCGGCCGCGGTCTTGTACCCGCGCAGGTGCCGAGGTTCGAGACCGAACTCCGCCATCCGCGCGACGGTCTCGGCCACCACGACGCCGTCCGCGTCGTACCAGCCGGCCCCGCGGGCAGTGATCAGACCGAAACTCTCGATCTGTTTCAGCTGTGCGTCCGTGATGCCGGTCCGTTCCAGCAGCTCGGAGCGGGAAAGACGGACATCGATCTCAGGTCGGGAGAAATCGCCCGCCGCCGGAAGGGACTCGGCGTCCACCAGCTCACGTGCCGGGGAGGGCGCACCGCGCCCGGACCCCTGCAGGTGCTCGCGGATCACGCGCAGCGGGAGGTACTGGTCCCGCTGCGCGGCCAGGACGTACCGCAGCCGGTCGACGTCCTCCGACGAATACTTGCGGTAACCCGCAGGGGTGCGCTCCGGCTCCACGAGCCCTTCGGACTCGAGGAACCGGAGCTTGGAGATCGTCGTGTCCGGGAACTCCGGCCGGAGCTGGGCGAGAACCTCGCCGATGCTCAGAAAGGACCGGGCGGAGGACCCGGACGGCGTCACGGTGCAACCCCCTCCGCGGCCCGCATTGCTGCAGTCCCCGACCCCGTCACGGAGTGGCTCCCGGACCGGCATGCTTGGGCCCCGACAGGAAGACGAGCCGGAACTTGCCGACCTGCACTTCGTCGCCGTTCGCCAGAGTGGCGGACTCGACCCGCTCCCGGTTGACGTAGGTGCCGTTGAGGCTGCCGACGTCACGGACCACGAAGACACCCGCCTCGCGGCGGAACTCGGCGTGGCGGCGCGAAACCGTCACGTCGTCGAGGAAGATGTCGCTCTCCGGGTGACGCCCGGCCGTGGTGACATCGCTGTCCAGGAGGAACCGGCTACCCGCGTTCGGACCGCGGCGGACGACGAGCAGCGCCGAACCGGCCGGGAGGCTCTCCGCGATGCGGGTACCTTCGGGGTCGTTGCCGCCGCCGGCCTCGGACGCCTCGACGACCGCATCGTCGATCGCGCCGAGAATCATCGTCGAGGTGACGTCAACCTGCTGCTGATCGTCCTCGGAATGGCGGCTCATCGCACACCTCCGGCTTTGCGGGCCCGCAGGCACGGCGGAGCGAGTGCTGGAGGGGCACCCTTCAAGTTCGATCGCCTCCCGGTCTTCGTCTGTCGGCCGCTCGCGCGGCTGAGTACCTGCGTGGGGTTTCTGCGACCAGTTTGGCAGACCTGGTTGCAGTGAGGGGACGACCACCGGCCTCGCGACCGGTGTTCGACCCACGAAGCCTAGTGCAACCAGGTAAGGAGCCGCGCGGCGGCGGCTACTACTCCTTCTCGGTCAGCTCGCGGTACTCGTCGGCGGACAGCAGAGCGTCCAGGACGGTCGCGTCCTCGACCTCCACCTCAAGCATCCAGCCACCGCTGTACGGCTCGCCGTTGATGAGCTCCGGCTGGTCGTCGAGAGCGTCGTTCTTGGCGGTGACGGTGCCGGTCACCGGCGCGTAGACGTCCGACACGCTCTTGGTCGACTCGACTTCGCCGACCGCCTCGCCCGCGGTGATCGTGTCGCCCACATCGGGCAGTTGCACGAACACGATGTCGCCCAGCGAGTCCTGGGCGTAGTCGGTGATACCGATGCGGATGACGTTCCCGGTGGTCGCGCGGATCCACTCGTGCTCGTTGGTGTAGCGCAGATCGTCGGGGATCACGGTCTGGGTCCTTTGCGTGTGAGGGTTAATCGACCGGCTCGGCGTAGCGCGGCGTCGCCGGGGACAGCGTCGCTGAGACGGTGACCGGGTTGGGCGTGTCGATCTGCAACTTACCGCCGGCGTCCTCGACGGAGTCGACGACACCACCGGGGATCGCGAGAGCCGCCCGCATCGTTTCGGGGTCCCCGATCGCGAGCAGCGTGTACGGCCCGCTCAGATCGTGGTTGCCGACCAGCAGGTGGTCGTCCTCGGTGTCCAGGAACGCGGTCGCGGCGACGATCCGCACCGGACTTCCGGTGCGCCCGCCCATCTGCATCGCCTCGGCGCCCGCACCGCGCAGCTCCTCCACCGCGTCGAGGATGAGCTCGGCGCTGAGCGCGCTCGAGCCCGGGCGGAACGTCAGCCGCAGGCCCGCGCCCTCGGCGGGGATCGTTCCGGCCAGGATGCCCAGCTCCTCCGACCGGCGCTCCAGGTCCTCCTGCACGGTCTGCGAGCCCTCCGCGGCCGAGCTGAGCGTCCGCCGGCGTTCCTGCAGTTCCGCGATCTCCGACCGCAGTCGCTGCTCGCGGCTGTCCAGCTCGTCGAGGATGCGGACGAGGTCCTCCTGCCGGGCGCCGGCCAGCGCGCCGTCCTTCTCGTTGCGGCGCAGCTGCGCGGCCAAGCTCAGCCCGAGCAGCGCGCAGAGCGCGACCGCGGCGGCCTTCATCCACCAGCGCCGCGGGTCCTCGCGCCGCCGGTGCGCCGGCGACGCCCCGCCGATGTCGTGCTGTCCGCGGGTCGGCACCGCCAGCTCCCGGCCGGTGGCGTCCGGCCCACCCGCCGTCGAGGAGCTGTCTCCTACCTCGGGCGACGCCGACGAGTCCGCCACCGGCGGCGCCGGAGGCACCGCGGGAGGCGGCTCCGGCGCGCGCGGCGAAGGAGCCGGCTTCGCCAGCGGCACCGTGATCGCTTCGGTGACCGCGTCGTCGTCAGGCGTGGAATCGCTCATGCTCACGCCCGGAAGATGTGGCGCCGGATCGCCGCCACGTTGCCGAAGATACGGACGCCGAGGACGACCACGACCCCGGTCGAGAGCTGGCCACCGACGCCGAGCTTGTCACCGAGGTACACGATCAGCGCGGCCACCAGCACGTTGGAGACGAACGAGACGACGAACACCTTGTCGTCGAAGATGCCGTCCAGCCGGGCCCGGACACCGCCGAACACCGCGTCCAACGCCGCGACGACAGCGATCGGCAGGTACGGCTCGAGACCGGTGGGTACCTCCGGCTTGAACACGAGACCGACGACGACGCCGACGATCAGCGCCAGCGCGGGAATCAATTCGAACCTCCGGGCGGTGGGGTGGATGCGGCGGGACCGGTGGAGCCGGAGGGGCTGCCGCCCGGCTCCACCGACGCCGAGGGGGCGGGCGACTCGGCGACCCGCAACTCCGGTTCGCTGCCCGCGGGCAGTTTCAGCTCGTCGTCGCGGCGCAGATCGAAGCCCATCCGGTACTGCTTGACGTAGGACTGGAACCGGCGCACCGCGGGATCGCGCAGCAACCGGCGGTAGAGCTCGTCGGCGTTGCCGATCGCCGTGATCGTGTACGGGTTGTCCACCGGGCGGAAATCCACCAGGACGGCCGAACCGGCCGACCGGATGGCCGACAGCGCGGTCAGCCGCTGACCGTCGACAGCGATCGCCTCCGCGCCGGCCGCCCAGATCGCGTTCGCGAGGCTCTGCAGGTCGCGGTCCTGCACGAGGAACGCCTCGGCGTCGCCGACCGTCACCCCGGTCACGGGGTCGCGGGTGGGCTCACCGTCGGACACCTCCAGCACGATGCCGGGTCCGGTGACCGGGAGCAGCCCCGTGCTGGCCTCGGTGTCGCGCACGCGCCGGGACAGCGCCCGGCCGGAGTCGTTGTTCGCCAGCGCCCGATCCTGGGCCTCGGTCACTTCCTCGCGCCGCGCGTCAGCCTGTTTCTGCAGGTCGTCGGTCGTGGATTGGGCCCGGCGGATCTCCGCGGCGAGCGCGTCGCGCGTCTTGGCGGTGGCGGGAGCCGTGTCGACGGTCTCCGTGTACGCGATCGAGAGCACGACGCCGATGACCGCGGCGCAGACGACGGTGAGCATGCCGCGACCCCGCCGCGCCAACCGCGAGGACGGCTCGCCGGCCTCGCGGCGCCGGGCCGCTTCGGCGTACCCCGGGTCGAGGTGGTTGTTCATCAGGTCGGCCAGCATCGTGAGGCCGGGCGAGGGGGGCGCGTCTTTGCCGAACAGACGGAACTTCGGTTCGGTCACCCTGCGAGCTCTCTTCGTACCGAACGGACGAGAGAACCGGTCTGCACGACGTAGAGCGCCGCGGCCCACCAGTAGAGCCCCACGCCCCAGATCGCGAACGCCCAGCCGATCGGCATCGCGACAGTGCCGACGATGCCGTCCTGGCCGCCGAGCAGCAACAGCGGGAACGAGTAGAGCAGGTTGAACGTCGCGGCCTTGCCGATGTAGTGCACGGGCAGCGCCTCGTAGCCGTAGCGGCGCAGCACCAGTAGCGCCAGCCAGAGCACGGCGTCCCGCACGACCAGGGCCAGCGCCAGCCACCACGGGATGATGTCGCGGATCGCGAACGTCACGACGGTGGAGAAGACGTAGAGCCGGTCGGCGAGCGGGTCGAGCAGCTGGCCGATGCGGCTGACCTGCCCCCAGGCGCGGGCGAGCGCCCCGTCGAGCCAGTCGGAGAACCCACTGACGACGAGCACCAGCAACGCGAGCAGGTCGGCGTGCGCGACCAGGACGAGGTAGACGAACACCGGGACGCCGAGCAGCCGCAGCGCGCTCAACGCGTTGGGCACGGTCAGCACCCGCGCGGTGACCGGCGGGTCGGCTTGCACCGGAGCCGGTGCCACCTCGGACGCCTCGGGCACGACCCAGCCTCCCCTCCGCTGTTGAACCCCGCTGTTGAACGGCTGTACCCGCTCATGCTGCCACCTCGGACCGACAACAGGGCGACCGCCGGGCGTCCCGAGGCGCCGGACACTCCGCCCCAGCGGTGATCCCGCCGACGTTTCCTCAGCTCAGCGCGTTGCGGGTCGAGTGACGAAGAGACCACACGGATGTGGCCGAACTCGACCGAGGAGACTGCCGGTGACTGGACCGACCCGTTCCTACCCGAGACTGACCGCCGGGGTCGCGGGGGTGTCCCTGGTCGCCCTCGGCCTGGCCGCACCGCCCGCGGCCGCGGCCGAGACGTCCCGTCCCGTGCTGACGCTCCCGGCCGGCGCGTCCGGCGGAACGTACAGCTGGGACACCCCCGACGACAGCGTCACTGCGAAGGCGTCCGACGTCGTGGGCCAGGTCACCGCGACCCAGCCCGTGCGGATCGTCACCGTGCGCACGGTCGCCGGACGCCCCACCGTCACGACCCGCACGGTCACCGGCCGGGCGTCGGCCACCGCCGCGGTCACCGCCGCCCAGGCCGACGACGCCACGGTCTCGGTCGGCATCGACCACGTGCTGCGCCTCACCGAGACGACCAGCAACGACCCCTACCGGGCCTCGCAGTGGGCGCTGACCGCCCTGGGCGCCGAGAAGACCTGGACGGCCACCACCGGCACCGGCGTCACCGTCGCGGTCGTCGACACCGGTGTGCAGCGCAACCACCCCGACCTGGCCGGGACCGTGCTCTCCGGCGTCGACCTGGTCGGCGACGTGCCCTCCAGCACCGACGGAAGCAACGACGAGAACGGGCACGGCACCCACGTCGCCGGCATCGTCGGTGCGATCGCGAACAACAAGGTCGGCGTCGCGGGCCTCGCACCCGGCGTCACGATCCTGCCGGTGCGGGTGCTCGACGGCGACGGAGCCGGCTACGACTCGGCCATCGCGCAGGGCATCGTGAAGGCGGTCGACCGCGGCGCCGCGGTGATCAACCTCTCGGTCGGCGGCACCGAGGCCGGCGCCGCCGCCTCGGCCGTCCGGTACGCGCTGGGCAAGAACGTCATCGTGGTCGCGGCCGCCGGCAACGAGCGGCAGGACGGCAACGCGATCAGCTACCCGGCCGCCGACGCCGGCGTCATCGGCGTGGCCGCCACCGACTCGACGAACAAGGACGCGCCGTTCTCCAACACCGGTAGCTACGTCGACCTGGCCGCGCCGGGCGTCGGCATCTGGTCGACGTTCAAGGGCAGCACGTACAAGCAGCTGTCGGGCACCTCGATGGCGACGCCGTACGTGTCGGCGGCCGCCGCGCTGGCCAAGGCGGTCTCCCCCGGCCTCACGCCGGCCACGATGACGACGCTGCTGCAGAACACCGCCACCGACATCGGTGTGGCCGGGCGCGACGACGCGACCGGCTACGGCCTGGTCAACCCGTACGCCGCGGTGTGCTCGCTGACGTCCTGCGGCGGGAGCGCGCCGACGACGCCGCCGACCACCGAGCCGACCACGCCGACCAACCCGGTCGCCAGCGCGTTCCGCCTGACCACCGGCAGCGGCAAGACCGTCACCGCCGGCACCACGATCTCGATCGCCGGCACGCTGACCTCCGCCGGTGCTCCGCTGAGCGGCGCCTACGCCGAGTTCTGCGTCCGCATCGCACCCGCGAAGACGTTCGACTGCACGGCGGCCACGACCGGGGCCGACGGCTCGATCCGGGTGTCCGGGACGGCGACCGCCACGACGTCGATCTACCTGACCTACCCCGGTGACGCCGGCACCACGGCGTCGCGCACGGCGACGGCGACCTACCCCGTCGCGGCACGGGTCGCGCTGCGCGCCGGCACCAAGTCGGTGACCGCGACGGTTGCCCCCGCCCGCGGCCAGGTCGTGAAGCTCGACCGCTGGACCGGCAAGGCCTGGTCGCTGGTGACCGGCAAGAAGGTCACCGCGTCCGGCGCGGCGTCCTTCACCAAGCTCAAGACCGGCACCTACCGCGTACGCGTGGGCGCCACGACCTCGACGGTCGCGTCGACGAGCGGGTCGCTGAAGGTGAAGTAGTCACCGCTTGAACCTGGAGCCCGCCCAGGGCAACGCTGCCGATCGGGCGGAAGGACGCCGCGTATAAGTAATACTCAAGTCCTTCCGCCCGCTCGGCAGCGTTGTTCTGGGCGGGCCGCCCCCTCAGACGGTGCCGTGTTCGGCTCGGATTACGTGCATGACGGCGTTGATCAGGGCGAGGTGGGTGAACGCCTGCGGGAAGTTGCCCAGGTGCCGGCCGGAGTACGGGTCCAGCTCCTCGGCGTAGAGCCCCAGCGGGCTGGCGAACGACAGCAGCTTGCCGCAGAGCTGGCGGGCCCGGTCGAGCTCCCCGATCTCGGCCAGCGCCGACACGAGCCAGAACGAGCAGATCGCGAACGTGCCTTCCTCGCCGCGCAGCCCGTCGTCGGTCTCCTCGACCTTGTACCGCAGGACCAGCCCCTCGACGGTGAGCTCGTCGGCGATCGCGAGGACCGTCGCCTTGATCCGCGGGTCGTCCGGCGGCAGGAACCGCACCAGCGGCAGCAGCAACGCGGAGGCGTCCAGCGCGTCGGTGTCGTAGTGCTGCGTGAACACCCCACGCGAGTCGGTGCCCCGTTCGCAGACGTCGGCGTGGATCACGTCGGCGATGCGCTGCCACTGGTCGGCGAGCTCGTAGTCCTGCCGCAGCCGGGCCAGCCGGGCACCGCGGTCGACCGCCACCCAGCACATCACCACCGACGAGGTGAAGTGCTTGGGCTCTCCGCGGACCTCCCAGATACCGCGGTCGGGCTCGTTCCAGTGCTCGATCGCCTTCTCCACCTGGCGCCGCATGATCTTCCACGTGCGGTCGTCCAGCCGGTCCCGCGACCGGGTGTGCAGGTACATCGAGTCGAGCACGGCGCCCCAGACGTCGTGCTGCTCCTGGTCGAACGCACCGTTGCCGATGCGCACCGGCCGGGCACCGTCGTACCCGGAGAGGTGGTCGAGCACCTTCTCGGTCAGCACCCGCTCACCGTCCACGCCGTACATGACTTGCAGGTCACCCTGCGAGGCGACGTCCGCGACGAAGTTGAAGAAGTCGTCGGCCTCCCAGTCGAACCCGAGCGTGTACAGGCCCCAGAGGGCGAACGTCGAGTCGCGGATCCAGCTGTAGCGGTAGTCCCAGTTGCGCTCGCCCTGCGGGGTCTCCGGCAGCGACGTGGTCGCGGCGGCCACCAGTGCGCCGCTGGCCGCGTACGTGAGGCCCTTGAGCGTGAGCGCGCTGCGCTGCAGGTGCCCGCGCCACGGGTGGTCGGGGAACGAGCCCCGGGCCAGCCAGTGCTGCCAGTGGTGCGCGGTCCAGGTCTGGCGCGCGTTCGCGTCCTCCACCGTGTACGGCGGTTCGACGCTCGCCCAGGACAGCACGGCGTAGCGCTGGTCGCCTTCCTTGAGCAGCGTGCGCGACGTGGCGCGGCCGCCCTCGAACCCGATCCGCATGTCGGTGGTCAGCCGCAGCTTCGGCCCGCTGTCCTCACCGTTGGCGCTGGTGGCCAGCCCCTGGTGGTAGCCGCGGTCGGTGTAGGACCAGCGGGCCTGGTGCTGCCCGTAGTCGAACATCGGTTCGCAGTCCATGACGACCTGGACCTCGCCTTTCACGCACCGCACGGTGCGCAGCAGCATGTGCTGGGCGTCGTAGTCCGTGGGTGCGCGCCGCTGGGTGGGCGAGAACGCCTCGTTGTGGTGCCACGGTCCGATCAGCAGCGTGTCGCGGACGATCAGCCAGCCGCCGGAGGACTCCCAGGACGTCTCCAGCACCATCGTGCCGGGCAGGTACCGGCGGTCGACCGGCACCATGTTGTCGGCCGGGCCGAGGCGGAAACCGCCGGCGTCCCGGTCGAGCGCCGCACCGAAGACGCTCGGCGAGTCCAGGCGGGGCAGGCAGAGCCACTCCACGTTGCCGCTCGGCGCGACCAGCGCCAGCACTTCGCAGTCGGAGAGGAAGCCGTAATCCGCGATCGGCGGGAACGGCGAACGGGCTGCGAGCGCGTCCGCCGAGACCGGGACGCGGATGCGGTCGAAACCGCCGCCGCTGATCATCGGACGACCACGCTGTGTACCCGTGGGACGGACCGTTGCGGCCCGTCAAGCGCAGACAACGTCATCGGCGCCGCACCTCCTCGTGTTCCGGCCGACGCGCGGCCATACCCTGTACCGGCGGGAGCCTTGACCCCCCACGTTGGGCACCGTCCATGACGGTGCCATCTCGCCGCCGTGACCAGTGTGTAGCACCTCCGCGCGCTTACGGACCAATCGCGAGTTGGGAGCGGTTCAGACTCCGGCAGCCGATCGTTCATCGCCAGGTTCCTAGCCGTTTCCACTCTCCGACACGGTACGTACGGACGGTTTCTGAATCCATCCGGCTCCTCATGTGTCGCCCAGTCTCCAACGCCTCGGTTGCATCGCTGCCACCCGGGGTGGTGACACACAGTCCTGTACGCATGGGGACCGGTACCGGGTTCGAAACAGCACGAAGGCCCGCACGCTCGTCGCGTGCGGGCCCCGGGTCGAGGAGAAGGGTCAGGCGGCCAGAGTCTGGATGGCCCACTGCATTCGCAGGACCGCGATCTCCGGGTGCTCACCGAACTCGGCGGCCAGCCGTGCGGCGCACCCGTCGGCGCCTCCGCAGGTGAGCAGCGCGCCCGCGATGGCGGCCCGCACCTGCTCCGGCGTCGGTAGGTCGGAGGGCTGCAGGACGCTCGCGAAGAGTGCCTCGGCGTCGATGATCGTTGTCATGACCTTCCCCTTCTGTCTGGTGGAGCGACCCGGTTTTCGTCTCTGGTGCATTCAGGGTGCGCCTGGGGAGCAGTCCGTACGATCGGCCGTTGGACAGTTGATCTGTCACCTCCCGAACACTTGCGAATGAGACGTTCGGATGACCCTCGGGTGCAGTTTGCGTCGACGCATGTGGCACGTGCCGTTTCCGCGCTAGGGTGTGCGGATTTCAGCTGCTCAGAGCCTCGTCGAGCGCGGATTCACGCGGGGAGATGACCACGGGCTCCCGGTTCCGCAGGGCGTCCGCCGCAGCTTTCACCGCGGCCGGTACCTCCCGCACCCGGTTGCGCCACAGCCTCTGCAGGCTACAGCGGTCACACGCAGCGCGGATTCCGTCCGCGTCGACGCCGACGTGCCGGCAGAGCGCGACGGCGCGCGGCAGATGGAAGCCCTGGGTCACCAGGAGCGCGCGCTCCACCCCGTAGACGTCCCGCGCGCGCACGCACGTGTCATAGGAATCCAGGCCGTGTGGGTCGGCCACGATCTTCGCGGCCGGTACCCCGTGCCGGGTGAGGTAACGCGTCATCGACGTGACCTCGTCGCCCGAGTTGCCCTCGCCGTCGCCGGAGACCAGCAGTGCCCGCACCTTCCCGGCACGGTAGAGCTCGGCCGCGGTCTCCAGCCGGTTGGCGAGCATCGGCTTCGGTGTTCCGTTCGGGTCCAGTTCCGTGCCGAACACGATCGCGACCGGCGCGTCGGGAGCCTCCTCCGCGGCGAGCCGGTGCCCCGACGAGGCGCTCCACTCCCAGGCCAGGCCGGCTGCACACGCCAGTAGGGCGATCGTCACCACGCCGACGACCAGCGCCACCAGGCGCCGCCGCAGGCTCGGTGACACGTCCGTCGCGTCACTCACACCGCACAGGGAATCAGCCGGTCGCAACTGGGTAGGTTGCTCCACGTGGGAGCCCAGAGCACTGTCGACGCCGAACTTTCCGCCCTGGCCGCCGCGTACGGCGTCGCCACCGAGTACGTCGGTTCGACCGGCCGTCCGGAGACCGTCACCGCGTCCACCGTGGTCGCGGTGCTGGGGGTGCTCGGCGTCGCCGCCGACACGCCGGAGGCCGTCGCCGCGTCGCTCGCCGAGGCCGAGCTGGCTCCGTGGCGGCGACTGGTGCCGCCGACCGTCGTCGTGACCGCTGACGAGCCCGCGACCGTCGTGGTACGCGCCCCGGCCGGTCGGCCGGTGTCCGCGCGCGTCCTCCTGGAGGAGGGCGGTGAACTGCCCACTGCTCCGGGCGACGCCGGTCGAGCGCGCACCGTGGACGGCGAACCGCGCGAGGAACGCACCGTGGCCGTCCCCGCGCTCCCTCCCGGCTGGCACCGGTTGGTCGTGTCGGTCGGGAATGACGCGGGCGTCGGTAGCGCGGGCGAGATCGCGGAGGCCGTGTTGATCGCGGCGCCGGCGCGGGTGCCGTCGCCGGCCGGGAGTGACCGGGTGTGGGGATGGATGCTGCAGCTGTACGCGCTGCGGGGCGACGACTCCTGGGGCCTGGGCGACTACGGCGACCTGCGCGAACTGGTGCGCTGGAGCGGTACCGAGCTGGGCGCGGGCGCGATCGTGTGCAACCCGCTGCACGCCCCGTCCCCGGTGCTCCCGCTGGAGAACTCGCCGTACTACCCGTCGAGCCGACGCTTCCGCAGCCCCCTCTACCTGCGCGTCGCCGACACCCCGGAATACCAGGCGGCCCCGGCGGACCTCCGCGCGAAGATCGACGCCCTGCGCCCCGAGACCCCCGAGGACCGGATCGTGCGCGACCCGGTCTGGCACGCCAAGCTCGCCGCGCTCGAGCTGCTGTTCCCGCACCGCCGCGAGCAGCCCCTGGTCGCGTACCGCGCCGAACAGGGTCAGGGCCTCGAAGACTTCGCGACGTTCTCGGCCCTCGCCGAGGAGAACGGCGTGCCGTGGCAGTCCTGGCCCGACGAACTCCACCACCCGACGTCGGCGGCGGTGGCTGACGCCCGCAACCGGCTCGCGCAGCGCGTCGACTTCCACGCCTGGCTGCAGTTCCTCTGCGACGAACAGCTCGCCGCCGTGGGGGAAGCCGCCCGAGCCGCCGGGATGCCGATCGGAGTCGTGCACGACCTCGCGGTCGGCGTCGACCCCGGCGGAGCCGATGCCTGGGGTCTGCAGGACGCGCTGGCCATCGGCGCTTCGGTAGGCGCGCCACCGGACTCGTTCAACCAGCAGGGACAGAACTGGGGCCTCCCGCCGTGGAACCCGCGGCGCCTGGCCGAGGTCGGTTACGCGCCGTACCGCGACATGCTGCGCGCCGCGCTGCGCTCGGCCGGCGGCGTGCGCATCGACCACGTACTGGGGTTGTTCCGGCTGTGGTGGGTGCCGACCGGGCGGTCGGCGGCCGAGGGCACCTACGTGCGCTACGACCCCGACGCGTTCCTCGGCGTGCTCGCGCTCGAGGCGCACCGCGCGGGGGCGGTCGTCGTCGGGGAGGACCTGGGGACCGTGGAGCCGCACGTGGCGATCGCGCTGGCCGCGCGGGACGTGCTGGGGAGCAACGTGCTCTGGTTCGAGCGCGACGATCCGGATCCGGCGTCGGATGCGCCGGGTGAGTTGCCGCAGCGGCCGCGTCCGCCCGCTGCGTGGCGCGCCGGCGCAGCGGCTTCGGTCACCACGCACGACCTGCCGACCGCGGCCGGGTTCCTTACCGGTGAGCACGTGCGGGTTCGTGCGGAACTCGGAGTGCTGGGCCGGTCGGTGGAGGAGGAGCAGGCCGCCGCCGACGTCGAGAAGGCCGCGCTCATCGGCCTGCTGCGCTCGGAGGGGATCGTCGGGGCCGACGCGTCGGACGAGGAGATCGCGCTCGGCCTGCACGCGGTGCTGGCCCGGACACCGTGCCGCCTGGTACTCGCCGCGCCCGGCGACGCGATCGGCGACGTCCGTCAGCCGAACCTGCCCGGAACGATGGACGAGTACCCGAACTGGCGGCTGCCGCTGGCCGTGCCGGACTCCTCGGGTGGGCACCGGCCGGTGTCGGTGGAGGAGTTCATGGCGTCGGACCGGGTCCGGCAACTCGCGTCGGTGCTGGGCGCCGTGCGTCGAACGTGACCGGGATTCGGTCGTAGCCCCGCAGCGTGCGGGTGGGGCGCTGGTGGAGGTCGCCGGCGAGGGTGAGGTCACCGAAGCGCTCGAACAGGCGGCGCAGCCCGATCTCGCCCTCCAGCCGCGCGAGTGACGCACCGAGGCAGTAGTGGGCGCCGCTGGAGAACGCGAGGTGCTCCCGGGCGTTGGCGCGCCGGACGTCGAACCGGTTCGGGTCCTCGAACACGTCCGGGTCGCGGTTGGCGCCGCCGATCATCGCGGTGACGAACGACCCCTCCCGGACGGTCACGCCGCAGACCTCGGTGTCGCGGATCGCACGCCGGCTGGTGGCCTGCACCGGTGCCTCGAAGCGCAGCATCTCGTCGACAGCGTTCGGCCAGAGGCTCGTGTCGGCGGCCAGGAGTTCTCGCTGTTCGGGATTGCGCATG
Organism: Cryptosporangium sp. NPDC048952; assembly: GCF_043197895.1. Classification (NCBI taxonomy): domain Bacteria; kingdom Bacillati; phylum Actinomycetota; class Actinomycetes; order Cryptosporangiales; family Cryptosporangiaceae; genus Cryptosporangium; species Cryptosporangium sp. NPDC048952. The sequence continues at coordinate 306,312 of NZ_JBICTY010000004.1, read as the reverse complement.
AGAAGCACCGCGCCGCTGCCGAGCAGATTGACTGTCGTCTCGAACCCGGCGGCGAGCAGCAGGCCGGTAATCGCGAGCAGCTCGCGGTCGTCGAGTTTGCCGCTCCCGTCGTCGAGGTGAACCAGTTTGCTGACGATGTCGTCGCCGGGTTCCCTCCGGAGCCGGTCGAAGTGCGAGTACATCCAGTCCGACATCTGCTCCAGCGCGGTCTCGGACTCCAGGAACTGCTGATACGTCAGTCCGACGTCGAGCACCGGCGCGGCGAGCGTCCCCCAGTGCAGGAACGTCTTGCGCATGTCGAGTGGGACACCGAGGATCTCCGCGATCACGGTGACCGGCAGCAGGCTGGCGTAGCTGGCGACCAGATCGATCGGTTCGCCGCCGGGCCGCTCCTGCATGGCGTCCAGCAATTCGGTCGTTCGTTCTTCGACGCGGCCGCGGAGGGCTTCCACGGCCTTGGCCGTGAACACCCGGCTGACCAGCCGCCGGTAGCGGGTGTGGTCGGGCGGGTTGGTGACCAGGAGCGAGGGCGGGTCGATCGGGCCGACGATGCGTTCGTCGGCGGCGACGCGCTGGAGCAGTTTGCGGGAGATCCAGGGCATGGTCTCGGGGTCGAAGCCGACAGCGAACGCGTCGCTGCGCAGGATCGTCGTGACGGCCGGGTGGCTGACCGCCTGGATCATCAGGCGGCCCTTGACCAGTGGGCCGCGAGCGCGGATCTCGTCGTAGGTGGGGTACGGGTTCGCGCGGGCGGACGGGTCGGCCAGGATGCGGGCGTGCAGGTCGCCACGGCGGTATGCCCGGCCGATGACGACACGCGCGACGCCGTGCAGGCTCACCCAGCGTGCTCTCGTCTTCAACGACATGTCTTCATTCTGAGCAGGGTCTCGGCTTTACCGGACGCGTTTGCGAGACAACGTCACGTTCGCACCTGACAGGGGGCGGCAGGATTCTGGTGCGAGAGTGACTTCCATGACGATGCCAAGTGACGTCGGCGCCTACAACCGGCAGTTGATCGTTCAGTTCCGGGAGGCCGGCGGGGTGCTGGGCGACCGGCCGCTGTTGCTGCTCACGACAGTGGGCGCCCGCTCGGGCACGGAACACACCGCCCCGATGATGTTCATCCCGGACGACGATCGGCTGCTGGTCGTAGCGTCGAACGCGGGCGCCGAGCGGCATCCGGACTGGTACCACAACCTGGTTGCTCACCCGCGGGTCACGGTGGAGGCGCGCGGGGAGACGTATCCGGCCTCGGCCGTGGTTCTCGACGGCGCCGACCGGGACGCGGTGTTCGCTCGGATCGCTGCCCAGTACCCGTTCTTCCACGAGCACCAGGCGAAGACGTCGCGGGTGATCCCGGTCGTCGCTCTGGTTAGGCTGACCTAAGCATCGTTGTGGGAGGCATGGATGGTCGTCCGACCCCGGTTGTACGCGGAGAACGTGGAACTGGCCTACGACCAGCGGGTCGTTGCGTCGGGCCTGGACGTGGACATCCCTGACGGATCGCTGACCGTGATCGTGGGGCCGAACGCCTGCGGCAAGTCGACGCTGCTGCGCGCGCTCGCCCGAATGCTGAAGCCCCGAACCGGGGCCGTGTACCTGGACGGTGCGCAGATCAGCTCGCTGCCGTCGAAGGAAGTGGCCCGGCGGCTCGGGCTGTTACCGCAGTCGCCGACCGCTCCGGACGGCATCACCGTCGCCGACCTGGTGTCGCGCGGGCGGTACCCGCACCAGAAGTTGCTGCGACAGTGGTCGCGGGAGGACGAGCAGGTGGTGGCGTCGGCGATGGCGGCGACCGGGGTATCGGATCTCGCTCTCCGCTTGGTGGACGAGCTGTCCGGCGGGCAGCGGCAGCGGGTGTGGATCGCGATGGCGCTGGCCCAGCAGACGCCGATCCTGCTGCTCGACGAGCCGACGACGTATCTCGACATCGCGCACCAGCTCGAGGTGCTGGATCTCTGCGCCGAGCTCCACGAACGCGAGAACCGGACGCTCGTCGCCGTGCTGCACGACCTGAACCACGCGTGCCGGTACGCGACGCATCTGATCGCGATGCGGGCGGGGAAGGTGGTGGCGGAGGGTCCGCCGGCGTCGATCGTGACGGCTTCGCTCGTGGAGGAGGTGTTCGGCCTGCCGTGCCAGGTGGTCCCGGACCCCGAAACCGACACCCCGTTGGTGATCCCCGCCAACCGGAAGCGCCGCCGCGAGGCTGCGGCTACCGCCTAGCGTCGCTCGGTCTCACGCTCGGGTCGAGGGTGAGAAAAGCGCGCGTGATTCGGCAGCGGTGGAAGTGCGGAGTGCAGCGGCCGCGGCGCGGGACGCGTCGGCGATGCCGGTCTCGCGAACGGCCTGCTTCACCACGGGCACGAGCGCCGGCGCAACGCTCAACTCGCGAACCCCGAGTCCGAGCAGCACCGCGGCCGCCCCGGGCTCCGAGGCGAACTCACCGCACACACTCACTCGCGCCCGCTCCCCCGCGGCCCGACACACCGCGTCGACGAGCCGCAACACCCCCGGATCCCACGGATCCCCGAGCGTCGCGACGCCCTCGTCGCCACGAGCGGCAGCAAGCGTGTACTGCGTGAGATCGTTCGTCCCGATGCTGAACTCGTCGACCAGCGGCACGAGCGCGGCCGCTTTGAGTGCCGCCGACGGCACCTCCACCATCGCAGCAACCTCGAGCCCGGCGGGGGCACCGCGATTCTCGGCCCGCACCACCGCATCCAGCGCCTCCCGCGCCGCGACGAGCTCGTCGACGGTGCTGACCATCGGGAACATCACGGTCACGGGCGTTTCATGCGCGACCCGCACGATTGCGGTGAGCTGCTCCGCGAACAGATCCGGCCGCAACAGCGAGAATCGCAGCCCCCGCACACCGAGAAACGGATTCTCCGACGGCGGCACGGGCGCATAACTCAACGGCTTGTCGCCACCGACGTCCAGCGTCCGGAGCGTGAGACGTCGACCGCCGAGCGCATCCGCCAGCGCGCGGTAGGCGAGGCTCTGCTCCTCGACGTCCGGCGGCGTGGTCCGCCCGAGGAACAGGAACTCGGTGCGAACCAGCCCCGCGAGATCGGCACCCGCTGCCGCTGCCGCGGTGGCATCGGCGAGCCCGGCCAGGTTCGCGCCCACCTGGATCGCGACGCCGTCGCTGGTGCGCGCGAGGCTGTGCGCGCCGGCGGCCGCAGCGCTCCGGCGACGGGCCGCGTCGGCCCGGGCCGCGACGAACCGATCCCGGACCTCCGACGCCGGATCGATCACCAGCTCACCGGTGCTGCCGTCGAACGCGATCGGCGTGCCGTCCGCGAGGTCGAGCACCGAGTCACCCGCCGCAACAACCGCCGGTATCCCCCGGGCCCGCAGCAACAGCACACTGTGCGCCGTGGGACTCCCGTGCGCGAGCACCACCCCACTCGCCTCGACCCCCACCGCCTCCCCCGGCGTGAGCCCTACTCCCACCCACACCACACCACCCTGGGCGCCCCCCGTCGCCGCGCCACCCTGCGCCGCTCCACCCTGCGCAGCGGGGCGTCCGGCCTCGTCGCCGGCGACGGCTGGTGCAGCCGCGTCGCCTGGATGTGCGGCTTCGTCGCCTGCCTCGGCCTGCGCGGAGGCGGGGGTGGCCAGGGCTGTGCTGACCTGGGCGCGGAGGGCGGCGAGATCGTCGGCGCGGGCGCGGAGGTAGGGGTCGGGGAGGGCGCGCCACTCGGCCTCGGCGGCGCCGACGGCCTCGGCCCAGGCGGTCTCGGCGGCGGCGCCGGAGGTGATTCGGGTGGAGGCTGCGGTGCGTAGTTCCGGATCGTCGAGCAGGAGCAGGTGCGCGTCGAAGATCGCCGCCTCGGTGGCACCGACCTCGGCGGTGGCCCGGTCGCGGACGGCGGTGACCTCGGCGGTCACCGCCACGAGGGCGTCCTCGAGCCGCCGCTGCTCGGTCGCAGCGTCCACCGGCCCCGTACGCGGCGCAGCCACGACCGCACGGTCGCCGCGCCGCACCACCCCGACCACCACCCCCGGCGAAGCCGCCAACGCTCCACCCACGGGCGCCGGCGCCGCGACCCCAGGCGCCGGTGCGGTGGGGGTGGCTGGTGTCGCGGTGGGGTGCAGGGGTGGGAAGGGGGCGAAGATGTGGGTGGCCGCGGTGAGAATGCTGGTCAGGGCGGTTTGTTCGCCGGGTGGGACGCTCACCTCGATCTCGTGGCCGGTGAGCGCGCCGAGCGTTGCCACGCGCGACAGGCTCTCGGCGGGTACGGGACCGGCGCCGGTGGTGCGGTTCCGTAGCTCGACCCGCACCCCGACGTGTCGCACCGCCCCGACCAGGGCCGCAGCCGGGCGGGCGTGCAGGCCCTGCGGATCGGTCACCACGAACGTGCCGGTGAGTGCGTCCGGCGACGACGTCGCCCCGCTCGCTGCGGGCTGCTCCGCGGTCGTCGGTTGGCCGGGCGCGACGGGGGCCGGGGACGACGCTGACAGATCGTCGCCCAGGTGCTCGGCCTTGGGGACGAGGCCCGCGGCGGCCTCTGCGGCTACCGCGGTGCGGTCGGCGCCGCCGGCTGCGGCGACCACTGCCCCGACGAGGCCTTCGACGAGTGGTGCCGGGCTGAGCACGACCCCCTCCCGGACGTCGTCGTCGAGCATTTCGAGTGCCATCTCGGCCGACAGCAACGCCGACCCGAGGTCCATCAACACGACCACGCCCGCTGGCCCACTCACCTCGCTGATCGCGTCGGCGATCGCGACCGCGTCGGTGCCGAACGTGTCCTCGTCGAGGCCGGCCGCCACCCCGATCCGCACCGGCTCGCCCTGCGCCATCTCCCCGGCGAGCCGCACCGCCGCCTCCGCCAGCGCACGACTGTGCGACACGACGACAATCCCCACGCTCGCCCCGGCCGTCATCGGACCACCCCGGCCGGCCCCGTGCACCTCACGGAACCGGGGGATGCGGGTGCGGGGGCGGGGTCAGGCATCGGGGGGCAGGGTGGAGGCCGCGGCGGCCACCAGGAGGGTGGACGAGGTGGCGCCCGGGTCGAGGTGGCCGACGCTGCGTTCGCCCAGGTAGCTGGCGCGGCCCTTGCGCGCGACGAGCGGGATCGTGGCGTCGCGGCCCGCTTCGGCCGCCGCGAGCACCTCGGGCCACGACTTTCCGGACTCCAGCGCCTCGGCGGCGGGCACGAGCGCGTCGAGCATCGTCTTCTCGCCGGTGGTGGATTTGCCGCGCGCGGCGACGCCGTCGACGCCCGCCCGGAACGCGGCCGGGAAACCCCCGGCCAGTGCCCCGGCCGCACGCAGGAAGAACGTGCCGTAGAGCGGCCCGCTGGCACCGCCGACGGTGCTCACCAGCACCATCCCGACCTTCTTCAACAGCGCGGTGTCGTCGTCGAACGTGGTCGAGTCCAACGCGGCGACCACGGCGGTGAGCCCGCGCGACAGGTTGGAGCCATGGTCGGCGTCGCCGATCGCGGAGTCCAGCTCGGTCAGCCGCGGGGCCTCCTCGATCACCAGCCGCGCGAACTCGCGGATCCAGGCCTCGATCATGCGCCCCACCGCAGCCCGGGGGTGTCGACCGGCGCGTCCCACAGGCGCAGCAGTTCGTCGTCGAGGGCGAGCAGCGTCAGCGACGCCCCGGCCATGTCGAGGCTGGTGATGTAAGGCCCGACCAGTGACCGCACCACCTGGACCCCCTGCTTCTCGAGCAACGCCGCCACCTCCCCGTAGAGCAGGTACTGCTCGATCAACGGCGTGGCCCCGAGCCCGTTGACGAACGCCAGGACCCCCTCCGACGGCTGGATCTCGGCCAGCACCGGCTCGACGAGCAACGCGGCGGCCTCCTTCGCCGACGGGAGCGGGATGCGCTGGCGCCCGGGCTCGCCGTGGATGCCGACGCCGAGCTCGATCTGGTCTTCGGGCAGGTCGAACGTCGGCTTGCCGGCGGCGGGCACGGTGCCTGACGTCAGCGCCAGGCCCATGCTGCGCCCGCGATCGTTGACGCGCTGCGCGATCGCCGCCACCTCGGCGAGGCTGCGCCGCTCCTCCGCGGCCGCGCCCGCGATCTTCTCGAGCAGCACGGTGACGCCGACCCCGCGCCGCCCGGCGGTGTAGAGACTGTCTTCCACGGCGACGTCGTCGTTGGTGACCACGGTGGCGATCTCGGTGCCTTCCGCCAGCTCGGCGGCCATTTCGAAGTTCATGACGTCGCCGGTGTAGTTCTTGACGATGTGGAGCACGCCGGCGCCACCGTCGGCGTGCTGCGTGGCCGCGAGGATCTGGTCGGGCACCGGTGACGTGAACACTTCACCGGCCGCCGCCGCGTCGAGCATGCCGAACCCGACGAAGCCACCGTGCAGCGGTTCGTGGCCGGATCCGCCACCGGAGACGAGCCCGACCTTGCCGGCGACCGGCCCGTCAGCGCGATGGACGACACGGTGCTCGAGGTCGACCCCGAGCTTCGGATGCGCGGCGGCGAGACCGGCGAGGGCCTCCACCACGACGTCGGCGGGAGCGTTGATGAGTTTCTTCATGCCGAGCTCCTTCTTTGCGGTAGATCCGCCGGAAGATCCTCCGGTAAACCCCGAGACGCCACCGCCGCCGCCAGATCCGCGCCCAGCGCCGGAGCGAACTTGAAAAGGTTCTCACCCCACACCGACAGAACCGGCCCGGTGCGCGCGACGTGGATCCCGTCGCCGAGCCCGGGCGTGGGGGCGCAGTAGACCTCGTCCACCGGCTCGGGCGACACGACGTCGGACAGGAATTCACGTACGTACGCCACGACCGCGGCCCGAGCCCGCCGGTGCGCCTCTGCGACCGGCAACGACCAGGCCGTGTCGGCGGCCGGTAAGTGGGCGCCGATCGCCCAGAGTCCCGGCCCCACGAGATGCCCGTACGTCGTGAACCCGTCCCGCCAGGCGGAACTCCGCTCGATCCAGCACCGCAGTTCGGCGCCGGACGTCAGCGGAAACGTGAACCGGAAGTGGTGCTCGCGCGCGGAAGGAACCGACGGCGTCAGGGCGGCCGCTTCCGCGCCCGCCGCGATCAGCACCGAGTCGCACTGCCAGCTGCCCCGGGCGGAGTGAATCGTCGCGGTGTGCCCGTGCACGGTGATCCGCTCGACGTCGTCGACATGAAGGGAGCGACGCACCGCGGCGGCCAGGAATTCGCCGGTGCGCGCGGCCTGGATGACGCCACCGGCGGGGTCCACGAGGAACGGTCCCGGCGTCGACGGCCGCGCCGGCAGCCCCGGCACGGACGACACCGACGAATAGAGTCCACAGCGGACCCCCGCGGCACGCATCGCCGCGTACCGCTCCGCGGCGCCGGACCCACTGACCACCGTAGTCTCGGCACCGATCAGCACCTGCCCCGACGTGCGCTCCCACCGGCTCCAGCCTTCTCGCGCGCGCACCGCGTAGCGCACGAGGGCGGGAATGTCGTGGGCGTAGCGGAAGATGCGGGTGCCGCCGCGGGACCGGCCGGTCATCGGCGCGGCGCGGTCGAACACCCGCACGGTGACGGGATAGCGCCGCAACGCGTACGCGGTCGACAGGCCGACGATTCCGGCCCCGATCACCCCGATCCGCACCCCTCAGACCTACACCACCGCGGGCAGCGTCGACCAGAAAACGTTGATCCAGCGAAAACCTGGCCAGCGCTGGCAGCCGACCGATCGTCGAGCAACAGTTGTTGCAGTGTAATCAAGGAGGCCCGATGCTCGACGCCTACTCCCAGATCGTCACCCGCGTCGCCCGCACCGTCGGGCCGCAGGTCGCCGCGCTGTCCGTGCGCAGCCGCCGCGGTGAGGGCGCCGGTTCCGCCGTCGTCGTCGGCGGCGACGGTCTGATGCTCACGAACGCCCACGTCGTGGCCGGGGCCGACGGCGGTCGCGTCGCCTTCGCCGACGGCTCCGAAACCCGCTTCCGGGTGATCGGTGCGGACCCGCTGTCCGACCTGGCGGTCGCCCGAGCCGACGAAACGCCTGGCGACGCCGCAGAGCTGGGCGACGCCGACGCGCTGCAGGTGGGGCAGCTGGTCGTGGCGGTCGGCAATCCGCTGGGGCTGTCCGGCACGGTCACGGCGGGGGTCGTGAGCGCGCTGGGCCGCTCGCTCCCCGCGCGCAGCGGCGGCGCCACCCGACTGATCGAGGACGTCATCCAGACCGACGCCGCGCTCAACCCCGGCAATTCCGGCGGCGCGCTGGCCGACTCGGAGGGCCGCGTGGTCGGCATCAACACAGCGGTGGCCGGCGTCGGCGTCGGGCTCGCGGTACCGATCAACACGACGACGCGTCGCATCCTGACAGCACTGGAGGCCGACGGGCGGGTGCGGCGGGCCTACCTCGGGCTGGTCACCGCCCCGATGCCACTACCGGAGAAGCTGGTCCAGAAACGCGGCCTGCGCGTCGTCGAGGTCGTACCCGGCAGCCCCGCCGCCCAGGCCGGCCTCCGCACCGGCGACCTCCTGCTCGACGCCGGCCGCGCGCCCGTCCGCGATGCCCAGGGACTGCAGAAACTGCTCTTCACCGATGCCATCGGCCAGCCGTTACCGCTCACCGTCTTCCGCAACGGCGCCATGGTGGACGTGGTGGCGGTGCCCACCGAACTCACGTGAAGTGCGTAGCAGGCCGCTCCTGCGCCACCCCGTCGATCGTCACGTCGACCTTCTCGTCGTAGAACGCGACCAACCCGGTCACCTTCTGGCTCTCCGGCAGCGGCGACCGGTACGTCCACACGATGTTCCTGTGGACGACGCCCGACTCCAGCTCGACGTCCCAGTACGTGGCGGCGCCCTTGTACGGGCAGTGCGTCACCAGCTCCGACGGCCGGAGCAGGTCGAGCCGGACGTCGGTCAGCGGCAGGTAGTACCGGGGCGGCAGCGACGTCTCGAACAGGATCCGCGGCTGGCGGGAATCGGCCACCACGACCCCGTCGACGCTGACCTGCACGTGCCGGCTGCTGCCGAGGACGTCGACGCGCTTGTACGGGTCGCGGGGGTGGACGTAGACCGGCTCGTCCTCCTCCAGCCACTCGTCCATCGACGCCCAGTCGAGCCGCACCAACTCACGCAGCTCCTCCAGCGGCGACGAAGGGAACGTGACCGCCGCGCTCGGCAGCGTCCGGTCCGGGAGCACCACGTCCTGCACGACGCCGTCGCCCCGGCTGGGCGACCGGCTGACCTCGCCGGTCGCGACCAGTTCGGCGAGGACGTCGTCGCGCGGCACGTAGTAGGTGGGGTAGTACGGGATCTCCCAGACCAGCACCGGGTGGTGCGTGTCGGCGACGGTACGGCCCGCGACCAGCGCGCGGACCCGCTTACGACTCGTCTCGACCCGGACCCGACCTCTCTCGGCTGACATACGCCCACGATCGCACGTCAGCCGATCCGACGCAGGTCCAGCAGGTGCCGCTTCCCGTCGGCACCCACCCAGTCGACCGTTGCCGCGCCGATGCCGATGAACTCGCCCTTCGTCCGCCCGAACTCGACCGCCCGATGGCTCTCCACGTCGACGAGATCGAGGATCCGCGATCCGTCGGGCTGCTGCGCCTGCCGGTAGAGGGGCAGGTAACGGTCGAGGAGCGGCGTCAGACCGGCGTAGTTCGTCCAATGCCCTTGCCAGACCTGCCCGTCGGTGCCGTCGAACCGCATGACTCTGACCGGGTAATCGTCGTCGCCGACCGCGACGCACCACACCGGGCTGCACGCGTCACGCCAACTCGCCAGCGCGGCGAACGCCGTGCGTCGCTCGTCGGTCCGCAGGTTCCAGATTTCCGGTGCCGCGTCCTTCGGCTGGTGCGTAACGTCGGAGAGCAGCAGCCAGGGCCAGTACAGCCGGTAGTACCTACCGCCGGTGCCCGGCAGTAGCGTCGGCGTTCCCCCGGTGGCGGGAACGGTCCGAACGCCGGAGTTCGACGGTCCGTAGATGACCGTGTCGCCGTCGAGCGCGATCGAGAACGTGCCCAGTGAACCGGTCTCGGCGACTTTCCGCGGGATCTGCTCGTCCCAGCGCAACGTGAAGATCTCGTCCAGCTTGCCGGGCTGCTGAATCCGCCAGGCGGCCCACGTCGCGTTGGTGACCACGTCGGAGATCTGCAGGCTGTCCTTCCGGGTTTCCCACCGGGTGAGCACCGTCCAGTTGCCGCCGTCGCTGTCGAGGAGCCCGATCGCCACCTCGTCGTCCGCCTGGACCGTGTGCACGAGGATCCGGCCGTTCGCGAGTACCGCGTCGACCAGGTAGTCGCGGCCCTCGATCGTGCGGGGCAGGAGGGAAAGGGCATCCGGCCAGAGCGCCTCGACGGTGTTCGGGGTCGCGACCGGAAGGGTGTCCTCGCGGGTGACCTTCAGGACGCCGACGATGCCGACGAGCAGCGCGAAGACGGCGACCGCGGCGACCATCGCCCCGCTCCGGCGCCGGGCGTAGCGGCGAGTGACGGTGCGGTAGAGGTCGGCCGGCGGCGGTGGTGCCGCTTCGGCGGCCCGGTTCAGCGTCCTCTGGAGGACGTCATCGACGTCAGACATGTCGCCCCCGCTCGGTGGTCAGGACTTCGGGTTGAGTGAAGTGCTCGCGCAGCGCCGCTAACCCGCGGTGCGCCTGACTGCGGACCGTCCCCCGGCTGATCCGCAGCCGCGCGGCGATCGTGTCGTCGTCGAGCCCCTCGAAATAACGCAGCACCAGGACTGCCCGCTGCCGCGGTGGCACGAGGGCGAGCGCCTTCCACACGCCGATGTCCTCCTCGGCGCGCGCGATACCGGGATCGGTGGTCCACCGCTCCGGCACCGCGTCGGTCAACCGCTCCCGACGACGTTTGCGCCACCAACTGATGTGGAGCCGGGCCATCGTCGTGCGGACGTAGGCCTCAGGGTCGTCCCGGCGCTCGACGCGGTGCCACGCGCCCCGGAGCCGGATCAGCGCCTCCTGCACCAGGTCCGCCGCGTCGTGCGGGTTACCGGCCAGGACGAACCCGTAGCGGGTCAGCGCGTCCGCGCGGCGGGACACGAAGTCTTCGAAGCCGTCGGGCTCCGGCATGGGTTACCTCCCCCGTCGTGTCCCAGGACGCGCGGGGGCCCCCGACTGTTGCAGTGTCTAGCCGGTGATCTGGCCGACCCTCACCGAGACCGTCACCGCGTCGCCGCCGCGCTGCACGACGACGTCCACCCGGTCGCCGACCTTCACCGCGCGCACCGCCGCGTACACGTCCTCCACGTCCTCCACGCTCTTCGCGCCGATCTTCGTGATGACGTCACCGGTCCGGATTCCCGCCGTCGCGGCCGGTGCTCCCGCTTCCACCCGGACGACGACCGCTCCCTTCTCCGCGTTGACGCCCAGCGCGTTGCGGACCGCGTCGGTGAGCTGGGCGAGCGACACGCCGAGGTACGGGTGCGTGGCCTTCCCGGTGCGCAGGAGCTGATCGGCGACATCCACCACCGTCGCACTCGGGATCGCGAACCCGAGCGACACCGCGCCCGACGACGGGGGGATGTACGCCTCGTTGATGCCGACCAGCCGCCCCCTGTCGTCGAACAGCCCACCGCCGGAGTTCCCCGGCGAGATCGCCGCGTCCGTCTGGATCAGATCGACGAGGGGCCGCCCACCGGTCTGCTCGGCGGGGATCTGGCGGCCGACGCCCGAGATGATGCCCTGCGTGACCGTGTTCTCGAAGCCGAGCGGGCTGCCGATCGCGAGCGCGGTCTCACCGGCGCGGGGCAGGTCCTGGCGCACGGCGATCGCGGGCAGGTTGGTGCGGGAGGCCCGGATGACCGCCAGGTCGGCGATCTCGTCGGTGCCGACGACGGTTCCGTTCACGCTCGCCCCGTCCGCCAGCGTCAGCGTGACCGTTCTACTGCTCCCGACGACGTGCTGATTCGTGACGACGGTGTCCTTGCGGTAGACGACGCCGCTGCCCTGCGACCGGCCGGCGGTCACGGTGACGACACTCGGTTCGACGATCTCGACGACGTCCGGGATCGACGTGCCGGCGGCCGCGGTCGCGCTGCGCGACACGTCGGCGGCCGGTTCGGTGTCCGTGCTCGTCGCGCTGCACCCGCCGACCAGCGCCGTCGCGATGATCAGTACCGCTACCCGTCGGCCCATGAACGTGCACCCCTAGCGTCGACCAGTGAGCGCGCAGTTGTCAGGCGCTCACGCAACGCTATCCTCTGTACCCGGATGAACGGGTCTCACGCGCCGCGACGGAGGCGGTGCCAGACGGAGGCGGCCGCTACCGCGACGCGGGCGATCAGGAGGTCGGCGCGGGTCGCCGGGCGCCCGTGCGCCACCGCCGACGCGACAACGGGAACCGCCTCGGGCGCCGGCGGCTCGATCTGGCGGTGGGCCGGGGCCGGGGTCTGGGCGGCCAGTGCCCGTGCCACCGACAGCGCCCGCGGGTCCGGTCCGGTCGTCTCCGCGTCGTCGGCCAGCCCCTCGAACAGGTCGGCCAGGGTGCTCCGGAGTTCGTCGTCGAGTTCGGCCGACTGCCGGAAACGGGACGACGCGGCCCGCAGTTCCGCGACCCCGGTGTCGTACTCCGTGCGCAGCGTGTCCCAGTCGACGTCCGTCATTTCACCCTCCGTGGTCCGGTCGCTCCCTTCCCAAATAACCACGAACCGCTTCTCTCATGCGGGTCCACAGTCGAGAGACCAGGGCCGGATTCCGGCACTCGTGCTCAGAAGTGCAGAATGCAGGCATGAGCGCAGATGCCTCTGGCACTCCTGGAGTGGACGTCCCGGACGGCCGAGGCCGCACCGGGCTGCACCTGACCGGCCGTGACCTGCGCGGGAACCCCCGCGTGGAGGTCGTGGACGTCGAGTTGCTCTCCTCGAGCTGGTACGTGCTGCGGAAGAACACGTTCACCTACCGGCACCGCGACGGACGCGTGACCACCGAATCCCGCGAGACGTACGACCGCGGCAACGGCGCCACGATCCTGCTGTACGACGTCGAGCGACGGACCGTGCTGCTCACGCGGCAGTTCCGGTTCCCGGCGTACGTGAACGACCACCCGGACGGGATGCTGCTGGAGACCGCCGCCGGACTGCTCGACGGGGACGATCCGGAGACCGCGATCCGGCGCGAGGCGGCGGAGGAGACCGGGCACACGGTCGGGGTGGTCGAACATGTTTTCGACGCGTTCATGAGTCCTGGGTCGATCACCGAGCGGCTCAGCTTCTATGCCGCTCCGTACAGCGCGGAGAGTCGCACGTCGGAGGGCGGCGGTGTCGCGAACGAGGGCGAGGACATCGAGGTGGTCGAACTGGACTTCGACAAGGCCCTGTCCCTGATCGACCAGGGCGACATCACCGACGCAAAGACCATCATGCTCCTGCAGTGGGCCTCACTGCGCGGCCCGTTCAGAACGACGCTGACAGGCGAGCGCGCCTCCTCATGACAGCAGGCCAAAGGTCACCACGTCGGCGCGCTCGACTGCCAGCGCCGCCCTGAACGGGCTCCAGGTTCAGGCACACGCGCCTTCGGCGCGCTAGGTGTCGAGGCGGCGGAGTTGGGACGCGATCTGGGCGCGCGCCTTGCGTTGGCCACCTCGGGTGGCGATCGCGGCGGAGAGATCGCGCAAGGTCAGCACCAGACGAGCCCGGTCGACGGGCCAGCCCTGGCGTTCGCATTCGTCGGCCCAGTCGGCGGCCCCGCGGTGCCCGCGCGCCCGGTTGCACCGCGAGCACGCCGCGACCTCGTTCTCCAGCCACGACGGCCCGCCCTTGACGCGCGGCACGAGGTGATCGGTCGTCGGCCGCACGAGTCGCCCGAACTCCCGCCCGCACCACACGCACGCCGCGCCGTCACGCGCCATTCGCTCCGCTAGCCGGTCGGCGCGGCTGAGCTCGCCCGAAGTACTCATCAGGTTCATTCAACGCACACGAAGCGCATCCGCATCCCGACCCCTTGACACCAGGGCGGGCATGATCCGACCCTGTTGCGGAAGGCGCACCGCGTTCTGTAATACGCACTGACTCGAGGTGTCGCGCATGATCCCCGTCTGCCCCCTGGACGACCTCCCTCCCGGCGAGAGCCACCGGCTCGACCGAACTCCCCCGATCAGCGTGTTCCGCACCGACGACGGTGCGCTCTACGCGCTCGACGACACCTGCACCCACCAGGACGCCTCGCTGGCCGACGGCTGGATCGAGGACTGCGCGGTCGAGTGCCCCCTGCACGCGTCCCGCTTCGACCTGCGCACGGGCAAGCCGGACTGTCTTCCGGCCAAGGTCGCGGTGCGCACCCACGAAGTCCGGGTCGTCGACGGCGTGATCCACGTCATCGAGGCTCCCGGCGCCTACTGACCACCACCGGAGGCTCCGAATGCCCACAGTGATCATCGTCGGCGCCGGCATCGTCGGAAGCGCGATCGCCGACGAGCTGACCCAGCGCGGCTGGACCGACGTCCTCGTCCTCGACCAGGGCCCCCTCTACGCCACCGGCGGTTCGAGTTCGCACGCACCGGGCCTGGTCTTCCAGACCAACCCGAGCAAGACGATGACGAACCTCGCCCAGTACACAGTGGAGAAGCTCGCGAGCCTCGACGCGTTCCGCCCCCTCGGCGGCCTCGAGATCGCCACCACCCCGGAACGACTTGTCGAGCTGCACCGCCGCGCCGGCTTCGCGGCGTCCTGGGGGGTCCCCGCGCGGGTACTCGGCCCCGAGGAAGCCGCGGCACTGCATCCGCTGCTCAGCCCCGACAAGATCCTGGGCGGCCTGCACACCCCCACCGACGGCCTCGTCAACGCCGTCGACGCGGTCACCGCGCAGGCCGAACGCGCGATCGCGCACGGTGCCCGGTTCCTCGGCGGCCACCGCGTCACCGGCGTCCGCACGACCCCCGAGGGCCGCGTTGCCGGAGTCGACACCGACCAGGGCAGCTTCGACGCCGACATCGTGATCGGCGCGGCCGGTTTCTGGGGCCCCCAGTTCGGCGCACTGGTCGGCCTCACCACCCCGTTACTTCCCCTGGCACACCAGTACGCCACGACCGGCCCGGTCGCGGGGCTCTCCGGGACGGAATCAGCTCCGATCCTCCGCCACCAGGACGCCGACCTCTATTTCCGCGCGCACGGCGACCGCATCGGCATCGGCTCCTACGCCCACCGCCCGATGCCTGTCGAACGCATCCGCACCCACGACGAATCAGCAGTGATGCCGAGCGTCGAGGAGTTCACTCCCGCCGACTTCGACCCCAGCTGGGAAGACGCGATCGCGCTGCTGCCCGCCCTGGCCGAGACGAAGGTCGAAGAGGGCATCAACGGCATCTTCTCGTTCACCACCGACGGTTTCCCGCTGATCGGCGAGCACCGCGACCTGCCGGGGCTCTGGATCGCCGAGGCGGTCTGGGTGACGCACTCCGCGGGGGTCGCGAAAGCACTCGCCGAATGGATCACCACGGGTAACCCCGGAACAGACCTGCACGAATGCGATCTCTACCGGTTCGACCCCGTGCAGCTCACCGCCTCCTACGTGCGCACCCGCGCCCAGCGGAGCTTCATCGAGGTCTACGACATCCTGCACCCGCTCGACCCGCCCGCGGACCCCCGCCCGCTGCGCGTCAGCCCGTTCTACCCGCGTCAGCAGGAGCTCGGCGCGGTGTTCACCGAGGGTGCGGCCTGGGAGCGTCCGCTCTGGTTCGAGGCCAACACGGACCTCCCCGAAGTCGCAACCGTCCCCGGCCGCGACGCATGGGCAGCACGACACTGGTCGAAGACCGCCGGCGCGGAGGCCCTGGTCACCCGCGACCGGGTCGCGATGTACGACATGACACCGCTGAGCCGCCTCGAGGTCGCCGGCCCCGGCGCGCTGGCCTTCCTGCAGCACATGACGACGAACAACCTCGACAAGGCACCCGGCGCGGTGACCTACACGCTGATGCTCGACGAGGCCGGCGGCGTCCGCAGCGACCTCACGGTGGCGCGGCTCGCCCCGAACCGCTTCCAGGTCGGCGTCAACGGTCCGCTCGACCTCGACCGCTTCCTGCGTCACGCCCCCGACGACGTGATCGTCCGCGACATCACCGGCGGCACCTGCTGCATCGGCCTGTGGGGACCCCGCGCACGGGACGTCCTCCAGCCGCTCACGACGACCGACGTCGGCCACACGGCGTTCGGGTACTTCAAGGCCCGTCACCTGAACGTCGGCGACGTGCCGGTCGACGCCCTGCGCCTCTCGTACGTCGGCGAGCTCGGCTGGGAGCTGTACACGTCAGCGGAGCTGGGCCTTCGGCTCTGGGACACGCTGTGGGAGGCCGGTCAGGAGCACGGCGTCATCGCGGCCGGGCGCAGCGCGTTCAACAGCCTGCGGCTGGAGAAGGGCTACCGCCTCGCCGGCACGGACATGACAGGAGAGCACGACCCGTACTCGTCCGGGCTCGGCTTCGCCGTCAAAACAAACAAAGAGTTCATCGGACGCGACGCGCTGCTCAACCTGGGCGAACCGCAGCGACGCCTCACCGTGCTCACGCTGGACGACCCCACCGCCGTGGTGCTCGGCAAGGAACCGGTGTACGTCGGCGAAACCCCCGCCGGTTACGTCACCAGCGCCTCCTACGGCTACACGATCGGCCGGTGCGTCGCGTACGCCTGGCTGCCGGCGTCCCTGCAGGACGGCGACGCCGTCACGATCGACTACCTCGGCACCAGGCTGGCCGCCACCGTCGGCACCGAGCCGCTCTTCGACCCCACGATGGAACGGATCCGGCGCTGATGAACTCTTTTCAATCTCACGTAACCCCGCAGCCTGAACACGGCCCGCTGCGGTCGATCGAAAAGAATTCATTGACGACAATCGACACCCCGAGCCTGATCAGCACCCTCCCCGGCACCTACTACACCGACCCCGCGGTGTTCGCGCAGGAACAGGAGCGCATCCTCGAGCAGATGTGGTTCTGCGCGGTCCGCTCCGACGACCTGCCCGGGCCGGGAAGCTTCCGCACGGTCCAGGTCGGCCGGGAGAGCGTCATCCTCGCCCGCGGCCGTGACCAGGCGATCCGCGGTTTCCTCAACGTCTGCCGCCACCGCGGAGCCCAGCTCTGCGCCGACGAGGAGGGCGCCGTCGGCCGCGCGTTCCGGTGCATGTACCACGCCTGGACCTACGACCTGTCCGGCAAACTCATCGCCGCGCCGAACATGGCGAGCATGCCCGACCTCGACAAGAAGGCCTACGGCCTGGTCACCGTCCACACCCGCGAGTGGCTCGGGTACGTCTGGGTCTGCCTGGCCGACGAACCGCCATCGTTCGCCGACGACGTCGAGGGCGCTGTCGTCGAACGCCTCGGTGACCTGGAGAGCATCGACGCGTACGACATCGCCGCGCTCAAGGTCGGCCGTCGCATCAGGTACGACGTCACGGCGAACTGGAAGCTCATCGTCGAGAACTTCATGGAGTGCTACCACTGCGCGACGATCCACCCGGAGCTCACCGAGGTGCTGCCGGAGTTCGCGAACGGCTACGCGGCGCAGTACTACGTGGGACACGGCGCGGAGTTCGGCGAGGATGTCCAAGGGTTCACCGTGGACGGTTCCGCCGGCCTCGACCGCATCCCGGGAGTCTCGGAAGCGCAGGACCGGCGCTACTACGCGATCACGATCCGCCCGCAGGTGTTCGTCAACCTGGTGCCCGACCACGTGATCCTGCACCGCATGGTGCCGCTCGCCGCCGACCGCACCGTCGTCGAATGCGACTGGCTGTACCTGCCCGGCGTGGTCGAGTCCGGCCGTGACGTCACCGCGTCGGTCGAGCTGTTCCACCGCGTCAACCAGCAGGATTTCGAGGCGTGCGAACGGACGCAGCCGGCGATGAGCTCCCGCGTCTACGCCAACGGCGGCGTACTCGTCCCGAGCGAGCACCACATCGCGGAGTTCCATGAATGGGTGCGGTCTCGAATCGAGTCCTAAAGGGTGGGTGGGTGGGGGGCGTAGGGCTGGAGGGTGCGGTCTCGGCTGGCGTCCTGAGGTCAACAGAGACGGGCTCCCCCGTGGCGCCCGTCTCTGCTGGTTACGCTCCTATCCATCCGCATTCGCGGCAGTCACGACACCGTCCTGTCGGTTACCGGACGATGTATCGACCCCCGTCCGGTGGTCGTGCGCCGGGTCGCCGTCGGTGTACAGCCTGAGCTGCGACAACACAGCTGGAACAAGCACCCCACGCACCACAGTGGCATCCACCAGAATCGCCACTGCGGCGCCCACGCCGAGCATCCGGTACTCGATCGCGCTGAGCGTCACGAAGATCGAGAACGCCGCGGTCATGATCACGGCCGCGCTGGTCACCACCCCGGCGCTGGCCGCGATCCCGCCGACGATCGACCGTCGCTCGCGGATCCGGCTCAGGATGAACAGGTGGTAGTCCATGCTCAAGCCGAACAACAGCACGAACAGGAACAGCGGTAGCCAGCTCACGATCCCGCCGTAGTTCCCGTGAAAAACGAGATTCAGGACGCCACACGCGGCGCCGATCGACAGCAGGTTGAGCCCGATCGACGCCGCGGCCACCCGCACCGAGCGGAACACGAGCAGGAGCAACACGAACGCGAGCACGAGCACGAACGCCACGACGTAGGGCGTCCGGCGGGTGAGCTGGTCGGTGAAGTCGGCGGCGAACGCGGTGCGACCGGCGACGGCGTGGTTCCACTCGCCGAGCGCGGCGGGAAGGGTTCGCTCGCGGAGTTCGCGCAGGGCCCGGTTCGCGGCGTCGTCGGTGCCGCCGAGGGGAACGCGGGCGAGTACCGCGTCGCCGTAGGGGATCACCGTGACGCGGTCGATGCCGCTGAGCGCGGTGCGGACCCGCGCGAGATCCGGGCGGGCGCCGGTGTCCGACCAGATCACGACCCGGGCCGGTGAGGAAGCACCGGGGAAGGCCGCGTCCATGCGGGTCGCCGCGTCGATCGCCGGAACGCTCCGCGGGAGGCTGTCGGTGACCGCGGCATCCTGCAGGTGCAGCCCGGTCGCGGTTCCCGCGCCCGGGAGGGGGATCGCCGGTACCGCCAACACGAGCAGGAGCAGCGCGGCGGCCCCGCCCCAGAGCACGGGGCGGCGGGTCACGGCGGTCGCGAGACGGGCCCAGGCGGCGGATTCCCGGCCGGACGCCCGGCGCCGGCCCAGCCAGGGCAGGCGTCCCCACTCGACTCGCGGGCCGAGTGCGGCGAGCACGGCCGGGAGCACGGTGAGCGCCCCGAGCACCGAGATCGCGACGACGAGCACGATGCCGACCGCGGCGCCGCGGAACACGTCGATCCCGGTCAGCAGCAGGCCGGACAGGCAGAGCATGACGACCACTCCGGACACCAGGATCACGTGGCCGGACGTGCGGGCCGCGATGCGCACGGCGGTGACGGTGTCGTGCCCTGCCGCGCGTTCCTCGCGAACCCGGCGCAGCGAGAACAGCGCGTAGTCGACGCCGATCGCGACGCCGATCAGCAGCACCATGGTGTTCGCCGCGCTGTTCACCGAGAGCCAGTGGTCAACGACCTGGAGCAGGGCGAAGGTGGCGATCAGTGCGGTGGCGGTGAGCAGCACCGGGATGCCGGCGGCGACCAGGGCGCCGAAGACGACGAGCAGGATCGCCACCGTGAGCGGTAACGAGATCCGCTCCGAACGGCGCACGTCCGCCCCGATGGCCCGGTCCACGGCCTGCGAAAGACTCCGATCCCCCGCTCCCACGATTCGCGTCCCCGGATGCTGCGAGGCGACCCGCTCGACGACGGCCGCCACCCCGTCCGCCCGCGCGGACGACCCCTCGACCGGCCCCGCGACCTGGTAGGTGACGAGCGCGGAGCGCTCGTCACCTACCAGGCGCGCCGCGTCCGCGGTCACGACCGCACCGCTTCGACCGCCCGCGTCGGCGGCGTTCGCGCTGCCGGCATCGGCGGCGCCGGGCGGTGCCCAGATGGCCGAGACCTCGGCCTCTCGAAGGGCGGCGATCAGGGCGGTGACAGCGGTGTGGAGCGTGGCCGGATCGGTGGATTGAACCAGGATGCTCTCCTGGATGCCCTGGGCGTCGTCCTGGGCGTTGAGCACCTCTTGGGCGCGTCCGGACTCCCCCGGATCCACGCTCCGGGCGCCGGACCCCGGTATCAGCCCGCTGAGCACCACGGCCAGCACGACGAACACGAGCCAGCCGACGATCACGGCCAACCGGTGCCGGGTGGACCACGCGGCGAGCCGCTCCACCACGGGCACACCGGAGGAAGATTTGCGCAGACCAGGCACGACCTGGTGTCCTTTCGACGGGAGACAGCGTTCGTGAGAACTCGCCGCGAGGCGAGGAGTGCTTCTTCCAGCTGGGCCGTCGAGTTGCCGCTCGACGGCCCAACCTGCTATTCGACCTCGGTCAGTACCCGCTCCAGCTGCGCCATCCGCGTGCGTAAGTCGGTGAGCTGCCCGGAGAGATCAGCCAACTGCCGGTTGGACTCCTCCTGCCCCCGCACCACCTGCGCCGTGAGATCGCGGTACTCCGACTCGCGCGTCAGCGCCGCCTTCGCCCGCCACGTGGCGAACAGCTGCCAGATCACCACGGTGACGACGACCGTGATGAACGTGAAGATGCCGACTGCCCCGACGGCCTCCGCCACCTCGTGTCCGTCCATGGTCAGGTTCCCTTCGAATCGGGGGTGAGCGTCGGCACCGCCGCCGCGATCGTGTCCGGGGTGAGTTGGAAGACGAACTCGGTGACCTCGTAGAACCGCATCGCCTTGCCGTCCTCGGACAGCTCGAGCTGCGAGGTGACCAGGCCCGCGGCCTGCAGTTTGCGGAGGTGCACCTGGAGCAACGGCCGGCTGATGCCCAGATCGCGGGCCAGCCGGCTGACGTACGTGCGCTCTTTGCGCAGCGCCGCCACGACCCGGAGGCGATGGGGGTTGGCCAGCGTCGACAGGACCGCGACCAGCTCGTCCCCGGTAGGTGGCGAACCGTACATGCCAAGAGAAGTTAGCAGGTGCCAACCCTGACGCGCATCAGGGTAGTACCCCTAACGCGTCACCCAGGCCGCGGCATCCGGCGGCAGCAGATCCCCCACGACGTCGGCACTGCTCAACCGCACGGTGGTCCGCGACGGCAGTAGCACCGGCGACCCGGACAGGTTCACGACGCACAGGAACCCGGGCCCACGCTCGATCGCGATGACGTCGGGCCCGAACTCGTCGCGGAACCGGAACGGAGCGGTCCGCAGCGCCGGAATCGCCCGGCGCGCGCGGAGCGCCTCCCGGTAGTACTCCAGCATCGACGTGGGGTCTCCGGCCTGCGCTTCGGCGGTGAGCGGAGCCCAGGACGCGGGCTGCGGCAGCCAGGTCGTCGGCCCGGGACCGAAGCCGAACGGCGGTGCGTCGCCGGACCACGGCAGCGGCACCCGGCACCCGTCGCGTCCGCGGTCGGTGAAGCCGGAGCGACGCCAGGTCGGGTCGACGAGCGCATCCTCGGGCAGGTCCTCCACCTCGGGCAGCCCGAGCTCCTCACCCTGGTACAGGTAGACGCTGCCGGGCAGCGCGAGCGTCAGCAGCAGCGCGGCGCGCACCCGCCGGGCGCCCAGTTCCAGATCCGCTGGGCGGCCGAGCAGGTCGGCGAGCTGCCGGGTCGGGATCTCCTGGTCGCGACGGGCGTAGCGGGACAGGTGCCGGGCCACGTCGTGGTTGGACAGCACCCAGGTGGGTGACGCGCCGACGGCCAGGTGCTCGGCGAGCGTCCGGACGATCGTGCGGCGCAGGTCACCGGCCTGCCACGGCGCGGTCAGGTAGAGGAAGTTGAACGCGGTGTGCAGCTCGTCGGGGCGCAGGTACCGCGAGAGCCGCTCGGGTTCGTCCACCCAGGCTTCGGCGACGAACATCCGCGGTGGGTCGTAGGCGTCGGCGACCCGGCGCCACTCGCGGTAGACCTCGTGGACCTCCTCGCGGTCCCAGTGCGGGTGGGCCCCGGCGTGCGCGAACACCGGCTGCGCCGCCGCCCGGGCGCCCAGGTCGGGCAAGCCGGGCTCCTTGATCAGCGAGTGCGCGACGTCGATCCGGAAACCGTCGACACCGCGGTCGAACCAGAACTCGAGCGTCTCGGCGAAGTAGGCGCGGACGCCGGGGTGGTCCCAGTTCAGGTCGGGCTGCGCGGGATCGAACAGGTGCAGGTACCACTCCCCGTCGGGAACCTGGGTCCACGCCGGGCCGCCGAACACGCTGGACCAGTCGTTGGGCGGCATCGAGCCCCGGCCGGGCCGGAACAGGTAGCGCTCGCGGGCGGGCGAGCCCCGGCCGCTCGCCACCGCCTCGACGAACCACGGGTGCGCACTCGAGGTGTGGTTGGGCACGATGTCCAGCAGCACCCGCAACCCGAGCGCGTGCGCCTCGGTGACCAGCGCCTCGGCCTCCGCGAGCGTCCCGAACCGCGGGTCGACGTCCCGGTAGTCGCTGACGTCGTACCCGCCGTCGGCCATCGGCGACGGGTACCACGGGTTGATCCAAATCGCGTCGACGCCCAGCCCGGCGATGTAGCCGAGCCGATCGCGCAGCCCGGCGAGGTCACCGAGCCCGTCGCCGTTCCCGTCGGCGAAGCTGCGGATGTAGACCTGGTAGATCACGGCATCGCGCCACCACATGTCAGTTGCCCGCGGCGCGTACCCGCACCTCTTCTTCCTCCTCCTGCTGCAGTTCGGCGGCGGCGGCCTCGTCGCGGGTCAGGTTCTCGCCACTGCGCGGGTCGAACAGGTGCATGCGTCGCGTGTCGACCCAGAAATCGGCTTCGGCGTTCTCCCGGAGGCGGCTCATCGAGTCGATCGACGCGACGACCTGCGTGCGCAACGCCTCGCTGTCGAGCTCCTGCGCCAGTTCCGACAGTTGCTGGGCGATCTCCTCCGGCGCCTCGAACGGCAGGTAGGCGTACTGCGAGTCGCCGAGCCACTCGGTGACGTCGACCCGCGCGCGGAACGTCGACCCGAAGTTCTTGTCCGTGACCCGGGCGTCCTCGAAGTACTCCGGGCGGATACCCGCGAGCAGAAGGCTCTTCCCGGCGACCCGGTCGGCGAGGTCGCCGGAGAGTGGCAGGTCGAAGAACGGCAGCTTCAACGTGCTCCCGTCGACCACCGCGGGCAGGAAGTTCATCGGCGGCGACCCGATGAAGCCGGCCACGAACAGGTTCACCGGCTGCTCGTACAGCTCGCGGGGCGACGCGACCTGCTGGAGCACGCCCTTGCGCAGCACCGCGACGCGGTCGCCGAGCGTCATCGCCTCGGTCTGGTCGTGGGTGACGTAGACAGTGGTGGTGCCCAGGCGGCGCTGCATCCGGGAGATCTCGGTACGCATCTGGCCGCGCAGTTTGGCGTCGAGGTTGGAGAGCGGCTCGTCGAACAGGAACGCGTCGGCCTGACGCACGATCGCCCGCCCCATCGCGACCCGCTGGCGCTGGCCGCCGGACAGGTTCGCGGGCTTGCGCTGCAGGTGCTCGGTCAGTTCGAGGGTGGCCGCGGCCTCCTCCACGCGCTGCCGGATCTCCGACTCGGGCACACCCTTCTTGAGGCGCAGCGGGAACGCGATGTTCTCGAACACCGACAGGTGCGGGTAGAGCGCGTAGTTCTGGAACACCATCGACAGGTTGCGGTCGCGGGGTGCTTTCTCGTTCACCCG
Organism: Cryptosporangium sp. NPDC048952; assembly: GCF_043197895.1. Taxonomy (NCBI): domain Bacteria; kingdom Bacillati; phylum Actinomycetota; class Actinomycetes; order Cryptosporangiales; family Cryptosporangiaceae; genus Cryptosporangium; species Cryptosporangium sp. NPDC048952. The sequence continues at coordinate 282,736 of NZ_JBICTY010000004.1, read as the reverse complement.
GTTGCCGCCGATGAGCATGTCCCCGCCGGTGATGTCCTCCAGGCCGACGATCATCCGCAGCAGCGTCGACTTCCCGCATCCGGACGGTCCGACCAGGATCATGAACTCGCCGTCGGCGATGTCGATGCTGACGTCGTTCACGGCCTTGAAGCCGTCGCCGTACTCCTTGACGATGTTGCGCATTTCGATGGCGGCCATGGCGTTATCCCTTCACTGCGCCGGCGGTGAGGCCGGCCACGATCCGACGCTGGAAGGCCAGGACGAGGACGATCACGGGGATCGTGATGATCACGGACGCCGCGGCGATGGGCGCGGTCGGCTGCGAGAACTGCGAGGCGCCGGTGAAGAACGCGAGCGCCGCGGGCACCGGCCGGGACGCCTCACTCGACGTGAGCGTGATGCCGAAGATGAAGTCGTTCCAGACCGCGAAGAACGTCAGGATCGCGGCCGTGGCCACGCCGGGGGCGGCGAGCGGAACGATGACCTTGCGGAACGCCTGCCAGGCGGTCGCGCCGTCGACCTGGGCGGCCTGCTCCATCTCCCACGGGATCTCGCGGAAGAACGCGGACAGCACGTAGACCGACAGCGGGAGCGAGAACGACAGGTACGGGATGATCAGGCCGATCCACGTGTCGTACAGCCCGATCGCGCGCCACATGTCGAACAGCGGCGTCGCGATCGCGATGATCGGGAAGACCGTGATCGCCAGCGCGACGCCGAGCACCAGGCGCTTGCCGGGGAACTCCAGCCGCGCCACCGCGTAGGCGGCCAGCGTCGCGAGCACCACCGAGACCGTCGTCGCGATCACCGTGATGCCGATCGAGTTGCGCAGCGCGGTGGTGAACAGGTCGGACGAGAACACGATGTCGTAGTTCTCCCAGGTGAACGACGACGGGAGGAACTGCCGGTTGGTGATGTCGTCGCCGCCCTTGAACGACAGCGAGACGATCCACAGCACCGGGACGATCGCGTAGAGGATGACGGCGAGGCCCCCGACGATCCAGGCGACCTCGGCGCGACGGCTGGCCTTCATCACTTGCCCCCTTGCTGCTGCGACAGGTCGGTGCGGAAGACCTTCACGAACAGGAAGGCGATGAGCACGACGAGCAGCGCGAGGATCACGCTGACCGCCGAGCCCAGGCCGACCATCACCCGGCTGATCGTCTGCCGGTAGGCCAGGAACGAGAGCGTCTCGGTGCCCTGCGAACCGGCGGTCATGATGAAGACGTTGTCGAAGATGCGGAACGCGTCGAGCGTCCGGAACAGCAGCGCGACCATGATCGCGGCCTTCATGTTCGGCAGGATCACCCGTTTGAGCCGCTGCCACGGGGTGGCGCCGTCGACGACGGCCGCCTCGAGGTAGTCGTTGGGGATCTGCGCGAGGCCGGCGAGCAGCAGCAGCGACATGAACGGCGTCGTCTTCCAGATTTCGGCGACGCAGATCGCGAACAGGGACGTGGCGGTGCCGCCGAACCAGTCCAGGTCGCCGAGGCCGAACCACGGGTTGACGAAGCCGTAGGTGTTGCTGAACGCGTACTGCCAGGAGAAGGCCGAGACGACGGTGATGATGCCGTAGGGGATCAGGATCGCGGTGCGCAGCAGCGTCCGCATGTAGAGCGCCCGGTGCATCACCAGCGCCAGCGTGAACCCGAGGACGAGCTCGACCGACACCGTGATCACCGTGATGATCGCGGTGACGCCGAACTGCTTCCAGAACAGGCCGTCGCCGAGGATCGTGCCGTAGTTGGCGAGCCAGATGAACTCGCGTCCGTCCGGGTCGGTGAGCCGGTAGTCGAAGAACGAGAGCCAAAGCGCGTTGAGGATCGGGTAGCCGGTGACCGCGACCATCACGAACAGCGCGGGACCGGCGAGCAGCCAGCCGAGCCGGCGTTCGTGGCGGGCGCGGTCGGTCAGCGCCGGCTTGGCCTTGCGCCGGGGAACAGGCGCCGTCTCCGGTGGGGCGGCGGGGATCGTGGTGCTCATCGGGCGCTCCTAGATCAGCCGCTTGTTGGACAGGACGTCCTCGAGCAATCGGCTCGCGTTCTTCGCGGACGCCTCGGTCACGTCGGACGGCGGGTGGAACCCGGCCTGGATCGCCGCGGTGACGTCGCCGTAGTACGGGCTGACCGGCCGCGGTGTGGCCTGGTCCATGCCTTCGCGGATCGCGTCGGCCATCGGGAACCGTTCGCGCACCTCGGGGTCGTCGAAGATCGAGCTCAGCACCGCCGGGTCACCGGCCGTGAACATGTACTCCTTCTGGCTGGCCGGCGAGAGCACGCACTTGATCACCTCGACCGCGAGCTCCGGGTTCCGGCTGAACGCACTCACCGAGAGCCCGAGACCACCCGAGGGCGGTGCGCTCTCCTTGTCGGCGACGACCCGCGGGTACCGCGCCCAGCCGACGTCGTCGAGGAAGTTCTTCGGCAGTTGGCCCTCGTCGATCGCGGTCTGTGCCGCGGCCCAGATGAACGGCCAGTTGACCATGAAGCCACCGTCGTCGCGGGCGAACGCGGCGCGGGCGTCGTCCTCGGAGCCGGTGCTGAAGCCCGGGTACGCGGCCGAGGACCGCCCCAGCTTGCCGACGATGCGCGCGGCCTCCCGGCCCGCGGTGCTGTCCAGACCGGACTTCACCTCGTTGGCGGGCTTGCCCTCGGAGTCGTCGGTGAGGATGGACCCGCCGGCGGACTCCACCAGCGCGTTGACCCACACCATCAGGCTCTCGTTGCGCCGCCCCTGACCGGCCACCGTGACGCCGGCCTTCTCGGCGCCGTCGATGAGCTGGTCCCAGGTGACGGGCCCGGCGCCCGGGTCCACACCGGCCTTCTGCACCACCGATTTGCGGTACCAGAGCAGCTGGGTGTTGCCGTTGGCGGGCGCGGAGTAGAGCTTGTCGTCGAAGAGGCCCTGCGCGACCGGTCCGTCGAGGACACCGTCGGTGAAGTGCTTGCGCTCGGCGTCGGTGAACGGGCGGAGGAACCCGGCGTTGGCGAACTCGGCCATGAACGGCGGGTCGATCGAGAGGATGTCCATGCCACGGTCCTGCGCGGCCAGCCGGCGGAGGAGTTGTTCGCGGGCGCCGCTGGCGGTGTTGGGCAGGGCCTGCAGATCGATCTGATACCGGCCGCCGGACTGCTCGGCGCACTTCTCGACGATCGGCTGCTGGTTGGGGTTGGAGCTGTAGAAGGTCAGCGTGGTCGGACCGCCGGTGTCGTTACCGCCGCACGCGGTGAGTAACGAGGCCACCAGCACCAGAATTACGAGCATTCGCATCGTTCCGCCTCTCTCGCCACCGTTGCCGAGACGAACGTGACCTGGATCACTTTCGGAAGCGTTTCCGAGAACTGTGGGGCCGAACAACACGCTGAGTCAAGGTCTGCATCGTTTCCGTCATGGACAAGGTCGGAAACGCTTCCCTACACTTCACGGCCGTGGCGGGACGGAGCAGTCTGGCCGACATCGCGCGACTGGCCGGGGTTTCGCTGGCCACCGCGTCCCGTGCGATGAGCAACTCCTACGGGGTCGCTCCGGCCACCCGCGCCCGCGTCCTGCGCATCGCCGAGGAGCTCGACTACGTCGTCTCGCCGGAGGCGTCCCGGCTGGCCAGAGGCGCGGTGGGCCGGGTGGCGCTGGTGGTGCCGCATGTGGACCGCTGGTTCTTCGGCGCGGTCGTCGGCGGGCTGGAGGCCGAGCTCAGCGACGCCGGCCTCGACGTGCTGCTCTACCACGTCGGCGACGCCGCCGACCGGCGCGACTTCTTCCACCGCCTGCCGGCCCGGCGCAAGGTCGACGCCGTCGTCGTGGTCGCGTTCGAGGTGGCCGACGCCGAGCGCGAACGGCTGGAGCACATGGGCGTGCTCGTCGTCGCCGCCGGTGGGCAGGACGAGGTGTACCCGTGCGTCCGCATCGACGACCGGGAAGCCGGCCGCCAGGCGATGGACCACCTGCTGTTCCTCGGCCACCGCCGGATCGGGATGATCTCCGCCGTCGACCCGGACCAGCCGGTCGCCGCGCGTCCCGACGGGCGCGACGCGGCCTACTACGGGGCGCTGCGCGACGCGGGCCTGCCGGCCGACGACGACCTGGTCGTGACGATCGACTGGAGCGGCGTGGCGGCGGCCGACGCGATGGCCCGGCTGCTCAGCCTCCGGACCCCGCCGACCGCCGTGTACTGCCACTCCGACGAGCTGGCGCTGGGCGCGGTCCGGACCGTCCGCCGGGCGGGGCTGCGGGTGCCCGAGGACCTCTCGGTGATCGGCGTCGACGACCATCCGCTGGCCGAGCTCACCGACCTCACGACGATCGCCCAACCCGCCCGCGAGCAGGGCGTCCGCGCCGCTCGCCTGCTGCTGGCGCTGCTGCGGGGCCACGACGTCGAGCGGCACGTCGTCCTGCCGACCCGGCTGGTGATCCGGCGCAGCACCGCGCCTCCGAGGGCGGCCTGATGCGCTACCTGTTCCGGCCGACGGCCGTCGAAGCGGCGGAGCTTCTCACGTTGCCGTGGGACCGTCCGCTCACCGAGTGGGATCCGGAGCTCCTCCTGGAGATCCCGCAGCGTGGCATCTCCCGGCACGTCGTGCGGTTCGTGGCCGAGGGCGGTCGGGTGTACGCGCTCAAGGAGATCTCCGAGCGGCTCGCCCGGCACGAGTACGCGCTGCTCACCGAGTTCGAGGGCGAGGGCTTACCCGCGGTGTCGGTGCTCGGCGTCTGCGTGGACCGCCCGGACGACCAGGACGCGATCCTGGTGACCCGGTACCTGGAGTACTCGATGTCCTACCGGTACCTGTTCTCCACCCCGCGCGGCCGGCCGTCGGTGGAGCGACTGCTCGACCCGCTGGTGGAGCTGCTCGTCCGGCTGCACCTCGCCGGGGTGTTCTGGGGCGACTGCTCGCTGTCGAACACGCTCTTCCGACCCGACGCCGGCCACCTGGCCGCCTATCTCGTCGACGCCGAGACCGTCGAGCGCTATCCGACGCTCACCACCGGTCAGCGGCGCTACGACGCCGACCTGGCGAGCGAACGGGTCGGCGGCGAGTTGCTGGACCCGCGCGCCGGGAATCTGCTGCCGTCCGGCGTCGATCCGATCGACGTGGCGCTCAGCCTTCCGGAGCGTTACGACGCGCTGTGGGACGAAGTGACCCGGGAAGAGATCTTCGCGCCGGACGAGCAGCGGTTCCGCGTCGCCGAGCGGCTGCGTCGCCTCAACGACCTCGGGTTCGACGTCGCCGAGGTCGAGTTGGTCACGGCGCCCGAGGGCAGCAGGCTGCGCGTGGACGTCCGGGTCGCCGAGGCCGGGCACCACCGGCGGGAGCTGTTCCGGCTGACCGGCCTGGAGGTGCAGGAGGGACAGGCGCGGCGCCTGCTCAACGACATCCGGTCGTTCCGGGCCTACCTCGAGCAGCGCGACGGCCGGCCGGTGTCCGAGGCCACCGCCGGGCACCACTGGCTCAACGAGGTGTACCTGCCGGTCGTGAACACCGTTCCTCCCGGGCCGCTGGCGCCCGCCGAGGTGTTCCACGAAATCCTCGAGCACCGGTGGTTTCTTTCCGAGCGCGCCGGACGCGACATCGGCACGACGGCTGCTCTACGCTCCTATCTGGACTCAGGATTGCCCGGAAACTTGCCTCGCAAGGCAGAATGAACCCACCGAGTCCGGGGGAAGGTGTGCGATGCGTGGACGTATCGGTCGGTTGCTAGCGGGAGCCCTGTTCAGCATCACGCTGCTCGCCGCCCCCACCACGGCGCACGCCGCGGATTACGTCGATCTGACGCCCCAGGGTGGTGAGAGCCGCGCGGTGGCCGTCTCCCCCGGCGGCGTCGTGCTCGGCAACACGGCCACCGAGGGCTCGGTGTGGCGCGGCCCCGACTACAGCGGGCAGTCGCTGGGTCCGCTCGGTCCGCACGCCGAGGCGGTCAACGCCGCCGGCGACGCGGTCGGCTGCACCGCGAACGGCGTCGGGCTGTACTGGCACGACGACACGATCACCTACCTCGAGCGGCCCGGGCGCACCACCTGCCTCTACGCGATCAACGACGCCGGGCAGATCGCCGGGGCCTCGGCGACGCCCACCGGCGGTGAGCAGGCGTTCCTCTGGGAGGACGGAAAGTTCACCGACCTCGGCACGCCCGCCGACCGAGCGTCCGCGCCGATCGCGATCAACAACCGCGGCCAGGTGCTCGGGCGGATCTTCGGGACGACGAAGTCCGTGCCGATGCGTGCGTTCCTCTGGGAGCAGGGCGCGCTGACCGACCTCGGGTCGCTCGGCGGCGCGCAGACGATCCCCGCGGCGCTGGCCGAGGACGGGTCGGTGGCCGGGACATCGGACGTCGACGCGAAGACCGTGCACCCGTTCCGCTGGGCCGACGGGACGATGACCGACCTGCTGGCCGGTACCGGTGTGAACGACCCGAAGGCATACGTCACCGCGCTCAACGCCCAGGGTGACGTCGTGGGCACGGTGTCGGACCGGCCGGTGCTGTGGCACGGCGGAAAGATGTCGTTCCTCGCCGATGCCGGGGAGGCGACCGCCGTGAATGCTGACGGGGTCGTGACGGGTGTGGTGCGGGCTGGTGACGCCCCTACGGTGTTCAGGTGGAAGGACGGCGGGCTCGTGCTTCTGAAGAACCCGGCCGGCGCGACCTACTGCTACGCGACAGGTGTCACCGACGACGGCACGGTGGTCGGCAACGTCACCCTCGGCGACGCCAACCACGCCGTGGTCTGGCCCACCTAGTCAACCGAAGTAGCCGAGGCGGCGGCTGATTTCTTCGCCGGTGGCCACCACGGACGGCGCGATCTCGTGCAGGCGTTCCTCCGGGCAGCGGTACGCGGGCCCGGAGGCGCTGACCGCGGCGACGACCGTCCCGTCGGCGCCCAGCACCGGCGCCGCGACCGCGTTCAGGCCGATCTCGTACTCCTCGACGGTCACGGCGTAGCCGCGCTGCCGGACGTCGGCCAGATGTTCTTCGAGGACGGGTGCCTCGACCAACGTGGCGGGTGTGTACGCATCCAGCCCACCGGCCGCGAAAGCGGCCTCTCGTTCCTTCGCCGAGAGCGCGGCGAGCAGCACTTTCCCGCTCGACGTGGCGTGCAGCGGCGTGAGCTGCCCGACCCAGTTGTGCGTGGTGACGGTCGCCCGGCCACGCACCTGGTCGATGTTGACCGCGTAGTGCTCGCGCAGCACCGCGAGGTTCACGGTCTCCCCGACCGTGTCCGCGAGCTGCTCGCAGGGCGCGTGTCCCTGCTGGACGACGTCCAGCCGCGCCGACACCGCACCGGCGAGCCGCACCACGCCGAACCCGAGTCGGTACTTGCCGCGATCGGCGGTCTGCTCGACCATGCTGCGGTCCTCGAGCGTCTCCAACAGGCGGAACGCCGTCGATTTGTGCACCGAGAGCTCGGCGGCGACCTCACTGACCCCGGCCTCACCGCGGCGGGCCAGGATCTCCAGGACGCTGATCGCGCGGTCCACGGACTGCACGCCGCCGGACGACGGGGCCGCGTCCTCGGTGAGCTTGTCACTGTTCCGCATGACGCAACCTTACGCACGTGCAATCCTGTTGCTGTCTCAGAAACTCGCTTCTCCTGACGCAACGGAGGGGTTCGAACGGTGTTCCTCGACGGAAGCTGGATCTCAGGCTCGGGCGGCAAAGTCGACGTCCTCAACCCCTTCGATCAGAGCGTCATCACGCAGGTCGACCACGCCGACGACGGCGACGTGCACGCGGCGGTCACCGCGGCCCGGAAAGCGTTCGACGCCTGGGCCGCCGTCGGAGTCCGTGACCGCGCCGCTCTCCTGGCGAAGGTCGCCGACCTCCTCGCCCGCGACAAGGACACGATCGCCCGCACCGAGACGCTCGACACCGGCAAGACGCTGCTGGAAAGCGGCCTCGACGTCGACGACGTGATCTCGGTGTTCCGCTACTACGCGTCGATCGCCGACAGCGACCCGGGCCGGCTCGTCGACACGGGCAACCCCACGGTGGTCAGCCGGATCGTCTACGAGCCGGTCGGCGTCTGCGCGCTGATCACCCCGTGGAACTATCCGCTGCTGCAGATCGCCTGGAAGGTCGCACCGGCGCTGGCCGCCGGCAACACCGTGGTGATCAAACCGAGCGAGGTCACGCCGCTGACCACGATCCGTCTGGTCGAACTGCTGGCCGAGGCCGGTGTCCCGGACGGTGTCGTCAACCTCGTGCTGGGAACGGGCACGGTCGGCGCCACGCTCGTCGCGCACCCGGACGTCGATCTGATCTCTTTCACCGGAGGCGTAGCCACCGGGAAGCGGATCCTGCACGCGGCGGCGGACACCGTGAAGCGGGTGACTGTCGAGCTCGGCGGAAAGAACCCGAACATCGTGTTCGCCGACAGCGACTTCGAGACGGTCGTGGACTATGCGCTGACCGCCGTTTTCCTCCACTCGGGACAGGTGTGTTCGGCCGGAGCGCGGCTGCTGGTCGAGGAATCGCTGCACGATGCGCTGGTCGCGGAGGTCGCGGCGCGCGCGGAGCGGATCGTGGTCGGCAACGGGCTCGATCCGGCGTCGGAGACCGGGCCGCTGGTGTCGGCGGCGCACCGGGACAAGGTCGAGGCATACGTGGCGGCGGGCCTTTCCGAAGGGGCCCGACTCGTGGCCGGCGGACGGCGCCCCGACGATCCGGCGCTCGCGAACGGTTTCTTCTACCGGCCGACGGTGTTCGACGGGTGTCGCGCGGACATGCGGATCGTGCGGGAGGAGACGTTCGGGCCGCTGCTGACGATCGAGACGTTCTCATCGGAGTCCGAGGCGTTGGCGCTGGCCAACGACACCGAGTACGGACTGGCCGGCGCGGTGTGGACGCTCGATTCCGCACGCGCCGAGCGGGTGGCCCGCGGGCTGCGCGCCGGGACCGTCTGGATCAACGACTACCACCCGTACGTGCCGCAGGCCGAGTGGGGCGGGTTCAAGCAGTCCGGGAACGGCCGGGAGCTGGGCCCGACCGGGCTGGCCGAATACCGCGAGGCGAAGCACATCTGGCAGAACACAGCCCCGGCTCCGCTGAAGTGGTTCAAGGGATGAGCACGTTCGACTACGTGGTCGTCGGTGGCGGCTCCGCGGGGTGCGTGGTGGCCGCGCGGCTCTCGGAGGACCCGTCCGTGTCGGTGTGCCTGCTGGAGGCGGGGCCGTCCGACGTCGACGATCCGAGGATTTTGCGGCTGACCGACTGGATGTTCCTGCTGGAGTCCGGCTACGACTGGGACTATCTGGTCGAACCGCAGGAGCGCGGCAACAGCTTCCTGCGGCACTCGCGGGCGCGGGTGCTCGGGGGGTGTTCGTCGCACAATTCGTGCATCGCGTTCTGGCCGCCGGCCGAGGATCTGTCCTCCTGGGATCTACCGGGTTGGAGTCCTTCTTCCTGCGGGCCGGCCGTGGATCGGGTGCGCAGCACGGTGGAGGTCCGCACGGTGCCGCCCGCCGATCCGTGCGGGGCCGCGGTGTTGGAGGCGGCGGCTTCGGTGGGGTTACCGACTGTTTCGTTCAACACCGGCTCGACGGTGGTGAACGGGGCGGGCTGGTTCCAGATCAACGCGTCCTCGGACGGTACCCGCAGCTCGTCCTCGCACGCGTACCTCCATCCGGTGCTTTCGTCGCGGCCGAATCTGACCGTCGTGACCGACGCCTGGGCGTCGCGCGTGCTGTTCGACGCTCATCGCCAGGCCACCGGGGTCGAGTATCTGGCGGCGGACCGGGTGCACCGGCTCGTGGCCTCCGCCCGGCGGGAAGTGATCATCTCGTGCGGGGCGATCGACACGCCGAAGCTGCTGATGCTCTCGGGCATCGGCCCTGCCGGGCACCTCCGTGAGGTCGGCGTCGACGTGCTGGTCGACTCCCCTGGCGTCGGCGCGAACCTCGACGACCACGTCGAGGGACTGGTGGCGTGGGACGCCGCGAAACCGATGGTCACCGAGTCGACCCAGTGGTGGGAGATCGGGCTGTTCGCGGCCACGGTTCCCGGGCTGGACCGGCCGGACCTGATGATGCACTACGGGTCGGTGCCGTTCGACCTGAACACGGTGCGGTGGGGTTACCCGACGACCGAAAACGGTTTCTGCCTGACGCCGAACGTGACGCGGGGCCGGTCGCGCGGCACGGTGCGGCTGCGGTCGCGCGACTTCCGGGACAAGGCCCGCGTCGACCCGCGGTACTTCACCGACGCCGAGGGGCACGACGAGCGGGTGATGCTGCACGGGCTACGGCTGGCCCGGCGGATCGCCGCGCAGCCCGCGCTGGCCGGGTGGATCGCGTCCGAGCTGGCGCCGGGGCCCGAGGCGGTCACCGACGACGAGCTGCTCGATTACGTCCGGAAGACGCACAACACGGTCTACCACCCGGCGTCGACGGCGCGGATGGGCCGCGACGACGACCCGTTCGCGGTGGTGGACGCTTCGTTGCGGGTGAACGGGGTGCGAGGGCTGCGGGTGGCGGACGCGTCGGTGCTCCCGTCGCTGACCACGGTCAACCCGAACATGACCGTGATGATGATCGGGGAGCGGTGTGCGGAGTTCGTGGCGCGCGCCGGGGCGTGAACGGATTGGGGGGTCATACGCCCCCAGGACGTTCACGCTTCAGAAGCGGGCGGCGGTCAGCGTCGGGGCCGGGGTCACTGGCGGGGGTGGCGGCGGGACCGCGGCGATCTCGGCGAGCTCGGACCCCGATCCGGGGCGCCCGTAGAGCCACCCCTGGCCCGCTCCGCATCCGTGGGCGATCAGCGCCGCCGCCTGGAACGGCTCCTCGATCCCCTCGGCGACCGTGCTCATCCCCAGCGCGTTCGCCAGTGCCACGATCGCGGTGATCACCGGCGCGACGGCAGATTCCCGCCGGAGAGCGGTGACGAACGCCCGGTCGATCTTCAGGATGTCGACGGGCAGCCGGTCCAGCCGCGAGAGCGACGAATAGCCGGTGCCGAAGTCGTCCACAGCGATCCGCACCCCGTCGGCCCGGAGCGCTTCGAGCGCGGCGAGCGCCACCGGGGCGTCGGCCTCGAGCATGCTCTCGGTCACCTCGAGCACGAGCCGCGTCGGCGCGAGCCCGGTGTCGGCGAGGATGCGCCGGACGTCGGGAACGAAGTTCAGGTCGTGCAGTTGCCGCCCGGAGACGTTGACCGAGATCCGCGGGTTCTCCGCGAACGACCACCCAGCCGCCTCCTCGCAGGCGGCACGCAGCACCCACCGCCCGAGGTCGAGGATGAACCCCGACTCCTCGGCCAGCGGGATGAACTCGACCGGCGGGATCGACCCCCGCAGCGGGTGCTTCCAGCGCAGCAGCGCCTCCGCACCGATCACGGCGCCGGTGGGCAGGTCGACGATCGGCTGGTACACGACGACGAACTCGCCGGCCGGCAGGGCGTCGACCATTTCGCGGTTCTCCGCACCGCTGTGCACGTCGACGAACGTGCGCGCCCGGCCGCTGAGTTTGGCCTGCTGGAGGGCACTGTCGGCGCGTCCGAGCAGCAGGGACGCCGAGTCGCCGGCCCGCCACTCGGCCACCCCCGCAGACGTGGTCTGCCCCTCCGGGAGCGACACGCGCAGGGCGTCGACGATCGCGGCGCCGTCGGCGGCAGGGATACCGGGCAGGACGAGCCCGAACTCGTCACCGCCGGAGCGGGCCAGCACCGCACCCGGCGGAAGGATCGACCGCCAGGCCTGCCCGGTGAGGCGCAGCAGGCGGTCGCCCCGGTCCTTGCCGAAAAGCTCGTTGACCCGCCGGAAGTTGTCGAGGTCGAGGAACGCCACCGAGACCGGCGTGCCTTCCCGCCGCGCCTCGCCGACGGCGTTGTCCAGGGCGCGCTGGAGTCCGCGGCGGTTGGCGAGTCCGGTCAGCGTGTCGGCCTCGGCTTCGGTGGCCTCCCGCACCAACCAGCCGATGATGACGCCGACCACCGCGTTCGTTCCGATCAGCGCCACCGCGACGCCGACGGGGAACGCGTTCCACACGAACTGTTCACCGATGACCGCCGCCGCGATCGCCACCTGGTAGAGCGCACCGACCGGCCAGCTGAAGAAGAACATCGTGAAGAGCGACGCCAACGGGTAAATCGTCGCGTACGCCTCGTCCTTGCTGAACGCGACGAACAGCGTGACGTGACCGACGAGTCCGCCGATGACCAGGTGGAACGCCCAGCGGGGCCAGCGTCGCCCGAGCGCGCCGACCAGCAGTCCGACGCCGGTCGTGGTCGCGGCGCCCAGGCCGACGCCGGTCTCCCGGTGGTGGCCGGTGAACGCGATGATCGTCGCGACGAGCCCCGCCGCGACGTAACAGCTCGCCGCGACGATCGACATCATCCGGGGTGTGGCGACCACCGGTGCCTGCCACCAACCGGCGGGCCCGCGAAGGATACGCAGCAGCCTGCTCACCGGCGCACCGCCGGCGGGCGGCCGGGTGTTCCACCGCTCCTCATCGTCGGTACCTATCGACGCTGGTCGTCGCGCCGTGAGGGATTCGATCGGGTAGTTCTGCTCAGGCGTCGCCGGGGTGTGGGGCGACAGGGTGTGGGCATGAACCCGGACATTGCGTTGGCGCAGGCAGATGCGGCGGTGGCGACCGCCGCCCGAACGCTCGACGCTGCCACCGCGCGGGCGCGGGCGGCGCGGTACGAGGCGAATCGCGCCGATCAGCAGGCCGCTGCGGCGTACCGGGCCTGGGCCGGCGCCTCGTCCCACCGCTCCCGCCTGGTGGCCCAGCGCCTGACCGCCCCGGGCGCCGGCGGCTCCACCGTGAGGCCGGGGGGCGCCGGCTCCGGCGCCGCAGGGCCGGGCGCCGAGGCCTTCGGCGCCGCGGGTCCCGGGTATGTGGCGCCGGATGCCGCTTCTGCGAGTCCCCGGGCAGCTGGGCCGGGGCTTACGGCGCCGGTGTACGCGGGTCCGGGGCACGTTCCGCCGTGGGTGGGGCCGGTCGGCGAGCCGGTGCGCGCCGAGACGTCGGCATGGTCCGTGCAGACCGTGCTCCTCGCACTCGGCGGTGTGCTCCTCGCCGTTGCTGCGGTGGTGTTCACCGTGGTCGCGTGGGGCGCCTTCGGCATCGGCGGCCGCGCCGCCATCCTCGCCGGCATCACCGCGATCACCTTCGCCGTGCCGGCGCTCCTGGACCGACGCGGCCTGGCCTCGACCGCCGAGACGATCGGCCTCCTCGGCCTGGTGCTGGTCGCGCTGGACGGATACGCGCTGCACCACGTCGGGCTGGTGCCCTGGGGCGGCCCGCGGTACGCGGGAACCGTGCTGGGCGCCGTAACGGCGGTAGCGCTCCTGTACCCGCTGCTAGTGCCCCTCCGCACCCTGCGCCCAGCAGGCCTGGTGCTCGCGCACCCCGCCGTCATCCTCCTGTTCAGCCCTCCTCTGGACGCCGTCGCGGCCTCTGCCGCACTAGGACTCGCCCTGGTCGGCACCGACCTGGCCGTGCGGCGGTACGCACGAGACACGACACTGCGCGCCACCGCCACGATCAGCGGCGCCATCACCAGCGTCGTCACCCTGCTCTGCGCCCTGATCGCCGCCGCCGCACCTTCCGACGCCCCAATCCAACGCCTGGTAGGCACCCTGGCCCTGTTCGGCCTGGCCGCCGCAGCCCTCCTAGCCGCCGAAACCGTGCCTCACCCCGCCCCCATGCCGCCGCGGGTCGAGGTGGATGCCGGGGCCGGAGCACCCGCGCTGCCCGTCAGGTCTGTGCAGACCGGGCGGGCCGTGGCTCAAGGGCTGGCCGCAGGGATCGCGGTGCCGCTGGTCCTGGCCGGCCCGATGACCCAGTGGCTCCGCTTCGGCCCAGAGGGCTGGGGCCTCACCGGCTTGGCGGTGGCCATCGCCCTCGCCGCCGCGACCCCGCTCGCACTCCGCACCCCGTGGCGCACCGGCACCTCAATCGCGTCCGCGGCACTAGCAGCGCTCGCCGCGCTGTCCCCGGCCGCCGCCGTCGGCTTCACCCTGCTCGCCCCGCTGGTGAGCCCCGAGCTGGTCTGGAACGCCGATTCGATCACCCAGCCGGTCTGGGCGGTCCCCGACACCCGTCCCCACCCCGACCTGGTCACCGCCCTGCTGGCCCTCACCGCAGCCACCGTCCTCCTACTCCTCTCCCGGAACCGCCCCACCCGCCACCCGGCTGCCGCCACGACACCGGTCGGTGCGGGTGTCGCACGGCAGGCGGCGACCACTGCCGCGCCGCTCGGCGTGGGGGCGGTGGTCGTGCTGGCACCGGCCGCGTTCGGTGCTTCGATCTGGGCGACGGTGCTGGTCGTGGGCCTAGCCGGCGCGGTCGCCACGGTGGCCGGAATGCTCCGCCGCACCCCGGACGCCCCGCTCCTGTCCTGGCTCGGCGGCGCCCTCGTCGCCCACGCCGCAGTCGTCTCCCTGGCGTCTCGACCCGCCACGCTGGTCACCCTCGGCGCGGTCGCCGCCCTGTACGGCGCGGTCGCCGCCCGTTCGGACGGCACCCGCCAGGTCCTCGCGACCGGCATCGCCCTCGGCACCCTCAGCGGCTGGGCCGCGGCCCTGGCCACCGCTTTCACGTCCGGCGCCCAAGGCTGGTCCGGAGGCCCCGGCCCGGCGGGCGTCGCCGTCGGACTCTCCGCTCTCGTCGCCCTGGCGGTCGCCCGCCTCACCCGCGAGACGCGGCCACCGTCGGCAACCCTCGCCGCGATCCTGGCCGGCGTGACCGCCTACGTCGGAGCGGCCCTCGCCGTCACCCACCCCGCTCCCGCCGGCGTCCTCCACCTCATCGACCGACCCCTCATCGCCGTCCTCGCCCTGACCGCCGCAGCCCTCGCCGCCACCGCTACCCGAGCCGCCCTCCCCCACCGCACCGCGGCGCCCTCGCCCGACGCGCCGCTGGCGACGGCCGTGCCGGTTGAGGACGCATCGCGCTCGCGGAAAGCCACCGACGCAGCGAGGTCGGGGACCTCCGACGCAGCGGGCGAGCGGTGGGGGTCCGTGGCGGCTGCGGCGCCGGGGGTGATCGTCGCGGCGCTGGTGCTGGCGCCGGCCGTGCTGGCGGTGGTGTTCGGGCCGCTCAGCTGGGTGTCCGCTGTCTGGCGCGGCGCGCCGGTGGACGCCGCCCAGCTCGGCCCGGCGTTGCCCTATCCGGGCACCGTGCTCGACTCGATCGTGCTGCTCGTCGCGGCCGGCGCGCTCCTCGGAGTGCGGTGGCGCGCGGACCGTCGGACAGCGCTGTGGTTCGCCGTCCCGGCCCTGGCCCCGGGCATCGCCACCCTCGCACCGGCCCTCCACGCCCCCTGGCCGGTCGCCCTGACCGTCCTCTTGGCCTTGGCCGCCACCGGCACCGTCCTGGCCAGCCTTCCTGCCCGTCGGCCGGTGGGGGCCGGGCTGGCGGCGGTTGCTGGTCTTACCGCGGTTGCCTGGGCGCTCGCGGACCGCGCCGCGACGCTCGTCGTGCTGGGTGTCGTGCTCGTTGCGGCAGCTGCGGTCACGGCCCTGACCCGCGAGAACGCCCCTCGCAGCGTCGGCGCGGCCACCGCGGCGGTTTCGGCCGTCGCGTTGGCCTTCGCCGTCGGTGCCGCCGCCGACCTCCCCACCGCGTACCTGCTCGTCGCGGTCGCCACCGCCCTCGTCGTGCCGGGAATCTTCGCCGTGCCTCGCGTCATCACCGACGTTCTCGACGCGGGCGCCGCTGTCGCGGGAACTCTGGCGTTCGCGTCGGCGGGCGTCCTCGCCCTGGACTCGGCGGCCGACTCCGCGATCAATTCAGCCGGGTCCGCGCTGGACCAACCGGTGTTCGCCCTCACCGCAACGCTCCTCGGCATCCCGCTCGGGCTCGCCGGGCTGCGGGCGACCCGTCGCTGGTGCGTGTGGCTCGTGCCGGGCATGGAGCTCGTCGCGCTGTGGGCGTGGCTCGGTCGGGCGGGTGTCACCGTGCCGGAGGCCTACACGCTGCCCGCCGCCGCGGTGGTGGCCGCGTTCGGGCTCTACACGTTGCGCCGTCGGCCGGCGGTGTCGTCGTGGCTCGCGCTCGGTCCGGCGCTGACGGTCGCGGCCGTGCCGACGCTCGCCGTCGCGCTGTCGGCGGGGACGCTCGGCCTCCGCGTGCTCCTGCTCGGCCTCGCCGCCCTCACGGTGACGCTGGCCGGTGCGGCGACCCGCCGCCAGGCCCCGTTCCTGTTCGGAGCCACCGTGCTGAGTCTGGTCACCGCCCGCGCGCTGGCCCCCGTGCTTCCCGCGCTGGCCGACACCGTCCCGACCTGGGTGCCGCTTTCACTCGCCGGCGCTCTGCTCCTAGCGGTCGGCGCCACGTACGAGCGCCGCCGCCGAGACGCCACCCGCCTGGCCGCCTACCTCCGCACCATGCGCTGAGCCGCGGAAAGCGGTCCCGTCAGAGCGCACCCCCACTCCCCACAACGGGACCGCTCCAAGCCGAGCGGCCCCGAACCAGCGCGCTCAGGCACACCGCAACGGGGCCACTCGACGCGGGCCGGGCGAGCGTGGCCGCGCCTAGTGGAACCGCGCGAGCAGTGACTCCACGCACGACGTCCCAAACCCCACCGCATCCACCGGAATCCGCTCATCGACGCCGTGCACCAACGTCGTGAACTTCATCGACGCAGGCAGCGTCATCGGCGTGAACCCGTACGTCTGGATCCCCAACCGAGAAAAGAACCGCCCGTCCGTCGACGCGGGCATCAGCATCGGCACGGGCGCCCCCAACGGATCGTGCTCCCGCAGCACACCTGCCAGCGTGTCGAACAGCCCGAGGTCGGGCGCCAGAGTCACGGGATCGTGCCGCACGACGCTCAGCTCCACGTCGTCGCCCAGCAGTGCCTGAAGCTCAGCGAGAAACGACTCGGGACCGAAACCGGGCAGCAACCGACCGTCGAGGTCGACGACCGCCGACGTCGGACGCACGTTCACCGCACCGTCGCCCGCCGACACGATGTTCGGCGTCGCGGTGTGGTGGAACAACGGCGCCAGCGTCAGGCCGACCTCCCCCAACCCGCCGAGCAACCGATCGGTCAACGCCGGCACGAGCAACAACCGCGCCACCCGTCCCACCGGCGACGGCAGCCCCGCGGCAAGAGCCGAAATCATGGTCCGCACGACCGGTGTCACGTGCACCGGCAACCGCCTCCGGTCCAGAACGCGCAACATCGACGCCAGTCGAGCGGTCACCCCACCCGGACGCGCCAGCGATCCGTGACCGCCCGGCGCCCGCACCACTGCCCGCACCCAGCAGATCTGCTTCTCGGCGACCTGCACGGGATAGAACCGGCGCCCCGCGATCTCCATCGTGAAACCGCCGAACTCGCCGATCGCGTACCGAACGCCCTCGAACAGCTCGGGCCGGTTCTCGACGAGATACTTCGCGCCGCGCTCACCACCGGATTCCTCGTCGGCCAGAAGCGCCAGGATGACGTCGCCCGGCGGCACCGAACCCGAGGCAACCATCCGCAACAACGCCACCAGCATCATGACGACGCCACTCTTCATGTCCAGGGCGCCACGGCCCCAGACGAACCCGTCGGCGATCTCACCGGAGAACGGCGGGTGGGTCCACCCGTGATCGCTCACCGGCACGACGTCCAGATGGCCCTGCATCAGCAACGGCGGCACGAGCCCCCGCCCGGGAAGGCGTGCGATGAGGTTGTCGCCGACCACCGTCGTCGACACCCCCGCGTCGCGCAGCAGCCCACCGAGGTAGGTCACCAGCGCGGCCTCGTTACCCGGCGGGTTCGTGGTGTCCACCCGGATCAGCCGCTGCAGCAGCTCGACGGGCTCCGGAACGTCGACCATGCGTAGACGCTAGCTCATACCGGCAGGGCCGCCGCATAACTCCCGGAGAGCCACTCCCCGAGCAACGCCACCCGCTCCGCCCGCGTATCGAACCCGTGGATCACCGGCGCCTGGTTGTACGCCATCGCGTCCGACGTCCGGCGCAACTTCACGTACTCCCCGCACGCGTCGATCGCGTAGCGCTCCATGTCGTCCTGGAGGGCGCCGACGACCGTGATGCCGCTGTCGGCGCCGATCCGTTCGAACAGGGCGACGGCCTCGCGGCGGTGCTGCTTGCCGAGGTTTCGCCCCAACTCGTCCAGTACCAGCAACAGCGGCCGACCCGTACCGCTGGCCAGCGCCGCGGCGCAGACGAGCTTCACCGCTTTCTCGTCCATCTGCGCGGTGTTGCCCCGGCGGTCGTACGCGACCATCACGTTGCCCTCCGCCCGGCGCCACACCGGGGTGACTTCCCAGTTCCAGCGCTTGGTCGGGTCGGCGGGTGGCTCGGGCTCGACGAAACGCAGGCCGGCGCCGTAGCCGCCGTACGCGCGGTCGAGGTCGTCGAACTTCGCGCCGACCGCGTTGAGTCGCGCGGTGATCGCCCGGGCCAGTGACGCCCGCACCGCTGCGGCGGCCTTCGCGGCCTCCTCGTGACCCAGCGACGCCGCGTCGCGCGCACGCCGCTTCTCCACCCGCTCGTCGGCGAGACGGGCGCGCTGATGGGCGTCCTCATGAGCTTTGAGGGTGAGATGGTCGCGGACCGCGGCCAACAGCGCGCCGAAGGTCTGTTTCTGGCGGTCGGCCTGGCCGCGGCCGGGGGCGGCCCGTTCCTCGCCCAGCGCGGTGACCTGGGCCGGGACCGGGTCGCCGGCGCGGAAGCACAGCGCGAGGATCTCGGCGAGGACCGACTCGGCGGCGCGCCACCAGTCGTCGGAGTCGAAGAGCTGTTCGTCGTCGGGGAGGTCGGCGAGGTGGTTCTGCGCGGCCTCGACGGTGTTGCCCCACTCCTTGAGCAGGGCGTCCAGGTCGATGATCCGGCGGCGGGTCTCCAGGCGGTCGCGTTCGACGCGGAGTTCCTCGCGTCCGTCCTCGACGCGCCGGCGGTTGCCGAGCAGGGCCTCTGCCTGCTGCTGGCGGCCGGTCTCGGCGAGGCGGGCCAGGTCGTATTCGTGGCGCGCCGCCGTGAGTCGTGAGGCGAGGGCGTCTTCGCGGTCGGCGACCTCGTCGAGTTCGCGGCGGTGCGCGCGGATCTTGTTCCGGCGGGATGCCGCGGTCACGGCGGCCCGGGCCGCCACTACCCGGCGCTCGGCGACAGCGAGCCGCCGCTCGGCCTCGGCGAGCTCGGCGTCAGCGGTGTCGAGTTGAGCGGTTGCCGAAGCCACGGCATCGGCCGCCCGCGAAATCCGCGCCGCCCGCCCCGTGATCGGTGCCCCGAACCCACCGACGACGGTCACCCCGCCGGAGGTGACGGCAGCCGGCCCGGTCAGCACGGTCGCCTCCGCCCGCAGCCCGGCAAGGAACGCCGACAGGTCGAACTCCCCGGCGACCGCACCGCCCGCCGAGACGAGAATCGAGCCGGGGAGGCCCGCCAGCGTCGCCGTCGCAGCGGCGAGATCACCCGCCTCCACCACCACCGCCTCGCGGTACGGCCACACCAACGGCTCCCACGTACCGCGTTCAGTCTCGGCAACCGTCACCGCGTCGACCAGCGCCGCCGCCGAGATCCCCGCCCTCCGCAACGCAGCGAGCTGCTCAGCCGCCACGTCATCCCCCGCCTCAGCGGTAGCCAACGCCCCCGACGCCGCAGCCAACCCCGACGACGCGATCGCCCGCGCCCCGATCGCCGCCGTCCGCTTTTCAACGGCGGCCGCATGCTCGTCCGACGCGACGGACTCAGAACGACCGTCCGCATCCCGAGCCGTAGCCTCCAGCTCGTCGGCCTCCCGACCGAGCCGCTCCAGGCTCCCGGTCAACGCCCGCCGACGGTCACGCAATGCCTGGTGGTCCCCGTCCACCGCGGCGAACGCTTCCTCCGCACGCCGCAGACGGTCCCGCAGCGCCACGTCGTCGCCCAGCACGTGCAGTTCCTCGGCGATGGCCGAGAGCCGTTCCCGGTGGGCACCGTCGTCGGCGGCGATCCGCTCCAGATCGTCCTCGATCGCCTCGAGCTCGTCGGCCGCCCGCGACACCAGCACCGCGGCACGCGACCGCCACCGCTCCTGCGCCGACCCCGCCAGGTCCCGGGCCCGCTCACGCCGCGCGATCGCCGACTCGATGTGGTGCGCCTGCTCCTCCCACTCCACGAGCTTGCGTTCCGCGTCGGCGGCCTTCTCCAACTCGGCGTGCTCGGTGTTGCGGTGACGCTGCTCGTCGGCGATCTCGTGATCCAGCCCGGTCAGGGCCGCCACCGCGGAGAAGATCCGATCGGGCTTGAGCTCGTTCAGCGGCTGGGCCAGCAGGTTCGCGGTCGCCGACGGCCGCACCGACGTCGACAGGAACGACACGCACCGGATGTGCTCACCGAACAGCACGCGCGACAGGTCACGGGCGTTGTAGTCGCGCCGGCCGGCCCGCGGCGGCAGCGCGGCCCACAGCGCATCCGCTTCCCGTTCGCGCGATGCCTCCGACGCGCCCATCGGGACATGGAGCCCATCGGTCCACCGCACGAGCAGGTGTGGCGTCTCCCGCGAAATCCGCAGCCACACGGTGAGCGCACTCGGACCGGGGTCCACGGCGTCCCGGGAAGCGAAAACTCCGATGACGTACCCGTGGTCCGCGCTCGCGTACTCCCGCTCCTGCGCCGCGATCTCCGCGGAGAACAACAGGTCGGCCGATTCCCGCGCCCCCGAAGCGAGCCGCCACTGCTCGTCGCCGTGCAGCAACGTCAACGCGGCGATGAACGACGACTTCCCCGCCCCGTTGGAGTCCTTCGGACCCTGCCCCGCGACGGTGATCAGACACCCCGGCAGCAGCGGCACCGGGTGCGTCGAGAGCCGTGAGACCCCGATCAGCTGAATCCCGATCGCGACCCGGTCACCCACCACGTCCAGGTGGTCGTCGGTCCTCACTGCTCTCCCCTACCCGCTCGAATCGCGGCCGCCAGGGGGCTTCCCGGCCCCGCGGCGAGCACCAGTTCTTCCTGCAGCAACTTCCGGGCCGCCGGCGTCAGCCGATGGAACTGTGCGCCTGGCACGTACCCGGCACTGCGCGTCTGCCGGATCAGATCCGCGGTACGCAGCCGCTGCAGCGCCTCGCTGAGCTTCCCGCGCGCCAGCTGCGTATGACTCCGCAGCTCAGCCACCGTCGTCGGCACCGCGGATGCCCAGCTGTCGTCGGTCAGGTGACCCTCCGACCGCGGAATCGCCACCGAATGCACGAGGATCGTCGTGAGCACGGCCCGGTCGTACTCCGGCAGCGCACCCCAGCCCCGGCTGACCAGCTCCTCGCGCGCCTCGTCGGCGAACCCGCTGGTCCACTGTCTCGGAGCGGCCCGCACCAGGTCCCGGCCGGTCCGCCGCAGCACGTCGCGCAGAGTCTCGCGCAGCGCCGGGTCCCGCAGCGCCGCGAACCCGATCTCCTCCACCGGCTCCCTGCCGTACTCCACCGCCGCCCACGCCGCGACCACCTCGTCGCGCTGCCGCTCCGACAACCCCGCGAGCAGGTCATCCGCCGGATGTGTCATCTGTTTTCTTCTCCCGACGCCATGCCGGTGACCACCGTGGGCCCGGGAGAAACAGGCTGGCCCGCCTCCGGCGAGGAGGGCGCAGCCGGCATCGTGCGGCACAACTCACGCAACGTTTCGAGGTCCGACACGGGCCACGTCGCCACCCGGGGCCCGAGCCGCACCGTCCCGGCCCGCTCGCTCCACCGCAGCCATCCCGACTCGGTGAGCTGCCGCAATGCCTCCACGGCGAACCGGTGATGGGTCTGGGGCAACCGCGTCGGCAGCAACTCGACGAGCACCGCCAACACCGCGTCGACCGTCGTCTCGCGCCCTGGCCACGGTTCCACGGACAGATCCACCCAGCAGCACCGCAGACACACCGCGAGCACCCGGCTCGCCTCGTTGCGGTGGTCCAACGCAGGCAGCCCGAGCCGCAGATCCCGCAACGCCGCCGGCGTCACCCCATCCGGCCCCACCGCCACCAACCAGGCCCGATACCCGGGCCCACCCTCCCCCGCGTCCGTACCGTGGCCCGGTCCCGCGTCACGCCCCTCGGCTGCACTTGCCGGCTCAACCGCACTCGCGTCACGCCCCCCGGCCACATCCGTCGCAGCCGCCGCGCCGGTGGCGCGGGGCGCAGCGGACTCGAGGAGCCGCCGGAACCCGTCCGGCGCCGCCATCCCCGGCGCCACCGGGAGCGGCCCTTCGGCCCGCGCCCGAGCAGCCCACAGCGCAGCCTCATCCATCAACCCAGCCCCCGATCCCCGCCGCAGCCTTCCGCGGCCCCCACCACATGCGGCCCGGCGGCCCGCATCGCGCGGCCCGCAGCGCGGCGGACCAGGGCGCGGCGGCCCGCGGCGCGGCGGACGGAGGCGCGGCGGACCGGGGCGCGGCGGCCCAGGGCGCGGCGGCCCAGGGCGCGGCGGCCCAGGGCGCGGCGGACCGGGGCGCGGCGGCCCAGGGCGCGGCGGCCCAGGGCGCGGCGGACCGGGGCGCGGCGATCCGCGGCGCGGCGATCCGCGGCGCGGCGGACGGGGGCGCGGCGGACCGGGGCGCGGCGGACGGGGGTGCGGGGGCGGTTGGCGCCTCCGCGGGATGTGCACGGGTCATCCGGCGACCAGCACCCGGCTGAACGTGCCCTGCCCGCGCCACGACGGCACGCCCTCGGCGTCGACCAGAAGACCGTCGCTCCACTCGAGCGCGTACGGCAGGGACGGGTGTTGGGCAGCGGCGGTGAGGTCGGCGAGCAGTCGCCGGGCGGTGGCCCAGTCCCCCGACCCCCCGACCAGCTCGGCGACCGCCACCGCCGCGCGCCCGGCGAGCGCGGCCTCGGCCCGTGCGGTGAGGTCCGCGGCCTCGGCGTCGTCCGCGGTGCGCGCTGGCTCCTCGTCGACAGCTTCGTCGTCCGCCGGACGGGGCGGACGGATCCGCTGAGCGGTCGGACGCTCGGCCTGCGCCACCGCCTCCGTGAGGTCGCCCGCGGACAGCCAGGCCCGCGGCGCGTCGAACACGAGCCCGGCCAGCGGCGCGGCGAGCGCGCTCACCGTCGACCGGCGGGTGAACGTGCGCCACACCTCGGGGGGAAGCAGGTCCAACGCACGGGTAGCCCCGACGGCCTGCGTGAGCCGCCCCGCGGCGGCAGTCGACACGTCGCGATAGGACGCGATCGCGGCCCGCAGCTCGGTGCTCGGCCGCGTGAGGTCCGGCCAGCGCGACAGCACCGTGTCGTGCACCCCGGTGGCTTCGCCGATCAGCGCGTCGGCGTTCCAGAGCAGGGGCGCCTTCTCGCGCAGGGCGTCGATCGTGCCGCCGGACGTCAGCATGAAAAGTTCGGTGACGATCAGCCGGAACGCTTTCGTGAGGCGGCCCGCGGCTTCGCGGGCGTCGTCCTCGGTGGCGGCGGGATCGTCCAGGTTGAGCCGCTCGAGGCTCAGCATCCGGTGCAGCTCCAGCTGACCACCGCGCGTGAGCATCCGCCGGATGAACAGCAACGACACGTAGCTGGTGAAGCTCGCGCGGTAGACGTCCTGGTGCGGGCGGTCGAACGCCTTCTGCACCGCGCCGAGTTCACGCAGCACCCGCACCCGCGACTGGAACACCGGCTCGGGGAAGCCCCGGCACGCGTGCCGCATCTGTTCCATCGTCAGACCGTCGCTGCCTGCGCTCGAGAACGCCGCGAACAGCGCGTCGGCGAGGTCGACCATCTCGGGGTCGCCGATCACGGACTGCGCCGAGCTGCCGAGGACCGCGAACATCTGCCGGTAGACCGCGACGATCGCGTTGTCGTGTGCGGCGCTCTCCAGCGTCAGGTCATCGGGGTCCACAGTCCGGTCACTCTAACCGGGCGCGGGCCCGGAATGGCGTAGGGCCCCGGTCGGTGACCGGGGCCCTACGGTGCGTTCTGTCGGCTCAGCCCTGGCGGGCCTTCAGCCTCGGGTTCCGCTTGTTGATGACGAGGACCTGACCGTGGCGGCGAACCACGATCGAGCCGTCCTTCGACTTCAGCGATCGGAGCGAGTTCCTGACCTTCATCGCGGTCGTCCTCTCTGCTTCCGAGTTCCCGGAAGCCTCACGTACCCGACAACCGTTTTCAATTGACGATCATTCCCGCCGCGGCATCGCGGTCGAGGGGGTTGCCGCGTCGATGCGGCGGGGCCGCTGCTGCACCGCGTCGGGCGCAGCGGCTCGTCGCGTCAGGCCGCGAGGGGGGCGCTGCGACCGGGGAGCCGGTCGAGGGACGGCGTCAGGCCGTACTCGGCCTGGGCGCGCAGCGCTTCGCGGGTGTACGAGTCGGCCAGCTGCCAGGCCAGGTCGTCGCGGTTGTCGGCGATCGCCTCGTTGATTCGCGCCGCGTAGTCGTCGTGAAGTTCCTGCAGGTACTGCTCAATGCTCAGTGCCGTAGGCACGGTGACCTTCCTCAGTTCGTTCGGTTGACAGCCTCTACTGTACCGATTCAGACGCTGAGTGGCCACCGAATATTCCTCCCGCGAGTCACGCATCACACGGCGGCGCCCCCACCGTCACCGCACCGACCGAAGCCGTCAACCATCAGCCTCGGCGCGCTGACCAGTCGCGACAGGAGCGTCACGCAGGGAACAAAAGACCACTGAGGACACCGGAATATGTCCGATCGGACGAGGCGCGACCACCCACCCGGCCCCTAGCGTCCGGCGCCATGACCCCGGGATCCACCCCCAGCGCCGCTGGGGCAGCCGCCGCTGCGTCCGTCGACAACCCGACGGCTACAGTTCCGCTCGTGCCGATCCGGGGTGGGAACACGACGGCAACGGTTCCCTTGGTCACCATCGACGAATCCGAGGACGCCCCGGCCGACCCCGCGCACCCACAGTCCCCCACGCCCCCCGCGGAGCCGCCCACCGCGGCGGCCCCTGCATCACCCTCGTCCCCGGACGCTCCCGCGTCATCCCCGTCCCCGGACGGCCCCGAGCTCCAATCCGAAGCCTCAGCCGTCCCGGCCCTCCCCGAGCCCTCGCCTGCCGCCTCGAAATCCGCCCTGCCGCAACCCGCCATGCCAGCGGCCACCGCCCCGGAACCCACGGCAGCAGAGCCCCGCATGGCGCGACCCACTTCGGCGGAGTCCCGCGCAGGAACAGTCGTGTCCGCGCCACTCACTGCCGGAGGACCCGCCGCGGCCGCACTCAGCGCGGCAGGGCTGGGCGCGGCAGGGCCGGGCGCGGCAGGGCTGGGCGCGGCAGAACCCACCGGGTCGGCAGCGGGCGGCCCGGAGTTCGCCGCCCCGGAGAGCGTGCCCGCCGAGGGCGCTGCCGTCGAGATCGCCGCCGAGTCGTCGGTGGCTTCGGGGAACGCCGTCGCGGGCCAGGAGCAGGTTGACGATTCGCGGTCCACCGAGCCGACGAGCGCCGATGCCCAGCAGGCGTCGGATACACGGGGCGCCATCCGGCCACTACCGCCGACCACGCGCCCCGCCACCTCCAGCACACGCATGCCGAGCGCCACGCCGCCAACTGCGAGCGCGGTGGAGGAACACAGCGACGGGGCCGACGCCGAGCGGCCCGCGGGCATCCCCCCGACCGCGTCGGCGACCGATCTGATCAACGCCTGGCGAGCAGCAACCGGACAGCGCGACGCAGGTCCGCGAAGCCGCACCACACCCACCGACGAGGACTCGCACGGGACGCGTTCTACCGTGTCCGGCGCGGGGAAGGGCGGCGCGCCGTCCGTACCCGAGCGCGCACCGTCGTCTGACGAAGCCGAGCGGGAGCCGGGCTCGCAGCAGGCCCCTGCCGAGCCGGCGAAGTTGCCCAGCCGACCGACCGGCCGCACCTACTCCAGCACCGCCTCAATCACCATCGGGCGCACGTACTCCAGCGGCGACTCAGCTGATCCGAACCGCCCCAGCGCGGCCTCCACAGACGACAACGCCGACACCGATTCCGCCTCAACGAACGCCGGAAGCCCGGAGCACCCCACGGCCCCGGCATCCGACGACTCGCAGCGCAGAACCCGCCCGCCCGGGCGCACCTACTCCGCGGCCGCATCCGGCCAGGACCCCGGCACGCGGGAATCGCGCACGGCCCCGAGGGCCACTGAATCGCGGAGCGATGCCCGACCGGCGGGGCGCACGTACTCAGGTGCTGCGGCGGCACCTGGCGAAGACACCGACCCGCGCGAAGCGGGGACTGCCCCGGGGGCGGGCAGGTCGCAGAGCGGGGCTCGGCCGACGGGGCGCACGAGTTCGGAGAGCAATGGCTCGGAGAGCGGGGTCCGGCCGACGGGGCGGACCTACTCCGGGGCTGCGGCGGCCGTCGAGCGGGGCGCGGATGGGCGGGAGGCCCGGACGCCGGGGACGGGAGAGGCGAAGGCGGGTGGGCGGCCCGTCGGGCGGACTTACTCGGCCGCGGCTTCGACCCCGTCCCCTTCGGTGAAGGATGGAGGGGCTGACGGCGGCGAGGACGTTGAGGAGTCGGGGCCCAAGCAGGCTTCGGAAATCTTCAAGGTGGCGCCGGGGTCGGCGCTGGCGGCGCTATTCGCGATGACCGACAAGTCAGCCTCGCCTGAGGAGTCGGACGAGGCCGAACCGTCTGCGCCGGCGAACCCTGGGTCGCGCGGTGCCTCGAGTGCTCCTCGGAAGCCTGGTGCGCCGGTGCCTCAGGGCACGTCCCACGGCGCCGAGCGTCTTGCGCGGCCACAGTCCTCCGCGGACTCTGCGCGGCCGAATCCCGCGGACTCTGCGCGGCCGGAATCCTCCGACCCTGGCGCGCGGCGGGGCGTATCAACCGGAACGGGCGCGGTTGGCGGACCCGCGATTGCGCGCATCCCGACGCAACGCGCCACGCCGCCTGTCTCGGCACCACCATCCAACGGGCCGCGCGCCGCTGCGCCGACATCCGCCCCGCCGAGGACGCCCCGGCCGTCGGCGCCGGAGCAGACCACGCCGCCGACCTCTGCGCCGCCTGCGACGGCACGGCCTGCGGCTGCGTCGCCCGGGTCCGAATCGCAGGTCGCGGCACGAGCCACATTCACCCAGCCGACCTCGGCACCACCCGCCGCGGGACGAGCCGGTTTCCCGCCGCCTGTCTCCGGCTCACCGGCCGCAGCGCGGGGCGCGGCCACGCCGCCGACGTCGGCGCCGCCCGCGACCGCGCGGGCTGCGGTGGCGCCGCAGTCGCAGGGCGCTGGGGTTCCCAATGAGCTGCCGGCCAATGCCGCCGACCCGACCATGCCGATGCACGTGCTGCCCAGTAAACGGGAGCGGCCGGAGCGGCCTCGGTCGGTGGTGGCGGCGATGGTGCTGGTGAATCTCACCGGCGTGGGGTTGTTCGGGCTCTCGCTGTTGTTCGCGACCCTCGGACCGGCGGTGTTCTTCGTGCCGCTCGCAGCGGCCGTGATGATGGGCTGGCTCGGTCGGGGGATCTGGCGCGGGAGCCGTGGCGCGCACGTGATCACGCTGACGATCGCCGTGTTCGTGGTGCTCGCGGGGTTCGCCTCGATCGGTGGCGCGTCGATAGTGGTCACCGCGTTGCAGTTGCTGCTGCCGGCGGTGCTGATCGGTCTGCTCACGGCGCAGTCCGCCACCCGCGCGTACTTCTGGGCCCGCTGACCGACGCCAGCCGGCGGTAACCGCCTCGGCGGTTACCGCCCAACCGAAGTCAGCCACTCGGCGACGACTACGGCCGGCCCCTCGCGGGTTCAGCCTCCGTCGGCGACGACGGCGTCAACCCTCGGGCGCGAAGCGGCCCGGTCTCCCCGCCGTCATGCGGCCCAGCATCGGCACCAAACGGTGCGGGCTCA
Organism: Cryptosporangium sp. NPDC048952; assembly: GCF_043197895.1. Lineage (NCBI taxonomy): Bacteria > Bacillati > Actinomycetota > Actinomycetes > Cryptosporangiales > Cryptosporangiaceae > Cryptosporangium > Cryptosporangium sp. NPDC048952. The sequence goes on along the minus strand of NZ_JBICTY010000004.1, from coordinate 255,053 downwards.
CGGCTGTCGCGTGGACCCGCCTTCCCGCCATCGCGCGGCGCGGCCGAGCCGTCGCGCGGCGCGGCGGGAGTTAGATGGGAGCCTCGTAGGGCGGTGGCGGCTACCACCGCGGCACCGAGCATCACCACGGCCGCGGCGATGCCCGCCGCGTGCATGCCGTCGGTGAACGACTCGCGGGCCAGGCGCAGCACCGCGTCACCCAGCTCCCCCGGCAAGGACGACGCCACGGCCCGCGCGCCGCCGAGCGTCTCGCGGACGACGTCCAACGCGGACGACGGCAGCTCGGACGGAGCCCCCGACGTCACCGAACTGCGGTAGATCGCACTCCCCAGACTCCCCAGCAGCGCCATGCCGAGCGCCCCGCCGAGCTCGGTGGCCGACTCCAGGATCGCCGACGCCGACCCCGCCCGCTCCGGCGGCGCCACCCCGAGCGCCACCTCGGTGACCAGGGCCATCACTGTCACCAGCCCGCCCGCGTACAGCGTCGCGACCAGCAGCACCAGCCACAGCCCCGTGTCAGGCGTCACGCGGGTGACCAGCAGGAACCCGACCGCCGCCACCGTGAACCCGCCGGCCATCACCAGGCCCCGGTCGAACCTCCGACCGAGCGCGGTCGCCAGCGGCGCCACACCCCCGATCACCAGCGACGGCGCCACACTCCACAGCGCCGCCCGCAGCGGACTGAGCCCGAGCACCGACTGCAGGTACTGCGTCGCAAAAAGCGCAAAACCAACGACTCCAAACATGGCGACGACGTTCAGCGCGGCGGCGCCCCCGAAGGCCCGGCGGCGGAACAGCGCGACGTCGACGATCGGCGAGGGGTGCCGGACCTGCCGGCGGAGGAACACGACACCCACGACGAGGCCCACCAGAATGGCCACGATCGGCTCCCAGAGCGACCCCGACGCGCCCGCCCCGATCTGTGCGAGCTCCTTCACACCCCAGATCACCGGCAGCACCGCGGCCAGCGACAACAGACCGCTGAGCCAGTCGAACCGGCCGAGCCCCCCGGCCCGGAACTCCGGCACGAGCAGCGGCGCCAGCACCAGCAGCAGGATCATGAACGGCAGGTTGATCAGGAAGACCGACCCCCACCAGAAGTGCTCGAGCAGCAGCCCGGACAGCACCGGGCCGAGCGCGATGCCTGCGCTGGTCGCGCCGGTCCAGATGCCGATCGCGGTGCCGCGCTGCCGGTCGTCGTGGAACATGTTGCGGATCAAAGCCAATGTCGACGGCATGAGCGTCGCGCCGGCGATGCCGAGTACCGCGCGGGCCGCGATCAGCATCTCCGCGTTCGGCGCGTAGGCCGCCAGCAGCGAGGCGGCACCGAACGCGAAGGCCCCGATCAGCAGCAGCTTTCGACGGCCGATGCGGTCACCGAGCGCGCCCATCGGGATGAGCAGACCGGCGAGGACGAAGCCGTAGACGTCGAAGATCCAGAGCTGCTGGGTGCTGGTGGGTTCGAGCTCGATGCTCAGGTACGGGACGGCGAAGTACAGCACCGAGACGTCCATGGAGACGAAGAGCAGCGGCAGGAGCAGGACGGCGAGGCCGGTCCACTCCTTTCGACCGGCTCGCGCGTGGACGGCGTACTCAGAGGTCATGAGGGGCTCCCCGAATAGTGCGGCACGTGTACGACGTACGCGCCGATCGCCACCCAGTGAAGCGCACCGTTGACGCCGTACGCAAGCGTCGTTTCACCTGCTCGGAGCGCACTTACCGCACTAGTACGACCGCACTACCCCGGCGAGCTGCGATCCCAGCTCCTTGCGCGGAAATCGCACTGATGGTGCACTAGTACGATGACCCCGTCGGCACGCATCACCGCGGAGCTCCGCGAACGGATCCACACCGGACATCTGGCGCCCGGTGACCGCCTGCCGTCGACCCGGCAGATCACCCGTCAGTGGGGCGTGGCGATGGCCACCGCGACCAAGGTGCTCACCGCGCTGCGCCAGGAGGGCCTCGTCGAGGCGGTACCGGGCGTCGGCACCGTGGTGCGGGCGGCGCAGACCGGTGAGCTCCCGCCCCCGGGGCTCTCCACCGAGGCCCGGCCCGCGCCGCGCCGCCCGCGGGAGAACTCCCTGAGCCGGGAGCGGATCGTCGACGCGGCGATCCGGATCGCGGACGCCGACGGCATGCCCGAGCTGTCGATGCGGCGCGTGGCCGCGGAACTCGGGGTCGCGACGATGGCGCTCTACCGGTACGTACCGAGCAAGGACGATCTGATCATCCTCATGATCGACGCGGTGTTCGGCACCGTCGCGATGATCCCCGAGCCGCAACCGGTGGGGTGGCGCGCCCGGCTCGAGGCGATCGCCCGGATCCAGTGGGACGTGTACCGGGCGCACCCGTGGATGGCGGCCGAGCTGTCGTTCTCACGGCCGCAGCTCGTGCCGCGGGGGATGGTGCACACCGAGTACGCGATGGCGACGCTGCACGAAGCCGGGTTGGAGCCTGCCGACTTCCTGAACGCTGCGGTGAGTCTGTTCAATCACGTGCGCAGCATGGCGATGGTGTTCGCGGAGGAGCAGCGCAATGTTCAGGAAACCGGGTTGTCCGCTGAGGAGTGGATGAAGAGCCACGACAGCTATTTTTTCGAGGTCATGGCGACCGGCCAGTTCCCGATGATGTCCCTGGTGTCGGGCATTCCGGACGACGTGCTCAGCATCGAATCGTTGTTCGAGTTCGGGCTGGCCCGCTATCTCGACGGTCTAGAAGTGCTCGTCTCCGCGCGCTAGCCACCCTGCCGGGTCGTCGAGCACCCGGTCGAGCACGGACCACGCCGCTCCGAGTGCTGCCGCGTCGGCGCCCAGCGCGGACGCCCGCACGGTCGGGCGGGACACCGCCGCGCCGACGAGCCGGCGTGACAGCTGCGCCTCGATCGGCTCGACGAGCCACGGCGCGAGTTCCGCATGGGCGCCGCCCAGGACCACCGCGTCGAGGTCGAGCAGGTTCAGTGCGCCGGCTAGCGCGATGCCGAGGGCCTCTCCCGCCTCGGCGAGTGCGGCGAGGATCGCGGGCTCCCCCGCCGACGCCCGGGCCGCGAACGAGCCGTCTCCCCCAACCGCCCCCGGCCCCGCAGCCGAAGCCGCACCCCGCGCCGCAGCCGCACTCGGCGCCGTAGCCGCACTCGGCGCCGTAGCCGACGCCGCGCCCGGTTCTGCGCTCGCTGTGCGGGCGATGGCTCGGAGGCCGGCGTACTGCTCCAGACAACCGTCGCTGCCGCATCCACACGCGCGGCCGCCCGGCCAGACGGTCACGTGGCCGAGCTCGCCGCTCCAGCCGTGGCGGCCGCGGTAGAGCTGGCCGTCCAGCACCAGCCCGGCGCCGATGCCGACCTCGCCGGACACCTGCAGGAACGACCGGGGCGCGTCGACGCCCAGCGCCCGCTGTTCGGCCCGTGCCGCGAGCGTCGCTTCGTTCTCGACGACGAGCGGCAGGCCGCCGAGCGACGACGTCAACGAGGCGCGCACCCCACCGGCGTCGAGGTTCGGCGTCACCACCGGCTCGCCGGTCGCCGGGTCCACCAGGCCCGGCACCGCCAGCGCCGCCCCCGACAGCGTCAACGCCAGCGCCCCGACCTCCGCGACGACCTCGCGCACCATCCCGGCCAGCGCCTCCGCCCGCGACGCGACCCTCGCAGCACCCGCCGCCGCGCCCGATGCCGCCTCCGCGACCGGCGCCTCCGCGACCGTCGCGGCCTCCGCCGGCGCCGTCGCCGGTGCGAACACGGCTGAACGCTGGATCCGGACCGCGCCGGTGAGGTCCGCTACGCAGACCGACACGTGGTCGACGTTGAGCTCGATGCCGAGGCCGGCCGGGCCCGTCGCGTCGAGGACCAGGCCGGTCGACGGACGTCCGACGCCGGCTCGCGTCGGTGCCCCGGTCTCGCGCACGAGCCGACCCTCGATCAGCGTCTCGACGAGCGCCGACACACTCGCCCGCGTCAGCCCGGTGCGGGCGGCGACCGACGCCCGCGAGATCGGGGCGTCGGCGAAAGCGACAGCTCGTAGCACCAACCCGAGGTTGTGCGCCCGCACGGATTCGGTGCGCGCCGGAGCGTCGCCATTGTGAACGAACGGAGGTTGCACCACCCGCACCTCTCCCGTTTTCGGCCGCAGGCCTATATGTTAACCCTCTGAACTAATCGCCGGAACCGCACGGAGGTAACCGCCATGGCAGCGCAGCCAACGCCCGCTGACCGCTTCACGTTCGGACTCTGGACCATCGGCTGGGAGGCCCGCGACCCGTTCGGCGACGCGACCCGCGCCCCGCTCGACCCGGTCGAGTCCGTGCACAAGCTGGCCGAGCTCGGCGCCTACGGCATCACGTTCCACGACGACGACGTGGTGCCGTTCGGATCGGACGACGACGCCCGCGCCAAGCACCTCGGACGCCTCAAGGACGCCCTCGCCGCCACCGGTCTGGTCGTGCCGATGGTGACCACCAACCTCTTCACCCACCCGGTGTTCAAGGACGGCGCGTTCACCAGCAACGACCGCGGCGTACGCCGGTTCGCGCTGCGCAAGACGCTGCGCCAGGTGGACCTCGCCGCCGAACTCGGCGCCACCACGTTCGTCTGCTGGGGTGGCCGCGAAGGCTCCGAGACCAACGCCGCCAAGGACGTCCACGCCGCGCTCTCCCGCTACGCCGAAGCCATCGACACCCTGGTCCAGTACTCCATCGACAGTGGGTACGACCTGAAGTTCGCGATCGAGCCCAAGCCGAACGAGCCCCGGGGCGACATCCTGCTCCCGACGGTCGGCCATGCGCTCGGCTTCATCTCGCAGCTCCAGCACCACGAGCGGGTCGGCCTGAATCCCGAGGTCGGGCACGAGCAGATGTCGAACCTCAACTTCGTCGACGCGATCAGCCAGGCGCTGTGGCAGGGCAAGCTCTTCCACATCGACCTCAACGGTCAGCACGGCCCGAAGTTCGACCAGGACCTCGTGTTCGGTCACGGCGACCTGATCAACGCGTTCTTCCTCGTCGACCTGCTCGAGCACGGCCCCCTCGGCGGCGGCCCGACCTACGACGGCCCGCGTCACTTCGACTACAAGCCGTTCCGCAACGAGGACGCCGACGGCGTCTGGAACTCCGCGGCCGCGAACATGCGGACGTACCTCCTGCTCAAGGAGCGTGCGCAGGCGTTCCGGGCCGACCCGGAGGTGCAGGCCGCGCTCGAGGCGCACGGCGTCACCGGTCTCGCCCAGCCCACGCTGAACGAGGGCGAGTCGATCACCGACCTGCTCGCCGACCGCTCCGCGTTCGAGGACTTCGACGTGGCCACCGCGGCCGCGAAGGGTTCCGGCGCGGTGAAGCTCGACCAGCTCGCGATCGAGCACCTGCTCAACGCCCGCTGAGTTCGTGCATGCCCTGCTCCCCGCCCAAGCGGGGAGCAGGGCATGCACACTGGCCCCGTGAGCGCTTCTCTGAATCCGGACAAGACCGAGTGGGACGTCATCGTGATCGGCGGCGGCCCGCCCGGTGAGGTCGCCGCGCAGTACGCCACCCAGTACTCCGGCCTCGACGCCGTCATCGTCGAATCACAACTCCTCGGCGGCGAATGTTCCTTCTGGGCCTGCATGCCCTCGAAGGGCCTGCTCCGCCCGATCGAGCTCGTGAACGCCGCCGCCGACGTGCAGGGCGTCACCGGCGCGACCGTCGACGTCGCCGCCGTCCTGGCCCGGCGCGACAAAATCGTCAACAACCACGACGACACGTCCCAGGTGAGCTGGGCGAACGGCGTCGGCATCGACGTCGTCCGCGGCCACGGCCGCCTCGCGGGCGAGAAGACCGTGACCGTCGACGGCAGGACCCTCACCGCCCGGCACGCGGTCGTGCTCGCCACCGGAACCCGCGCGAACGTCCCGGCGATCGACGGGCTGCGCGAGGCCCACCCGTGGGTCTCCCGGGACGCCACCAACGTGCACGAGATCCCGCGCCGCGTCGTCATCGTCGGCGGCGGTGTGGTGGCCTGTGAGGCCGCCACCTGGCTGCACGGTCTCGGCGCCGAGGAGGTCACGATCATCGAGGGCGGACCGCGCCTGCTCGGCAAGAACGAGCCGTTCGCCGGCGACATCGTCGGGGACGCGTTCCGGAAGGCCGGCGTCAGCGTCCGCACCGGCTCGCGGGTCAGCGCGGTCTCCCGGCCGGACGTCAACGACGCCGGAGAGGGCCTGGTCCACGGCGGCGAGGTCACCGTCACGCTCGACGACGGCACCACCGTGACCGCCGACGAGATCCTGGTCGCCGCCGGACGTACCCCGAACAGCGACGATCTGGGTCTGAACACCGTCGGCGTCGAGACGAAAAACTACGTGACCGTCGACGACCACCTCACCGTGCCCGGCCACGACTGGCTCTACGTCGTCGGCGACCTCAACGGCCGGGCCCTGCTCACCCACATGGGCAAGTACCAGGCCCGCATCGCCGGTGAGGCCATCGCCGCCCGCGCGGCGGGCCAATCCGCGCCGCACGCCGACCGCGCCCCCGTCCCCCAGGTGACGTTCACCGATCCGGAGGTCGGCTCCGCGGGGCTCACCGAGGCCCAGGCCCGCGACGCGGCGATCGACGTCGAAGCCGTGGAATTCGACCTGGCCGCGCTGGCCGGTACCTACGTGCTGCGCGACAACTACGTCGGACGGGCGAAGCTGGTCCTCGACCGGGCGACCGACACGCTGGTCGGCGCCACGTTCGTCGGCGCGGGGATCGCCGAACTCGTGCACTCCGCGACGGTCGCGATCGTCGGGAAAGTACCGGTCAGCGACCTGTGGCACGCCGTGCCGAGCTATCCGACGGTCAGCGAGGGCTGGTTGCGCCTGCTGGAGACGCTTGATCAGCAGCGCCGGGGGAAGTAACTGAGTCCGATTCCGGGAAGGCTAGGATTCGGACATAGGTAACTTATCCCTCTGGAGCACTCCATGCGGTTCTTCGGCAAGCTGAGCCATCTGCCGCCGCGCCTCGCGGCCGGCGCCTACATTCTCAACTCCGGCCTCTCCAAGCGCCATGCTGACGAGGAGGCCGCGGCGGGGATGCACGGCATGGCGGCCGGGACGTATCCGTTCCTGGCCGGAATCGAGCCGAAGCAGTTCGCGAAGTACCTGTCGACGGCCGAGATCGCCCTCGGCGCGGCACTGCTGGTGCCGATCATCCCGGCGGCGATCGCCGGGGCGGGGCTCGTCGCGTTCTCCGGCGGCCTGCTCGGGCTCTACCTGGCGACGCCGGGTCTGCGCGAGGAGGGCAGCATCCGGCCCACGCAGGCCGGGACGCCGATCGCCAAGGACGTCTGGATGTTCGGTATCGGCGCCGGCCTGGTGCTCGACAGCCTGGAGTCGCGCGAGAACAGCGCGAAGAAGAAGTAGCACCGCTTCACCTGAAGGCCGCTCTCCCCCGACCGGGCGAGCGGCCTTTGGATTGTTCACAAAATGGTGCCGTTCGGCGCGGGGAACCGACCGTTTAGCGGGAGACGCCCCTTGGCCGAGGGTGGAATGTCAACAATGAGGCGCACAAAACTAGCGTGTTGACGTGACTCAGCTCACGTCAATAGTCTTGATCAGTTCAACTGTTCACACTGCGCACATTTTTGCTCACACCCCCCTTGGAGCGTTCATGCGCCGTGCATTGGCGAGCATCGCCGCCGCCACCCTGGCCTTCGCGTTGGTCGGCTGCGGAGGTTCCGGATCCGATGTGAAGACCGAGGGCGGCAACGCCCAGCTGACCGTCGGAGTCATCCCGATCGTCGACGTGGCCCCCATCTACCTGGGCAAACAGAAGGGCTTCTTCTCCAAGCGCAACATCGACCTCACGCTCAAGACCGCCGCCGGTGGCGCGGCGATCGTGCCGAGCGTCATGTCCGGCGAGTTCCAGGTGGGCTTCTCGAACTTCACCTCGCTCCTGCTGGCCCGGGAGAAGGGACTGCCGCTCAAGGTCATCGCGAACGGCGTCTCGAGCACCGGCGTCCAGGGCAAGGACTTCGGCGCGATCGTCGTCCCGAAGGGAAGCCCGGCGCAGAGCGCGAAAGACCTGGTCGGCAAACGCGTCGCGGTCAACACGCTGAAGAACATCTGTGACAGCACGGTGCGGGCCTCCGTCCGCAAGGCCGGCGGTGACGCGTCCGGCCTCGACCTCGTCGAACTGCCGTTCCCCGACATGCCCGCCGCCGTCGCGGCCACGCGGGTCGACGGCGCGTGCATCGTCGAGCCGCAGCTCTCGCAGGTGGTCGCGGCCGGCGGCCGGGTGCTCACCTCGATGTACGTCGACGCCGCCCCGAACCTGAGCGTCGCCGGGTACTTCGTCAACGAGAAGCTGTTGAAGTCCGACCGCGACCTCGTCGACCGGTTCACCGAGGCGATCAACGAGTCCAACGCGTACGCCGACGCCCACCCCGACGAGGTGCGTCAGATCCTGTCGACGTACACGAAGATCACCGCCGACCTGGCGCCCAGGCTGACGCTGCCGAAGTGGCCGGCGGACATCAACAAGGACTCGGTGGCGACGCTCGGCAAGCTCGCGACCGACGACAAGGTGCTGACGAAGGCGCCCGACCTGAACGCGCTCTATGCGGACTGAGTTACCCGGTCCGGTACGGGGTGCCATCGGCGCGGTGCTCGCGCTCGCGCTGTGGGAGATCGTGCCGCGGACCGGGCTCGTCCGGGAAGCCGACCTGCCTCCGGCGTCCAGCGTGCTGCGCGTGCTGGCCCGGGAGGCGGGCACCGCCGCCTACTGGACCGCGATCGGGGAGACGGTCTACGCGTGGCTCCTGGGGCTGGTGATCGCGTCCGCCGCCGCGATCGTGCTCGGGTTCGCGCTCGCGCTGGTGCCGAAGGTCCGCGCGTTCACGACGTCCACCGTGGAGTTCCTGCGGCCGATCCCCTCGGTCGCGCTGATCCCCCTGGCCGTGCTCGTGTACGGCACGGGGCTCGGTTCGTCGCTGCTGCTCGTCGTGTACGCGGCGTTCTGGCAGATCTACGTGCAGGTGCTGGCCGGCGTCGCCGACGTCGATCCGGTCGCGGACGAGACGGCCCGCTCGTTCCGCTTCAGCCGCTGGGGCCGCATCCGGCACGTCGTCTGGCCGTCCGCGCTGCCGTACGTGCTCACCGGGGTCCGGCTGGGCGCCGCGGTGGCACTGATCCTCGCGGTCACCGCGGAACTGGTCATCGGTGCGCCGGGGCTGGGCCTCGCGATCGGGGTCGCCCGCTCGGGCACCGAACCGGCGTTGGTGTACGCGCTGGTGCTCACCACCGGCGTGCTCGGTGTGCTGGTCAACGTCGGCGTGCGCGCCGGTGAGCGGAGGTTGCTGACGTGGCACGCGTCCGTCCGCCGGGAGGTGCCGGTGTGAGGGTGGTGCGCTGGTTCCTGCTCCCGGTGATCCTGGTCGGCGTCTGGTGGGCCGCATCCGCCGGCGGTTCGAACTTCTATCTGCCGACGCCGGACGCCGTGCTGCGCGCTGTCGGGCCGACGTGGACCCCCGCCACCCTCCGCGCCGACGTGCTGCCCAGCATCGTGCGGCTGCTCGTGGGGTTCGCTCTCGCCGGGATCGTGGGCGTGGCCGCGGGGATCGCGATCGGCCTCTCCCCCGCGCTCCGCGCCTACACCGAGCCGGTACTGGAGTTCCTGAGGGCGATACCGCCACCGGTGCTCGTCCCCGTCGTGATGCTGTTCGCCGGCATCGACAACACGATGAAGGTGACGGTCATCGTGTTCGGCTGCGTCTGGCCGGTGCTGCTCAACACGATCGAGGGCGTCCGCGCCGTCGACCCCGTGCTCGGTGAGGTGTGCCGGGCGTACCGGATCTCCCGCCTGACCCAGCTGCGGACGCTCGTGCTGCGCGGTGCGAGCCCCCAGATCATGACCGGTCTGCGCCAGGCGCTGGCGATCGCGATCATCCTCATGGTGATCAGCGAGCTGTTCGCCGCGTCCAGCGGGCTGGGCTTCACGATCGTCCAGTTCCAGCGCAGTTACGCGATCCCGGAGATGTGGACCGGCATCCTCCTGCTCGGCCTGCTCGGCGTCGTCCTCGCGGGGCTGTTCAACCTGTGCGAGCGCTTCGTCCTGCGGTGGTACTTCGGTCTCCGTCGAAAGGGTATGCAGTGACGTTGCTGGAGATCTCCGGGCTGCGGAAGGCCTACGGGCCGGTCGAGGCGATCCGGGACGTGTCGGTGTCGCTCACCGACGGCGAGCTGGTGTGCCTGGTCGGTCCGTCCGGATGCGGCAAGACGACGCTGCTCAAGTGCGCGGCCGGGCTGCTCTCGCCCACCGGCGGCACGGTGACGCTCGGCGGCGAGCCGGTGACCACCCCGCCCGCGGACCTGGCCGTCGTGTTCCAGGAGTACGGGCGCAGCCTGTTCCCGTGGCTCACGGTGCGGCGCAACGTCGAGTTGCCGCTTCGCGAGAAAAAAGTGGCCAGGGGCGAACGGGCCCGGCTGGTCGACGAAGCGCTGACCGCTGTGGGCCTCGCCGACCGGGGTGACGCCTATCCGTGGCAACTCTCCGGCGGCATGCAGCAGCGGGTGGCGATCGCGCGCGCGGTGGCGTACCAGCCCACGGTGCTGCTGATGGACGAGCCGTTCGCGGCCGTCGACGCGCAGACCCGCGCCGACCTCGAGGACCTGATCCGATCGATCTGGCAGAAGTTCGGCGTGACGATCCTGTTCGTCACCCACGACATCGACGAGGCCGTCTACCTCGGCGAACGGGTGATCGTGCTGTCCGGGTCGCCGACCGTCGTCCAGGAGACGTTCACCGTCGACCTACCGCCGGAGCGCGACCAGCTGACGACGCGGTCGGATCCGCGTTTCACCGAGCTGCGTTCACACGTTTACGCGCAGATCCAGGCGGCCAAGCAGCGGGTGCCCGCCCCCTAGACCCCGGTCCGCGCCCCCGAGGGAGAGTGCTGGGCGGGGGCGCGGGCCGGCTGATCGGCAGGTTTTGCCGGGAAGCGGGGGTGCGTGGCGGCACTGTCGTCCCGTGACACCGTCCGGGGACCTGGGCGAAGCTCTGGGCATGGACGAGCTCTGGGCCCTCGACGCGACCGAACTGGCTGACCGGCTGCGCCGGCGGGACGTCTCCGCCCGGGAGGTCGTGACCGCACACCTCGACCGGATCGAGCGGGTCAACCCGACGATCAACGCGATCGTCACGCTGGACGCCGAGGGTGCGCTCGCCGCCGCGGCCGCCGCCGACGACGCGCTCGCGAACGGCGCTCTCACCGGACCACTTCATGGGCTGCCCATTGCGTTCAAGGACACGCACGACACCGCCGGCATGCGCACCACCTACGGCTCGCCGCTGTTCACCGATCACGTGCCGACCACGAACACGCTGATCGTCCAGCGCATCCTGGACGCCGGCGCGATCCGGACCGGCAAGACGAACGTGCCCGAGTTCGCGGCCGGTTCGCACACGTTCAACACGCTGTTCGGCGTCACCGGCAACCCCTACGACCCGAGCCGCTCCGCGGGCGGTAGCAGCGGCGGTGCGGCAGCGGCCCTCGCCGCCGGGCTCCAGCCGATCGCCGACGGCAGCGACATGGGCGGCTCGTTGCGCAACCCGGCGTCGTTCTGCAACGTCGTCGGTTTCCGGCCGACGCCCGGCCGCGTTCCGACGTTCCCGAGCGACGACCCGTGGGACACGCTCGGCACGTCGGGGCCGATGGCGCGCACTGTCGCGGACGTGGCGCTGCTGCTGTCGGTGATCGCGGGGCCGGATGCGCGGTCGCCGATCGCATTGCCCGAGACCTCCTTCCGTGCGCCCCTCGACGGCGACATTTCGGGGCTACGGATCGCGTGGAGCCCGGACCTGGGCGGACTACCGCTGGACAAGGACGTGCGCGCGGTCCTGTCCGCGGCGCCGGACGTCTTCACCGCGCTGGGCTGCTCCGTCGAGGAGGCGACCCCCGACCTCTCCGACGCCGACTTCGTGTTCCGCACCCTGCGCGCCAACGCGTTCGAGACCGCGTACGGCGCCACGTTCGACGAGCAACCGGAGAAGTTCAAGCCGGCGCTGGCCTGGAACATCTCCCAGGGCCGGAAGCTGAGCCGCGGCGACGTCGGCCGCGCGCGTACCGCGTGGGCCCGGCTCTACACGGCCGCCGCCGCGTTCTGGGACACCTACGACGTCCTGATCGCGCCGGTGAGCGAGGTGCCGCCGTTCCCGGCCGACTGGGAGTACCCGCACGCCGTCGACGGGATCGAGCAGCACTCCTACCTCGACTGGATGCGCTCGGCATACCACGTGACGGTGCTCGGAGCCCCCGCCATCTCGGTGCCCGCCGGCTTCACCCCGGCGGGCCTCCCGGTCGGGCTCCAGGTCGTCACCCGGCCCCGGTCGGACCTGCGGACGCTGCAGGTGGCCGCCGCCTTCGAGGCCGCCACCGCGTACGGCCGCCGCCGCCCCGCGCTGGGCTGAATCCGAGCCCGGGCCGGTCCTACGGTGGGCCGGCGGTGCGGGGGGATTGGCGGATGCGGCAGGTGGCGTCGTCCAGGGGTGCCGGGCGGACGCGGCGGCCCCACGCTTCCAGCAGGGAGTCCTCGATGTGCAGATCGTGGACGCGGAGCCGGTAGACCGGCACGTCCGGGCCGGCCGGACAGAGCACGCGCGTGACGACGTCGTCGTTGTGCACGTAGCGAACGCCGCCGCTCTCCTGCAGGATCGCGGTCAGTTCGTCGTCGGAGCCGACGACGTAGCCCCGGATGCTCGTCGACTCCCCGTCCGTGCCGTTCACGGTCGTGACGGTCAGCGGCAACACCGGCATCGTCATCGTCGCCGCGGCCGCCGCCAGCGCGAACGCGAGCACCGCGATCGGCCCGACGACGGTCAGCGGCACCGCGAACCACCCGGGCACCCGTCCCCCGACCCCGAGCGCCAGCACCGGGGGCGCCGCGAGCATCCCGAGCACCACGTACTCACGCTGGTCGTAGGCGTCGACCCACGTCGGCCACACCACCGCCCCGTACGCGACGAGCAGCACGCCCAGCACGGCGAACCGGTTGCGGGACCGCGTCGCGCGCCACTCCCGCGTGGCCTGCGCGACCAGCACGAACGCCGGGATCAGCAGCGGCAGGTACAGGATCTGCCAGGTGGCCAGCGCGAGCGCGAACACCACGACCAACAGCCACGGTGGGGTCCTCGTCGTCCAGTGGGCCAGCCACCGTTTCTCGAACCCGGGGCTGCGGCTCAGCACGCCACCGAGCGCGAACGCCAGCACCAGGACGCCGGTGACCAGCCGCATGCTCACCAGGAACGTGGTCGCGAACAGGTTGACCGGGTTGACGTTCTGCACGAGCAGGAGCGTGGTCTGGAACTGGCCGCCGGCCTCGATCCAGAGCCGCAGCAGCGACAACGCCGCCGGCAGCGCCACCGCCAGACTCCAGAACGACTGCGTGCCGTACCGGGCCGGTCCGCCGGGCTCGATCTCGGGCTCTGGCGGGCGGCGGGGGCCCCGGGGGCGTCGCGGAGGAAGCGGGAGGCGGGAGGCCCCGTGTCGGAGGGCCGGGCGATGGCGGGGCGCTCGACGGGCGGACGCCATCAGGAGGGGTACTTGGCGTTGCTGTCGATCAGGTCCGGCGGATCGTCCGGCCGGGGTTGCTTGAGCGGCCCCAGATCCGCGAGGTGCTTCGTGTAGGCCTCGTCCCAGGCCGTCACTTCCCCCTTGCGCCCGGCCAGGTACGACTTGTTCAGATAGAAGTCGACCAGTTCGCGCAGCGCCGGATTCGATTTCTGCACGCCGACGCCGATCCGCTCCACCGCCGTGGAGCCCCCCTCGATCCCCAGCTTCACGTCGATGATCGCGTACTTGGACCGGTCGTTCTGCTGGAGCCCGAGCAGCACCGTGCGGTCCGTGCTCATGGCGTCGTACTGGCCTTTCTGCATTTTCTGGAAGCAGAGAAGGTCACTGTCCTCCGGCTGGTACGGGATGTCCCGCTCCTGGAGCAGCCGCTCCGACGTCGTGGCCGTGCTCGTGCAGATCCGGTACCGCGGGTTCTTGAGGTCCTGAATGGTGCGGATCTTGTCCACCAGGTCGGCCCGCACCATGACGGCCTGGCCGACGACCAGGTACGGCCCCGCGAACAGGATGTCCCGCTTCCGCGCGTCGGTGATGGACAGACTCGCGAACACCAGGTCGACGCGGTCCTGCTGGAGCGCCTCGATCCGGTCGGCGACGCTGGTCAGCGGCACCCACTCGACCTTGCCGTCGTAACCCAGGTTCGCCGCGACGTACCGCGCCATGTCGACGTCGAAGCCGGCGTTCTTTCCGGTTCCCTTGTCGATGTACCCCAGCAGCGGCTGCCAGTCGTAGACGCCGATCCGCAGCAGGCTCGGCCGGTTCTCGTCCAGCAGCCCGGCCTCGTCCAACTTGTCCTGGACGGTCGGCCGGTCCGGTTTCCCCGTCCGGTTCTCGCACGCGGCGACCGCCATCAGTGCCACCAGCAGCACCAGGCAGAGCACCCTGATCGTGGTCCGTACGCGGGTCATCGGCTCTCCCACTCTGCACCCCGGCAGCGCGGCGGCGTGCGGGTTTTGGACACTGTAGAGCGGACACTCGTCCAACCGGGAACTCGCTGATTACCGTGCGCGTTTGCCCGAGAACAGAGGTATTGACCCGTGACTGACTTCGTGTCCGAGGAGATGTTGTGGTCTTCAGGAAGTTGATGCACGCCTTCGGCGCCGGCGGACCGTCCGTCGACACCGTGCTGGAGCGCAGCGACTGCCGGCCGGGCGAGCTCGTGCGGGGTGAGGTGCGGCTGCGCGGTGGTGACCGCACGGTCACCATCGAACGCATCGAGCTGGGCCTCGTCACCCGCGTCGAGTTCGAGGGCGGTGACCACGAGCAGGCCGGGGGTGTCGAGTTCGCCCGGCTGCCGCTCAGCGGCCGGTTCGAACTGCGGGAGCACAGCGACCAGGTGATCCCGTTCCAGTTCCCCGTGCCGTGGGAGGCCCCGGTCACCACGGTGTTCGGTCAGCCGCTGCGGGGCATGGCGGTCGGGCTCAAGACCGAGGTGTCGGTCGCGAAGGCGATCGACGCGGGTGACCTCGACCCGATCCGGATCCACCCACTGGGAGCCCAGGAGCTGTTCCTGGACGCGGTGGCGCGGCTCGGGTTCACGTTCCGCAACGCGGACGTGGAGTACGGGCAGCTACGCGGGGTGCCGCAGCAGCTGCCGTTCTACCAGGAGATCGAGTTCTTCCCGGCGCCGCAGTACTCGGGGCGCCTGAACGAACTCGAGGTGACGTTCGTGGCGAACCCGCACGCGGTCGACGTCGTGCTGGAGGTCGACAAGCGCGGCGGGCTGTTCAGTGGTGGGACGGACACGTTCCACCACCTGCGGATCGACTACGCGACGGCCGATCAGACCGACTGGGCCGGGTATCTCGACGGGTGGCTGCAGCAGTTGCTCGCGAACGCGGGTGGCTACGGGCACGGGGCTCCGGCGTTCGGGGGCCACGGGGCGTTCGGCGGCCACGGCGGGTACTCCAGCCACGGGGCCTACGGGCACCACGGGCACCGGCGTCACCGGGGCGGTATGGGCATGGGGGCGGTGGCCGGTGGTGCGGCGGCCGGGTTCCTCGGTGGCATGGTCGCGGGTGAAGTCTTCGAAGAGGTCTTCGATGACGACGGCGGCGACGACGACTTCTTCTAGAGCTGATCCGGTCCCGTTCCAGCGAGCTCTAGCCCGCCGGAACGGGACCGCTCAACGCGCGCTCAGCGCGCGCTCGACGCCGGTGAAAAGCTCGGCGACGAGGGCTGGTTGCTCGGCGAGCACCAGGTCGGGGTCTTCGCCGGCGAAGATGCGGTGCGCGGCGATCTGCCAGGTCGTCCGGACCGCGGACAGGATGAGCACTGCGGTCCAGTGCGCCCGCGCCGGGCCTTCGGTGGGGAGCAGCACCTCGGCGAGGGCGCCCTCGAGTTCCTCGATAGCCTCGCGGATCCGGGCTCGCAGGGCCGGCGAGTCGAGCACGGTGCGCCAGAATTTGCGGTGGTCGCCGGCGCCGCCCAGTGGGTGGCCCTGGGCGATGAGCTCGAGCAGGCGGTCGCGTACCGCGTGCACCGGCGTCGTTCCGGCCGGGCGGTCCGTGACCGCTCCGAGCAGCATCTCGTGCATCTCGGGCACCCGGTCGAAGAGCAGATCCTCTTTGCGCGGGAAGTAGTTGAAGACCGTCATCCTCGAGACGTTCGCCGCGTCGGCGATCTCGGCGACGGTCACGGCTTCGAAGCCTCGCGCCAGGAACAGCATCGTCGCCTCGTCGGAGATGCGCTGACGTGTTTCGAGCTTCTTCCGGTCGCGCAGACTCACGGAGCGAATCATATACCTAGCCAAAACTTTGACTCGGTACATACTCTTGGGCCATGACTCACGATGTCGTGGTGGTGGGCGCCGGCCCGACCGGCTTGATGCTCGCCTGCGAATTACGCCTCGCCGGGGTGGACGTGCTGGTTCTCGAGCGGCTCACCGAGCCCGACCCGATTGTCAAAGCCGGCTCGATCACCCTTCCGACCGCTGCCGCCTTCGACCGCCGCGGTCTCCTTCCCGCCTTGGCCGAGGTTCAGGAACGCAGCCTGGCCAGCATCCGAGCCTTCGCCGCCGCGCAGCCGGGCGCCGCGCAACCGGGCGCCGCGCAACCGGGTTCCGCGCAACCGGGCGCCGCGAACGCGGGCGCTGGCGGCCCAGTGGCGCCGCCGAAGTTCTTGGGCCACTTCGCGGCGTTGATGCTCAGTGGGGACCGGCTCGACGAGGAGGATCCGGCCTTTGCCGGGTACGGGCCCGCCGCGGACGTCGGGCTGGTGCCCCAGCAGGAGATCGAACGCATCCTCGCCGCCCGCGCCGCGTCCCTCGGCGTCGAGATCCGCCGCGGCACCTCGGTGACCACCGTCGAGGCCGACGCCGACGGCGTCACGATCGACGGGCACCTCCGCACCCGGTGGCTCGTCGGCGCCGACGGGGGCCGGTCCGTGGTGCGCAAGGGCGGCGGCTTCGACTTCCCCGGCACACCACCCCAGATCACCGCCTACCAGGCCATCGCCGAGATGACCGACGCCGATGGTCTCCAGCGCGGCTGGAACCGGTCCACGCGCGGGGTCTACGCGTTCGGACCGATCCCCGGCCGCATCCTCGTCGTGGAGTTCGGCGGCGCCCCGGCCGACCGCGACACCCCGGTCACCGTCGACGAACTACAGGGCGCGATCCGGCGGGTGACCGGCGTCGACGTCACGGTCGCCGCGATCACCAGCGTCACCCGGTTCACCGACAACGCACGCCAGGCCACCGCGTACCGGCGCGGGCGCGTCCTCCTCGCCGGCGACGCCGCGCACGTGCACTCGCCGTTCGGCGGCCAGGGTCTCAACCTGGGCATCGGCGACGCCGTGAACCTCGGCTGGAAGCTCGCCGCGACGATCCACGGCTGGGCACCGGACGGGCTGCTCGACACGTACACCGCCGAGCGGCACCCGATCGGCGCGAAGGTGCTCGACTGGACCCGGGCGCAGGTCGCGATCATGCGGTCGGATCCGTGGGCCGATGCGCTCCGGGACCTGGTCGCCGGCCTGCTCGGTACCCGGAACGGCACGACGTACATCGTGAAGCAGCTCTGGGGCGTCACGCACCGGTATGCGCCCGGGACGCATCCGCTGGTGGGCGCGCTCGCGCCCGATCTCGTGCTGGGCGACGCCACACGGCTCGCCGAGCTCAGCACGGCCGGCACCGCTGTCCTGCTCGACCTCGCCGACGACCCGGCCGTCCGCGCCGCCGCGGCCGGTTACCCCGCGCGGGTCCGGGTCGTCACCGCGACCGCACCCGATCACCCCGACCTCGCCGCCGTCCTGGTCCGCCCCGACGGCTTCGTCGCCTGGGCCACCGACCGCGACACGCCCCCCGACGACCTCCCCCAGACCCTCCGAACGTGGTTCGGCGCCCCAGCGACAGTCCCGGTCTGACCCGGCGCGGCCGGACCGGCCGGGGCGGACGGCCGGACGGGCCGGGACGAGCCGGGGCGGGCCGGGGCGGGCCGGGCAGGGGCCGCGCCGGCGTGAGGCGATCAACCGCGGATCGGTACCGCTCCGATCGGGGCGGGAATCCGCTCGGTCGCGGTGAGGAGCGTGCGGGCGTCGGCGGTGTACGCGATCGCCTCCCCCTGCCGACTCTCCGGCAGGTCGATGTGCCGAGGTACCCGCGTCGTGACCACCCGAGCGAGGTCCCCACGCGGCGCGTACCACTCGAACGCCCGGTCGTAGGTACGCAGCACCGCCCGCGTCCCGTCCTTCGACACCGCTCCCCCGGTGATCAGCCGGCTCCGCGCCCGGCAGTCCGGGCACGCCCGGCGCAGGTCGACGTGCCCGGCCAGCCGCAACCGCCCCGCGGGCCGCAGCGGGGCGTCGGCGACGTACACCCCGGCCGGCCCGCTGCTCTTCGTCACGATCAGCGCCTGACCGCTCCGGGCCAGCAGCAACGCCTCAGCGTCGTGGGCACCGTCCGGATAACGCAGGTCGAACCGGGTCACCGCGGTCGTCGCCGCCCCCATGTGCCAGCGGAACAGCGACACGGCCGTACGGTGCGAGGTGTTACCGCCGATGTCGGCGATCCACAGGTTGTCGTGCCGATCGAGCGCGATGTCCTCGGTGTCGAACCGCTTCCCACCGCGCGGGCTCGCTGTCGCGTCATGAGCGGCGGGCGGACGCAACACGGCCCGCCGGATCGGCCGGCACCCCGCGTCCAGGCGCCACACCACCGGACCGGTGTCGTTCACGACCATGAACCCCCCGGGCCGCTCGACCAACCCACTGATCTGCCCGAGCCGCCGGTCGCCCACCACGCACCGCGTAACGGGCCGACCCAGCTCCCGCACCGTCGTGCGTCCACTGGCCCGAGCCGGGGCCTCGGCCGACGCGATCGTGAACACGCCCGCGACCACAGCAGCGGCCACGATCGCGCTCAGTGCCCCCAGGGTTCGCCTCGTACACACCGCAACCCCCGTCCGCCCGTAATGCCCGTTTCGACGGGCGGTACGCACCGTACTAGATCCGCTCCGGACGTGCGGGCGCGCCTTCACCGATAGCGGCCGCTGAGCACCGCCACGGTCTCCGCGATCATCGTCCGCAGCTCCGGCGGGCCGAGCACCTCGACGTCGACGCCGAGCGCCAGGAAGTCGCCGTGCGCCTTGCGGATGTGCTCGACCGGGATGCGGGTGCGCACCCAGCCGTCGGCGTCCGGCGGCTCGGCGTTCTCCCGTGCGGCCTGCACCATTCCCGGGCCTCCGAGCAGGTGTTGCAGCCGGTCGAGGCCCGGGGGCGAGATCCGCACGTGGGCCTCGCCGCGGATCAGGCTCTGCTCGAAGCGCCGGGTCCACTCGTCCCAGTACCCGGCGAGCTCGAAGCCCGGCGGTCGCTCGAACTGCTCCGCCAGCACCTCCACGTCGAGCAGGTGCGAGACCTTGTACGCCCGTACTTCGCCGTCGTCGGCCCTGCGGGCCACGAAATACCAGACACCTGCTTTCAGGACGACGCCCAGCGGGTCCCATTCCCGCTCGACGTCGCGGGGCACCTTCCAGCGCCGGTAGCGGGCGCGGATGCGGCGCTGGTTCCAGACGGCCTCGGCCAGGGCGCCGAGGTGGGGCACGGATTCGGCCTCGCGGAACCAGCCCGGAGCGTCGAGGTGGAACCGTTCGCGCATGCGCTCCGCGCGGGTGCGGAGTTCTGCCGGGAGCGCGGCGAGCAGCTTGAGCTCGGCGGCGGCCAGTTCGGTGCCGAGGCCGAGTGCCGCGGCGGGGCCGGGCATGCCGACCAGGAACAGCGACTCGGCCTGGTCGACGGTGAGGCCGGTCAGCTTCGTGCGGTACCCGTCGACGAGCTGGTAGCCGCCGGCCGGGCCGCGGTCGGCGTACAGCGGTACACCCGCCGCCGAGAGCGCGTCGACGTCCCGGTAGACAGTGCGTACCGACACCTCGAGCTCGTCCGCGAGCTCCTGCGCCGTCATCCGCCCCCGGGTCTGCACCAGCAGCAGCAGCGAAAGCAACCGGTCAGCGCGCACACCTCAGTCTCCCGCGCATACCTGCCACGGCGTGACAGGTATGCCCGACCCCGGATGCACGTCGGGCCGCCCCGAGGGGCGGCCCGCGTGATCTGCGCTGGTCAGGAGTCCTGGGACTCGCTCGACTCGGTGCCTTCGGAGGGCTCCTCGGACGAGGAGGTGTCCTCCTTCGGGGCGTCCGCATCGGGGGTGACGAGGAGACCCTCGAGGGCGGCGCCCACCAGGCGGCGGAACGCGCGACCGGGGCGGGCGCGATCGAGGACCGCGACCTCGAGCTGCGCCGCGGACAGCGTGCGCGGATTGCCGTTCTCGCCACCGATGGAGGCAAGCGCGTCGACAGCCACCTTCAGCGCACCCCGCAGGTCCGCCTCCCGCGACTGCTTCTCGCGCAACTGCGACGCGATCGCCTCGGACTGGCCGCCCATCGCGATGAAGCCCGGCTCGTCGGTGACCGAGCCGTCGTACGTGAGCCGGTACAGCTCGTCGGCAGCCGCCGACGCCCCGACCTGCGCCACGCACACCTCGACCTCGAACGGCTTGGACTGCTCCCCGAAGATCGCGCCGAGTTGCTGCGCGAACGCGTTCACCAGCCCACGCGCGGTGACGTCACGCCGGTCGTACGAGTAACCACGCAGGTCGGCGTAGCGCACGCCGACCTGGCGCAGCGCCTCGAACTCGTTGTACTTGCCGACCGCCGCGTAACCGATGCGGTCGTAGATCTCGCTGACCTTGTGCAGGGCCTTCGACGGGTTTTCGGCGACGAACAGCACGCCGCCGGCGTAGCTGAGCACGACCACGCTGCGGCCGCGCGCGATGCCCTTGCGCGCGAACTCCGAGCGGTCCCGCATGAGCTGCTCGGGAGAGGCATAGAACTGCATTGCCATCTTTGCTGGATGCCCCTTCGCTAGACGCCGGGATTGGCGGTTCGGTCGGCGATCACCTCGGCGACGACCGCACCCACCTCGTCGTCGGTCAGCCGGCGAACGCCCTCGGCGTCGACGACGGCCAGGATCGGGTAGAGCTTGCGGATGACGTCGGGCCCACCGGTCGCCGAGTCGTCGTCGGCGGCGTCGTACAGCGACTCGACCAGGATGCGGACCGCGTGGGCCTCGTCCAGCGTCGGCTTCCAGAGCTTCTTCAGCGACGACTTCGCGAAGACCGACCCGGAACCGACCGAGGAGTAACCCTGCTCTTCCCAGCAACCGCCGGTGACGTCGAACCCGAAGATCCGGCCGGCCTTGGCCGGCTCCAGAGCGTCGAGGTCGAACCCGGCGAACAGCGGGATCACGGCCAGGCCCTGCAGCGCCGCGCCCAGGTTGCCGCGGATCATCGCCGAGAGGCGGTTGGCCTTGCCGTCGAGCGTGAGCGGCGTGCCCTCGATCTTCTCGTAGTGCTCGAGTTCGACCTGGTAGAGCCGGATCATCTCGATCGCGATACCGGCGGTGCCGGCGATACCCGCGACCGAGTACGAGTCGGTCGGGAAGACCTTCTCGATGTCGCGCTGGGCGATCATGTTGCCCTGCGTGGCCCGCCGGTCGCCACCCATGACCACACCACCGGAGTAGGTGGCGGCCACGATCGTGGTGCCGTGCGGGGCGATGGCGCCGTGGTCACCCGGCGGCAGCGGACGCCGCCCGGGCAGTAGTTCCGGCGCCGTGTGGCTCAGGAATTCGGTGAACGACGACCCCACCGGGAGGTTGAACAGGTTCGAGGAACGGCCCGTTGCCACCTGGATCCTCTCTCGTACGCACGCGTTGAGCTTGTCGCAACCCTACCGTCAGGTGCACGAAGGCCGCCCGGCAGGAACCCTGCCGGGCGGCCTTCGTCGAGCGGCCTACTCGCCGCCCTTCTGCACGTAACCGCGGACGAACTCCTCCGCGTTCTCCTCGAGAACCGAGTCGATCTCGTCGAGCATGTCGTCGACGTCGGCGGTGATTTCCTCGACCCGCTCGGCTACCTCAGGATTCGCCTCGACGGCCTCGACCTCGTCGACGTCCTGCCGGGCCCGACTGCTCTGCGACTGACCGCCGCTGTCCCTGGTGCTCATGGCGTCTCCCCTCGGTTCGCATCTCGACGGTACCTCCCCGGAAGGCCGATTGGCCCCGAGTTAACGCCCCGACTCTGTTCCTTAACGACCGGGGCCGGTCAACGCGTCCAGAAGCTCGGTGGCGCTGTCGCACCGGTCGAGCAGACTACCGACGTGGTTGAGCGTGCCGCGCTCCGGTTCGAGCATCGGCACCCGCACCAGCGACTCGCGCCCGACGTCGAAAATCAGGGAATCCCAGCTGGCCGCCACCACCGACGAGCCGTACTTCTCCAGGCACCGCCCGCGGAAGTACGCACGGGTGTCGGTCGGGGGCTTGAGCATCGCCCGGGTGACCTCGTCGTCGTCGAGCAGCCGCTTCATCGCGCCGCGGGCCACCAGCCGGTGGTAGAGGCCCTTCTCCTGGCGGACGTCGTGGTACTGCAGGTCCACCAGCTGCAGGCGCGGAGCGTCCCAGCCGAGGCCGTCGCGGTCGCGGTAGCCTTCGAGCAGCCGCAGCTTGGCCACCCAGTCCAGCTCGGTGGCGCACAGCATCGGGTCCTGGCGCAGGCGCTGGAGCACCGACTCCCACCGGTCGAGCACGTCGGCGGTGTCGGGGTCGACGTCGTCACCGAGGCGGTCGGCGACGTAGTTGCGGGCCCGCTCGCAGTAGATCTCCTGGATGTCCAGCGCGGTCATCTTCCGGCCGTCACGCAGGCTGACCTTGTGCTGCAGCGCCGCGTCGTGCGAGACCGCACGCAGGTCGCTCACCGGCTCGGCGAGCGCGAGGTCGCTGGGCAGCGCCTTGTCCTCGATCATGCTGAGCACCAGGGCCGCGGTGCCGACCTTGAGGTAGGTCGCGATCTCCGACATGTTCGCGTCGCCGATGATCACGTGCAGCCGGCGGTACTTCTCCGCGTCGGCGTGCGGCTCGTCGCGGGTGTTGATGATCGGACGCTTGAGCGTCGTCTCCAGACCGACCTCGACCTCGAAGAAGTCGGCGCGCTGGCTGATCTGGAACCCCGTGCCCGAGCCGTCCTGCCCGATGCCCACGCGGCCGGCACCGCAGATCACCTGCCGGGTGACGAAGAACGGCGTCAGGTGCGTGACGATCTCGCTGAACGGCGTCCGGCGGCGCATGAGGTAGTTCTCGTGCGCGCCATAGGAGGCGCCCTTGTTGTCGGTGTTGTTCTTGTACAGGTTGATCGGCGGCGCACCCGGCACGGTGGCGGCCCGCCGCGACGCTTCCGCCATCACCCGCTCGCCCGCCTTGTCGAACAGCACGATGTCCCGCGGGTTGGTGACCTCTGGCGTCGAGTACTCGGGGTGGGCGTGGTCGACGTAGAGACGCGCGCCGTTGGTGAGGATGACGTTGGCCAGCCCCAGGTCCTCGTCGGCCAGCGCCTCCGCCGGGTCGTAGAGCGCCCCGCCGTAGTTGAAACCACGGGCGTCGCGCAGCGGCGACTCCTCCTCGTAGTCCCATCTGGCCCGGCCCTGCCGCGACGGGTCGTTGCGCGCCCCGTAGGCGTTCACGATCTGCGAGGAGGTGACCATCGGGTTGGCGCCGGGCTGGCCCGGGACCGAGATGCCGTACTCCACCTCGGTGCCCATGATTCGTCGCGCGCTCATGATGCAACCCTACGTACCTTCGGCTCCCGCCGCCCGGTTCGCCCGTCGCCTGATCCACCACATGTGGTGATCACGCGGATGCACCGGGCCGTGCCGGCGCCTCGAGTTCGGCCCGCGGATCGTCGTCGGCGAGGTCGTCGGGAGCTCGTAATTCCACGAACGGATCCGGCGGGCCGACGGCGAGCGCGGGCTCGGGGCTCGGCAGGGCGGGCACCGGATCCGGTGCCGCTTCCGGCACTCCCGGCCGCAGCCGACGCGACAGCGACACCAGTAGGCCGACGGTCGTCAGCAGGAACAGCGGGTACACGGTGCTGAACTGGCGAGCGCCGGACGGCACACCGACCAGCAGCCCGAGCAGCACGCTCACGATCCCTCCGCCCAGCGCGAGCGCGGCCAGGGGGTCGCGGAAGGACCGCAGCGGCGCCGCGATGACCGCGATCACCAGCACGGCGCAGAGCAGCGCGTCCGCGGCGATGTACGTGCCGTCGATCGACGTCATCTCGTGCAGCCGGTCGGCGATCGAGCCGGCGACGCCGCCGGTGCCCTCGGAGACGACCTCGCGGGCCCGGCCCAGGTAGCGGGCGTCGACGATCGAGCTCACCTGGCCGAGCAGGATGACGCCCGCCGTGGTCACCCCGGCGACACCGGCGAAGGGCGTCCACCGGTTCCACAGCGAGCGGACGACGACGCTGTGGCAGAGCCAGCCGACGCCGATCGCCCCGACCAGCGCGATCGACGTCGACCGGCTGGCCAGCGCGAGCACCAGCAGGACGCCGAACGTCGCGAGCGCCTTCCGGCTGTGCTTGCCTTCCTGTTCGGGTCGGTCGTCCAGCGGCAGCGTGTAGAGCATCCCGATGCCCAGCGCGATCGCCAGCATGTCGCCGGTACCGGCCAGCCCCGCGGTCGCGATCCGGTCGGTCAGCAGGAACCCGACAGCGGTGAGCGTGCCCGCCGCCGACCCCCAGCGGCGCGTCGCGAAGAGCGTCAGCAGGATCGTGGCGACCAGCAACGCGACCACCGGCACCACCAGCAGGCCGGAGAAGCCGTAGAAGTGCACGAACGGCGCCGAGAGCAGCGGGTAGACCAGGTTCGGGTCCGCGGAGGTCGCGTGCTGGTAGATCCAGTAGTCGCCGTACTCCCAGCACGGCCCGCCGCAGCCGGAGCCGAAGAACGGCATGTTGTGCAGGTCGTCGTAGGTCTGCGCGGTGGCGTCGGCCGGTGAGTAGCCGAGGATGCGGTAGGTCCAGGCCAGGTGGTAGATGCTGCTCGGCCCGTAGTGCCAGGTGCGGCCCTGCAGTTCCCAGAACGTCACGGCGGTGAGCACGCCGATCGTCAGCCAGGCGTGCGTCGGCAGTTCACCGATCCAGCGCAGGCCGCGGATGCCCGGCCTCCAGCGGCGGGCCCGTCGGGTGGCACCGGCGCCGGCCGTGACGGCCTGGAGCGTGAGCCGGTACGCCGGGGTCCTGGGGGCGGTCTCGGTGGACCGGGACGGACGGTTGCGGACCGGACCCCACAGGTCGGCCAGCAGCGCGACCGCGGCGAGGACCAGCAGCGGGACGATCGGCGCGTGGTAGCGGAACGCGGCCGGCCAGAACTCCACGATGTTGATCGCGCTGACCGACAGGAACGCCCCCGCCGCCATCGCCGACAGTTCACTGCGGAACCGCCAGACGACCGCCACGGTCACCAGCACCAGCAGCGCCATCAGCGGCAGGTCGTAGCGGACCCGCAGCAGGTCCGACGTGATGACGTTCCAGGTGACCTCGGGGATCGCGGCGAGCCCGGACGTCTGGAAGTACTGCATGGCCAGGTCGTTGAACTGGCCGATCAGCGAGAGTTCCTCGCCGCCGAAGATCATCGGCGTGATCAGCATCTGCGCCAGCAGAATGCCGAAGCCGACGAAGTTGCCCCAGAACGCGAACGGCAGCCAGACGTTGACGAACTTGCGGTCGCGCAGGAACACCAACAGCCAGGCGAACCCGACGGCGACCGGCAACGCGATCGCGAACTGCCGGTTCAGCATGCCGACGCCGACGAGCGCGACGTAGGCGATCAGGTGTTTGCGGCTGACCTGTTTGGCCAGTGGCAACAACAACAGCGGCACGGCCAGCAGCGCGAACGCCGGGCCCTCGGTGTGCGCGACGACGCTCCACCGGGACACGTAGACCGGCAGCAGCAGCACCGCACCGGCCACCAAAGCCCAGCGCTGGCCCCAGAGGCGCGACGCGAGCATCACGGTCGCGACGACGGCGAGCGCGTAGCCCACGATCGGCACGACGAGCATGCCCATCGGACCCATCAGCGCGACGAACGGCGCGGACAGGAACGGCAGCAGCACCCGCGGTCCGACGACGGCCGCGTACTGCCCGGTGAAGAACTTTTCGTGGTAGTCGTCTGGCCAGCACGACCAACAGTCCTTCAGCCCGGTGTTGTCCCACAGGTAGTTGTACGAGAGCTGCGCGGCCTCGGCCTGCGGATGACCCAGATACCAGTACGTCCAGGCCAGGTAGATCCGGGAGTCGGGCCCGTACTGCGGGTTCGTGATGAGCGCCAGCGCCACCGCGAGGACGTACAGCAACCCGAGGAGTAGCCACCCACGCACGGGGAGTGCGGCGGTGAGCCGACGAGCGACCGTCCTCATCGAGGCCGCACCGAACAACGTGCGGTCCGGGTAGCGCCGGTGTTCGTCATTTCAGAGGTCGGATCCCGTGGTTTGGTGTGGCGCGGCACCGCCCGGAGACCCGAGAGTCTCCGGGCGGCGGACCGTCATAGCCGGGTCAGAGATACTG
Organism: Cryptosporangium sp. NPDC048952; assembly: GCF_043197895.1. Lineage (NCBI taxonomy): Bacteria > Bacillati > Actinomycetota > Actinomycetes > Cryptosporangiales > Cryptosporangiaceae > Cryptosporangium > Cryptosporangium sp. NPDC048952. The sequence continues at coordinate 228,588 of NZ_JBICTY010000004.1, read as the reverse complement.
TCCCGTATTGCTCGCGGTCTCGATCGACCGCCCCGCCTCGCTTCCCTTACCGCCGGAAACCAGGGTACGGATGTAAACGATCCGCTCACCCTTCTTGCCGGAGATGCGGGCCCAGTCGTCGGGGTTGGTGGTGTTCGGGAGGTCTTCGTTCTCCCGGAACTCGTCCACGCAGGCGTCCAGCAGATGCTGCATCCGGACACCCTTCTGGCTCAGCGTCAAGAAGTCCTTGATCGCCATCTTCTTCGCCCGGTCGACGATGTTCTGGATCATCGCGCCGGAGTTGAAGTCCTTGAAGTACAGGACTTCCTTGTCGCCGTTGGCGTACGTCACCTCGAGGAACCGGTTCTCCTCGGTCTCGGTGTACATCCGCTCCACGACACCTTGGATCATCGCGTCAAGCGTGGCCTGCCGGGAGTTGCCGTTGGCCGCGATGTCCTCCTCGTGGATCGGCACACCGCCGGTGATGTACTTGCTGAAGATGTCCTTCGCCGCTTCGGCGTCCGGACGCTCGATCTTGATCTTCACGTCGAGCCGGCCCGGCCGCAGGATCGCCGGGTCGATCATGTCCTCGCGGTTGGACGCACCGATCACGATGACGTTCTCCAGGCCTTCGACGCCGTCGATCTCCGACAGCAGCTGGGGAACGATCGTGTTCTCGACGTCCGAGGAGACACCGGAACCACGCGTCCGGAAGATCGAGTCCATCTCGTCGAAGAACACGATCACGGGGGTGCCGTTCGACGCCTTCTCGCGCGCCCGCTGGAAGATCAGCCGGATGTGCCGCTCGGTCTCGCCGACGTACTTGTTGAGCAGCTCCGGGCCCTTGATGTTGAGGAAGAACGACTTGCCGGCATCCGAGCCGGTGTCGCCGCGCACCTCCGCCACCTTCTTGGCCAGCGAGTTCGCCACCGCCTTCGCGATGAGCGTCTTGCCGCACCCGGGCGGGCCGTAGAGCAGGACGCCCTTCGGCGGCCGCAGTTCGTGCTCGCGGAACAGGTCCGCGTGCAGGAACGGCAGCTCGACGGCGTCCCGGATCTGCTCGATCTGCGAGGAGAGGCCACCGATCGACGAGTAGTCGATGTCGGGCACCTCCTCCAGCACGAGCTCCTCGACCTCGGACTTCGGGATGCGCTCGTAGGCGTAGGCCGACCGGGGCTCCAGCAGCAGGGCGTCACCGGCCCGCAGCTGCACGTCGTCGAGGGTGTGGGCCAGGTACACGACCCGTTCCTCGTCGGCGCGGGAGAGCACCAGTGCGCGGTCCTTCACGCCCTGGTCGTCGTACAGGATCTCCTTCAGGGTGACGATCTCACCGGCCCGCTCGACGCCGAGGGCCTGCACCACGTTGAGGGCATCGTTGAGCATGACCTCCTGACCGCGGAGGAGGCTTTCGACCTCCACCGACGGGGAGACGGCGACGCGCAGTTTGCGACCGCCGGTGAACACGTCGACTGTTCCGTCGTCGTGTGCGACCAGGAAGACCCCGTAGCCGCTGGGCGGCTGGGCCAACCGGTCGATCTCCTCCTTGAGCGCGACGATCTGCGTCCGCGCTTCTCTGAGAGTCGAGGCCAGTTTGTCGTTCTGTTCGGTCAGGCGAGAGATCGTTGCTTGCGCGGTGGCAAGACGATCCTCGAGGGTCCGGACGTGCCGGGGCCCTTCCGTGAGCTTGCGGCGCAGGAGCTGGACTTCCTCCTGGAGGAAGTCCACCTGGGCCGTGAGATCGCGGACCTCTGCCTCGCGGCGCGCGTTGCCGTGCGCGTCGTTTGGGTCTGTGTTCACGAGCGGCCACCTCCCCCGGTGATCGGTGCATCAACAGTACCGACTCACCCACAGAGCCGTCGTGCAGACGATGCCCGCGTCACAGAAGGGAAACTTTGTCCCGTTCACTCACGCGTCGTCAGGACACGCCGGGTTGACACGCCGCGTTAACCCCCGGGTTTACCCACAGTCAGCATCGAGCGCGTAGCGCTCGACGTTCTGACCTGGAGCCCGTCAGCTTTGACCCTCGACGGGCCGTGCACTGGGATCCGGTTTTCCGGCTTTTTGCGCCGCGTAGGCTTCCGCCCCCTTGGACGGCTTCCGTTGACGCCTGGGAGCGACGACACCGTCACTCAGACGACGTGTGCTGATCAGGAACGCGGTGTGCGCCACCATCCGGTGGTCGGGACGCACCGCGAGCCCGTCGACGTGCCAGTCGCGCACCAGCGTCTCCCAGGACCGCGGCTCGGTGAACGAACCGTGTTCCCGCAGTGCTTCGACGGTGGCGGAGAGCTGCGTGGTGGTGGCGACGTAAGCGATCAGCACGCCGCCGGGCACGAGCATCGGCGCGACGGTGGGCAGGACCTCCCACGGCGACAGCATGTCCAGGATCACCCGGTCGACTTCGAGACCGCTCGCGTCCGCCACGTCACCGACGGTGAGTGACCAGGCCGGATGCGGCGCACCGAAGAACCGCTCGACGTTGAGCCGGGCGATGTCGGCGAAGTCCTCGCGGCGCTCCCAGGAGTGCACCGCACCGCCCTCGCCGACTGCGCGCAGCAACGAACAGGTGAGCGCACCGGAACCGGCGCCGGCCTCGAGCACCCGTGCGCCCGGGAAGACGTCGCCCATCGCGACGATCTGCGCCGCGTCCTTCGGGTAGATCACCTGGGCGCCGCGGGGCATCGACAGCACGAAGTCGCTGAGCAGCGGACGCAACGCCAGGTACTGCGTGCCCGAACTGGCCGTGACGACGATGCCCTCGGGCTTGCCGATCAGGTCGTCGTGGGCCAGCGCGCCGCGGTGCGTGTGGAACGAGCGGCCAGGTTCGAGGAGCACGGTGTGCAACCGGCCCTTGGGGTCGGTGAGCTGCACACGGTCACCGGGAGCGAACGGCCCGCGGCGGTTCGCGCCGACGGGACGATGAATTCCAGTGGTGTCGCTCACACTTTCCGTCCGGGCGTGTTCGGGTAGCACATTGGTCACGACGGACCACCCTAGGCGTGGTCCGAAGGTTCAGGTCGCCGTGGGTGCGGTCCAGGCTGCTGGCCTTCGGACCACGCCTAGGTCACGTGGCGGTTGTCCACAGGACGCAGGCGAGTGCGGCGAAGTGTCGGGGGGCTCGCCTAACCTTCCGGCATGAGCGTTACGGCGGACGGGCGCACGGAGCTGACGATCATCGGATCGTTGTCGCCGTCGCGTGCGTCGGACTTCAAGACCTGCCCGTTGCTCTACCGCTTCCGCAGCATCGATCGGCTGCCCGAGCGGCCGAGCGCCGCTGCCACCCGCGGCACCCTGGTTCACGCCGTGCTGGAGAGACTGTTCGATCTGCCGGCCGGGCAGCGCTCCCCCGCCGCCGCCCAGGCCCTGCTCGAGCCCGAGTGGGCCCGCCTGGCCGAGGCCGAGCCCGACGTCGTCGGGCTGTTCGAGACGCCCGAGGCGCTGGCCACCTGGTTGGAGTCCGCGCGGGGTCTGCTTGCCGGATACTTCACGCTGGAAGACCCGGACCGGCTCGCGCCGGCCGAGCGGGAGCGCCTGGTCGAGGTGATCACCGAGTCGGGCCTCCGGTTGCGGGGCTTCGTCGACCGGATCGACGTCGCGCCCACCGGCGAGATCCGCGTCGTGGACTACAAGACCGGTGCCGCACCCCGCGAATCGTTCGAGGGCAAGGCGATGTTCCAGCTGAAGTTCTACGCGCTGGTCATCTGGCGTACCCGGGGCGTCGTTCCCCGGCTGCTGCGCCTGCTCTACCTCGGTGATCGCGAGGTGCTCGACTACACGCCCGATCTGGACGAGCTGCTCCGCTTCGAGCGCACGCTGCAGGCCATCTGGGCCGCGATCGACCGCGCCACCGCCGCGCGCGACTTCCGGCCCAACCCCGGCCCCCTCTGCGGCTGGTGCGACCACCAGGAGCTCTGCCCCGCCCACGGCGGCACCCCGCCCCCGTTCCCCGAGCAGCTGCCGCCCCTCACCGAATCGCCGCCGGCCACCCCGGCCTCCGAGGACTGAGCCCACGCGTCGCGCCGACGCACCCGCCGCCCCAGTGGTCCCGTCCGCCCCAGGGGCGCGGGTGGGCGACCCGGGTCGGCGACAATGAGCGCCATGCGCATCCCCCGGCCCCGGGCGGCGCGGCCCGCGGCCGCGCCCCCCGCCGTCGCACCGGTCCCGGCCGCAGACGCGCGCGCCACACCGGCCGCAGACGCGCGGGCCGCACCGGCCGCAGACGCGCGGGCCGCACCGGCCGCAGACGCGCGGGCCGCACCGGCCGCAGACGCGCGGGCCACGCCGGCCGCGGCGCACCCCGCCGCCGCGCACCCCGCCGCCGCGCGCTCCGTCCCGGCGCGGGACCGGGCACGGGACCGGGCACGGCTCGGCTTCCGGCGATGGGTCGGCGGGCTAGGCGCCGACAGGGATGGCGCCGACAGGGATGGCGCCGACAGGGATGGCGTCGACTCGGATGGCGTCGACTGGCGGGCGCTGGGGGTCGACTCGGCGCTGGCTGCCGGGATCCTCGCGCTGTTCGCGATCGCGGCCGGCCCGATGGGCCCCGACAACCACGCCTTCGACGGCGGCCCGAACTGGGCGTTCCTGCTCCCGGCCGTCGCGCTCCTGCCCGTCGCCCTGCGCCGCTCGGCACCCCTGACGTCCGTGGGACTGGTCTGCGTCTCACTGCTGCTCACCGAGTGGCACACCGACGGCGCCACCGCGACGACGGTCGCGGGCCTGATCGTCACCTACACCCGCGCGGCGCTCGCCCCGGTGCGTCAGGCCGTTCTCGCGACCACGGCGCTGGGCGTCTGCGGCACCACCGTCGGCCTGGTCGGGCCGGAGCCCAACGCGGAACGCTGGGCCGCGGTGACGTTCGGGATCCTCGCGTTACTCGCCTGCTTCTTCCTGGGCCGGACGGTGTTCACCCGTCGCGCGTACACGGCCGCGCTCGAGGAGCGGGCCCGCGTCGCCGAACTCAACCGCGAGGCCGCCGCCCGCCAGGCCGTGCTCGACGAGCGTCGCCGGATCGCCCGCGAGCTGCACGACATGGTCGCCCACCACGTCAGCGTCATGGGTGTGCTCGCCACCGGCGCCCGCCGGACGCTGCGCCGCGACCCCGACTCCGCCGACGAGGCTCTCAAGACGATCGAGGACACCGGCCGGGCCAGCCTGCGCGAGATGCGTCGCCTGCTCGACGTCCTGCGCACCGACGACGAACGCGCCCCCGACGAACCGCCACCGGCCTCCGGCGTCGCCGGCCTCGAGCAGCTGGCCGAACAGGTCCGCGAAGCCGGGCTCGACGTCGAACTCACCGTCTCCGGCGCCGCGCCGCAGCTCGAACCCGGCCTCGACCTCACCGTGTTCCGCGTCGTGCAGGAAGCGCTCACGAACTCCCTCAAGCACGCCGGCGGCGCCCGTGCCGTCGTCGCTGTGGAGTTCGCGGTGGACGGCGTCCGCGTCACGGTGACCGACGACGGCCACGGTCCGGCACCGGGCAACGACCACCTCGGCCACGGCCTGGTGGGCATGCGGGAGCGCGTCGCCCTCTACGGTGGCACGCTGCGGACCGGCGCACGGTCCGGCGGCGGGTTCCGGGTGTTCGCCCGCCTCCCCCTCGACGGCGCGTCCGTACCGACGACGAAAGGCTGACGGTGACCCAACCGGCGCAACCCCCACGGATCCAGGTGCTTCTGGCCGACGACCAGCCGCTGCTGCGCACGGGCTTCCGGATGGTGCTGGGCGCCGAGCCCGACCTCGACGTCGTCGGCGAGGCCGGTGACGGGGTCGAGGCGGTGGAACTCACCCGGCGGCTGCTGCCGTCGGTCGTGCTGATGGACGTGCGCATGCCCCGGCTCGACGGCGTGGCCGCGACCAGGGCGATCGTCGCCGCGGGCCTGCCCACCCGGGTCCTGGTGCTGACGACGTTCGACCTGGACGAGTACGTGGTGGGCGCGCTGCGGGCCGGGGCCAGCGGATTCCTGTCCAAGGACGTGCCGGCCGAGGACCTGATCGCGGCGATCCGCACGGTGGCGGCGGGCGAGGCCGTGGTCACCCCGCGCATCCTGCGGCGGCTGCTCGACCAGTTCGCCGACCGGCTGCCGGAGCCGGGCGTCGATCCGCGCAGTCCGTTGACCGTGCTCACCGACCGGGAGCAGGAGGTGCTGACGCTGATGGCGCGCGGCCGGTCCAACGGCGAGATCGCCCGCGAGCTGTTCGTCAGCGAGACGACGGTGAAGACGCACGTCGGGCACGTGCTCACCAAGCTGGGTCTGCGCGACCGGGTGCAGGCCGTGATCCTCGCGTACGAGACCGGTCTGATCCGTCCGCGCGCCTAAACGTCAACCTCGGGTTGACGATGATCGATCGTCAACCTAGGGTTGACGCATGACCACACCACAGCTCCCGCCCGGCATCGGACTCGACGCGCTGATCGCCGGCATCAAGAAGGCCCAGTCCGACCCCCTCGAGCAGCTCTCCACCGCGGTACTGACCGCCGAGGCCGTCGGCGAGATCGCCGACCACCTCATCGGGCACTTCGTCGACCAGGCCCGCCGCACCGGTGCGTCCTGGACCGACATCGGCAAGAGCATGGGCGTCACCAAGCAGGCCGCGCAGAAGCGGTTCGTGCCCGGTGACCCGTCGCAGAACTTCGGCCGTTTCACCGAGCGAGCGCGCCATGTCGTCGTCGCCGCGCAGGAAGAGACGCGTCAGGCCGGCAACCCGGAGATCATGCCCGCGCACCTCGTCCTCGGGCTGCTCGCCGAACCGGAGGCGATCGCGGCGCGGGCGATCGTCGCGGTCGGCGTGACTTTGGACGCGGTGCGCACCGCCGCCACCACCACCTTGCCCGCCGCGGTCGACGATCTGCCGGCGCTCATCCCGTTCGACGGCGATTCCAAGAAAGTGCTGGAGCTGACGTTCCGCGAGGCGATCCGCCTGGTCCACAATTACGTCGGTACCGAGCATTTGCTGCTGGCGCTGCTCGAACACGAGGACGGGCACGGCATTCTGTCGGATCTCGGCGTAACCAAAGCAGCGGTGGAGCCGGTGATCGCGGCCGCCCTCGCGCCGTACACGAAGTAGTACTCCAGAAGGAGTACAGGTCAGGGAAACCCTGAGAGCACACCCGGGGTCGGCGTCCCCCGTAGGGAGTAGTTACAGACCAGACCAGGAGGCGACGAATACGCCTTGAGTCTCCCCTTACGTTGGGGTGGAGGCTGCGAAGCGACAGCACACGGGGATGTGGCCCGGCCACGAAGCACGACGGCCGGGCCGAAATCAGGGGATGGAGAGGGCCGTGACGACGCCGATGACCGACTCATCGACAGCCGACACGCTCGGCAGCAACGCCGCCGCGCGGGCAGTCGACGTGTGGAAGGTCTACGGAACCACCGAGGACACCCGGGTGAACGCGCTCGCCGGTGTCAGCGCCGAGTTCGAGCGGGGCAAGTTCACCGCGATCATGGGGCCCTCCGGGTCCGGCAAGTCGACGCTCATGCACTGCCTGGCCGGGCTGGACTCGATCTCCCGCGGGGAGGTCTGGATCGGCGACACCCGGGTGGACACGCTCGGCGACAAAGGCCTGACCCTGCTCCGCCGGGAGAAGGTCGGCTTCATCTTCCAGCAGTTCAACCTGCTGCCGACGCTCACCGCCGAAGAGAACATCACGCTGCCGCTCAACATCGGCAAGCGCAAGCCCGACGAGGAGTGGATGGCCACCGTCATCAAGACGGTCGGCCTCGGCGACCGGCTCAAGCACCGCCCGACGCAGCTCTCCGGTGGTCAGCAGCAACGCGTGGCCTGCGCCCGTGCGCTGGTGTCCAAGCCAGACGTGGTCTTCGCCGACGAGCCGACCGGTAACCTCGACTCCCGTTCGGGTGCCGAGGTGCTGCAGTTCCTGCAGAACTCGGTCCGCGACTTCGGACAGACGATCGTGATGGTCACCCACGACCCGAACGCGGCCTCGTACGCCGACCGGGTCGTGTTCCTCGCCGACGGCCAGATCAGCGGCGAGATGACCGACCCGACCAGCGAGCGGGTGCTGGAGAAGATGAAGACCCTGGACACGTTCGGGGCCGCGTGATGTTCCGCGCCACTCTCAAGAGCCTGCTGTCGAGGAAGCTCCGGCTGACGCTGTCCGCGTTCGCCGTCGTCCTCGGCGTGATGTTCGTGGCCGGCTCGATCATCATGACGTCGTCGATGGCGAAGTCCTTCGACGCGATGTTCCAGGGCATCAACAAGAACATCGACGTCCAGATCACGGCGAAACCGAAGCTGGACAACACCGGTTCGGACACCCCGACCGCGCTGATCCCGGCGTCGGAGATCGCGAAGATCGAGTCGGCGCCCGGCGTGGAGAAGGCCACCGCGAACGTGTTCGCCGGCGGGGCCCGGGTGATCGGCAAGGACGGCAAGGTCGCCCAAGGCTTCGCACCGCGCTTCGGGAGCAACTGGACCGGCGAAGACGACCTGATCCAGCTGCGTGAGGGCCGCGGTCCGACAGCAGCGAACGAGGTCGTCGTCGACGCGTCGATCGCGAAGTCGCTGAACTTCAAGGTCGGCGACACGATCGGCATCCTGACGCTGCAGCCGAAGAAGGAGTTCACACTCGTCGGAATCTTCGGGTACAGCGGTGACCGGGACACGCTCGGCGGCTCGCAGGTCGTCGCGTGGACGCTGCCGGTCGCGCAGGAACTGATGCTCGGCCAGCAGAACGTCTACACCGACGTCCAGGTGCGCGCCGACAGCGGCGTCAGCCAGACCGACCTGAAGAAGACGATGCAGGACACGCTCGGCAGCGGGTACGTCGTGCAGACGCGGGACGAGGTGAACGAAGCCAACTCCGAGGACATCCAGCAGGCGTTGAGCTTCGTCAACTACATCTTCCTGGGCTTCGCCGGCGTGGCGCTGTTCGTCGGTATCTTCCTGATCCTCAACACGTTCTCGATGCTGGTCGCCCAGCGGACACGCGAACTCGCGCTGTACCGCGCCATGGGGGCCGCGCGAGGACAGGTGATCCGGTCGGTGCTGTTCGAGGCGCTCGTCATCGGTCTCGTCGCGTCGATCGTCGGGCTGCTGTTCGGCATCGGCATCGGGTACGGGCTCGGCTCGGTGTTCAGCAACTTCGGTGGCGCGAACATCGACCTCCAGCTCACGGTCCCGCTCTCGGCGATCATCGCGTCGTTCGTCGTCGGTATCGGTGTGACGCTGGTCGCGGCGCTGTTCCCGGCGATCCGGGCTTCCCGGATCCCGCCGATCGCCGCGATGCGCGACGCCGCGACGCCGGACAAGCCGCTCACCACGATCACGTCGATCGGCGGCGGGATCTTCGTCGTCGGCGGCGCGCTGATGGCGTGGGGCCTGACCGAGAACGGCTCGCTGTGGGCCCTGCTCGGTGGCGTCCTGCTGGTGTTCGTCGGTGTGGCACTGCTGACGCCGATCATCAGCCGGCCGATCGTCTCGGTGATCGGGCGGATCTTCGCCTGGTCGGTGCCGGGCCAGCTGGGCCGACGCAACTCGTCGCGCAACCCGCGTCGCACCGCGATCACCGCCGCGGCGCTGATGGTCAGCATCGCGCTGGTCACCGGCGTCAGCACGATCGTGGCGTCGGCCAGCAAGAGCATCTCGTCCGCGGTCGGGGACCAGCTGAACGCCGAGCTGATCGTGGCCGGCCAGCAGTCCGGTGCGCAGCCCCCGACGTTCGACGTGGCCACGCTCGACAAGATGGAGCAGGCCGACGGCGTCGACAAGGTGGCCGCGTTCTACTACGGCCCGGCCCGCATCAACGACAAGCGGAGCTATCTGCAGGCGGTGAACGACCCGGCTGCGGCGGTCGAACTGCTCGGGATGAAGCGGACCGACGGCGAGATCACCCGCATCGGCCCGAACGAGGTCGTCGTCGACGACGACACCGCGAAGGACCAGCGGCTGTCGGTCGGCGACGAGGTCTCGGTCCAGCTGGTCAAGGGCGGCGAGGAGAACTACCGCGTCGTCGGGACCTACGAGAAGAGCGACGCTCAGTCCGGATTCGTGGCCGGGGAGGACGCGGCGCAGAACTTCCAGGTCGCACAGCCGGCGCAGGCGTTCGTGAAGGTCGACGACGGGGCGTCGGTCAAGGACGTCGAGGCCGAGATCAAGACGCTGCTGGCCGACAGTCCGGAGGTGGACGTGCAGGACCAGAGCGCGTTCATCGACCAGATCACCGGGCAGTTCGACACGATCCTGACGTTCGTGCAGATCCTGCTCGCGCTGGCGATCCTGATCGCGATCCTCGGCATCGTGAACACGCTGGCGCTGTCGGTGATCGAGCGGACGCGGGAGCTCGGGCTCCTGCGGGCGATCGGGCTCCGGCGCTCGCAGACCACCCGGATGATCACTGTGGAGTCGGTGGTGATCTCGGTGTTCGGCGCGTTGCTGGGCATCGTGGTCGGCATCGGACTGGGTGCGGCAGTGGTGCAGGCGCTCAAGTCGCAGGGGTTGGGCGAGTTCGCACTCCCGTGGGGGCAGATGGGTACCTATCTGGTGCTGTCGGTGTTCGTGGGGGTGATCGCGGCGCTGCTCCCGGCGCTGCGTGCGGCCCGCTTGAACGTCCTGGCAGCCATCTCGTACGAGTAGCCCGACAACGCGGAACGGCCGGGCGGGGTTCTCCCCGCCCGGCCGTTCCGCGTCTAGTGGCCGGCGAGGGTTGCCCACTGGGTTGCGGTGAGTCGGCCGGGGAGGGTGCTGGCGGGGATGCCCGCAGTGTGCAAACGGCGCCCGCTCACTGCTCCGCGCAAGCCCCCACGGCCGGTGAACGCGCGGCGGACCAGCGCCTGGTAGGCGGCCCGTTCGGACACCGCCACCAGCGGCACGGGGCGCCGCTCCACGAGCAGGATGCCGCCGTCGACGCTGGGCCGTGGGCGGAAGTCGCTCGCGGGTACCCGCCCGGCCAGCGTGAACGTGTACCAGGGCCACCACGACGCGGTGAGCATCGTGGTCGAGCCCACCGCGGCCCGCTTCCGGGCGACCTCCCACTGCAGCAGCAACACAGCGGTCCCCCATGCGCGCTGCTCCAGCAGGTGCCGCAGCAACGGCGTGGTGATCCCGAACGGCACGTTCGAGACGAGATCGTGCGGCTCCGGCCCCCGGTACCGCAGCATGTCGGCCCGGACCACGTCGACCCGTGACCCGAGCCGACGCAACGTCACGATCCGACGAGGGTCGAGCTCGACAGCGGTCACCCGATGACCCCGGCCGACGAGCGCACGCGTGAGCGCTCCGGCGCCGGCCCCGAGGTCGACGACCCGCGCGGCCCCGGCGGGGACGAGTTCGGCGATCCGGTGAGCGGTGGAGGTGTTGGCAAGAAAGTTCTGGCCCAGCTCGTGCGGGCCAAAGGAATGACGAGACACGTGTTGACGTCCTGCGCATCGGCGGAATGGGCTCGTAGCTCCGTCGACGGCGGTACGCCTGGTGGCGTCCGGAAAGGAATGCGCGCGAACCGGACCGGGGACAGCAACCACCGGTACGGGAAGGCAGCACCGCCGTCAGGCGATGCGCATCCGGATCGCATGTGTCATGGCGGCACGCTAACCCGTTGCCGGGGCGCCGCGCGAACGATTAAAGGCGGCGGCCGTCCGCACACCCCTCGCGCCCGGACGGCCGGTGCTCCTGTGCGGAGCACACGGCGTCACCCCGACGCCGTGCCGCGAGCACAAATCTAGACCGTCCGGGCAAGTCGATGGGGACTGCGCGTCAGCCCTTCGCCATCTGGATCAGGCCCTTGACGACACCGACGACGCCGAAGATCATCGGGCCGGTGGCGACGAGGAAGTGGCCGCCCGGGTCGGCGAACGCGAAGGTGCCGATCGTGATCGCGATGCCGACCACGAACAGGATCGCGCTACCGATGACGAGCTTGGTGCCGGGGCGGTGCCAGAGGCCCCCGGCTGCGGCCGGTGCCGCGAAGTTCTGCGCCTGGTGCGGGGGCACCCCGTACGGCTGAGCGCCGTACTGCTGCGGGGCGCCGTACTGCTGGGGAGCGCCGTACTGCGGGGGAGCGCCGTACTGCGGCTGCCCGTACCCCGGCTGCGGCGCATACCCCTGCGGCGGCGCGCTGGTCGGGTACCCCTGCGGCGCGTACCCCTGCGGCGGAGCGCTCGTGGGATACCCCTGCTGCGGAGGCGCGCTGTTCGGGTAGCCGGGCGGGGGCGCACCCCACTGCTGCTGGGGCGCGGGCTGCCCGTACCCCGGTAACGGCGCCTGGCCGCCGTAACCCTGTGGTTGCATCACGTCTCCCCGTTGGTTGCCGGTCACACCCGACCCGGGAGGCACTCTAAACCCGTCAGTGGGTCAGGACGCAACAGCCGTCAGGACGGCGGCGAGCTCCGGAAGGCCGACCCCGACCAGCGACTCCCGCTGCACCCGCCGGGCCCCCGCCGGCACCGGCGCCTCGCTGGGAACGACCAGCACCGGGCACCCGGCGGCCTCCGCCGACGCGGTGCCGTTCACCGAGTCCTCGATGGCCACGCACGCCCCGGGATCCACCCCGAGCAGCGAAGCCGCCCGCAGATATGGCTCGGGGTGCGGCTTCGAGTGCTCCACCTCATCGCCGCACACCACCGCGTCGAAGTTCTCGCGCCCGAGCGTGTCGAGCGCCACCTCGACCAGGTTCCGCCGGGTCGCGGTGACCAGCGCCGCCGGAATCTCCGCGGCCCGCACGGCCTTGAGCAGCTCCTGCGCCCCGGCTCGCCAGACGAGCGAGGTGGTGAATAGCGTCCGCATGTAGTCCTCGAGCCACGCCCCGCTGGTCGCGATGTCGAGGTCGGGGCGCCCGAGGTCGGCATGGAGGATCTCCATCGACATCGCCAGCGGCGCACCGATCATCGTCGTGCGCGCCGCCTGCGAGAGCTCACCACCGAGGTGGTGAGCCAACTCGTCGAGACCGACGTCCCACAGCTTCTCGCTGTCGAACAGCGTCCCGTCCATGTCGAAGAGAACCGCATCCGGGAGCGTCATCGGGCCGCGAAGTACTTCGCCTCGGGGTGGTGCACGACGATCGCCGACGTCGACTGCTCCGGGTGCAACTGGAACTCCTCGGACAGCTTGACGCCGATCTGGTGCGGCTTGACCAGCTCGAACAGCTGCTCCTGCTGCTCCAGGTCGGGGCAGGCCGGGTAGCCGAACGAGTACCGCGCGCCCCGGTACTGCAGGTCGAAGAACTCCTCGGGCTTCGTCGGGTCCTCGCCGCCGAAGCCGAGCTCCGAGCGCACCCGCTGGTGCCAGTACTCGGCGAGCGCCTCGGTGAGCTGCACGGACAGCCCGTGCACCTCGAGGTAGTCGCGGTAGGAGTTCGCGGCGAACAGCTCGTTCGCGTACTCCGCGATCCGGTTGCCCATCGTGACGACCTGGAACGAGACGACGTCCGTGCGTCCCTCGGCCACCGCGGCCTCGCGCGACCGGAAGAAGTCGGCCAGGTTGAGCCGACGGTCACGAACCTGCCGCGGGAAGCGGAAGCGCACCCGCTCCGCCGAGGAGGGGTCGGAGGACTCCAGCACGATCAGCTTGTTGCCCTCGGACACCGCCGGGAAGTACCCGTACACCACCGCGGCTTCCAGCACCTTGTCGGCGAGCAGCCGGTCGAGCCAGTACCGCAGCCGCGGCCGGCCCTCGGTCTCGACGAGCTCCTCGTACGACGGTCCCTCGCCGCCGCGGGCGCCACGCAGGCCCCACTGACCGAGGAACGTCGCCCGCTCGTCGAGCAGCCCGGAGTACTCCGCCAGCGGGATGCCCTTGACGACCCGGTCGCCCCAGAACGGCGGCGTCGGCACCGGGTTGTCGGTGACGACGTCGGACTTCACGCTCTCGTCGTCGACCGAGATCTCCGGGCCGGCCTTGGCCTTGCGCTCGGCCGCGATCCGGGCCGACCGCTCGTGCCGGGCCTTGCGCTCGGCGGCCTTGCGCTGCTCTTCCTCGCTGTCCGCAGGCGCGACGCCGCCCCGCTTGGCGAGCATCAGGGCGTCCATGAGCCGAAGGCCTTCGAACGCGTCGCGCGCGTACCGCACGTCGCCGGCGTACATCTCAGCCAGGTCGTTCTCCACGTACGCACGGGTCAGCGCGGCACCGCCGAGCATCACCGGCCAGCGCGCGGCGACACCGCGCGTGTTCATCTCGGCCAGGTTCTCCTTCATGACCACGGTGGACTTCACCAGCAGGCCGGACATGCCGATGACGTCGGCCCGGTGCTCCTCCGCGGCGTCCAGGATCGCGTTCACCGGCTGCTTGATGCCGATGTTGACGACGTTGTAGCCGTTGTTGCTCAGGATGATGTCGACGAGGTTCTTGCCGATGTCGTGGACGTCGCCCTTGACGGTGGCGAGCACGATCGTGCCCTTGCCCTCGTCGTCCTCGTTGCGCTCCATGTGCGGCTCGAGGTGCGCGACAGCGGTCTTCATGACCTCGGCCGACTGCAGCACGAACGGCAGCTGCATCTGACCGGAGCCGAACAGCTCGCCGACCGTCTTCATGCCCGAGAGCAGCGTGTCGTTGATGATGTCGAGCGCCGACTTCTGCTGCAGCGCGGCGTCCAGATCGGCTTCGAGGCCGTTGCGCTCGCCGTCGACGATCCGGCGCTGGAGACGCTCTTCCAGGGGCAGTGCGGCAAGCTCCTCGGCCCGGGAGGCGCTGGTGGACTTCGCGTCGACACCGTCGAAGAGCTGCAGCAGGTGCTGCAGCGGGTCGTAACCCTCGCGGCGGCGGTCGTAGATGAGGTCCAGCGCGGTCTCGCGCTGCTCCTCCTGGATCTTGCTGATCGGCAGGATCTTGCTGGCGTGCACGATCGCCGAGTCCAGGCCGGCTTCGCGGCACTCGTGCAGGAACACCGAGTTGACGACCTGGCGGGCGGCCGGGTTGAGGCCGAACGAGATGTTCGAGAGCCCCAGCGTCGTCTGGACGTTCGGGTGCCGCTCCTTGAGCAGGCGGATCGCCTCGATGGTCTCGAGACCGTCGCGGCGGCTCTCCTCCTGGCCGGTGGCGATCGTGAACGTCAGCGTGTCGACGACGATGTCCGACTCGGCCATCCCCCACTTCTGCGTGAGGTCCTCGATGAGCCGCTCGGCGATGCGGACCTTGTGCTCCGCGGTGCGGGCCTGGCCCTCCTCGTCGATCGTCAGCGCGACGACCGCGGCGCCGTGCTCGCGGATGATCGGCATGATGCGCGCGTAGCGGGACTCGGGCCCGTCGCCGTCCTCGAAGTTGACCGAGTTGACGATCGAGCGGCCACCCAGCGACTCCAGGCCGGCCTCGATCACGTCGATCTCGGTGGAGTCGAGCATGATCGGCAGCGTGGACGCGGTCGCGAAACGCCCGGCCAGCTCACGCATGTCGTCGGCGCCCTTACGGCCGACGTAGTCGACGCAGAGGTCGATCAGGTGGGAACCGTCGCGGGTGGCCTCGCGTGCGATCTCGACGCAGTCCTGCCAGCGGCCGTCGAGCATCGCCTCGCGGAACTTCTTGGAGCCGTTCGCGTTGGTGCGCTCGCCGATCATCAGCGCGCTGGCGTCCTGCCGGAACGGCACCGACTGGTAGATCGACGCGACCGACGGGTCGTCGTCGGGGGCCTTGACGGCCGGGGTGAGGTCCTTGACCGCCTCGGCGACCTGGCGGATGTGCTCCGGCGTCGTGCCGCAGCAGCCGCCGACCAACTGGGCGCCGTACTCGGTGACGAACCGGCTCAGCGAGGTGGCCAGCTCCTCGGGGCCCAGCGGGTAGACCGCGCCGTTCGGGCCGAGCTCCGGCAGGCCCGCGTTCGGCATCACCGACAGGCCGACGTGGCCGTGCTGGGAGAGGTACCGCAGGTGCTCGCTCATCTCGGCCGGGCCGGTGGCGCAGTTGAGGCCGAGGTAGTCGATGCCGAGCGGCTCGAGCGCGGTGACCGCGGCGCCGATCTCGCTGCCCAGCAGCATGGTGCCGGTGGTCTCGACCGTGACGTGGCAGATCAGCGGGATGCGCGTGCCCAGCTTGGCCATCGCGCGCTGCGCGCCGATGATCGCGGCCTTCGCCTGCAGCAGGTCCTGGCACGTCTCGACGATGAACGCGTCGGCGCCGCCGGTGAGCAGACCCTCCGCCTGGATCTGGAACGCGTCGCGCAGCTGGGCGTACGGCGCGTGGCCGAGCGTCGGCAATTTTGTTCCGGGACCGACCGAACCGAGCACGAACCGGGGGCGGTCGGCGGTGCTGAAGCCGTCCGCGACCTCGCGCGCGATGCGCGCGCCCTTCTCGTTCAGCTCGAAGATCCGGTCGACGATGTCGTACTCCGCGAAGTTCGCGAAGTTTCCGCCGAACGTGTTGGTCTCGACCAGGTCCGCACCGGCCGCGAAGTACGCCTCGTGGATCGTGCCGACGACGTCGGGGCGGGTGGCGTTCAGGACCTCGTTACAGCCCTCGAGCCCTTCGAAGTCGTCGAGCGTCAGGTCTGCCGCCTGCAGCATCGTGCCCATCGCTCCATCGGAGACGAGGACCCGTTCGCGCAAGGCGGACGTGAGGGCAGTGGCCGGCGTGCTCCGCAGGATGGACACCATGCTGTCAAGGTTACCGCGACCCACCGACGGTCTTTCATCGAGGCGCTGGGGCTTTTCGGGGCATCCCGGTCATCGCCGTGCGCGCCGCCCCTCCCGGCTTGCGTCCCGCGTAGGGTGGTTCTGTGACCGAGTTCGACGGACTACCTGTGCTGCGTTCCCCCATCGTCATCGCCGCCTTCGAGGGCTGGAACGACGCGGGTGACGCAGCGACCGCGGTGGTCGAGCACCTCGAACTGGAGTGGCAGGCCAAGCCGGTCGCCGAGATCGACCCCGACGACTACTACGACTTCCAGGTGAACCGTCCGCTGGTCTCGATGTCCGAAGACCCCAGCGGCCGGCGCATCGAATGGCCCACCACCCGGGTTTCCACCTGCACCCCGCCCGAGGCCGAGCGCGACGTCGTGCTGGTCCGCGGCATCGAGCCGAACATGCGCTGGCGGGGCTTCTGCGAGGAGATCCTGGAGCTGTTCCACGCGCTCGACGTCGAGCAGGTGATCCTGCTCGGCGCGCTGCTGGCCGACACACCGCACTCGCGCCAGTTCCCGGTCACCGGCAGTGCGTCGGACCCGGAGATGGCCAACCGGTACGACGTGCAGCAGACCAAGTACGAGGGGCCGACCGGCATCGTCGGCGTGCTGCACGACGCGTGCGTGCGTGCCGAGATCCCGTCGCTGTCGTACTGGGCGCAGGTGCCGCACTACGTCGCCCAGGCGCCGAACCCGAAGGCGACGCTCGCGCTGCTGCACACGCTGGAGAACGTGCTCGACATGCGGGTGCCGATGGGTGAGCTCGCGGAGCGCGCTGCGGCGTGGGAGTCGCAGGTGAACGAGCTCGCGGCGTCGGACGCGGACATGGCGGAGTACATCCGGACGCTGGAGCAGCGGGACGGGGACGAGCCGCTCCCCCAGGCGTCGGGTGAGGATCTCGCGCGCGAGTTCGAGAAGTACCTCCGCCGCCGGGGCGGCACCGCGGGCCCGGGCGGCCCCGCGGTCTGAGCTTGACGCTCCGGCGATCCTGGAGGCCCGCGTTCCGTCGGAGCCGCCATGTCCGAGGCGTCACCGGAAGTCGTCCCGCTGAACTTCTCACCGGGCCGGTCGGTGCTGGCCGCCGTCGGCGCCGTGCTGATCATCGCCGGGTTGGAGTGGGCTGACACGCCGCTCGGCGAGTTGCGGGTCTACGCCCGCGAGACCGTCGGCTGCGCGACCGGCCGCGCCGACTGCCTGCCCGGTGAATCCGGACGGGTCGTCCGGCGGTGGGAGAGCATCCCGCCGCGCGGCAACCCGTCCTGGGGGCTGGAGGTGCGGCGGGCCGACGGCAGCCGGTGGACGAAACACGTGCCCAGCAACGTCGAGCACGTGGCCCGGGTGGGCGACCCGGCACGGTTACGGATCTGGTGCGGCGAGGTGGTCGAAGTCGCCGTGCGGGACCAGGTGTCGACGTTTCTTCCCCGTGCGGCGAGCGGCGTCGCGGTCGCGTTGCTCGTCAGCTGGGTCGGGCTCGGCGCGTTCGTGGCGGGAGTCCTCCCCCGGAGGCGCCGGTCGGGGCTCCTCGGCGTCAAACTCGCGGTCTGGACGCTTCTCGGCCCGGTGCCGGTGACGGCGGTGGCCTACCTCGTCGCGTATCGGGGGCCACCGGCGGACACCGAGGACTACGGCTGGGGCCTTCTCTGGGCGTGCCTGCTGCCGTGCGCCGTCGCGTTGCTGGCGTACCGCGGCGGCAAGGACGCTCAGTAGCTGGTCGCGACGCTGACGCGTTCCCACTTCGTCAGGTCGTCGGCTAGCCCGGTCTGGTGAGCGCGGAGGGCGTCGACGGCGTCGCGGCCCAGCGGCAGGCGCAGTGGGGCGTCGTCGGAGCCGACCGTGTCGACGATGATGCGCGCGGCCTTGGCCGGGTCACCCGGCTGGGTGCCGTCGCCCTCTTGGAGGTTCCGGCGGGTCGTGCCCACGGTGTCCCGGTAGGCCTCCAGCGGTGCGGACGCGACCATCCGTCCGCCGTTGAACTCGGTGCGGAACGCGCCGGGCTCGACGATCAGCACGCGGACGCCGTGCGGCTCGAGCTCGGCGGCGAGCGCCTCGGACAGCCCTTCGAGCGCGAACTTCGCCGCGCAGTAGGCGCCGACGCCGGCGAACGCCAGCTGGCCGCCCATCGAGCTGATCTGCACGATCGTGCCGTGGCCCTGTTCGGCCGTCGCTGCGGCGCCGGGCTCAGTGACGTCGAGAGCAGCGGTTCTCAGGCTTTCGCCGACCAGGTCGGCGAGGACTTCCGGCTTGCGCGCGGTAGCGAGAACGTTGTCCCCGGCGGCGAGCGCAGCGAGCGCGATCTCGCGGCCGAAGCCGGAGGAGCAGCCGGTGATCAACCAGGTCTTTGTCATGGCCCGAGCCTCACCCGGCGGCAGGGCGCTCCGCCAACACCGGTCGCCGGTTGCGGTTACAGTCCGAGCCTGTGAGCGACCTCGAGCTGCGGCACCTGCGCTACTTCGTGGCGGTGGCCGAGGAGCTGAGCGTCACCGCGGCGGCCGCGCGACTGGGGATCGCGCAGCAGTCGTTGTCGCAGCAGATCGCTGCGCTGGAACGGCGGTTGAAGACCCGATTGTTCGATCGGGACACCCGAGGCACGCGGCTGACCGCTGTGGGCGAAGTGTTCCTGCCCGAGGCGCGGGCGGTGCTCGAACGCGCCGGACTGGCCACGGCCGTGGCCGCGCGGGCGGCGCGGGGCGAGATCGGCCAGGTGGACCTCGCGTTCCTCGCGTCGGCGGCGAACACGCTGCTGCCGCCGATCGTCCGAGCACTGCGGGAACGGTTCCCGGACTGGGAGCTGACGACCGACGCGGTGTCGATCGCGGAGATGGTGACCGGTCTGCGGTCCGGGCGTTACGACGTGGGGTTCGGGCGTCCGCCGTGCGTGGACGACCTGCGCACCCGGGTGATCGCCACCGAGCCGACGTGCGCGGTGCTGCCGTCGGGGCACCCGCTCGCTCTGCGCGGCGCCCTCCACCTCGCGGAGCTGAAGGACGAGCCCTGGGTGCTCACCCCGCGCGACTCCTGGCTGCCCTGGCACGTCAGGTACGACGCCGAGTACGCGGCGGCCGGGTACGAACCCCGCGTCGTGGCCGAGGGAAGCAGCGTGCAGAACCTGCTCGCGCTGGTCGCCGCCGGGGTGGGCGTCACCCGGCTGGCCGCGTCGTCACGCAGCCTGCGCGGCGGTGGTGTGGTGTACGTGCCGCTGGAGGGCGAGGTCGCCGAAACCGTGGTGACCTGGCGGGACGACACCCCGCTGATCCGCAACGTGGTGTCCGTGGTCGCGGCCCTCGCCGCGACCACGGACCTCACCGTCGATCAGGCCTCGTGAGTGGAAGCGCTGCGGTAGTCGGTGTACGTGTAGGGGTTGTCGAGGACCTTGGTCTCCGGGATGTCGGGGTTCATGCCGGCTTCCCAGGCCTCAGTACCGAGCGTCTCCTGCAGGTATTCGACAGTCGATTCGATCGCCGTGCGCGCGGCGGCCAGGTCGATGCCGACCAGCTTGCCGTCGTGCTTGACGACCTTGCCGTCGACCAGCACGGTGTGCACGTCGCCGCGCTGCGCCTGGAACGCCACGTGTCCGTACGGGTTGAGCAGCGGGAACATCACCGGCGAGCTGTCGTTCTTGATCAGCACGACGTCGGCCTTCTTGCCGGCCGCGAGCTGACCCAGGTTGTCCCGGCCCAGCGCCGCCGCCCCACCGCGGGTCGCGTACTCGACGACCTGGTCGGCGCGCAGGTGCGAGTGGGTGACGGTGTCGCCGTTCTTGTGGGCCTCGAGGTGCTCGCGGGAACGGTCGGCGCCGAGCGTCGCCCGCATCGCGGAGAACAGGTCGCCGCTCCACCAGACACTGGTGTCCATCGACAGCGAGACCGGGACGTTGTGCTTGCGCAGCACCCAGGTGGGCGGGTAGCCCTGACCGCAGCTCTGCTCGCTCTCGGTAGAGACCGACACGGAGCCGCCGGTCGCCGCGATCCGCTGGTACGAGTCGTCGGACAGCGTCGCGGCGTGCACGTAGACGGTGCCCGGCGTCATGAAGCCGTTGTCGTACATCAGCCGGATGCCGTCGTCGTTCGTCGCGCCCCACACGCCGGCGTGCGTGGTGACGGTCGCGCCGAGGTCGCGGGCCACCTCGAACGCGGCCTTCTCGGGAAACGCCGGGTCGCCGGTGACGTCGAACGCCATCTGGAAGCCGAGCATGTCGCCGCGGTGCATGCGCCGCTCGACGAAGTCGCGGAAGTCCGGCGTGGTGGCCCACTCCCACGCGCCGCCCTGGATGTTGCCGTAGGCGAACACGAACCGGCCGGGAATCGCCTCGAGGGCGTCGACAGCGGCGTCGGCGTGCTGGGTGGTGTGGTTGTTGTGCGACCAGTCGACGGTGGTGGTGACACCGGCGTCGAGCGCCTCGATCGCGGACAGCAGGTTGCCGGCGTAGATGTCCTCCGGCCGGAACGACTTGCCGTGCTGGAGGTAGTAGAAGACGAAGTACTGGGTGAGCGTCCAGTCGGCGCCGTAGCCGCGCATCGCGGTCTGCCACATGTGCCGGTGGGTGTCGATCATGCCGGGCATCACGATGCCGCCGCGGGCGTCGATCTCCTGGGTGCCCTCCGGCACCGACAGGTTCGGACCGATGGCCTCGATCGTGTCGCCGACGACGAGGACATCGGTGTCGCGCAGCACCGACTTGGTAGCGTCCATCGGCAGGACGGTGCCGCCCCGCAGCACGATCGGACGGCCGGGCTGGAACTGGTCGGTCATGGGTGTTCGACTCCTTCGTCGTCCCGGTACGAACTCTGTCCGGACGTATGTCCGCACAGCGAGCGCGGAGCTGCTGACTGCACCTTCGTGCGAGAACGGTGACGTGTCAACCCCTAGCCGTTCAGCGGACGCTTGTCCGCAGGACGGACATTCTGAATGACGAGAATCCCGGTTACGCTCGGGGAATGCAGAGCTGGCCGCACCCTGACGTGCCCCTTCTCCCCGGAACCGGCATCCCGCTGCGGCTGTACGACTCGGCGACGCACGAGGTGCGGCCGACGGAGCCCGGGCCCGTCGCCCGGATGTACGTCTGCGGCATCACGCCCTACGACGCGACGCACCTCGGTCACGCCGCCACGTACCTCGCGTTCGATCTCGTGAACCGGGTCTGGCGCGACAACGGGCACGAGGTCATGTTCGTCCAGAACGTCACCGACGTCGACGACCCGCTGTTCGAGCGCGCCGACCGCGACGGCGAGGACTGGATCGTGCTCGGTATGCGGGAGACCGCGCTGTTCCGCGAGGACATGACCGCGCTGCGGGTCATCCCGCCGGCGCACTACGTGGGTGTCGTGGAGGCCGTCGAGGAGATCGCCGAGCTGGTCGAGAAGCTCGTGTCGATCGGGGTGGCCTACCGGCTCGAGGACGGGACGGGCGACGTCTACCAGGACGTCGCGGCCGCTGCGCGCTTCGGCTACGAGTCGGGGTACGACCATTCGACGATGCTGAACTTCTTCGCCGAACGCGGTGGGGATCCGGAGCGGCCCGGCAAGCGGAACGCGCTCGACCCGTTGCTGTGGCGTGGCGCCCGGGAGGGTGAACCGCGCTGGCCGTCGCCGGTCGGGCCCGGGCGCCCCGGCTGGCACGTGGAGTGCGCGGCGATCGCGGTCAACCGCCTCGGCATGGGCATCGACGTCCAGGGCGGCGGCTCGGACCTCGTCTTCCCGCACCACGAGATGTCCGCGCTGCACGCCGAGGCGGCCGCGGACCAGTGGCCGTTCGCGAAGCACTACGTCCATACCGGGATGATCGGCCTGGACGGCGAGAAGATGTCGAAGTCGCGCGGAAATCTGGTGTTCGTGTCGCGGTTGCGGGGCGACGGGGTCGACCCGATGGCGGTCCGGCTCGCGCTGCTGTCCGGTCACTACCGGTCCGACCGCGCGTGGACGTCGGCCGCGCTGGACGAGGCACAGGAGCGGCTGGCCCGCTGGCGGGACGCGACGGCGCGGGCCACCGGCCCGTCGGCGGTCGAGCTGCTGGCGACCGTGCGAGAGCGGCTGGCCGACGACCTCGACAGCCCGGGCGCGATCCGGGCCGTCGACGACTGGGTCGCGCGCGAGGGCTCCGACCCCACCGCCCCCGCCCTGGTGCACTCCACGCTCGACGCCCTCCTCGGCATCGCCCTCTGAGCCGTGCACGGTTTGGTGGGTCATAGCCCTCCAAACCGTGCAGGCCTCACCCGAGGGCCTCCACCGGAGCCGTCCTCGACGCCCGGCGCGCCGGGGGGAGGGCCGCGAGCATGCCGATCACCGCGGCCCCGGCCAGCACCCCGGCGATCGGCACCAGCGGCAACCCGATCCGCAGGTCCTCGTCGGTGCCGAACGCCGCGAACGTCCCGGCCACCCCGAGACCGAGCCCCAGCACCGTGCCCAGCACCGCCGCGAGCAGCGCCATGATCGCGCCCTCCAGCGTCAACGTGGTGTACAGCTGACCGCGGGTCAGCCCCAACGCCCGCAGCACCGCGATCTCCCGGCGGCGCTCGAACACCGACAGCGTCAGCGTCACCATCACGCCGAGCACCGCGACGAACACCGCCATGCCGATCAGCAGCCCACCGGCCGTGAGGTAGCCGTTGATCTCGGACTCCAACTGCGCCAGCGCGCCGGCGAGATCCTGCACCTCGACGTCCGGCGTCGCGACGAGCGTGTCGTCGATCGCGGCCCGGGCGGTTCCGGCGTCGACGCCGGGCTTCGCCCAGACCAGCAGCCCGGTGGGGGCGGTCGAGCCGTACCAGCGGGCGAAGTCGGCCGGATCGAACGTCAGCGGCCCGAACGGCGAGCTGTTACCGCCCTCGACCACCGCCGCGACCCGCAGCGCGGTGTTCTCGACCCGCACGGTGTCACCGGCGTTCAGGCCGCCGAGATCCTTCGCGGCCTGACCCGTGACCACCACCCGGCCGGGACCGAAGTCGCGCAGGTCGCCGGACTTCGTGTACTTCGCCGGAAGGTGCGCCCGGAGGTCTCCCGGTTCGACCGCAGCAACGGTGGTGCCGAGCGTGGCGTTCTTCCCGGCGATCTGGTCGGCGTCGTGCGAGCGGACCGGCACCGGGGCCTGCAGCTCGGGTGTCTGCCGCAGCGTGTCCGCGAGCCCGGCCGGCAGCGCGGTCGCCCCCACGCTCGTGAGCGTGAAGTCCGCCGAATAGACGCCGGTCAGCTGCGCGTTCGCGGTCTTCTCCAACGACGCGAACCCGACCAGCATCACGATGGCGAGGCCGATGCCGATCGTCAGCGCGTTCGTCACGGCGGCGGTGCGCCGCGGGTGGCGCGCGCCGTTCGCCGCGGCCAGGTGCCCGGCGGCTCCGGCCAGGCGTCCGGGGAAGCCGACGACCCGCACCAGCGGACCGACGACGACCGGCCCGAGCACCAGCAATGCGAGCACGACCAGGAACCCTCCGCCGATGCCGGTCCAGCTGTCGTGCTGGTCGGCGGCGTACCAGGCGAGGGCCGACCCCGCTGCGGCGAGCAGCAGCCCGATTCCGGCCCGGAGAAAGCCCACCCGCTTGTCGTCGATCAGTTCCGGCTGGTCGGACAGCGCCCGCACCGGCGCGACGCGGGTGGCCGACCACGCGGGCAGTACCGCGGCGAGCACCGACACCGACACCCCGACGATCAGCGCCACCACCGCCGCCACCGGGGAGAACGTCACCCGGAGGCTGTCCGGAGCGGCTCCGACGGACGTCAGCCCGTACGTGGCGATCGCCGCTAGGCCCTGCCCGGCGACGTACCCGATCACCGCGGCGAGCAGACCGGCTGCCGCCGCTTCGACGATCGTCGCGCGGAACACCTGCCCGCGCCCGGCGCCGACGCAGCGCACCAGCGCCACCTCACGCTGACGCTGCGCCAGCACGATGCCGAACGCGTTGTACGCGACCGCCGCCGCCACCACGACCGCGACCCAGGCGAAGAGCTGCAGCCCCTCGATGATCGCAGTGATCGAGCCGCCGAGCTGCGCAGACGCGAGTTGGTCGGCGTATTCGGGTCCGGAAACGACGGTGATGTCGGTGCCCAGAGCTGCACGGACCGCCTCGGGCGTCACCGTGCCGGTCACGTCGAGCGCCGACCACTCCTTCTGGCCCAGGAGCGTGGAGAAGTCGGTGGGGAGCAGGCCCGCGGTGCCCTCCTCGACGCGGCCCTCGACCAGGCCGGTGATCGTGAAGTCGTGCTCACCCCGTGCGGTGTCCAGGACACGCACGTGCGTTCCGGGCTTCCAGCCCCGCTCGTCGGCCAGCGCCGAGGGGACGACGAGCTCGCCGGACTTCGTCGGAAACGCACCGGCGGTCAGGTCGCGGTCGGAGAGGACCGGGTCGACCGGCGCCACGAACGCGGACAGAATCGGCTGCCCCGGTACCCGGACGACCTTCCCGTCCGTTTCGAGCAGCGTGATCGTGCCGAAGTCGGCGCGCGGCTGCACGGCTGTGACGCCCGGCATCGCGGTCAGGGTGCGGACGTCCGCATCGGTCAGCGGGCCCTCGGCGTGGGCCGCGACGTGCTCGGCCTGAGCCGCGGTTTCCCGATAGACGGCCGCGCGGATGGCGTCGCCCAGCGTGAAGGTGGAGGCGATGAAGGCGACGGCGGCTGCCACCGCCAGGGAGACGAGCAGGAGGGATCCGAACTGGTGGCGGACCCGGGAGAGCGCGACGCGCAGCATCAGGCGGCCTGCACTTCCAGCCGCGCCATCCGCTCGAGGACGCCCTCGGGTGTGGGGTTCGTGGCGTCGTCGACGATCCGGCCGTCGGCGAGGAACACGACCCGGTCGGCGTAACCGGCCGCGCGCGGGTCGTGGGTCACCATCACGACGGTCTGGCCCAGCTCGCGCACGCTGGCACGCAGCAGGCTGAGCACCTCGGCACCCGACCGCGAGTCCAGGTTCCCGGTCGGCTCGTCCGCGAAGATCACCGACGGCCGCGTGATCAGCGCGCGTGCGACAGCCACCCGCTGCTGCTGTCCTCCGGACAGCTGATTCGGCCGGTGGTGCATCCGGTCCGCGAGTCCCAGCAGGTCGATCACCCGGTCGAGCCATTCACCATCAGGACGACGTCCGGCAAGACGCAGTGGCAGCAGGATGTTCTCGGCCGCGGACAGCGTCGGGAGCAGGTTGAACGACTGGAACACGAAGCCGACAGCGTCCCGGCGCAGGCGGGTCAGGCGCCCGTCGGAGAGCCCGTCGAGACCGTCGTTACCGATGCGGACCCGGCCGGACGTCGGTCTGTCGAGGCCGGCCAGGCAGTGCAGGAGCGTCGACTTCCCGGAGCCCGACGGCCCCATGATCGCGACGAACTGCCCGGTCCCCACCGCGAGCGACACCCCACGCAGAGCGCTGACCCGGGTGTTGCCGGTGCCGTAGGTCTTCGTGAGGTCGATCGCTGTCACTGCCGCCATGTTCATGACAGAAACGCTACGAATTGCGCGATGGGAGAGCGTCTGGCGTACGTCGTGATCGAGGTCTGTCTTTCGGCTGATGCGACTACCGCTCGAGACCTACGAGCCCCGACTGGTAAGCCAGTACCACCGCCTGCACGCGGTCGCGGACGCCGAGCTTGGTCAGCACGCGGCTGACGTGCGTCTTCACGGTTCCTTCGCTGAGGAACAGGGCTTCGGAGATCTCGAGGTTCGAGAGGCCTTTCGCGAGGAGCACGAGTACTTCGCGTTCGCGGGCGGTGAGCTCGGCGAAGACGTCCTCTGCTGCCTGCGACCCTGGCAGGTGCGGGAGGAACCGGTCGAGCAGCCGACGGGTGGTCGACGGGGCCACGACCGCGTCGCCCTCGTGGACCGCGCGGATCGCGCTCACCAGTTCGGTCGTCGGGACGTCCTTGAGCAGGAACCCGGCAGCACCGGCGCGGAGGCCCGCGAACGCGTACTCGTCCAGATCGAAGGTCGTGAGCAGGAGGACCCGCGGCGGGTCCGGGAGCGCGGCGATGCGTTCGGTGGCGCCGACGCCGTCCAGGCGCGGCATCCGCACGTCCATGACGACGACGTCCACCCCACCGGCGCGGACACGCTCGACGGCGGCCTGCCCGTCGCCGGCCTCGTCGACGACAACGAGACCGTCCTGCGCGTCGAGCACCATCCGCAGCCCGCTGCGCACCAGCTCCTGGTCATCCACCAGCAGCACCCGAATCACTGCCTGACCACCGCTTTCTCGGTCGGAAGGAACGCCGTGACCGCGAAGCCGCCGCCGGGTCGCGGTCCCGCTGTGACCTCCCCGCCGACCGCCGCGGCCCGTTCCCGCATGCCCAGCAGTCCGAGGCCCGCACCGTCGTTGGCTGCGGCGGCGCCGCGTCCGTCGTCGGCAATGGAGACGGAAAGCCCGTCGGGCTGCACCACGACGCTGACCTCGGCCTGCACGGACGGACCGCCGTGTTTGACGGAGTTGGTGAGGGCTTCCTGCACGATCCGGTAGGCCGACAGGCCGGCGCCGGCGGGGACGCTCGCCAGGTCACCGGTCACGTGCAGCGTGACCGGCAGTCCGGACTCGCGGACCTGGCTGACCAGCGTCTCGAGCTGACCGAGGTCGGGCTGCGGCGCCCGAGAGGCGGACTGGGGGCTCCGCAGCACCCCGAGCAGCCGACGCATCTCCGCGGTGGCCTCACGACCCGTGCGGCCGATGGTTTCGAGCGCGACAGCGGCCCGCGCCGGATCGGACTCCAGGACGTGTCGGGCCCCGTCCGCCTGCAGCACCACGACCGAAAGACTGTGGGCGACGACGTCGTGCAGGTCGCGGGCGATGCGGCCGCGCTCCTCGACGACGGCGAGGCGAGCCAGCGCATCCCGTTCGCGTTCGAGCCGGGAGGCACGGTCGAGCGCCTCCTGCAGGTACGCGTGCCGTGCGTGCACGACCCCACCCCACAGCCAGGCCATGAGCAGCGGCGCACTGCACACGCCGATCGAGACGCTCAGCGCGATGGCCTGGTTCCGCAGCGCGAGCTCGTGCAGGTCGTACGAGGTTCCGGTGAGACTCAGCACCAGATACGACCACTTGACGCCCCCGATGACACCGAAGACGACGCTCAACGCCAGGGCGGCGCGAGCGTGCGTGCGCGGGGCGTACGCGGACGCCGAGTACGCCATGACGATGCCGGCGTACAGGATCGCCGGGTGCGGGAAGCTGAACGTGGCCAAGGTGACCAGGCCGAGCGCGGCGGTGGCGTAGAGCGCACCGACCTGGTGGCGGCTACGCAGCGCGACCGGCACGACGAAGGCGAGCGGGAACAGCGCCTGCCACCAATGCCCCTGGACTCCGACCGACGCGAACAGCATCAGCGAGAGCAGCGCGACGACCGTGGCGGCCAGCCCGTCGAACACCAACGGGTGCGCCCGGAGCCACAGGTGCACGTGTCGCATGCGGCCGAGCGTAACCGCGCGCTACGAGGGGCGGCTCAGAACGGGGGCCAGGGGACTACGTGGCGGCGGGACGAGGGCCTTGGGAAGCGGGCGGAGCGGAGGAGGCGGTCGACCCGGGCGGCCGTGGTGTCCACCTCGGTGACCGTGAGGTGTTCCTCGAGCGCCTCCCGCAGCACCCCCTCCGGCTCGAGCTCGGCGCGCAGCCGGGTCAGCGCCTCGACCTCTTCCTCGTCGAGCGGCTCACCACCCCAGCCCCACAACAGCGTCCGGAGTTTCGTCTCCTCGTGGAAGCACAGGCCATGGTCGACGCCGTACAGGTGACCGTCGTCGGTGAGCAGCAGGTGCCCACCCTTGCGGTCGGCGTTGTTCGTCACCGCGTCGAGCACGGCCAGCCGGCGCAACCGCACGTCGTCGGCGTGCGCCACGACGACGTCACGGCCGCCGCCGTCCACGCCGCCGAACACCGGGAACCAGCCCTTCGGAACCTTGTTCTCCGGCAGGAGGTCGACCAGCTCGTCGACGGACTCGGATTCGATCCACAGCTGACACATCCCGGGCCCGAACGGTCCGTCGCGCAGCAGCGTCGGCGGTACGAGATCCCAGCCGAGCGCCTGGTCGACCAGGTATGCGGAGACTTCCCGTCCGGCGAGCGTGCCGTCCGGGAAGTCCCAGAGCGGACGCTCGCCGCGCACCGGCTTGTAGACGCAGGCCGCGCTGACGCCGTTGGCGCTCACGGCGGCGAGGAGGGTGGCGTTGCTGGCGTCGACCAGGCGCCCCTCGATCGTCAGCTCACCGGTGGCGAGCAGGACGAGGGCCTCGGCCGGATCGAGAGCCGCCGGCTGTTCTGCTGTGCTCAGCGCCGGTACCCGTTCTGGCGGGGGCAGACGTGCCCACCGGACTCCAGCGGCAGACCGCAGAGCGGGCAGGGCGGACGCCCGGCGGCCACGACCCGCACGGCCCGCGCGACGAACGCCCGGGTCTCGACCGCGGTGAGCCGCACCCGGAGGCTGTCGAGCTCGTCCTCCTGCGCTTCCTCGTCGTCCGACTGCGCGGTGGCCTCGACGATGACCGTCGACGACTCGGCGTCCCAGGCGAGCGAAAGCGTTCCGACCCGGAACTCTTCCTCGACCGGCGCCGTCAGCGGCGCGGTGTCGACGTCGTCGGGCTCGTCGCCGGTGTCGGCGCCGAGCCTGCGCTGGGCTTCTTCGAGCAGTTCGACGAGCCGCTCCGCCAGCAGCGCCACCTGAGTCTTCTCGAGCACCACGCTGACGGTGCGGCTCTCATCGGTGGCCTGCAGGTAGAAGGTGCGGTCGCCGGGCTCCCCAACCGTCCCGGCGACGAACCTCTCGGGGCGTTCGAACGCGTAGACCTGACCTGCCATGCCTCGACCCTACGCGGTCCCGGCGTGTGCCGCCTCCACGAGGTCCCCGGCTCAGGCGGCGCCGGCACCGCCGCCGACGACGGCGTCCGACTCGTCGGTCTGCTCGGTGTCATCGGCTGATTTCGGAGGGGGAAGCAACCCCGTCACATCGCCCCCGATGTCGTTGACCCGCACCACGAAGGGCCGGGTTTCGGAGTACCGGATGATGCTCACCGAGCAGGGGTCGACGACGATCCGCTGGAACAGGTCGAGGTGCATGCCGTAGGCGTCGGCGAGGATGGCCTTGATCACGTCGCCGTGGCTGCAGGCGAGCCAGACCGCGTCCTTACCGGAGGACTCCTCGACCCGGGCGTTCCACTCCCGCACCGCGGCGACCGCCCGGGCCTGGGTGGCGGCCAGGCCCTCACCGCCCTCGCCGGGGAACACCGCGGCCGACGGGTGCTGCTGGACGACCTTCCAGAGCGGTTCCTTCACCAACTCGGTGAGCTTCCGGCCGGTCCAGTCGCCGTACTTGCACTCCCCCAGTCGGTCGTCGATCACCGGGGTCAGGTCCCGGTCGGCCCAGACCGGTGCCACGGTCTGCTGGCACCGGTCGAGCGGGCTCGACACGATCGCCGCCAGCGGCACCGGCCGGAGGCGTTCGGCGACCGCCTCGGCCTGCTTGCGGCCGTGGTCGTCGAGGTTGACGCCGGGCGTCCAGCCGGCGAGCACCCCGCTGGTGTTCGCGGTACTCCGGCCGTGCCGCAGCAGCACCAGCGTCGGCATACGTCCAACCTCATCCCGGTAAAGCGAGCAGAAACCTCAACACTACGTCGCCGAGATGACCCCGGTTCCGACCAGCAGAAGCACGATCGTGCCGAGGATCACCCGGTAGATGATGAACACCGTGTAGCTGTGCTTCGCGATGAACTTCAACAGCCAGGACACCGAGATGTAGCCGACGACGAAGCTGACGAGGGTCGCGACGATCGTGTTGGCCCAGCCCACGCCACCGGAGATCCGGTCGTACTCGGTGACGCCCTGCAGGATGCTCGCCCCGGTCAGCGCCGGGATCGAGAGCAGGAACGAGAGCTTGGTGATCGTCACCCGGTCGATGTCACGGAGCAGACCGGCCGACATCGTGGCGCCCGATCGGGAGACGCCGGGGATCAGGGCCGCGCACTGCGCGAGGCCCATGATCAGCGTGTCCTTCCAGGTGATGTCCACCTCGTGACGGCGCTGGGTGGCCGCCCGGTCGGCGAACCACATCACGCCGCTGAAGAGGATCAGCGCGGACCCGACGAACCACAGGCTGCGCAATGTCGTCTCGATCGCGTCCTGGAAGAGCAGCCCGACGATGATGATCGGGATCGAACCGATGATCACCGCGAGGCCGAGCCGGAAGTCGGGGTCGCTCTTCGGGCGCTTGCCGGCCAGCCCGGCGAAGAACCCGATGATCATCCGGATGATCGTCTCGCGCAGGAAGATGATCGTCGCCAGCACCGCGCCGGACTGGATGATCACCGTGAACGCGGTGATGTCCGGGTCGTCGATCCGGTAGCCGAGCAGCTTCTCGATGATCGTCAGGTGGCCGGTGCTCGAGATCGGGAGGAACTCGGTGAAGCCCTCGACGGCGCCGAGGAGGACTGCTTCAAAGATATTCACTGAGTGCGCGCGTCTCCATCGTTGAAAGCGAGGCGGTATGCCTCGTCCACTGCCTGCAGAGTTTCGATGCCCGAGCGCTCGCCCGGGAACGCCGCCACGGCGACCGTCGTGACGCCGGCGTCGGCCAGCGCGCGCAGCCCCTCGGCGATCCGCTCCACCGGGCCGAGCAACGAGGTCCGGTCGAGAAACTCGAACGGCAGCGCGGCGTACGCACCCTCGTAGTCCCGCTTGAGGTACTTCTCCTGCACTTCCGCGGCCGCGTCCGCGTAGCCCATCCGGACGGCGAGCTGGTTGTAGAAGTTCTTCTCGCGGCTGCCCATGCCACCGACGTACAGCCCCGCGTACCAGCGCACCGCGTCAGCGCAGCGCTCCGGGTCGTCACCGACGACGACCGGCACCGTGGCGCAGACGTCGAAGCCCTCCATCGTCTTGCCGGCCTTCTCGCGGCCCTTCGCGACGATCTCGAGCTGCTCGGGCCCGAAGTCGGTCGAGTAGAAGATCGCGAGCAGTCCGTCGGCCACCTCACCGGCGAGCTCGAGGTTCTTCGGGCCGACCGCGGCCAGGTAGGTGGGGATGTAGTCGCGCACCGGGTGCACGGTCAGCATCAGCGCCTTGCCCGGTCCGTCCGGCAGCGGCAGCTGGTAATGCGCGCCGTCGTATTTGACCCGGCGTTTGCGCTCCAGCGCCATCCGCACGATGTCGACGTACTCCCGGGTGCGGCCGAGCGGCTTGTCGAAGCGGACGCCGTGCCAGCCCTCGGAAACCTGCGGGCCGGAGACGCCGAGACCGAGCCGGAACCGGCCGCCGGACAGCGTGTCGAGCGTCGCGGCGGTCATCGCGGTCATCGCCGGCGATCGCGCCGGGATCTGGAAGATGGCCGAGCCGATGTCGATCTGCTCCGTCTGGGCGGCGACCCAGGCCAGCACCGTGGCGGCGTCGGACCCGTAGGCCTCTGCCACCCACACCGACGACCAGCCGAGACGATCCGCTTCCCGGGCCAGTTCCAGGTTCGCGGCGTCATTACCCGCGCCCCAGTACCCGAGGTTCACCCCCAGTTTCACGTGCCACTCCCGTCTGCCGTGAGGTCACGGCGCAGCGTAACGGCGGGTCGGTGCTCCGGTGTGGGGTGGGGCGACGGTAGCGTCCGCTGCCATGGAACTGCGTGCCCTCGGCCACAGCGGGCTGATGGTGTCCCGGCTCGCGCTGGGAACGATGTCCTGGGGGCGGGACACTGAAGCTGACGACGCCGCCGAGCAGCTCAAGGCGTTCACCGACGCCGGTGGGACGCTCGTCGACACGGCTGACGTCTATGCGGACGGTCGCGCCGAGGAGATCCTGGGTGACCTGATCGGACCGGTCGTACCGCGCTCGGCGGTGCAGATCGCGACCAAAGCGGTGGCCGTACCGGCGCTGCGGCGGCGCGACGCGTCCCGCGGTCATCTGCTCTCCGCGCTCGACGCCTCGCTCGCCCGCCTGCGCACCGACCACGTCGACCTCTGGCAACTGCACGCGTGGGATCCGCACACGCCGCTGGAGGAGACGCTGTCGGCCGTCGACATCGCGGTCAGCACCGGGCGGGCGCGCTACGTCGGGATGTCCAACTACACCGGCTGGCAGACCGCGAAGGCCGCCACCTGGCAGCTCGCGCACGGGCGTCCGCGGCTGATCTCCACCCAGGTCGAGTACTCGCTGCTCGAACGGGGCGTCGAACGGGAGGTCGTGCCGGCCGCCCTCGACCTCGGCGTCGGGCTGCTCCCCTGGTCGCCGCTCGGCCGCGGGGTGCTGACCGGCAAGTACCGGCACGGCACCCCGAACGACTCCCGCGGTGCGTCGCCGCACTTCGAGCGGTTCGTCGGGCGCTTCCTCGAGCACCGGTCGGCGCGTGTCGTCGAAGCGGTCGCGACCGCGGCGGACGGCCTCGGCGTCTCGCCACTGGCGGTGTCGCTGGCGTGGATCCGCGACCGGCCGGCGGTCACCGCGCCGGTGGTGGGCGCCCGCACGGTCGGTCAGCTGATGGGCTCGCTGCAGACCGAGTCGCTGACGCTACCCGCCGAGATCCGCCGCGCGCTCGACGACGTCTCGGCCCCGGAATTCGGCTACCCCGAGCGCGACGGCGGCTGAGATCACCGCGAAAGCGTCGGGAACGAGGGACACTCGCGCCTCCGGCACCGGCGAGGCACTATGACTGAGTGCCCCCAGATTACGAGTACGCACCGCTGAGGTTGCCGCCCGGCACTGACCGGGTGACCGCACAAGTGGAGCTGACGATCCGGGCCGAGTACGGAGGCTGGGAGCTCTCCCGCGTCCGGCTCTACGCCGACGGCACCCGCAAGATCGTCCTGCGCCGCCGCCGCTCCGCCTCCTCCAGTCCCGCACTGGCCACCTGAGCGCCCCCCGGGGGTTGCCGCCCGTCCTTAGGCTGACCCTCGTGAGCGCCTAGGAGGGCCAGCCAATGACCGTCGAGATCAGCACCGAGCGTCGCCGCTTCCCGGGCATCAGCCCGCGGGCCTACGAGCATCCCGCCGATCGCGGCGCACTGGTCGCGCTCCGCGCGGTACCCGGTCTGCCGTCGGTGCTGCGCGCCCTGTCGGGAGCGGTTGGTGAACGCCGTGAGCGGCTGCTCCTGCTCGCGTCCGCCGTGAAGGTGACGACGAAGCAGTTCCCCGAGGTCCACGCCCTGCGTCTGGAGTGCGCGGCGACGCTCGACATCAGTCCGGTGCCCGAGGTGTTCGTCCTGCGCAACCCGGAACCGATCGCGATGACGATCGGCATGGACGCGCCGTTCCTGGTGCTGAGCACCGGCCTGATCGAGCTGCTCGACACCGACGGGCTGCGGTTCACCATCGGTCACGAGATGGGCCACGTGCTCAGCGGGCACGCGGTCTACCGCACGCTCCTGCTGCACCTGACCAGCGCGTCGCTCAATCTGGCCTGGTTTCCGATCGGCTACTGGGGGCTGCGGGCGATCCGGCTCGCGCTCGAGGAGTGGTACCGCAAGTCCGAGCTGTCGTGCGACCGGGCGGGGCTGCTCTGCGGCCAGGACCCGGCGGCGGCGCTGCGTACCCACGCGCTGATGGCCGGCGCGATGAGCACCGGCCCGGACGAACTGGTCGACTTCCTCGCGCAGGCCGACGAGTACGACGACGCCGCCGATATCCGCGACAGCATCCTCAAGCTCGGGCACCTGACCGGGCGGACCCACCCGCTGCCGGCGCTGCGGGCCGCGGAACTGCAGCGGTGGGCGGACACCGACGAGTACACCACAGTGCTCGGCGGCCAGTACCCGCGCCGGGAAGACGACCCGGACGCCTCCTTCACCGCCGAGGTGAAGGCCGCCGCGGGTGCCTACCGGGACGCGGTGGCGTCCTCCAACGACCCGCTCGCCAAGCTGGTCACCAAGGCCGGTGGCGCCGTCGTCGACGGCCTGCGGAGTTTCCGCAGGCCGTAGACCGTCCGACCTACCAGAGGCGCGCCGCGGATCCGGGAACCGGATCGCGGGGCGCCGGCACCGGCTCCTCGATCGAGTCCTCGTCGACGATCTCCTCGTCCATGCGGTAGAGCTGTGCCTCGTCGGGGCCGAGCAACAGCGGGTCGGGACCGTCGGACGCCGGTGCCTCGGCGAACGTGAGCGGCCGGTGCAGCGCGTTGACCACCAGGACACCGTTGCCCGGCACGAGGTCCTCCGGGTAGGCGTCGAGCGCGGCGACAGTGCCGTCGCCGGCCTGCACGAGCTCGTTGACCGCCTCCCCCACGTCGGTGACCGGCCGCGCCGCATGCGTGGAGTCCACCGCTGCCCAGGATGTACGCCGGGCCTCCGTGGCCAGCGTCAGCAGCCGCGTCGGCTCGGGGATCACGTAGTCACGCCGGTGGCGGACCGACACCATCACGGCGCCGTCGCCGACCGGCACGCCGCCGGTGGGGCGGATCGGCGCCGGGGGCGCCGACTCCGGATCCCCGTCGGCCTCCAGGTACTCGCAGTCCCAGGGCGTGACCTCGTCGTAGACCTCGCTGATCAGGTCGTCGTAGCGGACGGTGGCGTTGTTCAAGGCCACGTACGCACGCCAGATCCGTTCCTCCGACGCACCGGACTGCAGCACGGCGCGATGGCGCCGAGCGGCGGTGACGACCGCCTCGAGCGCCGCGTCGATCTGGGCTTCGGTAGACATTCCTGAGCTCCCAGCGGCCGTGGTCAACTACGCGACAAAAAACGGTCCAGCACACGCACTCCGAAGCGTAGGCCGTCGATCGGCACCCGCTCGTCCACACCGTGGAACAGCGAGGCGAAATCGAGATCCGGGGGCAGCCGGAGCGGGGCGAAGCCGAAGCAGCGGATCCCCAGCCGCGAGAGCGCCTTGCCGTCGGTGCCGCCGGAGAGCATGTAGGGCACGGCCCGCGCCCCCGGGTCCTCGAAGCGCAGCGCGTCGGCCATCGCGTCGACGAGCGCACCGTCGAACGTGGTCTCCAGCGGGATCTGCTCCATCGTCGGCTCGACCGTGACGTCGGGGCCGGCCAGCTCGCGGATCGTGGCGAGGAACTCCTGCTCCTGCCCCGGCAGGACTCGGCCGTCGATCGCGGCGGTGGCCGAACCCGGGATGACGTTCACCTTGTAACCGGCGTCGAGCATCGTCGGGTTGGCGGTGTTGCGCAGCGTCGCGCCGATGATGCGCGCGATCGGCCCGAGCTTCGCGATCGCCAGCTCCGGCTCGTTCGGATCGAACTCGATCTGCAGGGCGTCGCCGGCTTCCTCGAGAAAGCGCCGGACGGTGTCGGTGAGCACGAGCGGGAACTTGTGCCGACCGATCCGGGACACCGCCTCGGACAGCGTCGTGATCGCGTTGTCCTCGTGGGTGAACGACCCGTGGCCGGCCTTACCGGTGGCGGTCAGCTTCAGCCACTCGATGCCCTTCTCGGCGGTCTCGATCAGGTACAGCCGCAGGTCGTCGGTGACGCTGACCGAGAACCCGCCGACCTCGCTGATCGCTTCGGTGGCGCCTTCGAACCACTCGGGGTGGTTGTCGACCATCCAGTGCGCCCCGTGGATGCTGCCGGCCTCTTCGTCGGCGAAGAACGCGAGCGTGATGTCGCGCGGGGGCTTGCGGCCCTCCCGCGCCCACTGGCGCACGAGCGCCAGGACCATCGCGTCCATGTCCTTCATGTCGACAGCGCCGCGGCCCCAGAGGTAGTCGTCGCGGATCTCGCCGGAGAACGGGTCGACCGACCAGTCGGCCGCGTTCGCGGGCACGACGTCGAGGTGGCCGTGCACGACCAGGCCGCCGCGCTCGGAGTCCGTGCCTTCGATCCGCGCGACGACGCTGGCGCGGCCCCGCTCGCTCTCGTAGATCTCCGCGGTGATGCCGACCTCGTCGAGCTTCGCGGCCACGTACTCGGCCGCGGCCCGCTCCCCCGCGCTGGTCGCCGTCTCACCGGTGTTCGTGGTGTCGATCCGGATCAGGTCCCGGGCGAGATCGACGACTTCGTCTTCGGCGCTGGGCTGCGGGTGCGCGCTGGGGCTCATGCGCCCTTGATACCAGCCCACACCGACAACCCGTTGGGAAGAAGCTGGGCGTGCCCATCCCCGGGGCACGACACGGCTCTGCCAAACTAGCGGCTGATGGACTTCTACTCTGTTTACGACCAGGGCTTCTTCCGCGTGGCGTCGTGCACCCTGCGCACCGCCATCGCGGACCCGGCCGCCAACGCCGACGCCGTCCTCGCCGCGGCCCGGGAGTGCCACGACGACGGTGTCGGCCTGGCGGTGTTCCCCGAGCTGACGTTGTCGGGCTACTCGATCGAGGACCTCTTGCTCCAGGACACGCTCCTGGACGCCGTGGAGGCCGCGATCGCCGAGGTCGCGGCCGCGTCCGCCGAGCTGCAGCCGGTGCTGGTCGTTGGGGCGCCGCTGCGCTACCGCAACCGGCTCTACAACACCGCTGTCGTGATCCACCGCGGCCGGGTGCTGGGCGTCGCGCCGAAGTCGTACCTGCCGACCTACCGCGAGTTCTACGAGCGCCGACACTTCGCCCCCGGCGACGACGTGCGCGGCACGATCCGGCTCGGCGACGTCGAGGTGCCGTTCGGGCCCGATCTGCTCTTCAGTGCCCTCGACGTACCCGGGTTCGTCCTCCACGTCGAGGTGTGCGAGGACATGTGGGTGCCGATCCCGCCGAGCGCCGAGGCCGCGCTCGCCGGAGCGACGGTGCTGGTCAACCTGTCGGGCAGCCCGATCACGATCGGCCGCGCCGAGGACCGGAGGCTGTACTCCCGCTCCGCGTCGTCGCGGTGCCTGGCCGCGTACGTCTACGCGGCGGCCGGCGAGGGCGAGTCCAGCACCGATCTGTCCTGGGACGGGCAGACGATGATCTACGAAAACGGCGTCCTGCTGGCCGAGAGCGACCGGTTCCCGGACGGTCCCCGCCGCGCGGTCGCCGACGTCGACCTCGACCTGATCCGCGCCGAACGGCTCCGGATGGGGACGTTCGACGACAACCGCCGACACCACGAGGCACGGCTGGACGGCTTCCGGCACGTCGACTTCGCTGTCGAGCCCCCGGAGGGCGACATCGGGCTGCGGCGCACGCTCGCGCGCTACCCGTTCGTGCCCGCCGATGTCACCCGGCTGGAGCAGGACTGCTACGAGGCCTACAACATCCAGGTCTCCGGTCTGGAGCAACGCCTCCGGGCGATCGGGCAGCCGAAGATCGTCATCGGTGTCTCCGGCGGGCTGGACTCCACGCACGCGCTGATCGTCGCCGCGAAGGCGATGGACCGGCTGCACCGGCCCCGCACCGACATCCTGGCGTTCACGATG
This sequence comes from Cryptosporangium sp. NPDC048952, assembly GCF_043197895.1. NCBI lineage: Bacteria > Bacillati > Actinomycetota > Actinomycetes > Cryptosporangiales > Cryptosporangiaceae > Cryptosporangium > Cryptosporangium sp. NPDC048952. Next base: position 190,843 of record NZ_JBICTY010000004.1, on the reverse strand, counting down.
CCCGGCTTCGCCACCAGCGACCACACCCGCAACAACGCTGTCGCGCTGGCCGAGACGCTCGGCGTCACGTTCGAGACGCTCGACATCCGGCCGGCCGCCACCCAGATGCTCACCGACCTCGGGCACCCGTTCTCCCGCGGCGAAGAGGTCTACGACGTCACGTTCGAGAACATCCAGGCGGGCCTGCGCACCGACTACCTGTTCCGCGCGGCCAACCAGCGCAACGGCATCGTGCTGGGCACCGGCGACCTGTCCGAGCTCGCGCTGGGCTGGTCCACCTACGGCGTCGGCGACCAGATGTCGCACTACAACGTCAACGCCGGTGTCCCGAAGACGCTCATGCAGCACCTGATCCGCTGGGTCGCCGCGTCCGGGCAGTTCGCCGACGAGGTGAACAAGGTGCTGCACGCGGTGCTCGACACCGAGATCACGCCGGAGCTGGTGCCGACGAAGGAGGGCGAGACGCCGCAGAGCACCGAGGCCAAGGTCGGCCCGTACGCGCTGCAGGACTTCTCGCTGTTCCACGTCCTGCGCTACGGCTTCGGTCCGGCGCGGATCGCGTTCCTGGCCCTGCACGCCTGGCGGGACGTCGAAGCGGGCGAGTGGCCGCCGAACTACCCCCAAGAGCACCGCAACGCCTACGATCTGCCCGCCATCCGCCACTGGCTCGAGGTGTTCCTGCAGCGCTTCTACTCGTTCAGCCAGTTCAAGCGGTCGGCGCTGCCGAACGGTCCGAAGGTTTCCGCGGGCGGGTCGCTCTCGCCGCGCGGCGACTGGCGGGCGCCGTCGGACGCCTCGGCGCGGACCTGGTTGGACGCACTCCACCGCGACGTCCCGGAGTCCTAACAGGTCGTCCGTCCCCGTTCGCGGCATTCACCTCCGCCGATCGGTGGTCCGATGTAGTCACTTCAGGTGATGTCCTGGGCCACTTCGGCTGCGCTGCGTCGCAGTGGACGGTGAACGCCCGCGCCTCACGTGAGTCGACGTGAATGCCGCGAACGGATCAGGCGGCAACGAACTGGACCCGCTTTTGGTTACTCAGCGTTGATGGCGAACGGGTCGTCGGGCGACCCGAAAAACACCGAAGGCGACGAGAACACGCTACCCATCGGTACGTTTGACGACCCCTTCGGAAGGCTTTGTTTTTGAACCCTATTTAAAACCAACTCCGTTTTAAATAGGGTTCAATAATTGCGACTGAGGGCCCAAACTTAACTGCTCTTAATACGGACGATATGCGACTCGTAACTAATCGGGCTCGCGTCCGGGACTTCGAGGCATCGCAACGGGTCCGATGCGGATCTCGCCGCGGCCGTCCACGGGGTCGCCGGCGACCGGGAGACCCTGACGGAATGGCACTCCGGCAACGGGCCCCAGCGGGCTGCTGAAAGCGCCGCTGACGGCTTCTACGGGCCGCGCCTTAGCCGAGCTCGATATCGACGGCACGCGTCGGTGGAACTCGAATGGAGCGGGTCCGATGAGCGCACCGCAGCGCGGGCAGAAAGGCCGGGCGGATCAGTCGGTCCGCAGCCGGGCGCCTTTCTGGAAAGGCGGAAAACCCAAAACCCCGACCGACACGCACACGCCCTGCGGGGGAGGGCGGTACAGGTCAGCCGGGGCCTGTCGTCCGCGCGGCGGCGAAGTGTTTCGCGGGGTGATCGCCGACACGTGGCACGTTCCGGGTGGTGCGGTGTTGCTCGTCCGCCCCGTCCTCGCCGGGCCGGCCGCCGTCTTCCCTGGTCAGGTCAGAGGGGCCGTAGCCCGGCGAGAGGGCGTGTGCGAACGGCGCGGAGCCGTCCGGTACCCGTTTCCGCCGGTGGTCCGGCGGCGGGAGCTGCCTGCCTGGTCGCTTGCCTGGGCCGCGAGGGGCCGGTCCGGCGCGAGGGCTCGGTCAGCGGGGAAACGCTGTCGCAGGAATGGGATTTCGTCGAAGACCGGAATGGTCAGCCGTGCTGCATGGCACAACTCCTCGAGAACGCAGGAACGGGGGAAGAAAGACGTGGGGAACGAACGCTTCAGAAGCGGTTCATCGCAGAGGCGAGCTCTACGCCCCCACCTGCAATCAGGGCGACCGCGGCAAGCGTAACTGCGGTGGAAACAGCCGCGACGATTCGTCCGATGCGCATGATCTCTCCTTGATGGGGAACCGAAAATCGAATTCGGGTGCCCTAGGGGTTTCGCAGAATTTCGACGCGTCGTGTTCTCGATCATTTCGAGGACGGGAGTAACCATTCCACGGCTCACCGTAATGGCAAGCCTCTTAAGGTAAAAGAAAGGTTCGGTCTGATGCCGATGAGAGTCCGCTCGTCGGCCGCCCCGAGTCCGGGCCCGCCGCCGCCGGAGCAATTAGGGAATGAATTTCCTACAGGCCCGTTTCGCCAAGCTCCGTACTAAATGAGGTAGAGTTGAACCGAACGACATGAGTTGTTCACGCGCTCCGGAACGTGACTCACTTGTTCACTCTCCGTCCGCGCCCTATCCTGAGTAAGTGACGATCTCTCCGGTCCCCGGCTCGTTGATCGGGCGTGACCCGGAGATCGCCAAGTTCGATCGCTGGATCAGCGGTTGCCTCCAGGGCGACGGTCGCGCTGTCCTCATCGACGGCGAACCCGGCATCGGCAAATCCACTTTGATGCGCACGGTGTCCCTTCAGGCCGCGGAAGCGGGATTCACCGTGTACCGGGGCGCCGGTGACGAACTCGGCCAGGCACTGCCCCTGCTTCCGTTCCTGGACGCGCTGGAGGTACGCGAGTCCACGACCGATCCGCGCCGCCGCGCCGTACTCCGGCTGTTACGCGGCGACTTCGCCGCCGGCGCTTCGGTCGACGCGGTCACGGCCGCGTCCGAGCAGTTGTTCGCGCTGATCGAACAGCTCTGCGAGCAGTCGCCCACGATGCTCGTCATCGACGATCTGCAGTGGGCCGACCCGGCGACGGTCGCACTCTGGGGCCGGTTCGCCAAAGCCGCCCGCCAGCTGCCGCTGCCCCTGCCGCTGTTCCTTCTCGGTCTCGCCCGGCCCACCCCGCAGGGCGACAGCCTCCGCGCACTGCGCCGCGCCATCGAGCCGGACGAGTTGGTCCGGCTGAGCCCGCTGGAGGACGACGACGTCACCGAGCTGCTGACCAGCCTGACCGGAGCCCGGCCGGGGGCCCAGCTCGCCCGCCTCGCCGACGGCGCGGCAGGCAACCCCCTCTACCTCACCGAGCTCGTCGGCGCACTCAGTCGTAGCTCCTACCTGGCCGAGACCGCGCCGGGCACCGTCGACGTCGTTTCGGGCTCGGCTCCCCGGACGCTGACCGCGGCCATCGCCGACCGCCTCGGCTTCCTGTCCGAGCAGGTCCGCGGTGTCCTCCGGGCCGCGGCGCTGCTGGGAGTGCGGTTCGCTGTCGACGACCTCGCGCTGGTGCAGAAGCAGAGCGTCACCGAACTACTGCCGGCGTTGGAAGAAGCCCTCGCCGCCGGTGTCCTCGCCGACACGCCCGAAGGCCTCGCCTTCCGGCACCCGCTCATCCGCACCGCGCTCTACGAGGAACTGCCCGGGTCGGTCCGGTCGGCGCTGCACCGCGACGCCGGCCGTGCGCTCGCCGCGGCCCACGCACCCGTCGAACGTGTCGCCCGGCAGCTGCTCTCGGCTGACGACCCGTCCGGTCTGCGCCTCGGGCCCCTCGAGCCGTGGGTCCAGGACTGGCTGTCCGAGGCAGGCCCCGCTCTCGTGGCGCAGGCACCGCAGGCAGCGGCCGATCTGCTGCGCCGTGCCTCCAACGGCTGGCCTGCCCGGCCCGCGGACGAAGCGCTGTCGGCGATGCTGGCCAACGCACTGTTCCGGCTCGGCAACTCCACCGAGGCCGTACAGGTCGCCGTGGCCGCGCTCGACCGGGTGACCTCCCCCGATCTCCTCGTCGACCTGCACTGGATCCGGAGTCAGGCCCAGTTGCAGGTCGGCGATACCCCGGAGGCGCTCGAAGCGCTCCTCAAAGCGCTCGACAATCCCGCGCTCACCGCTCGTCACCGCGCCCGGCTCCTGATCTCGGTGGGACGGGCACACCGGATGGTCGGCCAGGTACAGCTGGCGGGAAAGGCCGCCGAGGAGGCCCGGGCGCTCGCGCTGGAATGCGGTGACCGCTGGGCGCTGGCCTGGGCGCTGCACATTCTCTCCGCGACGTCGGTCACCCGCGGCGGCACCACGGAGAGCCTGTCGTTCTACGACCAGGCCATCGCGGCCACCGCCGACGATCTCTCCCTGACCGACCTTCGCCTCCTCGTCCAGATCAACCGCGCGGTGTGGCTCGGCGACCTGGACCGCTACCCGGAGGCGCTGGAGGCCCTACGCGAAGTTCGCGACGAGGCCACCCGGGTCGGCAGCGCGATCCGGGCGGCCCAGGCCTACACCGCGCTCTGCGAGTTGTACTTCGAGAACGGCCAGTGGGACGACGCCCTGGCCGACCAGGACGCGGTGCCCGAAGAGGCGCTCGACCAGGCGTCCGCCTGCCAGCACCGTGGGCTGCTCGCCGCGATCTTCTTCCACCGGGGCGACACCGAGTCCGGCCTGCGTCACCTCGCCGTTTCCGAGGAGCGCGAGGAACTTCTCGGCCTGCGGGTCATCGCGGCGCCCGCGCTGGCCCGCGCCCTGCGCTCCGAACACGCCGGGAAACCCGATGAAGCGCTCGCGGTCCTGCTCGACAGTCTCACCGGTGAGGGTGAAGAGGTGGACGAGATGGAGGAACTCCTCCCCGACGCGATGCGGTTGGCGCTGGAATGCGGCGACGCGGAGGACGCGGCGCACGTGCTCCGGTTCGCCGACGAAGCCGCGGCCCGCTCCGCCAATCCGCACCGGATCGGCACGTCCCTGTACTGCCGAGGGCTGCGCGATCAAGACGCCCACACCCTGCTACAGGCAGCCGAGCAGTACCTGGTGGCCGGTCGTCCGCTGTTCCGGGCCGCCGCTCTGGAGGCCGCGGCCGCGCGGTTCGCCGAGCTCGGGGAGCGGGCCGAGGCGCGCACCGCGTTCAGTCGCGCGCTCGACGGCTACCAGGTCCTCGACGCGAAATGGGATGCCGCGCGGCTGCAGAACCGGTTCCGGGAGTACGGGATCCGGCGGGCGCCGCGGGTCAAGCACCGGCAGGCGCGGTCCGGCTGGGACAGCCTGACGCCGACCGAGTCGAAGGTCGCCGACCTCGTCGTGCAGGGCATGTCCAACCCGCAGATCGCTGCGCAGTTGTTCCTCTCGCCGCGGACGGTGAGCACGCATGTGTCGCACATCCTGAGCAAGCTCGACCTGCGGTCGCGGATCGACCTGGCGCGTGAGGCGGCGCTGCGGAACGAGAGTGCGCCGGACGCCTGAGTCGGCGTCCGGCGCTGTTCCTTGGTGCGGAAACGGTTCAGCCGGGGATCACCCCTCGTGATCCCCGGCTGCGCCGTTCTCCCCGGTCCCCGCGGAGAGTTCTAGTGGTGTTTCGGGCCGGCCGGGTTGGGCGGTACGACCCGGGCCCGGCCGATCACGCCGTCGGTGTTCTCGAAGGGTTCGGACTGGTCGATGCCGACGATCGGGTACGACCCGGTGTCGGTGGGACCGACCGGCGCGGGGCCTGCCACGGCGGGGCCGGCAATGGCAGGACCGACCGCGCCGGCCGGTGTCTCAGCGGCCGGCGACCGACCGGGCAGGACCGAGCTGTACGGCCCGGTCGGTGTCTGGACGGCCTCCCCGCCCGGGGCGGGGAGGCCGGTGGGGGCCGGGCCCAGCGGTAGGGCGACGCCGAACTGCGTGACGCCGTCGTCGGCCCGCCCGTGCTGCATGCCGTCGCCGGAGCGGCCGTTCTGCATGCCGGGCTCGGGACCGAGGATGGGGACCTCGCCCGTGGTGTAGGCGGCCGGAAGGTCGGTCAGCGAGATGCCGTGGTGACGCCCGGCGCGGGAGGTCCAGCCGGAGCCGTCGGGCTGCTGCGCGGCCGCACCGTCGAACGCGTTCCCGTACGGCGCGGGCTGGTGAGGCATCGGACCCGCGGCCACCGGACCCAGCGGGTCGATCGTCGCGTACGGCCCGGACGGGACGTCAATCCCGCCGATGGGGCCCCCGAGGTCGAAGCGGGCGCTGCCGGCGCCGACGGGGCCGCTGACTGGGGCGGGGGCGCCGGCCGGGCCCCGTCCGCTCGGGCCATAGGCGCCACTCACGGGCGCCGGCCCGTACGCCCCACTCACCGGCGCCGCCGAACCGTACGCGCCACTCACCGGCGCCGCCGGTCCGGAGCCGTACGCACCGCTCACCGGCGCAGCCGGACCCGGGCCGAAAGGGGCGCCTCGCCCGTTCCCGTTCGCAGCACGGTACCCATCCGCGCGGTACGGGGGGTACGGGCCCGTCGCCGCACCGGGCTGCGGCGACGGGCGGTCGTAGCCGAGCGCCGGCAGCCGGCCACCGGGATAACCCAGCTGGTCCGAGTTCGCCCGGGGCGGCTGCGGGGTCGGCATCATCGGCAGTCGCGGCGCCGGCCACGTCGGGCCGGGGCGCAGCTGCGGCGGGTGCGGCCCGGGACGTTCCTGGGCGGCCATCATCGTCGATCCCAGCGCCGGAGCCGGAGCGTTCAGGGCCCGGGCCAGGTCGCCACCCTTCACCCGCTCGCTGCGAACGTGTTCGCTGCGTCCCCGCTCGCTGCGGAGTTTCTCAGCTGCGACCTCCAGTGCCACGACCGTGGCCTCCTTCCGACGTCGTTTCTGCCCTCGCCGGGTCCATCCCGGAGCGAAGTACCACCAGGTCAGGAACCACAGGAGCGTCCCGCCGGTGATCGGTAGCGCGTACGAGGTGCCCATGACGACGTCGAGGATCAGCAGCAGCACGCCGTTGACCGCGAGCATCATCAGCGTGACGCCCCAGAACGCGAACCGGCTCGATGCCTTCACCAGCTGCGCCTCGAGCCGACGCCGGAAGACCAGGCGGTGGAACGGGGCCGGGGCGATCAGCAGGCACGTGGCGCCCGCGACGAGCACCAGACTCACGACGTAGACCATCCGCTGGAAGCGGGTCGTCTCGTCGAAGCGGCTCGTGAACGCCAGCGTGAGCAAGAAAACCAGGAGCAGCTGCGTGCCGATCTGGGCGGCCCGCGTCTCGTGCAGGATCTCGAGGTAGTTCCGGTTCCACCGCTGGGTCGGGGTTTCCTGAGTCCGAGGGTCGCGCCGCTCGTTGCGGCCCGTGGTCAGTTCCGCAGACATCGAAACTCACCCCTTCCGTCGCTGGTGAAAAGACTCGTCTAGCGCGAGTCGGAAGACATCGGTCGACTGACGTAACCGCGAAGCAGCGCGGACGACCGCGGCACCGACACGGGTACGTACGTCGCGGGAGCGCAGGGCCCCGGCGTACCGCACACCGGACACAGTGGATCGGCCAGCACCGTTCCCCACAGGTCGGCGGTGGACGGTGCGCGGCTCGGAAGATGTGCCACCCAGTGCCTCACGATCACACCGCCGCTTCGAGTCGTCGCTGGCCGTAGCCTGCGGAAACAGGGGTCGCGCCGGCCGGGTACGGCGCGTCGATGGGCCGGTACATCGGCCGCGGTCCGGGCTTCCGGCGGGGGAAGTAGCGGTGGTAGATCTCCAGCCGGGCCGACGCCGTCGGCGGCACCATGCCGGCGCGTCCGAACGAGTGCAGGATCGCCTGGTGCAACACGCGGGCGGCCTCCTGGAGCGCGAAACCCTCGGTGCGGGCACCCTCCGGCGCCAGGCACCGGGCGATCATCGGCAAGACGTTGTACCGGTTCTGGTCGGCGAGCTCCCGGCAGGCGATCTCGAACGCCACGTAGAAGCCGGAGAACGCGACCGGATAGGCGAGCGCGTCGGTGAAGTGCAGCCGATGGCGCGCCATGGCGGGCACCGCGTACCACCGCAGGCCGAGCTGGGCGAACCACGCGTAGCCGGGATGCTCCAGGTTGACCTCGAGCACGCGTTCCGGCGAGAGCTCGTACGCGATCACCGGCCCGCCGTGCACGCGCAGGAGCAGCGGTAACACGTCGAACGGACCCGGTAGGAGCCGGCCGCCGTCGACCGGGCGTCCACCCGGCCAGCCGGCGCGCAACGCCAGCGTGGTCAGCTCGAGATGGCGGGGATCCCCCAGGATCGAGCCGTCGGCCTGCTGGTAACCGGCGTAGCCGACGAGCTGCTCGTTGAGGATCTCGACCCCCGGGTCGAGCACGGTGGCCACCGAGCGGATCTTCCCGTCCCGGGTCGCCACCCGGAGGTGCTCGGCCAGCCCGGAGGCCACCGCATCCGGATCGGTGACGCCGCGCAGGTCGCGGACGTGCAGGCCGCGCCAGCGCAGGCGGCCGATGCCCTTGTCGGCGTTGGCCCAGGCCACACGGGCCGCCCAGGCGAGTTGCTCGGTGGTCGGAATGGTCGGACCGGCGAGTTGCCCCCGGTCTGCCGCAGCGATCTCGATCCGCACTTCGACACCTCCTTCAGGATTCAGTCGCGCACAACGCAGACCGTGGTGAGCGTGGGGTCGGCAGAGCCGTGGATGTGCATTCCGGTGGCGACCGCACGGGTCAGCGCGGTGACGGCGTCGCGGTCGAGGCACTCACCGGGCATGACGGCCGGGACGCCCGGCGGGTAGGGCGTGATCGGTTCGGCGCTGGTGCGTCCGACGGCGCGCTCCAGCGGAACGGTCTCGGTCGCGGCGAAGTGGGCCTCGCGCGGTGTGCAGACCTGGGTCCGCGGCGCGAGCAGCGCCTCGACGAGCCGGCCGTCCCAGGCCGGGCGCAGCCGCCGCCGGGGGCGGCACGAGAGCGTCCGCAGCGCGGTGACCAGCGCGTCGACGACGTCCGGCGAGGTGCACGTGGTGATCGCGACGAACAGGTTGCTCTCGTCGGCGCCCTCCGCGGCCACGGCCGGGTGCAGCAGCCCGCTCGTCCCCAAGCCGGGGCCGGGCGTCCGGAGCAGCTTTTCGATCTCGAGGCCGGTGAGGCCGAGCCCGGAGACGCTGATCACCAGCCGCAGCGGATCGAACCGCTCGGCGGGAACACCGAGGTCCTCGGCTTCGGCCACCCGGACGCCGGGGATCGCGGCCAGCCGCCGCCGGGCGCTGTAGACCAGCTCGAGGGTCTTGTCGAGCAGGATGCGGCCGCGGCTGACCATCGTGCGCCGGGCGTCGTCGATGCTCGCGAGCACCGGTAGCAGCGGGCTCGTGGTCTGGGTCATCTGGACCGTGCGGCTGATCGTGTCGCCGTTGACCCGGCTGCCCTTGGTGAAGATGATCGCGGCACCGGACGGCGCGGCGAGCATCTTGTGCGCGGAGGTGACGGCCACGTCGGCGCCGACCGAGATCGCGTGCGCCGGCAGGTCGGGGTGGAACGGCAGGTGCGCGCCCCAGGCTTCGTCGACCATCAGCGGCGCGCCGTGGCGGTGGGCCACGTCGGCGAGCGACCGGACATCCGAGCACGCGCCGGCGTAGCCCGGGCTGACCATGCTCACCAGCCCGGCGTGGTGCCCCTGGGCGGTCAGGTCGGTCAGCGTGCGGTCGAGCGAGGCGGGGTCGATGCCGAGGCTGATGCCGAAGCCGCCGTCGTCGAGCCGCGGGGTGACCCAGTGCGGCGTCGCGCCGGAGAGGACCAGACCGGCCAGCGTGGACGTGTGGCTGTCGCGGGCGACGACGACGTGCTCGGCCCGCTGGGACAGGTGCACGGCCCGGTTGCCGCCGGACGAGCCGTCCAGCAGGAACAACGCGGTGTCGGCGCCCCAGGCGGCCGCGGCGAGCGCCTCGGCCTCGCGGCGGGCGTTGGTGGCGTCGGCCGGGGTCAGCCAGACGTCGGAGGCCAGGAACGTGTTCCCCAGCAGGGCACGCAGGCCGGAACCGACAGTGCGTCCACCGGCGTGACCGGGGACGTGCAGCGCCCCGGTCTCGAGGCCTCGGTAGTGGAGTATCGCGTCGACCAGAGGGGCCGCGCTGTGGGCTGCGTCGAAGAGAACCGGGCGGTCGCCAGACGGCAGGGCAACGGCGGTCATCGGTTCGCCGTCCTTTCACCGATGACCGCCGCGCCGCCGGGGGCGCCGGAGAGGCCGGCGCTCGGGGACGGGACGATCGAGACGGATTTGGTGGACTTTCCGTTGGGCGCGAAGATCATGTAGGCCATGAGCAGGAAGATCGCTGCCATTGCGATCCACTTGCCGGGGGGAACCACGACGCCGTTGGCCACGCGGTCCATGACGAGGACACCGACCTGGACGCCGACGATCCAGCCGAGCGTCACGGTGCCGAGCTCGGCCCAGTGGAGGCTCGCCGCGTAGACCGCGAACACTCCCAGGAAGGCGATGGCGCCGGCGGACCACCAGAGTTGGTGGCCGTTGTCCATGTAGCGCATCGCGCAGTAGCTGCCGACCAGATCCAGTCCGGTCAGCGCGACCATCGCGGCCAGGCCCATCGGGGAGAAGCCCAGGAGGCTCTTGCTCGCGATGATCGGTTCGGCCAGTGCGGACGCCACACTCGGCTCGGTCAGAACCGCGGGGAGACGGAAGACGTCGGCTGCTGGCGCCGACGCGGCGTTCACGGTCGTATACATGGCCATCAAGCGCTCCACTTCCTCGCGGACTCGACCCGGCGGGTGTGTCCGTCGCTGTGAATACGCTCGCCCACTCTGCGTAACGAGACATCGGTCGACTGACGTAGACGCGAAGCGCGCAGGGCGGCAGTGCCGTACGTCTGCGGGAATTGCATTGCAGACTCGGCCGATTTCCGGCAAACCGATGGGTCGAACGGTGGAGTACCTGGTGGACGCTCGGAACCCGGTGCCGAGCGTCGCTGCAGAGTCACGGGGACCGGTTGGGAAAAGTTCACCTGGACGGCACCCGGTAATCTCGCCGGGTGTCCGCTACTCCCCCGACCTCGTCCCCGCGGGCCGCCGTCCGCCAGGTCGCGATCGCGCTGATCGTCGTCGCCGCGCTGGACCTGATCCTCGGATTCGTGGCCTGTTGCGGTCGCGTCGCCCGGCTCGGTCAGAGCAACAGCACAGACCTTTCGTCCGACGCCGAAGCCGCCGGATACCTCACCTACACGCTGCTGGCCGTGGTCTCGTTACCGGTCGGGGCGTTGATCCTGGCCGCGGGCATCATGCTGCTGCGCGGCCGGGGCCGGACGCTGGGGCAGGCGGGCGCGATCGCCGCGATGGTGCCGGTCACCTGCTGCTTCCTGGCCGGCATCCCGGTGGGCATCTGGACGCTCATCGTCCTCAAGCGCGAAGACGTGAAGGCCGTGCTCGACGGACGCGGCGGTCCCCCGCCCGGTCCGGGTGGCTACCCACCGCCGCCCGGCGGCTATCCCCCGCCGCCCGGCGGCTATCCCCCGCCGCCCGGCTACTGACGCGCTCGGAGGACGCGGCCAGGGCGGCAAACCCCTGCCGGCCGCTCCGGAGGCCGCGGAGGGCCGGCGAGCGGAGACGCCGGAGCTGGGTCAGGACGTCTCGAAGGCCTGGGCCATGCGGGCCTGCTCTTCGAGCACCTCGTTGATCCGCGCCTGCACGCCGTCGAGTTCGCCGATCGTCTGGCTGGTCGAGTGGATGCCGGCGGCGACCTGCTGGCTGCTCGCCTGGATCCCGGTGATCTGGTCCGACACCTTCTGGGTCGCCTCCGCGGTCTCCCGCGCCAGCTCCTTGACCTCGTTCGCCACGACCGCGAACCCGCGGCCTACCTCACCGGCGCGCGCCGCCTCGATCGTCGCGTTGAGCGCCAGCAGGTTCGTCTGCTCGGCGATGCCGCTGATGATGCGGATGACGTCGCCGATCGCCTGGGACGCGTTGCCGAGCGCCTCCACCTCGACGGTCATCGCGCTGGCGCCCCGCATGGCCTGCTCCCCGACCGAACTGGCGTCCATCGACGCCCGGCGCAGCTCGTTGATGCTGCCGAGCAACGCCTGGGCCTTCTCGTAGTCGTGTTCGGAGCGCCGTAGCGTCTGCATGCGCTGGGACACCAGCAGCTGGACGTTGCGCAGCGCCGCCGCACGCGACGCCGAGAGGTCGATCTCGCGCGTCGTGAAGAAGTCCATGGTGCCGAGGATCCGGTCGCCGTCCAGAATCGGGAAGCAGACGCCGGACTTCACCCCGGCGCGCTGGGCAGCGGGCGCGCGGACACAGTCGGTCATCTCCGCGAGGTCGCGGACGAACACCAGGTCACGGGCCTTCCACGTCCGCCCGGAGAGGCCGACGCCCTCCGCGAACGTCGCGGCCAGCGTCACCTTGCGGAACTCGTCACCGGCCGAACCGGACTCGACCTTGAAGCGCAGGACGTTCTCCTGCTCGTCGAGCTGCCAGAACGAGCCGTAGACCCAGCCGAACGCCGACCGCACGGTGTCCAGCGCCACGCGCAGCGCCGTGTCCTGGTCGGTCGCGTCGCCGATCTTCGCGACGACGGTGGTGACCGCTTCGCGGTCCTCGAGCGTCTCCCGCAGCGCGGCGGCGGCGATCGCGTTGTTGCGCGCGATCAGCGCGATCCGGGTGATCGCCGCCCACTTTTCGCTGCTGAACGCCGGCAGCGGGTCCCGTCCGAAGAATTCCAGCACGGCGACGACGTTCCCGGCCTGCAGCAGCGGCACCGACGCGGCGTGCATCATACCGGCGCGGTGGGCGGCGCCCCAGCGCATGCACTTGTCGCCCGCGTGCGGATCCTCGCTGGTCATCACCGGTCGGCGGTTGTTCACCGCGACGCCGAGCAGGCCCGCGTCCGGCGGGATCGACGCGGCACCGCCGATCGCCGCGCGCAGCGTCGGCGCGAGTTCGCCGTGCTCCGCGCTGAGCGCGAACTGGCCGCTCGGCTCCTTCGACCACCAGGCTCCGTAGGCGAGGTTCAGGGACTTCACCAGCTCGGCGACGATCTTCGAGCTCGCGTCCTCGAGGCTCTCGACACCGTCGCCGAGCGCGGACAGGACCCGCTCCAGCGCCTCGACGTCGCGCGGGACGGCGAACGTCGTCGTTGCCGGGGTCGACCTGGAGAACCAGCCCATGCCGTGCCCTTCTCGGAGATGCGGATGCCACTCAGGTGTCTGTTCGGCGGGTGTGCAGCCCCACTCAAGACAAATCACAACACTGTTCCGAATAAAGACACTGCGGTGGCGGTCACGGCACGGCGCCGTACTGACTCCCGTCCACCCCCGTCCGCAGGTACTCGCGGACCGCGTCGGCACCGTCGGCATCGGCGAGCAGACCGACGTACCCGTCGGGCCGCACGACGACGTAACCGCCGGTGAGGGGGTCGATTCCGTAGGACCCGTACGCACCCGTCGAGTCGGTGGTCACCTGAATATCGTCGATCAAAGGCGTAGCGGGACGGAAGGTGAGGACCGTTGGGTGGGGACCGCGGAAACGCTCGAAGAGCGTGCCGTGCGGGAGGGGGGCGTCGGGAGCCCGGTCGCCGGCGTGCAGGGGGCCGGGCGTCCGGCGGGTGTCGCGGGACAGGACGCTGTCGCGGTAGGAGATGTCGAGCTGGTCGGTGTCCCGGCCGCGCTGCGGGGCCTCCTGGGAGCCGCGGAGCAGCAGGGTGGAGAGGCCGAGCACGTCGGCGGCGACCGGCTGACGTTCGGCCTCGTAGGTGTCGAGCAGGTCTTCCGGGGCCCCGGCGAGGACGGCGGCGAGCTTCCAGCCGAGGTTGTAGGCATCCTGGACGCCGGTGTTGAGGCCCTGGCCGCCGGCCGGCGAGTGGGCGTGCGCGGCGTCGCCGGCGAGGAAGACGCGGCCTTTCCGGTAGTGCGCGGCCAGTCGGATGTTGACCCGGTAGAGCGAGTGCCACGGGATGTCGGTGATCACCAGGTCGTCGCGGCCGGAGCGCTCGGTGACGAAGCGCTGCAGGTCCTCGGGTTCCTCGTCGGGGGCGAGTGGGGCGGTGAGCTGGAAGACGTCGGTGCCGGGGAGCGGGCAGAGGCCGAGTTTCAGCTCCTGGGTGCTGAGGTCGCCCCAGATGTGCCAGTGGTCGCGGTCGAGCAGGCCATCGGGGAAGCGGACGTCAGCCAGGGCCATCCGTTCGGTTGCGAAGGTTTCGCCGAGGAACGGGATGCCGAGGGTCTTGCGGACGGTGCTGCGGCCGCCGTCGGCGCCTACTGCGTAGCGGGCGTGGATGCCGGCGGCGGTCACGCCGTTGTCGTCCTGGGTGAGGTCGGTGACCGGGGTGCCGTACTCGACTCGGACGTTCTCCTGTGCGAGACGGTCGCGTAAGGCCTGCTCGGTGAGTTGCTGGGGAAGCATGACGATGCCCGGGTACGGCACGTCGGGGCCGGCTGCGCGTGGTGACCCCAGGTTGCCTTCCCAGACGACGGTGTCGCCGCGGTAGGCGCGCATCGGGGGGTAGGGGCGGGCGGTCTTCAGGATCGTGTCGATGACGCCGAGATCGTCGAAGACCTCCTGGGTGCGGGGCTGGATGCCCTTGCCGCGGGAGGCCTGGCTCGGGCCGGGCGCGGCGTCGACGATCCGGACGGCCACGCCGCGGCGGGCGAGGTCGAGGGCGAGGGTGAGGCCGGTCGGACCGGCGCCGATCACGAGTACGTCTGTCATGCGCCCACCGTGGCGAGGGCCGCTGTCAAACCGCTTGCGAGCCGCTGACGTGACGGCGGTCACAGCCCGTATTTCCCGGCGATCTCGCGGGTCTGTGTCCGTGAAAGCGCGCCACGGAGCGCGACGAACTTGGAGAGGGGAAACTCCGTGACTGGCAAAGAAATCGTGATCGCACCCAGGCCGGTACCGTACGGCTCCGCCACCGCCGACCTGAGCGACGAGCCGTTCGCCATCCGGATGGCCGCCCGCCTCGGCGACACCAAGCGCACGGTGGACCGCTTCGTCCACGAGCTGCGCTACCGCCCCCCGCGGGCCCGCACCGCCCGCATGCTGGTGCTGATCCCGGCCCACAACGAGGAAGCGACGATCGCGAAGACGCTGGACGCGCTCCTCACCCAGTCACGAGTTCCCGACCGGATCGTCGTCATCGCGGACAACTGCACCGACGACACCGAGAAGATCGCCCGCCGCTACCGCGGGGTGACGGTCATGCGGACCGTCGACAACCACGACCGCAAGGTCGGCGCCCTGAACCAGGCCTGGCGCCGCTGGCAGGCCGGCTACGACTTCATCGCCGGCATCGACGCCGACACGCAGCTCGCCCCCGACTGCCTCCAGCACCTCGAGGAGGAGCTGGCGAGCACCCCCAAGGCCGGCGGCGTGATGGCCCGCTACACCTTCGACCAGCGCCTGGGCACCACACCGATGGCCCGGCTGCTGATCCGCCTGCAGCGCATGGAGTTCGCCGGCTGGACGATGGACGCCCTGCAGAAGAACCGCACGACCTACGTCCTCGGCGGCCAGGCGTCGCTCTTCAACGCCGACGCCTTACGGCGGGTCACCGAGCGCAACAACACGCCGGGCCCGTGGGACGCGTCCGCGCAGGTCGAGGACATGCAGCTCACCGGTGACCTCCGGGGCATGCGGTACGAGACGCTGGTCTCCACCAAGGCCCGCGCACACGCCGGCGCGATGCTCACGTTCCGCTCGCTCTGGGCGCAGCGCCGCAAGTGGGACGAGGGCATGGCCCGCCTGCTCGCCAAGCCGCACCTGTCCAAGTGGACCGCGACGCTCTGGCGTCAGCAGCTGTCGCTGCTCTCCAACGGCGTCACCCGGCTGCTGTTCCTCTTCCTGCTGACGTTCTCGCTGATGGTGCACCAGTTCGTCTGGTCCTGGTGGTGGCTCACCCCGACCGTGATCGCGTCGCTGCTCAACGCCCGGGTCGCGTGGACGATGCCCAACCGCACGATGGGCGACGTGGTGACCGCGATGTTGCTGCTACCGGTCGAGGCGTACCTCTGGTTCCGGCTCGCCTGCACCACCGCGTCCTGGTCGAACGTGCTGGCCGGCATCAAGCGTGACGGCTGGGAGGACCAGGCCCGCGCCGAGCGCGGCGCCTCCAACGGCCCGGGCCGCATCATCACCGCGGTCGCGATCGTGGCGGTGCTCGCCGGTCTGACGGTGTTCGGCTGGCTGCACGCCCCGCTGTGGCTGCAGGAGCGGGTGCTGACCGTCGGTTGGTCGCTCCTGGCGGTGGTCACGATCCTGCAGACCGTGATGATGATGGTCCGCCTGGTCCGCCCCTCGCGCGGCTACCGCCCCTGAAATCTTCCGACCCCGGCCGGGCCGTCCCCTCCGCTCGATCGGGGTCGGAGACACACCACCCCCGCCGGACCATCCCCTCCGTTCGACGGGGGTCGGGAAGTAAATCGAAGCCCCCGCACCGTTCTCGGTGCGGGGGCTTCGGAACGATGTGGCGTAGGGCTCGTCATAGCGAGCCCCTACGCCACATCGTTCTGCTAACCGGCGTACGAGGCGCCGTCGACGAGGCCGAGCTTGCGGCGGACGCGCTGGTAGAACGTGGCTTCGCCGATGCGGACGACGCGGGCGGCGTCGGGGTCGGTGCGCAGCTCGAGCGTCGTACCGGGCTCGGCCGTGCCGGCGACGATCCCGTCGACCTCGACGGCCAGCGCGCCACTGCCCTCCTCGACGGTGAGCGCCAGGCTCTCCGAGCAGTCCAGCACCACCGACCGGTTGAACGCCGAGTGCGGCGCGGCCGGCGTCACGACCAGACCCTTCACGGTCGGCGAGATGATCGGGCCGCCCGCCGAGAAGCTGTACGCGGTGGAGCCGGTCGCGGTGGCCACGACCAGGGCGTCCGCGGAGTACCGCAGGAACGGCTGGCCACCGACGCTCAGCTCGATCGACGCGAGCCCGTGCCCTGGCGTGCGCACCAGCGCGATGTCGTTGAACGCGAGCACGTTGTTCTCGCCCCACGCCGACACGGACGCGGTCACCGCGGACCGCGGCTCGACGCGCGACTCCCCCGCGTCGATCTGAGCGAGCGCGGCCGCCAGATCCGGGACGTCGACCTCGGCGAGGAACCCGAGCCGACCGAGGTTGACCGGCAGGATCGCACCGTGGTGCCCGTGCATCATGCGCATCGCGCGGAGCATCGTGCCGTCGCCGCCGAGGCTGATGACGAGATCGCTGGAGGCAGCCAGCTCGTCCGTGTCGACCGGAACGGCCTCGCAGTCGATGCGCTTGACCTCGTCCTTGAGGCCGAGCACCTCGACGCCCTTGTCTTTGGCCCAGCCGACGATGGTGTCGATCGCCTGCTGGGATTCACGGGCCGGGTGCAGGACCAGGCCGACCTTGCGGAGAACGCCCACGGGGTCAGCCTAAGAGGTTTTGCGCGCAACCACGAAGATCCGGCGGAACGGGTACCAGACCAGGTCGTTCTCGATCGGGTAGTCGACGTCCAGGCGGGCGGTGAGTTCCGCGGCGAATGCGGCGTACTCGTCCGGCGTCAGCGTGTCGACGACCGGCCGGAGCGTGGTGCCTTCCAGCCAGTCGAGCACCGGATGCCGGTCGCCGTCGTCCGGCAGCACGTGCACGTACGTCGTCTCCCACGCGTCGACCCGGCAGCCGGCCGCGGCCAGCAACGCGGCGTACGCGGCCGGATCCAGGACCGGGCCCGATTCGTCGACGCCGGCCAAACGGTCGTGCCACGCTTCGGCGACGTCGCGCACCGCGACGTGGGACGGCGCGCCGTGGTTGCCGGGCACCTGGACGGCCAGCCACCCTCCCGGGCGGAGCGCGCCGGCCCACCGGGCGAGCAGGTCGGGGTGGTCGGGGATCCACTGCAGCACCGCGTTGCTGATGGCGATGTCGACGTCGTCGTCGGGCATCCAGGCGGTGACGTCGCCGACCGCGAACTCGACGCGGTCGCGGGTGGGTGTCCTGGCGATCATCGCTGCGGACGAGTCGATCCCGAGGACACGCGCCGACGGGTACCGGTGGGCGAGCGAGGCGGTCAGGGTTCCCGGCCCACAACCCAGGTCGACGACGGTGCGGACGTCCGCGGGGTCGGCGTCGATCCGCGCGAGCAGCTCGCCGAACGGGCGGGCGCGCTCGGGCGCTCGTCGCAGGTACACCGCAGGGTCCCACTGGTCGCGTGCCATGTCGGTCCACTCTGCCGGATCGCTGGTTCCGCCGCGAGAGGCGGTCCTACGCTGGACTTATGAGCTGGCGGCGCACCGGAACGCCCCGGGGCGACGATCCCGCGGCCGGCAGTTCCGTGCCGCCGGACGAGCCGCTGTCCCTGACCGACCTCCCGCGCCCCTGGGACGCGGCGCCCTCCGCGCCGGAGCCGGACCTGCTCGAGTCGGGCGGCGCCTCCGCGCCGGCGCGGAGGCGCCCCCGGCGGCGCCTCGAACTCCCGGCCTGGACCCGCCTGACCGACGCCGACCCGCCCGCGGAGGCCGGGGCCGACGCGGCTGCGGCCGGGGCCGACGCGGCTGCGGCCGGGGCCGGCGCGGCCGGAGCGGGGGCTGGGGCGGGCGGGGGGCGGATGGGGTGGGTTCGGGCGGTCGTGGGGGTGGGCGGTTCGGGCGGCGTGGGTTGGCGCTGGCTCTGGTTGCCGGGTTGGTGCTCGGTGGCCTGCTCGTCCACGGCTACGACGACCGGCTCGTCGAACAGTCGAAGCGGGACACGATCGCGCTGACGGCGCGGGTCGTGCCGATCGACACGGCGGGCGGGCAGGGCCGTGATACCTGGCTGCTGCGACTCGTCATCGCCAACCGGGGCGCGACGAGCCTGAAACTGCGGTCGGCGACGCTCGCCGAGACCCCGTTACGGTCCTCGCTCCGATCGGTCAGCAAGAACGTGACGCTCCCGGCCGGCAAGGAGGCCTGGATCTCGATGGACATCTCCGGCGCCTGCGCAGGCGGCGGCCTCACCCGCGCCCCCACCGCCCTCGACGCGGTGGTCACCGCCGGCGACCGCCCGAGCCGCACGGTCCGCGTCGACCTCTCCGACGACACCTCCCTGCTGCTGAGCTCAGCACGCCAAACCTGCATGGACTCCAACTTCGCACTCTGGGCCGCAGCGGAACAGGTCGGCGCAGCCCACATCGACAAGAACGGCCTGTTCATCCCGGTACGGTTCCGCTCGAACTGGAGCCCGGCCTGGGAGGTGAGCGCGGTGCGCAACGCCGGCGCCGGTCTCGCGGCCACCGTCGCCGCGACCCTGCCGATCCGCTTCACGAACGGCGTCACCCCGGTGACCACCGTGCGCTGGACCATCACCGACTGCGTCCAGGCCAAGGCCCTCGGGTACACCGACCTGCGCTTACGGACGACGCTCACGCTTCCGGGCGCGACCCGTTCGATCGAGGTGACGACGACGCTGAGCGGCGCCCTCACCGAAGCGGTGTCCCTCTTCGTCACACGCGCCTGCGTCTGACGTACTCGATCACTGCCTGGCGGGTGGTCCGGACGCCGAGCGCGTCGCGGGCCGCGGCGATCCGGCGGTTGGCGGTACGCAGCGACAGGAACTCCGCGGCCGCGGCAGCCGCGATCGAATCCCCCGCCGCGAGCCGGTCGAGCAACGCGCGCTGCTCCGGGGTGAGGGGGAGCCCGTCGCCCGCGCCGTCGGGCTCCGATTCCGCGCGCGGCGCGGCGCCGGCCGTGGAGCCGTCCGGAACCTGGGGTGCGCGACGCACCGGGCCGATCCGCGCGAGGTCGGCGAGGAGCGCCTGCCCGGTGGAGCTCTCGGCATCGGCGACCGCTACCACCCCCGCACCGCGCGCCGCGGCGAGCACGGCCCCCGCCACCGCGGCGTCGTCAGTGACCGGGCCGGTCACGACCGTGCGTGACGCGGTGAGGTCCCACGGTTCGTCCGGGACGCCGAGCCCGGTGCGCACGGCCCATCCGTCCGCGGCCAGCCGACGCACGACGACGGCCAGGTCCGCGGCCGACCGCAGGACGTAGAGCGGCCGGGTACTCACTCGGCACCGGCCAGCACCAGGGTCGCTGCCTCGGTGCGGGTCCGGGCGCCGAGCTTGCGCATGCCGGCCCGGACGTGGGTTTCCACGGTCTCGCGGGAGATGCCGAGCTGGCCGGCGATGCGCCGGGTCGGTTCACCGGCCGCGACCAGCGCGAGGACCTCCCGCTCGCGGGCGGTGAGCGTGCTGGTGCGGGTGCGGTCGATCGTCGCGCGGCGCACCGAGAAGCGGCGCAGGGCGCGGTGCACGCGGCCGAGCAGGACGGTGAGCCCGGCGTGCTCGGCGTACTTCTCCGCGGCCAGCAGGGGTGGCACTGCCCGGTCGGCGTCCGGGGTGGAGAGGCCCGCGGCGAGCAGGCAGCGGATCTGTTCGCGCAGCGCGCTGCCCTGCCACAGCGCGGCCGCGGCCTCGAACGCCGTGGCCGGCGGGGTGTCCTCCACCACCGTGCCGTCCTCTACTCCCGCCCAGGCCGACAGCGTCGCACGCACCGGCAACAACCGATGCGAGACGAATTCGGTGCCGCCGGGAAGGTCGGACTGGGTGGGGGTGAGGTCGTGGCGGGCCCAGTGGGTGGTCACGGCGCCCAGGCCGCCGGCGAGGGAGCTGCTCGTGGGGAGGGCGTCGAGTGCCCGGTCGGGTTGGCCGTCGAGCCAGGACACCTCGCGGTCGACCCAGCGCACGACCTCGGGTCCCGGGCCCCGGCCGGTCGCGGCGGCGTGGCCGGCCGGGTCGCGGTCCAGACGGGTGCGGGCCGGCGCCAGCGCGCCGGTGTCGGCGAGCGCTAGCGACGCCGCGGCGAGCGCATAGCTGCGGGCCTGCGCGGGGAGCGTGCGGTCGAGCAGGTCGACGGCGCCGCGGACGACCGTGTCGAGGTCGGCGCCGAGCAGGGCGCCGCACCACAGTTCGCTGGCGGCGAACCGGGTCTCCCAGCTGTAGGCGAGTTGCCCCGCGCAGGCCGCCCGGTACTGCCCGGCGACGCTGTTGGCTTCGGCGATCCGGCCGTCGGCCAGGAGGTGCTCGGTGAGGAGCCAGCCGCTCCACCAGGCGTCGACCGGCCTGCCGTCGGCCAGTGCGCCGCTCGCGGCGGCCGTGAGCCCTTCGATCCAGCCGTCGCGGCGGTCGCGGGCCGCCAGTGCCGCGAGCCCGACCCGGACCGCGGGGAACTCCGCGAGCTCCGCGGGAACTGTCACCGCGCGCGCCGCGGCACCGCTCGGGTCCGCCGACAGCGCGGCCAGCAGCAGCACCCGCGTGTGCTCGGCACGCAGCACGTCCGGCGCCCCGTCCGCCGACACCGCACCCACCGCGGCAAGCGCCTCAGCCGCATCCCCCACCTGCAACAACGCCTCAGCCCGCAGAACCACCCCCCGCACCCGATCCCCCACCGAAGATCCATCGGGGGAATCGGGGAGGACTCGGCGGCAGCCGGTGGTGTCGCCGGCTGCCAGGGCGGCTTCGGCGGCCTCCAGGCGCAGGGAGACGAGGGAGCGGGGGCGGCCGCCGTCTATTTCGGGTGGGACGGCGCCGGCGGTGACGGCCGCATCGACAGCGAGCAGGAGCGCCGCCGCGCGATCCCCCACCGTCGCGGCGCCCCGCACCGCCCCCAGCGCCGTGCGGTACGCGGCCACCGCGTCGCCACCCGCCGCGCTGTGCCGGGCCGACTCCAGCCCGGACAGCAGATCGGCCAGCCGACGGTGCAGCCCGGTGCGCTCGGTGGCCGGCAGCACCGCCGCGGCCACCTCCGCGAGATACCGCGGCTGCGGCACCACCAGCTCGCCGTCCACAGTGACCCATCCGGCCTCGGCCAGCTCCGGCACCCCGGGCCCGAGCAGCGCGGGCGACGCGGGTCGCCCGAGCAGGCCCAACGCGGCCAACGCGGTCCGCGCCGGGCGAGGCAGGTCAGCCACCGCCGCCGCAACCGCCCGATCCAGCGCCCCGCTCGCGCTGTCCTCCCCGACGTTCGGCCCGGCCGACGGCGCCTCGCCCTCCGCCGGCCCCGCCTCACCACGGTGGTCCACCGACGACGGCCCACGGCCGCCCAGCGACAGAGAACCACCAGCCATTCGCGCGGCAAGCACCCGGATCGCGAGCGGATTGCCACCGGCGCGCGACAGAATCATCTCCACGGCCCGCTCGTCGAGCGCCGGAGCCACCTGCCGCACCAACGCCCGCGCGGCACCGGGATCGAGCCCGGACAACACGGTCCACTGCCCGGCCGCCGCACGCAGTGCCGCTTCCGTCTCGGCCGGCAAGCCGCCGGGCGTCCGGATCGCGACGAGCACTCGACTGACGTCGGCAAGCAGCGGGAGCACAGCCAGTGACAGTGGATCAGCATGGTGCACGTCGTCGACCACCAGGAGACCGTCACCGACGCGGGCCCGCACCGCTTCCGCGGCGAGCGGGACGTCACGCTCCGGTAAGCGGGCGCGCACCGCGCGGGCCAGCGCCATCCCGGGAAGGTGACGCAGAGTGGCCAGCCCGCCACCGGTGAACACCGGACCGCGGAACGCCTCGGCGACGGAACGCAGCGCGGTCGTGCGGCCGACCCCCGGCCCACCGGCCAGTACCACCAGCCCCGGCCGTCTCAGCTGGGCGACAAGGCCGTCCCGGATCGCCGGCGTTCCCCCGTCGGCGTCGACCACCGCATTTCCTCCCGCATTGCCAGTACTTGTCTCCCCCGCCCGAACCCCTGCCGGTGTGGCACGAAGTAGGGATGGTGCGGCCGCAGGATATGCCTAGGGTCAGTGCTGCGAATCCCGCACAGTCAAACCCCCGACACAGGTCCCGCAGCGTATGCCCATCGGGCCACCCTGAACGGACCACTTCGACAGGAGGATATTTCCCATGAGCGACGGAACCGACGCCAACTTCGACGCCGGCGCACCGGACGACGCGCAGGCGGTCGACTACAACCAGGACGGCCACGAGGACGGCTACCTGGTGACCAACAGCGACGGTTCGCAGTACGAGGTTCTCGACACCGACGGCGACGGCGCGTACGACACCGTCCTCGTGGACACCGATGGCGACAACGCTGCCGACGCGGTCGGCGTCGACACCGACGGCGACGGTGTGGTCGACGCGGTGGCGGTCGACACCAACCACGACGGTGTGGCGGACTACGCGGCTGCCGACACCGACGGTGACGGCGTCATCGACACCGCCGTCGCGGACACCGACGGTGACGGAACCGCGGATGTCGCCTACCAGGACACCAACCGCGACGGCACCGCCGACGTGGCGTACACCGACACCGACGGTGACGGTGAGTTCGACTCGCAGACCCAGGCCCCGGCCGGCACCAGCACCGGCGCCCCGGACCTGGCCAGCGCCTGATCGTTCCGGCTGCCGGGCCCGTGGGTCATCGCGGGCCCGGCAGCGGCATGATCAAAAGAAAGCACCGGGAAACTTCAGGGGGAGAACAGTGGCGCCAGGTCCGCTGAGCCAGCGTGTCGCCGGACTGTGCCGGGAGGTCGGTCCCCGGCTCGGTGGCGGCACGGGCGTAGCGGTCGCCGACCTGTCCCGGCGGCTCGGTGAGCCGCTGCGGGTCGCGATCGCGGGACGGCTCAAGGCCGGCAAATCGACGCTGGTCAACGCACTGATCGGGCGGCGGGTAGCCCCCACCGAGGTCGGCGAGTGCACGCGCCTGGTCACGCAGTTCCGCTACGGGCCGGCCGACCGGGTCGACGTCGTGCGCCGCGACGGGCTGCGGGTCAGCCTCCCGCTGGACGAATCGGGCATGATCCCCCAGCGCCTCGGCATCCCCCGCCAAGAGGTGTCCTATGTCGACGTCACGCTCGCCAGCGACCGGCTGCGCGACCTGACCGTCGTCGACACACCGGGCCTGAGCTCGACCAACGCCCAGGTCAGCGCCGGCACGCGACGGTTCCTGTTCAACGACAACCCGGTCGACGACGACCTCGACTCGGACTCGCAGAGCGCACTGTCCGGTGCCGAGGCGATCATCTACGTGTTCACCCAGTCGGTCCGCGAGGACGACCTGGAGGCGCTGGAGGCGTTCCGCTCGATCTCCGCGCGGCTCTCGTCCAACCCGATCAACTCGCTGGGCTTGTTCAACAAGGTCGACAAGCTCGGCGGCGGTGGCGACCCGTGGCCGGTGGCCGGGCCGCTGGCCGAGACCCAGGCCGTGGCGCTGCGCCGCCAGGTCGCCGACGTCGTGCCGGTCGTCGGCCTGCTCGCCGAGACGACCGAGGCCGGTCGGCTGACCGCCGCGGACTGCGAGAGCCTGCGCGCGCTGGCCGCGCTGCCGAACGTGGACCGCGCGGTGCTGATGGCGTCGGTCGACCTGTTCACCACCCGCGAGTGCGAGATCCCCGCCGAACAGCGGGAGCGCCTGCTGCGCCTGCTCGACCTGTACGGAATCCAGTTCGCCGTCGCATCGCTGGCCGCCGACCCGACGCTGGCGACCGGCGAGCTGATCCGCCGGCTCTACCGCGCGTCCGGCTTCCCCCGCGTACGGCAGACGCTCGACCAGGCGTTCCGCTGGCGCACCGACGCGATCAAGGCCGGCTGGGCACTGACGACGCTGGAGCAGATCGCCGCGCGCGCCGAGCGCCCCGCCGACCGGGAGCTGCTCCGCGACGCCGTCGAGCGCCTCCTCCAGCAGCCCGAGTACCACCAGTTGCGGCTGCTCGAGGTGGCTCAGCAGGTCACCACCGGCGCCGTGGAGCTGCCCGCCGGCATGGAGTCCGAGCTGACCCGGCTCGCGCTCTCCGACGACCCCGGTTGGATCCTGAACCTGGCCGGTGCACCGGTCCCCCAGCTCACGCAGGCCGCACTCGAGGCCGCCACCCGGTGGCGGACGTTCGCGGTGGCCAGTGCGAGCCCCGCTCAGGCGCGGATCGCCCACGTGGCGCACCGCGGCTTCTACCTGCTGTCCCAGCGCGTCCGCGCGAACGCGTCCTGACCCCCCCGAACGGAGTACCCCCACCATGCCGACCAGCTTCGTTCGGCTCATCGTGGCCGGGCTGACCCTTGTCCTGGCCGTGCTCACCGGCCTGGTCACCGGTTTCGTCGGCGGCGGCGACGGCTGCGGCACCACCGGTCAGACCCCCGCGTCTACCGCCTCGACCGGTGCCCCGACGTCGGGCGGCGGCCCGGTCGGCTCGGCGTCGCCGTCCGCGGAGCCCAACAAGCGCGACGTCGACGCGCCCGACGGGAACGGCCCGACCGACAACGGCGGCCTGCCGGGTGTCAACGAGGCGTTCACGCTCGACGCCGACGGCTGCGCCAACGACAACTTCGACCCGCTGAGCGCGGTGTTCGGTTTCCTCGGCGCGCTGATGACCGGCGGCATCATCGCCGGGATCGCGCTGTTCGTACCGCGCACCGATGCCCCGGCCGGCGCGGCCACCGCGCGTCCGGTGTCCAGCGGCGCGTACGGCGGCGTCCCGAACTACCCGCCGCCGGTCAACGCCAGCCACTCCACCGGCTCGCACGCCGTGCTCACCGACGCCGCGCTCGACACCGGCCGTCTCACCCGTGAACGCAAGACGCTCGTCGAGACCGCGATCTACGTCCGCGACCGCGCCACCAGCAAGGCGATCGCCGACCGGCTGGCCTGGGCACTGAACGAGGTCGGGGTGGCCGAGGACCGGCCGGCCGGCGAGCCGTTCGACACCGGGCGGCACGAGGCCGGCGGCACCACGCCCACCAACGACCCGGCGCTCTCCGGGACGATCGCGGCGGTCGAGATCTCCGGCTACACCGACCGGGGGCAGATCGTCCGAGCACCCGTCGTCACGGTCTACCAGTCGGAGGCCCGATGACCACCCCCGCCGCCAAGCCCGACCCCGCAGCCGCGCTCCGGGCCGTCGAGGAGCAGATCCGCGGTGCCATCGACACCGGCCTGGGGCACCTGCGCCGCCTCGACCCCGACCTGGCCGCCGACATCGACCAGATCCGCCGCGCGGAGGTCACCCAGCCCACGGTGGTCGTCGTCGGTGAGACCAAACGCGGCAAGAGTTCGCTGATCAACGCCCTGCTCTCGACGCCGAACCTGTCCCCCGTGGACGCCGCGGTCGCGACCAGCGCGTACCTCGAGTTCTCCGCCGGTGACCCGCCGCGGGCGCTCGCCCACGTGCCCGGCGACACGATGCCGCACCCGCTGGGGCTCAACGCGCTGCGGGACTGGGGGACGGTGCTGGGCACGCTGCCCGACGGTCGGCGTCCCCCGCAGCGCATCCAGGTGTTCCACACCGCGCCGCTGCTGCAGAGCATCACGGTCATCGACACCCCCGGCGTCGGCGGGCTCGACTCGACCCACGCCGAGATCGCGCTGGACGCGGTCGCGCGCGCCACCGCGCTGCTGTTCGTCGTCGACGCGTCCTCGCCGTTCTCCAAGCCGGAGCTGGACTTCCTGCTCGAGGCCAGCAAGCGCGTCAACCTGGTCATGTTCGCGCTGACCAAGACCGACGCGTTCCCCGGCTGGCGCACGGTGCTCGACGACGACAAGTCGCTGCTGCACACCCACGCGCCGCGGTTCGCGCAGTCCGCGTTCTTCCCGGTGTCGGCCCGGCTGGCCGAGTTGGCCGACCAGATGCCGATTCCGGAGGCCGCCGAGGAGGTGCGCAAGGAATCGCGCATCTCCGACCTGCGCAACGCGCTGGCCCGCCAGGTCGCGGTGCGCAACGGCGTGCTGGTGCAGGCCAACCTGCTGCGCACGGTGCGCTCGGAGCTCGTCGGCCTGGACACCCAGATCGGCGAGAGAATGCGCGCGGTCGACCCCGACCCCGGCCAGGCCGAGAAGCTCAAGGCCGAGCGGGCGGAGTTCGTGCAGCGCAAGCGCAAGGACGCCCGCACCTGGACGCTCACGCTCAACACCGAGGTGCAGCGGGCCCGCGTCGACTCGACGGCGCTGCTGCGCAACGAGATCAGCAAGGCGCAGGACCACTACCTGACGATCGTCGAGAAGGCCAACGGCGAGCGCATCAAGCGCCTGCCGACCGACATCGACCAGGCTCTGCAGGCGATCGCGCTGCGGCTTTCCGCCGAGATGGAGCGCCGGTTCCGGGTGATCGGCGCGCAGATCCTGCGCGAGGTCTTCTCCGACGCCGAGCTGTCGCAGATCCTGGCCCGGTTGAACGCCCGGCTGCGGTCGGTCGCCTCGGCGCGGCCCCAGCGCGACGGCGCCGGTGGCGACAACGCGCTGGTGATCACCGGTGCGGTCGGAACCGCGTCGCTCCTGGGCAACCTGAGCGCCACCGGCGCCGGTGCGCTGCTGGCCGGTACCGCGGCCGGGTTCGCGGTGCCGGTGATCGGTCTGGGCGTCGGCCTCGCGGCAGGTGCGTTCATGCTCTACCGCCGCCGGGTCGGCAACGACCGGCAGGCCGCGAAGGTGTGGCTGCGCGAGGTGCTGAACGAGGCCAGGGCGTCGATCGCCGAGGAGATCTCGCACCGCTTCACCGACCTGCAGTTCGCGCTGACGGTCGCGCTCGACGAGGCGGTGGAACGGCGGGTCGAGCAGCTCGACGCGCAGATCGCCGAGATCGACAAGTCCCTGGCCGACGACAAGGCCAACCGGGCGAAGAAGCGCACCGCGCTGCAGGGCGACCGGGACGGGATCCGGGCCCGGATCAAGTCGCTGGATGAGGTGCTGGGCAAGGCGAAGGCCGCGACGAGGATCACGGTGCCGGCGGGGCCGCCGAAGCGGGCGGCACCGGCCGACGCCGCTGCCGCTGCCGGGAAGGCCTGAGCGCGCCATGGATTCTCACGTGGGCGACGACTTCCCCGACGACGACGTCCCGGACGACTTCCCGGAAGCGGACGTACCGGACGACGCCGCGCTGCCGGGTGTCGGCGACGCACCGTGGGAGCACGACACCGTCGACCTCGACGACTCCGACTCCCCGGAGGACGTCGCCTGGCAGCCCGAGACGTCGGAGACGCTGGACCTCGCCGAGGACGACTTCGTCGACGAGCCCGACGTCCCCGCCGATGAACCGGACGAACCGGACGTTCCGGTAGTTGGCGACGACTCGCCGGTCAGCCTCGGCGCGGATCCCGACACGGCCGTCGCCGACTCGGGCGACGGCGACTGGCTCGACCTGCCCGACCTGACGAACGTCGAGGTGCCGGAGCCGGCCGGTGGGCCGCCGTGGGTGGACACCGGTCTGCTGGGCGACTCCGACGTCCCCGGCGACGCGGTGCCGGCCACCCCGGACGGTGGCGCCGACGACCTGCGGACCTCGCTCGGCGAACCCCGATCGGTGGGCGACCCGACCGGGGACGCCTACCAGGAGCTGGTGGGCAGCGACGACCCGGCGGTGCGCAACCTGGCCCGCCTGTGGGGGCCGCCCGCGTAGGCGCGGCCCCCAAGCCAGGCGATCAGTTACTGCCGATCGCCAGGCACAGGACGATGAAGAACCCGAGCAACAGCACCAGGGCGACGATCAACGTCACCACGACCGCGGGTTCCTGGTACCAACTCTTCTTCGTGGCGACCGGCTTCTGCGCCATCGCCGCAGCCGGACGCGGGGGCATCGGGTTGTTGACGCGCGGCGGCATCGGCGTGCGCATCGGCCCCGCGGGGCTGGCCGGCGGCCCGGACAGCGGCCGCGCCTGGACGTGCGGCGGCGGCGGCGCGCTCACCGGACGCGCGGGCGCACTGACCGGCTGCGCACCGGACATCTGCGGCCCGGCGGTACGCATCGGCGGGCCCGAACGCGGCGGCACCGGCGCCGACACCGGACGCCCGGTGGGCTGGGCACCGCCCTCGCCGGGCAGCGACCCGACGCGGAGGCTTCCTTCGGCCACCACCGTCTCGGGCTGCTCCAGCGCCGTGGGGGCCACCTGGAGCTGGCTGTGGATCAGGTGCGCGGCCAGCGGGATGCGGCTCGAACCACCGACCAGGAAGATGCCGACCAACTCGCGCGGGTTGAGGTGCGCCTCGGTGATCGTCGTGGTCAGGCAGTTGACGGTCCGCTCCAAATAGGGGCGGATCAGGTGTTCGAGCTCGTCACGCGTCAGGTGCGCGTCGATCTCCATCGCCGGCAGGTGGATGTCGGCGCTGGTGGTGCGCGAGAGCATCTCCTTCGCACCGCGCACGTCCTCCCAGAGCATCCGCCGGTTCCGGCGGTCGGTGGCGTCCAGGGGTTGCTGCAGGCGCTGCCAGAAATCGCCGTTGGCGCGGGAGTAGACGTGGCCGAGGTGCTCGATGACCGCGTGGTCGAAGTCGACGCCACCGACGTCGGGCAGGCCGCCTTCGGCGAGCACCTCGAAGCCGGCCACGGTGCGGCGCACGACGGTGGCGTCGAACGTGCCGCCGCCGAGGTCGTAGATCGCCAGGGAGCGGCCGATCGGCACCGACGTCTGCAGTTCCGCGGTGAAGTACGACGCCGCGGCGACCGGCTCGGCGATCAGCTTCGGGCGCGGTAACCCGGCCCGGACCGCACCTTCGATCAGGACGTTGCGCCGCCGCTCGGCCCAGCGGGCCGGGTGCGTCATCCGCACCTCGTCGGGCAGCGAGCCCAACTGGCGGCGGGCCTCGGTGGCGACGGTGCCGAGCACGGAGGCGAAGACGTCGGGAACCGGCATCTCCCGGTCGCCCAGGAAGATCGTGCCGTCGTCCACCCGCCGCTTCGGGTTCGGCTCGAAGCGACCGGGGTCGACCCGCGCGTTGCGCTCGGCGTCCCGGCCCACCACCATTCGACCGTCGGTACCGAGGTACACCGCGGACGGCAGCAACGGTGAACCGTCGAACAACAGTGGCCGAACCCGACCGTCGGGCGTGCGGAGCATCGCCACAGTGTTCGACGTGCCGAAGTCGATGCCCAGCACGCGCATGAGGCTCCCCCTTTCGACGGTTACCCTATCGGGGCCGTACGACAGCCCGGATGGGCATCGTCGGTTCCCCGACGCACCGCGATACTGAAACGCGTGTCGCACCCGTTCCTCGATGCTCCCCGTCCCCTCGCGTTCGCTCACCGTGGTGGCGCGGCTGAAGGACTCGAGAACACGATGACCGCGTTCGCCCGCGCGGTGGAGGCCGGCTACCGCTACGTCGAGACCGACGTCCACGCGACCGCCGACGGCGCACTGGTGGCGTTCCACGACCGGACGCTGGACCGGGTCACCGATCGCACCGGCCGGATCGCCGCGCTGCCGCTGCGCGAGGTGCGGGCGGCCCGGATCGGCGGTACGGAGCAGGTGCCGCTCTTCGACGAGTTGCTGGAGACGTGGCCTTCGCTCCGGGTCAACATCGACGTCAAGGACGATGCGGCGGTGGGGCCGCTGGCGGAGACCCTGGCACGCCACCACGCTTTCGATCGGGTCTGCATCGGTTCGTTCTCCGATACGCGGCTGGCCCGGTTCCGGGCCGCATGTCCGGGCGTCGCCACGTCGCTCGGTCCGCGGGGCGTCGCGCGGTTGCGGGTGGCGTCGTTGACCGGTGGGCGGCCCCGCTTCGGCGCCGGGGTGTGTGCGGCTCAGGTTCCTGTCCGCCATCGCGGGGTGCGGGTCGTCGACGCCCGGTTCGTCGCCGCCGCCCACCGGCTGGGCCTCCAGGTGCACGTCTGGACGGTCGACGATCAGGACACGATGCTGCGGCTGCTCGACCTCGGCGTGGATGGCATCATGACCGACCGGATCGACGTCCTGCGTGACGTCCTCACCGCCCGCGGCCACTGGGCCGCCTGAACGATCAGGACGCCCGTGACGACGGAGACCGTTGCCAGGTCCACGCCGCAGGAACGCCGCGGCTGGTACTTCTACGACTGGGCGATCTCGGCCTACAACACCACTGTCATCACGGTCTTCCTCGGGCCGTACCTGACCTCGCTGGCCGAACGCGCCGCCGGTTGCGGCGACGAGGGCCAGGTCTGCGCCGACCTGCACCCCCTGGGCATCCCGGTCGCACCCGGTTCGTTCTTCGCCTACGTCCTGTCGCTCTCGGTCGTCGCCCAGGTACTCGTGCTCCCACTGGTCGGCGCGTACGCCGACCGGTCCTGGCACAAGAAGCGCCTGCTCGCCTGGATCACCGCGTTCGGCGCCGGCGCGACGATCCTCATGCTCTTCGTGACCGGTGACCGCTACCTGCTGGGCGGCGCGCTGCTGGTGCTCTCCAACGTGCTGTTCGGCGCGGCGGAGACCGTCTACTACTCGTACCTGCCGCAGCTCTCCGACCCGGACGAACGGGACGCGGTGAGCAGCCGCGGCTGGGCGATCGGTTACCTGGGCGGCGGACTCCTGCTGCTGTTCAACGTCATCGCGGTGCTGGTCGGGGACGGTCTCGGCTGGTCGACCGGGGACATCGCCCGCTGGAGCATCGTCTCGGCGGGGGTCTGGTGGGGTGTGTTCGCAATCGTCGCTATCCGCCCGCTCGTCGATCGCCCGCCGGTGGAGACCTCCCGCAGCCGGTCGGTCTTCGCCGGTTTCGCCCAGCTGGGGCGCACCCTGCGCGAACTCGGCAGCCTGAAACTGACCCTGTTCTTCCTCGCCGCCTACCTGATCTACAACGACGGCATCCAGACCGTGATCACGCTCTCGGCTACGTACGCCACCGAGGAACTGGAACTCGAGCAGACCGCGCTGGTGCCGACGATCCTGATGATCCAGTTCCTCGCGTTCGGCGGCGCGCTGCTGTTGGGAGCGCTTGCGAAGCGGATCGGCGCCTGGAAAGCGATCCTGCTCAGCCTCGTGCTCTGGGCACTCGTCCTGGGCGCCGCGTATTTCGTGCCGGCGCGCCAACCGCTGCCGTTCGTCGCGCTGGGGGCCGCGATCGGCCTGGTGCTCGGCGGCAGCCAGGCGCTGTCCCGCTCGCTCTACAGCCAGCTGATCCCCGCCGGTAAGGAAGCCGAGTACTACGGGCTCTACCAGATCAGCGACAAGGGCACGAGCTGGATGGGCCCGTTGCTGTTCGGCCTGGCCTACCAGCTGACCGACAGCTACCGGATTTCGATCCTGTCGCTGATCGTGTTCTTCGTGGTCGGGTTCCTGCTGCTGGCGGCGGTGCCGATCCGCCGGGCCATCGTCGAAGCCGGAAACACCCCGCCTAAGCTGCTCTAGTGTCTGGAACCCTGCGCTTCTTCTACGGACCCATGGACTGCGGTAAGTCCACGCTCGCGTTACAGATCAACCACAACCACGCCCGGCAGGGTCGGCACGGGTTGCTGCTCACGAAGCTCGATCGGGCCGGGGCGGCGCAGATCTCCAGCCGCGTCGGGCTCACCGCGTACGCGACCGAGGTCGACGAGAAGACCGACCTGCACGACGTGGTGCAGGCCGAGTGGCGCGCGGGTCGCCGCGTCGACTACCTGATCTGCGACGAAGTGCAGTTCTACGACCCCGAGCAGATCGAGCAGGCCGCCGATCTGGCCGACCGCTCCGGGATCGACGTCTACGCGTTCGGCCTGGCCACTGACTTCCGCAGCGAGCTGTTCCCCGGCAGCCGACGCCTGTTCGAACTCGCCGACGAGCTCATCCGGCTGCAGGTGGAAGTGCTGTGCTGGTGCGGCCGCCCCGGCCAGCAGAACGCGCGGGTGGTCGACGGCACCGTCATCCGCACCGGTGACCAGATCCTCGTCGCGGACACCGACGAGGCCGAGGTGCGCTACCAGGTGCTGTGCCGCCGTCACTACCGCGACGGTGACCTCGGTCCGGCGGTTGCGTCCGCGGGTCAGCTCGCGCTGGGCAACGGCGTCGCGCTCTAGCGCGACGCTTCGGCGGTCGGAGAACGCGCCGGCTCCGAGTCGCCGCTCGTGAACAGCGGAAAAACCAGAATCACCAACAGGACGACGATCAAGCCGGCCAGCCCCACGAAGATGCCGAGGGTGAAGCCGTCCATCCGCATCCTGCCGTCCCGCACACCGGAAGTATCCCGTCCGGGTTCGCGGTAACGCGACCCGGGTGCCGTCAGGGGGTCAGCTGCTCGGCGACCTGGCACGCATTCTGGATCGGGTCGACCAGGTTCGCGTGCCCCGCGAGCCGCTGGAGTAGCGCGCGAAACATGGCCTGCTCCCCCTCGGGAAGCACGCCGAGCAGGTGGGCCTCCACGTCGCACAGTCGCCCGTCGAGCTCGCGGAGCAACTCCCGGCCCTGATCGGTGGCGACGATGCGCCGTGCGCGCCGGTCGGCCGGATCGGGCACCCGAGTGACCAGCCCGGCCTTCTCCAGGTCGTCGAGCAGGTACGTCATCACCGTGCGGTCGACGCCGAGCTGGTGGGCC
Source organism: Cryptosporangium sp. NPDC048952 (assembly GCF_043197895.1). Taxonomy (NCBI): domain Bacteria; kingdom Bacillati; phylum Actinomycetota; class Actinomycetes; order Cryptosporangiales; family Cryptosporangiaceae; genus Cryptosporangium; species Cryptosporangium sp. NPDC048952. The sequence continues at coordinate 157,869 of NZ_JBICTY010000004.1, read as the reverse complement.
AGCGCGAGCTGGGTGCCCGGGGTGTCGCGGACCGAGGTCGCGAGCACCTGGTAGCCCCGCGGGCCGCCCGGGACGCCTTCCAGGGCGGCCGCGCTCGCCTTCGCGTAGGCGCGGAACAGCACGCCGAGAGCCCATCCCAGGTCGTCACTGAGGGGGATGGTCGGGCTGTCGGAGGCGGGGACCGCGGCCATGGCACACATCGTACGGCTCCCGGGCTCGTTCACCGACTGGATCACAGACGGGTTGTCAATCAGATCGTCTGCTGTACATACTATCTTGGCTACAGCTCAGTGGTGAGACCACACATTTGTTCTGCTCGAGGAGTTTCTCGTGACTTTGTTCCGCCTTGACGCCAGCATCCGCGCCGAAGGTTCGGTGAGCCGGGCGGTCGCCGACACCGTGCAGGCCGCCTGGCAGGCCGAGCACCCCGACGCCCGCATCATCCGCCGGGACCTGGGCATCGAGCCGCTGCCGTCGACCACCTGGGCGACCGCCGTCGGCGCCGGCATGACCCCGGCCGAGAACCGCTCGGTCGCCCAGAACGACGCGGTCACGCTGGCCACGACGCTGGCCGACGAACTCGTCGCCGCGGACGCGTTCCTGTTCGCGATCCCGCTCTACAACTACGCGATCCCCCACCACGTGAAGCTGTGGGTCGACACGCTGCTGACCACCCCGGCGTTCACGCCCGGTGCGACCTCGGCGATCGCCGGACGACCCGCGGTGCTGGTGACCGTGCGCGGCGGCGGCTACGGCCCCGGCACCCCGCGTGAGGGATGGGACCACAACACGCCGTACCTGCGCCGCGTGTTCGCGGACATGTGGGGCCTGGACCTCGAGATCGTCGAGGCCGAGCTGACGCTGGCCGAGGTCAACCCGGCCATGGCCGACCTCCGCCCCCTGGCCGCCCAGCTGCTCCAGTCGGCCCACACCACCGCCGAGGCCCACGGCCGCACCATCGGCCAGCGCCTTGTGAGCGCGGCCCGCTGAGAACGATGCTGCCAGGCGAGCGCGAGCCCTTGAGTACCAGTTCGCGCTCGTCTGGCAGCCCGCCTTCGGCGGGCTCCAGGTCAGTACAACGGCGGCTGCGCCGCCTTCAACTGCTGTAAGCCTCCAGGAGGCGGAGCCAGACCTCGGAGATCGTCGGGAAGCTCGGCACGGCGTGCCAGAGGCGGCTGAGCGGGACCTCACCGACGATGGCGATCGTGGCCGCGTGCACGAGTTCGGCGGAGGTGGCGCCGACGAACGTGGCCCCGACGATCACCTCGCGCTCGGCGTCGATCACGAACTTCGCCCGGCCGAGGTACCCGTCGGCGAAGAGCGATGCCCCGGCCACCTGCGCCAGGTCGTACTCCACCGCCCGGACCGGCAGCCCGGCGTCCCGCGCCTCAGCCTCGGTGAGCCCCACGGCCCCGACCTCCGGGTCGGTGAACACGGCCTGCGGCACGGCGGCGTGGTCCGCGGTGGCGGCGTAGCGGCTCCACGGTGCGGGCTCGGCCGCGTCACCGCCGGCCCGCGCCACGATCGCCGCCCCGCACGCCCGGGCCTGGTACTTGCCCATGTGCGTCAGCAGCGCGCGCCCGTTGACGTCGCCCGCCGCGTAGAGCCAGTCGACACCGACGACGCGGCAGCTGTCGTCGACCTGCAGGTCGACGACCCCGGCCACCTCGAGGCCGAGCCCGTCGACGGCGGGCACCCGACCGGTCGCGACCAGGATCTCGTCCGCGCGGACCGTGCGGGTCGTCTCCGCGTCCGCCAGTTCGATCCTGACGCCGGTCGCGTCGCGTTCGACGGCGGCGACCATCGCACCGAGCCGCACGTCGACACCTGCGGCGCGCATGCCGGTGAGCACCAATTCACTCGCGAACGGCTCGAGCCGCGGCAGGAGGCTCGTGCCGCGTGCGATCAACGTCACCCGGCTACCCAGCGAGGCGAATGCGGTGGCCATCTCGCAGCCGACGACGCCGCCGCCGAGTACGGCCAGCTCGTCGGGGACCGCTGTCGCCGACGTCGCGTCCCGACTGGTCCACGGGTCGGCCTCGGCCAGGCCGGGCACGTCGGGCACCACGGCCCGGCTGCCGGTGGCGACCACGACCGCCTGGCGGGCGGTAACCCGCCGCGCCCCGCCGTCGCGGGTGCGGATCTCGACCTGCCGCTCCCCCACCAGGCGGGCGGTGCCACGCACCAGGGCGATGCCGGCCGAATCCAGCCAGCCGACCTGCGAGTCGTCGGACCAGTTGTGCACGAACGCGGTGCGGCGGGCCAGGACCTGCTCGGGGTTCGGGCCACCGCGGACCGCGGTGGCGGCGCCGTCGACCCGCCGGGCGTCGGCAAGGGCGGCGGCCGGGCGCAGCAGGGCCTTGCTCGGGATGCAGGCCCAGTACGAGCACTCGCCGCCGACCAGTTCCCGCTCGACGACGAGCGCGCTCAGGCCACCGTGGACGACCTGGTCGGCCACGTTCTCCCCGACCGGCCCGGCACCGACGACGATCACGTCGTACTCGTCCCCGCCCGACACCGCCATGCTCGCCGCCTGTCTCTCCGTAGTCGCCGACCGGTGTTGTCCGGCCGAGCGCACGGTAGCGGATCCCTGCGACGGTCACTGCACGTGACGCCCGCGGCCCGGCGCGCCGCCCCCTGGCGCCGTCCCCTGGCGCCGTCCGCTGGCGCGGTCCGCGAAGCGGTCCCGTGCGGACGCCCCAGGGCGCGCCGGAACGGGACCGCTCGGGGCGCGGCAGGGATGCGGCAGGGATGCGGCAGGGATGCGGCAGCGCGCGGCTGGGTCCGCGGGAGGGGATGGGCAGGGTCAGCGCGGGCGGGTGGCGGCCCAGAGGGCGGCGCCGACGGCGGCGACGGCCCCGGCTGCCGCGGCGTAGCTGGGGAGCTTCGCTGCCCGGCCCTGGCGCGCGGCGGTGACGAGTGTCACGGCGTCCGCACCGTCGGCCAGCGCCGACGCCAACAGCCACGGACGGGCGCCCGGACCGCCACGCACCACCGCGAATCCGGTGCCGAGCGCGATCGCGATCTCCCGACTTGCGAACATTTGGGCGATAAACGATGCTCGTCCCGCCGTGGCGCTATCGATGCCCAGTCCCCGGGCCAGCACGGTAGGCTGTGCGGTGGACACGGCGCCGACGGCCAAGCGGAGTAGCGCGACCGCGAGGACGATCTGCCGAGACCGATCGCTGGTGGATCCAACCTCGCTCGTGTGCTCCACGCGTGTCCTCCTTGTAACGAGTTGCCGCATACGCGCATGCGGTGCTGTGCTGCTGGGCACATAAGTCAACGACGGCGGAATCTTCTGTCCGTCATCGTCGTTGGTACCGGTGGCTGACCGCAGACGCCAGGGGGTTGATGCAGATGGGTGAGCGCACGCTGCGCGGTAGTCGGCTCGGAGCCGTAAGCTACGAGACCGACCGCAACACGGAGCTGGCGCCCCGCCAGCAGGGAGAGTACCTGTGCCCGCGTGGGCACCGGTTCACGGTCCCCTTCGCCGCCGACGCGGAGATTCCGATCACGTGGGAATGCCGTGCCGACGGTACCGTGGCGCGGATCATCGACGGTGACGAGCCAGAGGCCAAGAAGGCCAAGCCGCCGCGCACGCACTGGGACATGCTCCTGGAGCGGCGCACGGTCGCCGAGCTCGAGGAGGTCCTGGCCGAGCGCCTGGAAGTCCTCCGAGGCCGGCGGAGCCGCTCCGCCTGATAGCGGGTACTACCAGCGACATGACGAACCCGCCGCCCGAAGGGGCGGCGGGTTCGTCGTGTACCCGAGGCGTGAACGTTCTGGCGGGTCATAGCCCGCCAGAACGTTCAGGCCTCAGCGGTCGATCTCGCCCTCGATGACCGTGCCCCGGCCCGGCGAGAACTCGCGGGGCGGCATCGGCTCACCCTGGCCCGGCGCGGCAGCGGCGTCGGCCTTCACCCGGCGCGAACGGACCTGCATCGGACCGAGCAACGCGCTGCTGACCTCCGGCGGCATCCGGCGCGCGGCCGACCGCAGCACCAGACGCCCGGCGAGCGACCGGATCGGCGGAAGCAGCAGCAGGATGCCGACGACGTCACTGATCAGGCCCGGCAGGATCATGAGCAGCCCACCGGCCAGCACGACCGCCCCTTCGGCGGTCTCCTTCGCCGGGGTACGGCCGGCCGCCGCGGCCTCGCGCAGAGCCCGGAACGCCCGGGCCCCTTCGCGGCGCAGCAACCAGCTACCCAGGATCGCGCTGCCGATGAGCAGCAGGAACGTCCATCCGAGCCCGACCTCCTGGCCGACGCGGATGAGCACGGTGATCTCCACGATGGCGGCCACGATCAGAGCGATGAACGCGGCAAGAAAGGCTCGCATACCCCAAGCGTACGGCCGGTCCGCACGACCGGCCGGAACTCTCAGGAGCCTCTCAGCGGAGCTTGTCGATCGCCTTCTTCGCGGTCTCGAGACGGGCCTGGACACCCCAGAGCCCCACCCGCCACAGCGCCTCGCGGACGATGTCCGAGCTCATCTTGCTGTGCCCGCGCTCCCGCTCGGCGAACGTCACCGGCACCTCACGGACCCGATAGCCGGCCTTCCAGGCCCGGTAGACCATGTCGATCTGGAAGCAGTACCCCTGCGACGCGACGGCGCCGATGTCCATCGCCGCGATGACCTCGGAGCGGTACGCCCGGTACCCCGCGGTGCTGTCCTTGACCGGGATGCTCAGCGCCAGCCGCGTGTAGAGGTTCCCGATGTGCGAGATCATCACCCGTGACATCGGCCAGTTGACGATCTTGCCGCCCGGCACCTTGCGCGAGCCGATCACGACGTCGGCGTCACGCAGCGCGTTGAGCAGACGCGGCAACTCGTCGGGGTCGTGGGAGCCGTCGGCGTCCATCTCGACCATCACGTCGGCCCCGTACTCGGCGGCCCAGGCGAAGCCGGCCAGGTAGGCCGCGCCGAGCCCTTCCTTGCTCGTGCGGTGCAGCGCGTGCACCCGCGGGTCCGCCGCGGCCATCTCGTCGACGATCGCACCGGTGCCGTCGGGCGACCCGTCGTCGGCGACCAGCACCTCCACCTCGGGCACCGCGCGACGGAGCCGGGTGACGATCTGCCGGATGTTCTCGGCCTCGTTGTACGTGGGGATGACGACGACCACGTTCCCCAGACCGGGATATTCCTCACGGTTCGCGGCCGGGCCGGTGTCGTGCTCCATTTTCTCGGCCGTCATCGGTGTCAGCCTTCCTCCGTCAGTCGTCCTACGCCGGCGGATCGGCGTCGCCGCAGAGCGGCGGCCGCGACCAACGCGACCCCGCTCAGCGTGCAGAACGCCGCTTCCGGCCACTGGCCCAATGCGGTGGCCAGCGTACGGTCCTGTGACAACGCGAGTGACCGGATCAGCGTTCCGGCCGAGAAGAGACCCGCATGGTCGTAGATGCGCCCGTTCGGGCCGATTGTGGCTGAAATGCCACTCGTCGACGCTACGACCGACCACTTGCCGTGCTCGACCGCACGGAGCCTGGCCATCGCGACCTGCTGGGGGCTCTCGCCACTCAGGCCGAACGTCGCGTTGTTGGTCTGGACCGCGAGGATCTGCGCGCCCGCGTTCACCGTGTCGGTGACCAGACTGTCGTAGGCGACCTCGAAGCAGATCACGTCGCCGACCTGGACCACGCCGGCGTTCGTCGTCGGCATGCCGACCGCGCCGATCTCGGTGCCGGCCTTGAAGTCGCGGCGGACCAGGTCGACCTTGGTCGTGACCTTCCGCGCGAGCTCGCGCATCGGGATGTACTCGCCGAACGGCACCGGGTGACGCTTCTCGTAGCGGTCGACCGGGCCCTCGCCGGGCGCCCAGACGAGGCCGGCGTTGGTCAGGTACTCGCCGGGGCCGCGCAGCACCGCGCCGACGAGAATCGGTGCCTTGATCGCGCTCGCCGCCTCGTCGATCTCGGCGCGGGCATCCTCGTTGATCAACGGGTCGATGTCGGATGCGTTCTCCGGCCAGATGACCAGGTCAGGTTGTTTCGCCTTTCCGGCGGCGACGTCGCGGGCCAGCGTCAGCGTGCGGGTGACGTGGTTGTCGAGCACCGCACGGCGCTGGGCGTTGAAGTCCAGGCCCAGGCGCGGCACGTTGCCCTGGATCACCGCGACCGTGACGTTCTGCCCGGTCGCTTTCGGCGTCGGTACGAACCAAGCCCCCAGCAGCACCACCCCGACCGCCGCGAGCCACGCCCCCGCGCGCCACGCCTCCGCGCGCACTGCCGGCGCGCGCACTGCCGCGCGCCGGGGTGCCACGTGCGCGCTGAAAGGCCAGGGGCGCCAGAGGGCGGCGACGAGGAGGCCGCCGAGTGCAGCGGTGGCGAAAGTCACCAGCGGAGCGCCGGCGACCGAAGCGAGGTGCAGCAGCGGGCCGTCGGTCTCGGCGAACGCCAGCCGACCCCACGGAAAGCCGCCGAACGGCCAGCGCCCGCGTACCGCCTCCTGCGTGACCCACCCGGCACCGACGACCAGCGGCCAGCTCCAGCGGTACCGGTCCATGACCCGTGAACTCGCGGCCAGCATCGCGCCGAGTCCGGCGACGTACGCGGCCTCCACGGCGCCCAGCAGGTAGACGAACGCCTCGCCGACGTAGATGCCCACCCACTCGAGCAGGAGCACGAAGAACACCAGGCCGTGCAGCAGCCCCAGCCACGCGCCGCGCCGGGCGCGCTGCCGGTGCACCGCGACGGCCAGCATCGCGACCGAGACCGGCGCGAGCCACCACAGGTCGTGCGGCGGAAACGCCGGAACGAGCAACGCCCCGGACCCAACCGCCAACAACGCCGCAAGCCACCCCTTGACCGGCGGCCGCTCCGGATCAACTGTCGCCTTCGACCAGGGCCGCCACCTCCGCCGCCGCCCCTCAGCCACGGGCGCGGCACCATCGGCCGCAGGCGCAGCGGACGTAGGCACGTCCGCCGCAGCCTCAAGCCCGGACGCCGCAGACGCGGATGCCTCCGGCGCGGACGCCGCAGCCCCGGACGCCGCAGCCCCGGACGCCGCAGACGCGGACGCCGCAGACGCGGACGCCGCAGACGCGGACGCCGCAGACGCGGACGCCACAGGCGCGGACGCGGGCGCATCGGACGCGGGGGTGGGCGCGGCGGGGGCGGGACCGGTGGCGGGGGCCGGGGGTGGGGTGGTCGCTACGACGGCGGGCGACCCGCTCTTCGCGTCGCTTCGTGGCAGCACCGAACCTCCCTCCCGACCCGGGAGGGTCGTGTCCTGGCAACGATTGTGCCCACACGTCCGGCGATCCGGGGCCGGGTGTGGCGAGGAATGCCGCCGACAGGCTGTGGTAGAACCGCCGCCCCAACCGTGCGGCCACAAAACACGCCACAGGGGCGCGGCGTGCACGCCGCGCCCCTGCTTCTTCAGCTCCCCGACCGGTACGGGAGGAGTTCAGGAGGACCTTCGGACCGACTGCGGAGCGGCTGGCTGCCCGCTACGCCAGACGTTGTCTACTGACCCTCCGTCACCACCATCACCGCGACCTGGCACCGGCCGCGACCGTCGTCGTCCCGCCACCCTTCGCCTGCTGGACCTGGCCCCTGCGGTGGCGCCACCGCGTTTGCCCAGCTAGCAAAGGGACGTTCCGCCGCCGTCCGATGCCCGAGGAAGTTACCTCGTCACCGTAATTGTCGTCCGTCTTCTGTCAATACCGGCTTTCGCCGACAGTACGGACATCATGCCTGGTCAGCCGTGACGAAGGGAAATCAGCCTCGCTGGATGAGACAAAGCGGACATTGGGCGTGTCATCCCGCCTCGTGGACTCACTCCGCGGTGAACACCGTTCCACCTCGGACGACCGTGCGCACGCATCGCGGCGGGGTGGCCCCCTCACCCAGCGCGGGCAGACCCTGGACGCCGGCCCGCGGGTCGGTGCTCCACCGGGCGACCCGATCGTCGGGCGCCTGGATCACCAACTCCTCCACGTCCCACACTGCGAACGACGCGACCGCGCCGGGCACCAGCATGCCGCCGTCGTCACGCCCGAGCGCGCGCCAGCCGCCCCGGGTGTGGGCCGCGAACGCCGCGCGGACGCTGATCGCGTGCCGGGAGTTGTGCGGAAACGCGGCCGACCGGACCGTGCCCCACGGGTCGAGCGGCGAGACCGGAGCGTCCGATCCGAACGCGAGTGGAACTCCGACCCCGGCCAGCGCCGCGAACGGGTTCAGCGTCTCGGCCCGCTGCGCCCCGAGCCGCCGGACGTACATGCCGTCGGGCCCACCCCAGGCGGCGTCGAACGCGGGCTGCATGCTCGCGACCGCCCCGTGGTTGACCAGCGCCTTGATCAGCGCGGTGTCGAGCATCGCCGCGTGCTCGATGCGGTGGCGGCCCACGCGCAGCTTGTCGAGCCCGACGACGTCGGCCGCCAGCGCGAAGCCCTCCGCGACCGCCGTGAGCGCGCGGTCGCCGATCGCGTGGAACCCGGCCTGGCTGCCGTGCCGCACCGAATCGACGAGGTGCTCGGCGATCTGGTCGGCGTCGGCGTAGAGATGACCGCTGCCGCTCGGATCGTCGGCGTACGGCGTGGACAGCGCGGCCGTGCGGGAGCCGAGCGCACCGTCGACGTAGAGATCGCCACCGGCGCCGACCGCACCCAGTTCCCGTGCCTTCGCCGCCGACCGCCACTCGCCCCAGTAGCCGAACACGTCGGGCCCGGGTTCGGCCGCGGCCAGGGCCAGCAGACCGGTGAAGTCGTCCTCACCACCGATGTCGGGCCCGCCGCACTCGTGCAGCGCCACGATGCCCCGGCTCGCGGCGTGCGCCCGGACCGCGCGCTGGGCGTCGACCCGCTGCGCGGGGGTGACCGAGGCCAGCGCGACCCGGCGGACGGCGTGGTGGGCGTCGCGGGTGACCGGTTCCTGAGCGTCGTACCCGGTCAGGCCCTCGACGCCCGGCGCCGCGGCACGCAGCGCACTCGACACCGCAGCTGAGTGCACGTCGACCCGGGCGAGGTAGACCGGACGGTCACCGGCCGCCCGGTCGAGCTCCGCCGTGGTGGGCGGACGCCCCTCGGGCCACGCGGTCTCGTCCCACCCGTGCCCCAGCACGACGCCGGGGTGCTCGGCGACGTGCCGGGCGAGCGCGTCCAGCGCCGCGGTGAGCGACGGGGTGCCGGTGAGATCGAGCCCGAGAAGGCCCAGGCCGGTCTGGGTCGCGTGCACGTGTGCGTCGACGAAACCCGGCACGACCAGCGCACCCGCCAGGTCCACGACCTCGTCGGCGCCGAACGCGGCCGCTTCCGCGGCGTCGTCGGAGCCGACGAACAGCACCCGATCGCCCTCGACCAGCAGCGCGGTCGCGAAGGGATCTGCGGGGCTGTAGACCTCGCCGTTGCGGTAGAGCGTCGCCATGGGACCCATTCTGCTCCCCGCGACCGACACTTCCCGCCGGGCGTCGCGCCGCGTGGGCCGGGTCACGCCCACGGCCACCCGGCGGCCGCGCCACGGCTACACCGCGGCGGCCACCGCGCGGGTCGAAGCGCGCGACGACGCGCTCCAGAGCGTCCACGAAAGGCCGAGAAGCCCGACGGAGCCGAGCAGGAAGCCGACGGAGACCACGACGTCGGGGACCGCGCCGCGCAGCGCCGCGAACAGGAACCCGACCGCGTACAGAGCCACCGCCCAGCGGGGGTAGGAACGCCAGGAGACGATCGAGAACAGCACCACACCCAGCGCGAACACCGCGGCGATCACCAGGAAACCGACCCGGGCCCGGCCTTCGAGGAGCGCGTCGACCTCCGCCGTGGTGAGGTCCGCGAACAGGAAGTGGCCCGCGAACTCCGCGATCAGCAATCCGGCGACGCCGGCGAGGTTCAGGGCGTAGCCGACGAGTCCGAGCGTGCCGGCGGTGTGCCGTTGCCAGAGGTAGAGACCGGTGAGCGCGAAGAGGGCGATCACGGCGGGCACCGGCGCGATGCTCTCCGTGACCACGTTCTCCGGAACGAGGTCTTCGCGGCGGAGGTCGTTGAACAGCAGCAGGACGCCGGTGAGCAGGCCGGCTGCGGCAGCCAGCCGGTAGCGGGCGGAGTCGGTCATCGAAGGCTCCTTCGGTAGCGGGGCCTCGAACGTAGGGACGCCGGGGTTCCCGGCAGCAGTGCCGCCGGGCGCGTTCCGGAGCCGGTCGGCACGGGTACCCGTGACCAGGGGCCTATGCCGTTCGGCGGATTCTCCGCAGGTGGTGCGGCGCTTACCGTGGGGGCATGGGCGGACGAACGCTGGCTCGGGTGGCGTCCACGTTGTACGGCACGGTGCTCGCCGGTGGGCTGTACTTCGGGGTCGCTGGGCTGGCGCCCGTCGTTCCGTGGCGGGGTGCGGTGTTCGTGGCCGGGCTGCTGGCGTTGCTCGCGCTGGAGCGGTTCCGGGGCGAGCTGATGCTCGGGCGCGTCGTGCTGATCGTGGTGGTGGTTGCGGCTGACACGTCCGGGCTCGCGCGGGTGCTGTTCCTGTTGGTGCCGTTCGCCGTGTATCTCATGCGCGGGAGACGCGCGGGGCACCTCACCGCGGCGGGGTGCGGTGTCGCGCTGGTCACGTGGTGGACGCTCGCCTCGCCGGGCTGGTTCTCCGACCGTGAGGCGCTCGGTGATCTGGTGATGTTCGGGGTCGGGTTGGTGCTGGCGGTCGCGATGGCCGCGGCGACGGTGGCGGCCGATGCCGATCGGGCCCGTGCGGAGCGGTTGGTGGATGAGCTCGCGGCCGCCCAGCAACGGGTGGGGGTGCTCGCGGCGGCGGAGGAGCGCAACCGTGTCGCGCGCGATCTGCACGACAGCCTTGGTCACCACCTCACCGCGGTGACGATCCAGCTCGAGAAGGCCACCGCGTACCGGGCGCGCGATTCCTCGGTCGCCGACCAGGCGGTCACCGACGCCCGCGCCTCGGCCCGCGAGGCCCTGGCCGACGTCCGCCGCTCAGTGTCCGCCCTGCGCACCGACCCACCCGGTGCGCCCGCGCCGCCCGATTCGGTCGCGCGGCGCGAGGCTTGGGGGGCGCCGGAGCCGCTCGTGAGCGTGGAGCCGCTCGCGGTGCGGCTCGGTGAGTTGGTGGGTCGGCTCGGGTCCACCGGTGTGGCGGTGACCTGCACCGCCTCCGGCGAGGCGGGGTGTCCGGCCGAGGTCGAGGACGTGCTGTTCCGCGTCGCCCAGGAGGGCATCACGAACGCCCTGCGGCACGCCGGCGCACGTTCGGTCTCGGTGACCGTCCACTTCGCACCCGACGCCACGACCCTCGCCGTCCGCGACGACGGCTCCGGCCTCCCCCGCGCCCCCGGCGCGACCGGCGCGACCGGCGCGACCGGCGCGACCGGCGCGACCGGCGCGACCGGCCACGGTCTCCTCGGCATGCGAGAGCGGGTGCTGGCCGTCGGCGGCGCGCTGGAATTCACCGGCCCACCCGGCGCAGGCACCACCCTCACCGCCCGCATTCCGGCGCCCGCACCCTCCCGAGCGACCGCCGCACGATGAGCGACGACAGTGGGACGAGGGTGCTGGTCGTTGATGATCAGCGGCTGGTCCGGGAAGGGGTGGCGTCGCTGCTCGCGTTGGAGGACGGCATCACGGTGGTCGGCTCGGCCGCCGACGGGCGGGAAGCCGTCGCACTGGCCGTGCGGCTGAAGCCCGACGTCGTCCTGATGGACGTGCGCATGCCGGCCTCCGACGGCGTCGAGGCCACGGCCGCGGTGCGTCGGCAAGCGCCCGACTGCCGGGTCGTGATGCTGACGACGTTCGACGACGAGGAGTACGTCGTGCGGGCGCTCCGGGCAGGCGCCAACGGCTACCTGCTCAAGGACCTCCCCGCCACGGAGCTGGCCCGCGCCGTGAAAATGGCGCACGCCGGCGTCGACCAGTTCGACCCAGCGGTCACCGCCCGACTTCTCGCCGCTGCCGACCGCAGCGGCGAGCAACCGGCCCCCTCACCGGGCGGGCTCACCGCCCGGGAGGTCGACGTGCTGCGCTGGCTCGCCCGAGGCGCCACGAACCGCGAGATCGCCGCCGCTCTCGTCGTCAGCGAAGGCACCGTGAAGAACCACGTCTCCCACATCCTCGGCCGCCTGAACCTCCGCGACCGCACCCAGGCCGCCCTCTACGCCCGGGACCGCGGCCTCGCCTAAAGGAGTGTCAGGGTTCGGGGGGTCACGTTGAGACGGTCAGGACCGTCGGAACCGCACACCACGATGTCCTCGATCCGCGCCCCGAACCGACCGGCGAGATAGAACCCGGGCTCGACGCTGAACGCCATGCCCTCTTCCAGCACCGTGTCGTTGCCGCCGATGATCCACGGCTCCTCGTGCTCCTCGAGCCCGATGCCGTGCCCGGTGCGGTGGATGAACGCGTCGCCGTAGCCCGCGGCCGTCAACACGTCGCGGCACGCGGCGTCGACCGAAGAAGCGGTGACCCCAGGCCGCACCGCGGCGACTCCGGCCTCCTGCGCCTCCTGCAGCACCGCGTAGGCGGTCGCGAACCCCTCCGGCGGGGCTCCGAGCACGTACGTACGCGTGGAGTCGGAGCAGTAACCGTCGACGGTGACCCCGCCGATGTCGACGACGACCGGGTCACCGTCCTCGATCACCCGGTCGGACACCGCGTGGTGCGGGCTGGCACCGTTCGGCCCGGACCCGACGATCACGAACGACACCGTGGCGTGCCCCTCGCTCAGAATCGCGTCGGCGATGTCGCGCCCGACGGCCGCCTCGGTGCGCCCGGCGATGAGCCACTCCCCCATCCGCTCGTGCACCCGGTCGATCGCCTGCCCGGCCCGGCGCAGCGCCTCGATCTCGGCGGACGACTTCCGCACGCGCAACGGCCGGAGCGCACCCCCGGCGAGAAGCTGCTCCGCACCTCCGAACGCGGCCCGGAACGCCAGGACCTGCTCGGCCCACATCCGGTCGGCCAGCCCCAGGCGCTGCGGAGCACGCAAGAAGCCCCGGATCAGCGCGTACGCGTCCTCCCCCTCACCGAATGCGCGGATCTCGAGGTCGAGGCCACCGGCCGGCGACGCCTTCGCGGCCGCCTCCTCCAGCGCGGGGACGACCAGCACCGGATCGCCGTCGGCAGGCAGCACGAGGCAGGTCAGCCGCTCGAGCGCGTGCGCGTCGTAGCCGGTGAGGTACCGCAGGTCGGCGCCGGGCGTCAGCAGGAGCGCATCCAGACCGGCCGCGGCGGTGGCCTGCTGGGCCACCCGCAGCCGGTCGGACGGATAGAGGGGCTCAGACATGCTGTTCAGGCTACGACGGACCCCCGACGATTTCCGGCCCTCTGCCGGTGCGGTGGCCTCAGGAGGAGGCAGGCAACTTGTACCGCGACCGCGACGCCGCCGGAACCAGGTCCAGGTAGTCGTGGTGGCGGGCGATCCAGCCGGCGATGTACGGGCAGCGCGGTAACACGTCCAGGCCACGGCTGCGTGCGTCGTCGAGCGCGTACCGGGCGAGCTGGGACGCGATGCCCTTGCCTTCGAATTCCGGCGGCACGCCGGTGTGGGTGAGCATGATGACGTCGCCGTCGAGCTGGTACTCGACGACGCCGGCCAGCGCACCGTCCAGCTTCGCTTCGTACCGGTTGTCGTCGGGCGCGTCGGTGATCACCAGACTGTCCTGTGTCATGCGAACCATTGTCCCAGGCGTGTGACCTGCGCGACCGGTGTGGCGAAGTCTGGCAGGCTCTAGGGCGTGACGACAGCACCCGGCGCATTGATGCTCATCGACGCGGCCAGCATGTACTTCCGTGCGTTCTACGGTGTCCCGACGTCGATCACGGCGCCGGACGGCACTCCGATCAACGCCGTGCGCGGCTTCATGGACATGACGTCGACGCTGGTCACCAGGTTCCGGCCAACCCGTCTCGTCGCCTGCCTGGACGAGGACTGGCGCCCGGCGTGGCGGGTGGCGCTGGTGCCGTCGTACAAGGCGCACCGCGTCGCCGGCGAGCCGGACGAGGAGGAAGTTCCGGACGAACTGGCGCCCCAGGTGCCGGTGCTGCTCGAGGTCCTCGCCGCGTTCGGCATCGCCGCCGTGGGTGCGGCCGGGTACGAGGCCGACGACGTGATCGGCACGCTGGCCACCCGCGGTCCGGGCCCGGTGGACGTCGTCACCGGCGACCGGGACCTCATCCAGCTGATCGACGACGCGAACGGCGTCCGGGTGCTCTACACCGGCCGTGGCGTGGCGAAGCTGGAGGAGATGGACGCGGCGGCCGTGCGGACGAAGTACGGCGTCGAGCCGAGCCAGTACGCCGACTTCGCGACCCTGCGGGGCGACCCGAGCGACGGGCTGCCGGGCGTCGCGGGCATCGGCGAGAAGACCGCGGCGGGCCTGCTCGGCCGGTTCGGTGACCTGACCGGCCTGCTCGCGGCCGTCGACGCGCGCAACTCCGCGCTCCCGGCGTCGTCCTGGAAGCGGTTGGACGCCGCCCGGGAGTACCTCGCGGTCGCGCCGGACGTCGTGAAGGTGGCGCGGGACATCCCGATCCCGCCGGTCACCGATGCGCTGCCGGTCACGCCGGTCGATCCGGACCGGGTGGTCGCGCTCGCCGAGCGGTGGGGCCTGGAGAGCGCGGCGGCCCGCCTCACGAAGGCTCTTAGTTCGACCTGACCATCGGAAAGGTGATTCGGAACGTGGTCCCGCGGCCGGGCGCCGACCGGACGTCGAGGTCGCCCTGGTGTGCCCGGGCGATCGCGCTGACCGTGCCCAGCCCCAGGTGGGCGTCGTCGTCGGCGCCGACGCCCTGCGTCAGCACGAGCGGTTGCAGCAGCCCCGGCTGACGCTCGGCTGGGATACCGACACCGGTGTCCTGCACCTCGATCGCGGGACGCGGTTCGGCCAGCGCGCGCAGGCTCAGCCGGCCACCGCGGTCGGTGAAGCGCAGCGCGTTGTTCGCCAGGTGGCCGATCGCGCGCTCGAGCAGTACCGGATCGCCGACCGTCCACACCGGATCGGTCGCCTCGACGGTCATCGAAATGCCGCTGCCGTCGGCCGCGGGTGCCATCGCCGACCCGACACGGTCGACGACCGCCGCGAGGTCGACCGGGACGTGGTCACGCGCCGACTCGGCGTGCCGGGCCCGGGCGAGCAGCAGGAGCGTGTCGATGACACGCAGCATGCGGTCGGAGTTGGCCTGGACCGCGCCGACGAGTCGCCGGGCCGTCGCCGGGTCCAGCCCGCCTGAGCTGTCGTCGGCGAGCAGTTCGAGCAAGGTGCGGATCGCGGTCAGCGGTGTCCGCAAGTGATGGCCGACCAGGTCGACGAAGTCGTCGATGAAGTCGTGCTGACCGTTGCCCGGAGGGAAGAACGCCTCCGAGAACTCCGCGTGGTCCGCGGCGACATCGACTCCGTCCGCCGCCTCCCGGGCGCCGGGAACCCCATTACCGTCGTGCCGCACCGAACCTCCTGCCAGCTGACTACACCGATCGCCCGGAATGCAGGATTTTAAGCACACAAAACACCGATAACGCCTCCCATGCCGCGCCGTAACGAAGCATTTGCGTGAACCCGGAGGCCGCCTACTAAAGGGCGGTGTAGGCGACTACGCCTCGCCGGGTGGCTTCGATGGCCTGCCGGGCGGTGGAGCGGAGGCCGCTGTCGGCCGGAGCAGCTCCCGCGATCTGGTCGAGGAGGTCGAGCACCTGCCGGCACCAGCGCACGAAGTCACCGGCCGGCATCTCGCCCTCGATGCCCGCAGCGGCGGTGAGCACCTTCTCCAGCGGCTCGCCCCGCGCCCACCGGTACGCCGGCCAGACGAAGCCGTAGTCCGGTTCGCGCGTGAGTGACAGGCCGCGCTCCCCCTCGTCGCCCTGGAGCTCTGAGGCGAGCCGACCGACGACGGCGAGCGATTCGCGCAACGGTCCGCTCGGCACGGGCGTCGGGCTCTCGTCGGCCCGACGGGCCTCGTAGACGAGCGCGGACACCGCACCGGCGAGCTCCGGCGCGGACAGCCCATCCCAGACCCCGGCGCGGAGGCACTCGGCGACGAGCAGGTCGGACTCCGACCAGATCCGGGCGAGGCCGCGGCCGGCGTCGGTCACCCGCTCGCCGTCCAGGTAGCCGCGGCTTTCGAGCAGGCCGCAGACCTGGTCGAACGTGCGCGCCAGCGAGTTCGTGCGGTTGTGGACGCGCTGCTCGAGCTGGTGCGTCTCCTTCGACAGGCGGTCGAACCGCTCGGCCCAGCGCGCGTGGTCCTCCCGCTCGTTGCACCCGTGGCACGGGTGACGCCGGAGCGCAGCACGGAGCTCCCCGAGCAGTTCGTCGTCCGCCGCCGCGGCGCGGCCCTTCTTCTTGCGCACCGCTGCCAGGTCCGACGCCGCCGTCCGCAGCGCCGACGCCAGGTCGCGACGCGCCTGCGGGGCCCGGTGGTTGAAGTGCTTGGGCACCCGCATGCGGGTGAGGACGTCGATCTCGCTCGTGAAGTCGGCGAGGGACAGGCGCCCGGCCCAGCGGTCGGCGGTGAGCACGAGCGGGCGGGACTCACCGAGCGGCTCCGCGCCCGGGTCGAGCACGACCGCGAGACCGGCCCGACGCCCCGTCGGCACCATGATGACGTCGCCGATGCGCAGTCTTTCCAGCGAGTCCGCGGCCGCGGCGCGGCGCTGGTTGGCGCCCTGCTTGGCCAGCGCGTTCTCGCGGTCCTTGATCTGCCGGCGCAGCGCGGCGTACTCGGCGAAGTCACCGAGGTGGCAGGTCATCGACTCCTGGTAGGCGTCGAGCGCGTCGTGCTGACGCTGGGCCTGCTTGGCCAGGCCGACGACGGCGCGGTCGGCCTGGAACTGCGCGAACGACGTCTCCAGCAGCTCGCGGGCGCGCTCGCGCCCGACCGAACCGACCAGGTTGACGGCCATGTTGTACGACGGCCGGAAGCTCGAACGGAGCGGATAGGTACGGGTCGAAGCCAGGCCCGCGACGTGACGCGGGTCGATCTCCGGCGACCACACCACGACCGCGTGACCCTCGACGTCGATACCGCGACGCCCCGCACGGCCGGTGAGCTGCGTGTACTCCCCCGCAGTGAGGTCGACGTGCGTCTCGCCGTTGAACTTCACCAGCCGTTCGAGGACGACCGATCGGGCCGGCATGTTGATGCCGAGCGCGAGCGTCTCGGTGGCGAACACGGCCTTGACCAGGCCGCGGACGAACAGCTCCTCGACGACCTCCTTGTACACGGGAAGCAGCCCGGCGTGGTGGGCGGCCAGTCCGCGCTGCAGGCCGTCGAGCCACTCCCAGTAGCCGAGAACCTGCAGGTCCTCGGCAGCCAGGTCACGGGTGCGCTCCTCGGCGATGCTCCGGATCTCGGCGCGCTCGTCGGGCGTCGTGAGGCGCAGGCCCGCGGCCATGCACTGCTGCACGGCGGCGTCGCAGCCCGCGCGGCTGAACACGAACGTGATCGCCGGCAGGAGGCCGGCGTTGTCGAGGCGCTCGATGACGTCGGACCGGTAGGGCACCAGGTTCTTCGCCCGGATCGGGCGGCCGGAGCGGGTGTACTGGACCTTCCGGAGCTGCTCACGCACGTAGCGGGTGAGCTCCGGATCGACGTCCTTGTGCGTCGTCTGGCCGGTGGCCTTCTCGGTGAACAGGTCGAACATGCGGCGGCCGACGAGCATGTGCTGCCACAGCGGCACCGGGCGGTGCTCGGAGACCACCACGGCCGTGTCGCCGCGGACGGTGATCAGCCACTCCGCGAACTCCTCGGCATTGCTGACCGTCGCCGAGAGCGACACCAGCGAGACCGACTCGGGGAGGTGGATGATCACCTCCTCCCAGACCGCGCCGCGGAAGCGGTCGGCCAGGTAGTGGACCTCGTCCATCACGACGTAGGCCAGGTTGGTGAGCGTCGCGGAGTTCGCGTACAGCATGTTCCGCAGCACCTCGGTGGTCATGACCACCACGGGCGCGTCGCCGTTGATCGCGTTGTCGCCGGTCAGCAGGCCGACCTTGTCCGAGCCGTACCGGGCGACGAGGTCGTTGAACTTCTGGTTGCTGAGAGCCTTGATCGGCGTCGTGTAGAAGCACTTGGTGCCCTGGCGAAGAGCCAAATGCACTGCGAATTCTCCGACGACGGTCTTGCCGGCGCCGGTGGGGGCGCACACCAGCACCCCACGCCCGTGTTCGAGCGCCTCGCAGGCCTCCCGCTGGAAGTCATCAAGATCAAACGACAGCTGCGCGGTGAAGTCGGTGTATGCCGGGTGGCCGGCACGCCGACGCGCCGCCGCATACTGCTCGGCGGGGGTGCTCATGCGGCCAAGGCTACGCGAGAGCGCGAGAGATAAATTGAAGCGTGTCTCTTCGTCCGATCGACGCCGTCCTGTTCGATTTCTCCGGCACGTTGCTCGCGGTGGAGCCGCCGTTGGACTGGTTGCGCCGGGCGGCCGCGCCGCTGGGCCTCACATTTGACGACGCCGAATCGGCCGCGATGGTCGAGCGACTGCTGTGGGCCGGTCGGCCCGGTGGTCCGGCCCCGTCCGACCTGACCGGTCCGCACGTCGACGCCTACGCGACCCGTGATCTCTCCGTCGAGCAGCACCGGGACGCGTACATCGCGCTGATGACCCGGGCTGACCTGCCGGATCCGCGGTTGGCTTCGGCGCTGTACGACGCGATGTTTCCGCCGGAGGCGTGGGTGCCGTATGCGGATGCGGCTCCTGTTTTGGCCGCTCTCCGGGCGCACGGAGTGCGCGTGGCCGTGGTCAGTAATATTGCGCACGATCTGCGGCCGACGTTCGACCATCACGGGTTGACGCAGTGGATCGACGCGTTCGTGTTCTCGTACGAGGTCGACGCGATGAAGCCGAGCCCGAAGATCTTCTCCGCGGCGTGCGAGGAGCTGGGGGTGGAGCCGGCGCGGGCTCTCATGGTGGGCGACACCACCGCGGACGCGGGGGCGGTCGAGGTGAACATGCCAGCTCTCGTCCTACCGGCGAGCCCGCCGGGGGCTGTGCACGGCCTGGACGCGGTGCTGGCCTTGGCAGGCATCTAGCCGGCTCCGCCCGGGGCTGATCGGCTGCCCGGCGGCTGCCCGGCGGCTGACCGGCGGCTGACCGGCTCTGCCGGGCGCGGCGCGCAGTCGCGGTGCCGGTGCGCGGGCGCGGATGCGCGGGCGCGGATGCGCGGGCGGCTGCCGCGCTGGGGCGCGGGCGAGGGCTGCGGTCGGGGGCAGGCGGGTGCTGCGCCGGGGCTGACGGGTGCCGGGGCGGGGCGCGGCCGGGTGCGCTCCCGGGCTGCTCCCGGGAGGGGCCCGAGTGGCACCGGGGGCCGCCGACGTCTCCTTCGAAGCCGATCCTGTCGCTCGGAGGAGACTCTCGTGGCTCGTCACACCCGCGCCCGGCGTACCGCCGCTGTCGTCGCACTGCTCGGCACCAGCGCCCTCGGCGTCGGTGCGCTCGCTGCTGCGTCGCCCGCACTCGCAGCGTCGGCCGCTCCCAAGGCTTCGGCGACGCCGAAGGCTACTGCCACGCCCAAGGCGAGTTCGACGCCGAAGCCCGGCGCCACCCCGAAGCCGAGCGCGACCACCAAGCCTTCGGCGAAGCCGACCGCGAGCGTCATCACGATCACCGGCCTCAACAGCGCCTACGGCAACACCGCCGGGGGCACGAACATCGTGATCACCGGCAAGGGCTTCAGCCGAGTCGACCCGTCGAACAAGTCCTCGGTCCTGTTCGCCAAGACCCCGGCAACCGCCTTCCTCGTCCTCTCCGACACCCAGATCGCCGCCACCGCCCCCGCAGGAACCGGCACCAAGATCCAGATCTCGGTCACCGACGGCACGAACACCAGCCCCGACACCCCCACCGACGACTTCTCCTACCTCGACCCGATCACAGTCGCCGTCCCGGACAAGACCAGCTTCTCCGCGGCGGGCGGCACCAGCGTCCGGGTGACGCTCACCGGCAAGAACCTCACCCTCGGCACCTCCCAGAGCACCTTCGCGGCCAAGAAGATCACCGCGACCGTGGACGGCGCGCCCGCGTCCCTGACCTGGGCCGACGCCACCCACGTCGACCTCGTCGCCCCGGCCGGCACGCCGTCCAAGAACCCGGCGAAGGTCGTGATCGCGAACAACGGCGTCACGGGACCCGCGGACACCGCCCATGCGAAGTACGTCGCGGTCGTGACGAAGCTCAGCGCCGTCTCCGGCAAGGTCGCAGGCACGACCGGCCTCGCCGGCAAGCCCGCCCTCACGATCACCGGCGTGGGCTTGAGCGGGGCGACCGGCTTCTCGATCGGCTCGGCGAAGGCCACCTGCACCGCGGTCAGCGGCAAGGAAGACACGACCTGGACCTGCGCGAACATCCCGGCAGGCACGGCGGGCGCCGCCCCCGTGCAGCCCACCTTCGCCGACGGCCGCACCGCCGGCGTCACCGCCGGCTCGATCTACGTCTACACCGACCTCTGACCATCCGTTTTCCAGTGGCGGTAGTTGTTAAGCCCATTAGTTCATGTTTGTCTGGTTTGTGATGAGTGTTACTGCCGCGCATCGGCGCGGCACCACCCCGCTCTCGCATGGAGACAGAGATGCTCGATACCTCCTGCCGCCCGGGCCGCCTGGCCGCGACCGCGCTGGCCGGTTCACTGGCTGCCGGAAGCCTGGCCGGCGCCCTCGGATTCGCGGGCATTGCCCAGGCCGCCGGCGAACCGACAGTCAAGTCACTCAGCGTTGCCAAGGGATCGACGTCCGGCGGCACGGCGGTTCTGATCACCGGAACGGGCTTCAACGGCGTCAACGAGTCCAGCGGTGTCACGTTCGGCTCCACCGCGGCTGGCGGCACGCCTGCCACGAACGTCATCGTCCTGTCGGACACGCAGATCGCGGTCAAGGCGCCGGCCGGCACCAACAGCGTCTCGGTCTTCGTCACGAACGCCAACGGAGCGAGCGCCGACACCACGACCGACAACTTCACGTACATCGCGCCGATCACCGTCACCGTTCCGTCCAACACCAAGCTGAGCGCGGCCGGCGGAACGACGTTCAACGCCAGCATCACCGGCGCGGGCGTCAGCTCCTCGGGCGACATCACCAGCAAGAAGATCACCGCCACCGTCAACGGGGCCGTCGCCAAGGTCGCGTACGGCGGGAGCAGCGACACTCTCGCGATCACCGCGCCCGCCGGGACGCCGACCGCAACCGGCGGCACGGTATCGGTGTCGGTGCTCAGCGACGGCGTGACGGGGACCCCGGACGCGTCCAACGCGAAGTACGTCGCCGTCATCACGAAGCTCAGCGTGATGAGCGGACCCACGGCCGGCACGAATGGCACCAGCGACAAGCCCGCCGTCACGATCACCGGCGTGGGTCTCAAGGGCGCCACGGGCTGGCAGTTCGACGCGGTCGGCGCGACGTGTTCGGCGGGAACCGGCACCAAGGAAGACACCACTGTCACCTGCACCAACATCCCCGCCGGCACTGCGGGACCGGTGACGGTGAACTTCACCCCGGCGAACGGCGCGACGCAGGGCATCACCGCCGGCGCCACGTACACGTACACCGACCTGGGCTGATGCCAAGGGCGGGCCCCGTTTCGGGGCCCGCCATCTCCCTAGTGCACCGAAAACCCACCATCCACGAAGATCGTCTGGCCGGTGACGTAGGCCGACGCGTCGCTGGCGAGGAAGACCGCGATGCCCTCGTAGTCGGAGGGCTCGCCATTGCGGCCGATCATCGTCCGGGCGGCCATCGCCGCCGCCTTCGACGGATCCGCGAACACCGGCGCGGTCAACGGCGTCCGCACCACTCCCGGCGCCACCGAATTCACGCACACACCCCGCGCAGACCACGCCTCGGCCTGGGACCGCGTCAACGCCGTCACGCCGCCCTTCGAGGCCCCGTACGCCCCGCTGTTCAGGTACGCCCGCACGGCCTGCTGCGACGACACGTGCACGATCCGCCCCCATCCCCGCTCGGCCATCCGCGGCCCGAACCGCTGCCCGAGCAGGAACGGCGCGGTCAGGTTGAGCTCGATCGTCGCGTCCCAGTCGTCGAGCGTGAGCTCGTCCATCGACGGCCGGTGGTTGATCGCGGCGGCGGTGATCAGGATGTCGGGCTCACCGACGATCGCCACGGCTTCCTCGGCGGCGCGCGCCACCTCGGCGCGGCTCCCGAGATCCGCGCTCACGGCGGCAGCCGAGGGACCCAGCTCCGCGACCGTCGCGTCCAGCGCCTCCCGGCCGCGCGCAACGACGACCACCCGCGCACCCGCCCGCACCAACGCCGACGCCATCGCCCGACCGATCCCGGAACTACCGCCGGTCACCAGAGCCACCCGTCCGGCCAGCGAGAACAGCTCCACCGTCACCTCCTGTAGGTACTGAGCGTCACCGACACGGTGACGTCCACCGGCTCGGGCAGCGCACCGACCCGCTCCGCGAGCACGTCCGGCTCCACGTGCCACGCCGCCGGCCCCATCGCCACGGCGGTGACCGCCTCCGCATGGCTCAGCCGCAGCGTCGTCTCGTATTCTTCGCTGCCCACGCGCGTCAGGTGCGGCCCCAGCGCCGCGTCCAGGCGGTCGGACTTCCGCGGGTCCACCGACACCGCTCCCACCGCGCTCGCGAGCTCCCGCAGGTGCCGGTCCGTCGGCCCGACCACCAGAACCACCCCGCCGGGCTTCAGCACGCGGTTCAGTTCCGCCCCGTTGCGCGGAGCGAAAACGTTGATGACGACGTCCACCGCGCCGTTTTTGAGCGGAAGCGGCCGCCACGCGTCACAGCGGACAGCTCCAGCGCGCGCGTGAGCCCGCGCCGCCCGGCGCAGCGCGTATCCGGAGATGTCGGCGGCGATCCCCGTCCACCCCGGCAGCGCGTCGAGCACCGAGGCCAGATAGTGCCCGGTCCCAGCTCCGAGATCGAGCACGCACCGATCCCCGGCGGCCGCGGGCACGCCGGCGGGTAGCGCGGCCGCGCGGGCCGCGAGCAGGGAGGTGATGCCGGCGAAGTGACCGCCGGTCAGGAACGACTCGCGGGCGGCGACCATCGCAGCGGTGTCGCCCGGGACAGCCGGGGCGTGGCCGGTGAGAAGGCTGACGTAGCCCTGCTTGGCGACGTCGAACGTGTGGCCGTTCGGGCAACGGAGGGTACGGACATCGAGCGCAAGATCACCGGCACAGTGCGGGCACCGCAGGCGATCGACGATGTCCGCCAGCACCGTGCAGTCCTCCGCCCGCTCGCCGATCCGCCGCGAGCATCCTTCCATCCCGGGACGCACGGGCGGAGAGCAGGCGTCAGGTCGGGATGCAGACCCGACTGGTGGCCACCTGCATGTTGATCGGGCCGTTGCGGAAGTAGCTCGGGTAGAACGCCTGGAGCCAGAACACATACCCGGCGCCCTTGGTCAGCGACCCGATCCGCACGTTGGCGGTCCCCCCGGCTGAGGGCGGCGTGACGCTCACCTGCCGATAGGTCTGCGGGGCGTTCGGACCGACCTCCTGCGGCACGACCCACACCTTGTACGCGTTGACCGGACCGTCCCAGTAGCTACGCACCCACCGCAACGAGCACGACGACTTTCCCGGCGTCACGTACACCTGCACGCGCCAATACGGATCCGCCTGCGCCGGCGCGGGGGCGACCAGGACTCCCATCGTCACGGTGAGGCCGACCAGCACGGCGCCCCACCGTGCACGCGCGCGGCTGAGCTGCGGAAACCGCGCGCGGATCAGGCGGGTAGGCACAGGGAGTCCTCTCAGCCGGCCGGGGGGCGCCGGACGGCGTCCACTCCGCCTATCGGCACGTGCGAGCCGAGGTTGAGCGGTATCACGGTCAGGTCGAGGGTTGCCCCGACGCCCCGATCAGGCGCAGAGCACCGGGTACGGCGGTCAGACGCAGGGGCAGCGAGCCCTGTAGCTCCCCATCGGCGAAAACGGCCGCGCCCGGGGCGTCGATCTGGATCTGGGAGGCGCGGTAGGTACGGACCGCAGGGTGATCGACGTGGGTGCCCGAGTACAGGCGCGGCTTGACGCGGATGAGCTCGAGCCGGCTGACCGGTTCGACGATCGTGACGTCGAGCAGGCCGTCGGTGGGGTCGGCGGACGGGCACATGCGCATGCCGCCGCCGTAGCTGCGGGTGTTGCCGATGGCGGCGAGCAGGGCGGGGGTTTCGACGGTGGTGCCGTCGAGGTCCAGCGTGAGTTGGTAGGTGCGGAGGCGGGCCAGTTCGGCGAGGATCGCCAGGTCGTAGCGGCGGGGTCCGCGGGGCCAGCGCATGCGGTTGGCTCGGGCGTTGACCGCGGAGTCGAATCCGACGGAGAGGATGGCCGCGTACCAGGCCTTTCCCCCGTGCGGTGGTACGTGGTCGGGCGGCGGCCCGCCTGCCTGGCCGCCAACGGCCGGTTCGGCATCCGCGGAGTCGCCGGCCGCGCGGACTCGTTCCACCTGGACGGCGTCGATTGCCAGCTGCCGGGAGTTGGCCAGGTCCGCGAGGATCGCCCGGGCGGCGGCGATCGGGTTCTTGGGGACGCCGACCGCGTCGGCCAGGTCGTTGCCGGTTCCCAGCGGCACAAGCCCGAGCGGGACCTGCGTGCCGGCCACGGCCTGCAGCGCGAGGTGCGCCGTGCCGTCACCACCCACGGCGACCACGCCCAGAGCGTCCGCCTCGACAGCTGCACTGACCGCACTCATGGCGTCGACACGCGTGGCTGCGGGGAGAAGCAGTGGGTCAGCCGGACCGAGTGCCTCCAGCACCGCGGACAGATGCCGCCCCACCTGCCCGCGCCCAGCTTGCGGATGGGCCAGCACCACCAACCGACGAATCCGCCCACACCTGTCGGTGCGAGCGGATTCCGTCCTACTGGTCAGAGGTCTTCTTCGCGCGTCGGACGGGGAGCCTCGCTCGGCTCGACCGGACCACTCTTCCGGACCGGGCCACTCGTCTCGACCGGACCACTCTTCCGGACCGGGCCACTCGTCTCGACCGGATCGATCACGTTCTCGATCTCGGAGGCCTCGTCGTCGCTGAGACCGGCGTAGACCTTGGCGGCGGCGCGAGCACGACGCCGTTCGTTGAGGAACGCGGCGCCGACCGCGGCGAAGTACAACGCGGTCATGCACGCGCCGAGCGCGGTCATGCCGAACGGGTCGGGCGTCGGCGTGACGATCGCGGTGAACGCGAACGTCAGGAACACCGCCGCCCGCCACCAACCGAGCAGACGCTTGGCGCTGGCCACGCCCGCGAGGTTCAGCATGAACACGATCAGCGGGAACTCGAACCCGACACCGAAGATGAGCAGCATCCCGGTGACGAAGTCGATGTAGCCGGCGATGTTCGTGGTGAGTTGATAGTCCCCGTCGACGGGCAACAGGAACTGGATGCCCTTCGCGATGACGAAGTGCGCGAGCACCGCACCGGCGCAGAACAGCGGCACCGCGAACGCGATGAACCCGTAGGCCCACTTGCGCTCCCGCGAGTGCAGCCCGGGCGCGATGAACGCCCACAGCTGGTACAGCCAGATCGGCGACGCGATGATCAGGCCCAGGTAGAGCGCGATCTTCAGTCGGACGATCGTGGGCTCGAGCGGGGTGGCCGCGTTGAACGAGCACCCCGCGGTGAACCGCTCGCAGTACGGATCGGTGAGGAACCGCTCCACCGGCTTCGAGAAGTACAAGCCGATGCACAGACCCAGCAGAATTCCCAGGCACGCCTTGAACAGGCGGTCACGCAACTCACGGATGTGCTCCATGAGCGTCATCGAGCCGTCCGGCGAGATCGTCCTCTTCGGCGTCCGCCGGCGCAGCCGCAGCGCTGGGCTCACCGCTGGTCGCGGGTCTCGCTCCGCGAGTCGACCACCCGGGAATCGACGACCGGGGTCTGCCGATCGCCGAACTGGTCGGCCGGGTCGCCTCGCTCGTCGGTCAGCGGCGCACGTTCGTGCTTGGCTTCCGCCTTGCCCTTGACGTCGTCCTTCATCAAGCCTTCGGTTTCGGCCTTGAAGATCCGCAACGAACGACCGAGGCCGCGCGCCGCATCGGGCAGTCGCTTCGCGCCGAACAGCAAGAGCAGCACGACGACGAGCACTGCGATATGCCAGGGCTTGAGAGCACCCATGACGACACCTCTCGAATCGGATACCGGTTCATCGTACGTCTCACCGGCCCACCGATCGGAAGGATAGGCCCTAGGACCGAGGCCGAACGACCTGCCCTAGGCTCATTTGCTCCTCCGGTCAGCGTGCCGGACGGATCGCTTCGACCTTCGCCTGCACCTCGAGCACGCGAGCCTGGAGCGTCTCGAGCTCAGTCTGCAACGTCTGCGCCTCGTCTGCCTTGTCCTTGAGAACGTCGCCCGCGTTCTTGAGGCGGCGGAGCTTCGGCAGCAGCGGAGCGGCCACCAAGCCCAGAAGGACGACGCCCACCACGACCAGCGCTACGACGATCCAGCTCGCAAGGGTCACAGTCCTCACCCTACCGCTGGTGGACGGCGATTTAGTCGGTGGGGTCCGCTAATATTTCGTACATGAGTTCGATTGCTGCGGCGATGCGGGAGCTGGCTGCCGAAGACCTCGGTGGCTTCTCCGACGAGGCGCAACTCGAGCGTGTCCGCGAGTGGGAGCAGCTGCTTCGGCTGGCCGAGGCAGGGCAGGCGGCCGCGTTGGCGGCGGTGCACTCGCGGGGTGCCGGAGCGTACGACGGGTCACGGTCGACGAGCGCGTGGATGCAGGGCGGGATGCGCCTGTCGCCGCGGGAGGCGGCCAGCCGGGTGACGACCGCGGTGGTGTTGCCGCAGATCCCGCGGTTCCAGGAGGCGTTGAACACTGCCGAGATCACCCGTGAGCACGCTGCGGTCGGGGTGTGGCTGGCCCGCGCCGTGGAGAAGGTCGAGCCGGCGCTGGTGGCCCGCGCCGAGGCCCTATTGTTTCCACATGCCCTGCGCCTTCATGCCGCAGATCTGCGCAAGATCGCGCAGCGCATCAAGGATCACCTGGTACCGCCGAAGGACGATCCGCCGGAGCCGGAGTTCGCGGTCTACCTGGCGCAGACCTACGGCAAGGTCTGGGATCTGCGGGGCGGGTTGTCGCCGGAGTTCGGCGGAATGATCGAGACGTATCTGCGGAGCCTGCCGCCGCGTTCGCCCGGCGATACCGGTACGGCCGCTGAGTGGCGCCACGACGAGTTGATGGCGCTGTTCAAGAAGGCGCTGGAGTCGCTGGATCCGCCGACCAGCGGCGGTGAGCGCCCTCACCTCATGGTGCTGGTCCAGGCCGCGGATCTGCGCCACCTTCCGGACGGGCGCACCGTCTTCGCCGACGACCCCTTCGCCGAGCCCACGCACCCCGTGCCGCCCGCATCGGCCGAGGGAGGCGGGCCGTTCAACCCCGACCCCGGCTGGGACCCGGCCCACGGCTGGGACTTCGAGGTCGACTGGGACTGGAACCTGGTCACCGCTTGGCTCACCGCCCCCGAACCGGCGTCCGCCGCCACGTCCGACTCCGCGACGGGCGTCACGGTGTTTGGCGGCTCGGGTAGCGACCCGGTGTCCGGCGGGCTCTCAGCGAGCAGCGAACGGCTGCGGTTCGGGCGAATTCCCGCACCCGGCGATGGAGCGGTCACCGAGTACGGCGACTACCTTCCTTCGGCCGCACTGCACCGGCTGGCCTGCGACGCGATGATCACCCGGGTCGTCCTCGGCCCCGGCGATGTCCCGCTCGCGATGGGCCGACGCGCCCGGCTCGTGACGACCACTCAGCACCGGGCCCTGGTGGTCCGCGACAAGGGGTGCCGCTTCCCGCACTGCACGCGTCCCCCGCAGTGGACCGAAGCCCACCACGTGGTGCCGTGGACCCAGGGCGGCCCCACCGACCTGGGCAATCTCCTCTCCTTGTGCTCGTTCCACCACCACCGCGTCCACGACGACGGCTGGCGCGTGGAGTTCGACGGAAACGAAGCCACCTTCTTCCGTCCGGACGGCACCGTCCTCCCCGCACCCCCGAGATAGCCGCCGCCGAACACCAGCCGGGCGCCTCCGCCCGGCCCATCGGCATGCCCAAACCCCGCCGCGCGGGGCGCGGGCAGCGCGGGCGTAGCCACGCGGGGCGCGGGCAGCGCGGGCGTAGCCACGCGGGGCGCGGGCAGCGCGGGCGGAGCCACGCGGGGCGCGGACAGCGCGGGCGGGGCCGCGCGGGGCGCGGGGCGGGCGCGGCAGCGCGAGGCGCGAGGCGGCGCGAGGCAGGGACGCAGTTCCCGCACGCCCCGGTTAGGGGTACCAGCCAGCCACAGGGGCGCGCGAGGGCAGCACGGGAGCGCAGCACGCTCGCGCGGCCCGGCATCGCGATGCGCTGGTGGCCCGGACGGGGACGTGCGGGGCACCGGAACGGCGAGGTGCTGCGGCGGGCGGCCTACTGGCTATGGGTCAGGTCGTGTACGCGGCTAGGGCGGCGCGGGCTTCGGAGCGGACCAGCTCGACCAGTTCGGGTGGGCCGACGACCTCGGCGTCCTCGCCGAGACCCATCACGAGGCGCCGGGCCCACTCGAGGTCGCTCGCCTTGAGCGTGACCAGCCACGTGCCACCGGACTCGGCCCGGACGTCCTCGCAGGGGTAATACTCGGTGACCCATCGGCTGCCGAGGCCGACACGGAGCGTCACGAGCGGGCTGTCGGCCGGAGGTTCGAACACCGCACCGTCGGCGAGCCGGAAGCCCCCGTCGGACGTGGCTGCCACTCCCCTGGCGGGCACGGACGGCTCCTCCAGCTCGGTCAGCTCGTCGATGCGGTCGAGCCGGAACATCCGGATCGCCTCGGCGCGCCGGCACCACGCTTCCAGGTACGCGCGGCCGTCGACGACGAGCATCCGCATCGGGTCGATGACGCGCTCGCTCGTCGCGTCGCGCCCGGCGGTGTAGTAGACGATCCGCAGCGCACGACCACGCTCGAGGGCCCCGCGCACGCGGGCGGCGAGCCCCGTGTCCTCGTAACCGCCGGTGATCGCCACGCGCTGAGCGGACCGACCGGCCTCCCCCGCCGCGTTCTCGACCTTGGCCAGCGCACGGCTGACCGCGGCGTCGTCGACTCCGGGCGTCTCGCCGAGGGCACGGAGGGCGACGATCAGCGCGAGGGCCTCGTCAGCGGTGAGGCGCAGCGGCCGGTCGAGCTCGGCGTGGTAGGTCAGCGTGACGGTGTCGTCGTCGAGGGACATGTCGATCAGGTCACCGGGACCGTAACCTGGCAGCCCGCAGACGAACAGCAGCTGCAGGTCGTCGCGCAACTGCCGTTCGGAGACGTCGTGATCGGCCGCGACCTCGGAGATCAGCGCGCCGGGCCGTGCCTGCAGGTACGGCACGAGCGCGAGCAGACGAGCGAGCCGCTCGGTTCCGGACCCACTCATCGCGCCGGCCCCTTCTGCCGACCGCCGGACGCGGTGGCCGGGGCTTCCCGCGGCGAATCAGACCGCGCGGCGCGGCTCTCGCCGGAGCGGGTGCTGGCGCCGGTGCGCGTGCCTGCGCCGGTCGCCGTCGCGGCACCGGTCGCGGTGCCGGCCGCGGTGCCGGACCCGGTGCCGGACCCGGTGCCGGACCCGGTCGCGGCGCCGGACCCGGTCGCGGACGCGGTGCCGGATGCGCTCTGCTCGGCGCCGGACACGGGGCGCGCAGAGGGTCGCACGGGAGCGGCGGCGCGGCGGCTTTCGCGGTCACCGGCGGGGCGGGGGGTGGGAATGCCTGCTGCCATCCGGGTGAGGTGACGGATGACTGCCTGCCGCACGTCGGGTGGGGACAGGACGACGACCGTCGAGCCGTACCCGGCCAGCCGGATCGCGAGCGCCTCCGGGTCGGAGTAACGCAACGTCACGACGTCCCAGGCGGCTTTGGCGTCGGCAGCCGGTTCGCCGCACTCGTCCTCGTCGACGTCGTCCGGCGGCGGGGTCTCGGCCACCGGAGCCTCCGGGTCGTCCACGGTCACCCGGCGATCGATGGCGGCTTGACTGACGTCAGCCTCCAGTAGTTCTGGATTTGCTTGTTCCTCGGGCCGGACATCCTCGGCCCACCGACGCAGACCTGCCGCGGAACCGACCCGCACGCGGACGCGGGCGGGTTTCTGGTCGGTCGGTTCGGGGTCGAAAGCCTGGACCTGGGCGAGGAGGTCGAGGTCGTCGGGCGCGGAGAACGCGTTGAGCTGTCCGAACTGGCTGACGGCGCCGACGATGCGGGAGAGGCGGAAGCAACGGGTGGCGTTGCGGTCGAGGTCGTGGCCGACCACGTACCAGCGGCCGCGCCAGCTCACCACGCCCCAGGGCTGGAGCCGCCGCTGGCGGGGCTGGTCGTCGCGGGGGGTGCGGTACTTGAACTTCACGGCGCGGCGGACGTCGATCGCGCCGAGCATGGGGGTGAGCGCGGGATCCGCGTTGACGACGGGTTCGATGCCGAGGGGCGGACCGTCGACGAGGTCGACGCCGCCGGCGCGGAGCTTGGTGAGTCCGCTGGAGGCCGCGGTGGAGAGCTCGGCGTGGTGCCAGAGGCGGGCCGCGATGCCGACGGCTGCGGCTTCCTCCGGGTCGAGATGGACTTCGGGGAGCGCGTAGTCACCGCGGGTGACGCGGTAGCCGGGTTCGGTGTCGAAGACGCTGTTCGTGCCGGTCTCCAACGGGACACCGAGGTCGCGGAGCTCACCTTTGTCGCGCTCGAACATGCGCTGGAACGCTTCGTGCGATTTCGGGTCTTCTTCCTCATGCTCGTATCCGGGCACGATGGCGGCGATCTGCGCAGCCGTGAGGTACCGGCGGGTCGAGAGCAGGCAGAGGAGCAGGTTGACCAGGCGTTCGGTGCGTCGACGGGACACACCGAACGACGCTACTTCACTTCGACGACCGGCGTGGCGCTGCCTGGCCGCCTGTTGACGACGGATCCCGAGATCCGCAGGGCGCTGCGTCGGTCACGGATCGCGGACCGCGGCGGCGTGGAGTGGCGCGCGGGCTCGGTTACGGTGTGCGGCGTGATTCGGTGGCGGCGCGGAGTTGTTTCGTCTGTTGGGCGGGCTTGGGCGGGGGCGCTCGAGCTATCGGTTTCCGTTGAGGGGGCCCCGGTACGTGCGCTGGCTTACCCCGCCATGGTGGGTACGCCCGTCGAGGGCGACGCCGTCCTGCTGAACACGACCGCATTGTCGCTCGGGTTGGGGACCGGTGGATATGCGCTGGTCATAGCGCTACCTGATCGGCTGCCTCCGGACCCCGACGTAGTGGCCGGACCCGGGCACATGGTGAAGGCGCGGTACACGCCTGGACAGGTGACGGTCCTAGGGGTGGACGAGCAGGATTCGCCGCATCACGTGGTGCTGGCGTCGGACGCCTCGCTAGACGGGATGCCGGTCGTGGTGGCTGACCTGCACTCTGCGTTGCCGGCGATCCTGGCAGGCGTGGGGCCCGGGCCGCGGGTCGTCTACGTGATGACCGACGGCGGGGCGTTGCCACTGTGGTTCTCGCGCGCCGTTGCCACTCTGCGGGACGCTTCGTTGCTCGTGGGCACGGTGACCGTGGGTCAGGCGTTCGGGGGCGACCTGGAGGCGGTGACGCTGCACACGGGTCTGCTGGCGGCGCGGCACGTGCTGTCGGCGGACGTGGCGATCGTCGCCCAGGGGCCGGGGAACCTCGGCACGGGGACGCCGTGGGGGTTCTCGGGGGTGGCGGTCGGCGAGGCGGTGAACGCGATCTCCGTGCTGGAAGGCCGTCCGATCGGATCGCTGCGGATCTCGTCGGGTGACGCCCGGGAACGGCACCTGGGGATTTCGCATCACTCGTTGACAGCGTACGGACGGGTCGCGCTGGCGCCGGCGGATCTCGTCGTGCCTTCGCCGCTGCCGTCGTCGTTGGAGGACCGGGTCGAGGAGCAGCTCGCCGGGTTGCCGGATCGGCATCGCCTGGTGCGCGTACCAACCCACGACTTGGACGGGGCCCTGCGCGCTCTTCCCTTGAGGCTCTCCTCCATGGGCCGCCCCCTGGACGAGGACCGCATCTACTTCGAATCAGCCGCCGCAGCGGGCCGCCACGCCGCTTCCCTGGTCTGAACACGCTGCGGCCCGGCCCTCGCGACGAGGACCGGGCCGCAGCGTCGGGTCGACTTACTCCGCGAGCACCGCGTAGTGCGAGCCCGCAGTGATCGCGCTCGTTTGCGAGGCCACCACGTCCGACACCGTCACCGAGCAGTTGCCCGAGTAGGTGCTGGCGCCGAGGCCAGCGGCGTCGCCGGCCAGGTTGTTCGGCACGGTCACCGTGAGCGACGTGCCCGCCGCGTTCGCCGCGGTGGCGGTTGCGGTCGCGCTGCAGAACCGGATCAGCCACTTCGACGAGTCGTTGGCGTCGGCGAGCACCTTCGGCAGGTTGGTGCCGGTGATGACCGTCGCCAGGTTCGTCTGGTTCGCTCGCCCGGCGTCCACCGACAGACCGGTGACGATCGGAGCCGCCACGACCGAGCCCGCGCCACCCAACGCCGCAACCTGGAACGTCTTGCTGACGCCGTCCTGGGTGATCGTGAGCACCGGGTCACCAGCGGTCATGCCGGCCCCGGTGGTGAACGTCAGTGAGTTTCCGTTCAGGGCGCTGATCGCACCCGCCACGGTAGTGATCGGTGTGCTCGAACTCGCGTCGGCGTAGACCTTGACATTCGTGCCGGGTTTGCCGTTGAGCGTGACCGCCAGCGCAGACGTCGACCGCGGGTCGAAGGCGAAGGCCGGGTCGGCCTTCACCCGCACGACCTGCCCACCGCCGGTGCCGAAACGACGCGATTGGTTGGCCGTCGCCAGCAGCGCGCTGTTGTCATTGATCAACGGCTTGTTGGCGACCGCCTCGATCGCCGGTGGGGTGACGAACGTGATGCCGCCGGTCTTGGTCAGCGTGTCGCCGTTCGAGAACGTGATGACGATGTCGGCGGCTCCGGCCGGACACGTGGCCGGCGTCTTGATGGAGATCGTCGTAGCGCTCGTCACGACGTAGCTGGTGATGTTGTCGCACGGGGACGCACCCAGACCAACCTGGGTAACGCTATCTTCGGACAGCGCTGGCACCGCAGCGCCAGCCACCGTCAAATTCACCACCTGCTTATTCGTCAGCGCGGCGACCTTGGCGTTGGCCGGTGAGCTGACCGTGATGGTTCCGGTGATGGCGGCGGCCTGAGCTGCTGCCGGCGGCAGGATCGCTGAGACGACGACGCTGGCGGCAGCGGCCGCCAGCGCAGGAGCAACGACGCGGCGCAGCCGCCGCGAATGAGCGAATGACATTTTTCGCAGAGTCCTCTCGGGTGCTGCGCGGCACGCCGGTGAACGGTGGCCGCACGAGCCTCGTGTTCCCACGGAGACTAACACCGCTTTTGTCCTTTTCTAGGCGATATGTCACTTAAGTTGACGCGGCCCGGTCCGGGGACTCCAGACCGGGCCGCAACGATTACCCGCCGTCTACTCGGCCAGCACCGTGTAGTACGCCCCGAGAGCGACCGGGCTGGTCTGGTCTGGGTTCTGGGTCAGGTCGGTGACCGCCACCGGGCAGATGCCGGCGTAGACGCCCGCCCCGAGCCCCGGGCTGAGACCCGAGACGGGCGGGACGTTCACGGTGACCGATGTGCCCGTGTCGTTGACGGCAGTGACGTCAGAACCCACCACTGCGGCGCCGCAAAAGGTGATCAACCACTTCGAGGGGTCCTGGGCGTCGCCGAGCGCCCGGGGTAGGCCGGTCCCGGTGATCGTCGTCGAGACCTGCTGGGAAGCACGACCGCCAGGGACCGAGAGGCTGGTGATGCTCGGCAGGCTGACGACGGTCGGGGTGGGCCCGTTGGAGGTCGCGGTCGCCGTGAACGTCTTGGTGATGCCGCCCTGGGTGATCGTGAGCGACACGGGGCCGGGCGTCATACCGGCGCCGGTCGTGAACGTCATCGAGTTGCCCGGCGTGGACGACGTCGTGGTCTGGACGAGCGCCCCGAGGCCGGTCGACCCGGTGAACACCTTGAAGTTGGAGCCCGCCTTGCCGTTCATCGTGACGGCGAGCCCGGCGGCCACCGTCGGATCGAACCCGAATGACGCGCCGGCCCGCACGCGTACCGTCTGGCCGCCGGTCGCCGAGAACCGCGCGGTCTGGTTCGCCGCGTTCAAGAGCACACTGTTGTCGTTGATCACTGGCGGCACGGTGCCGCCGACATCGGCGATCGACGGCGGCGTGACCAGCGTGAGCGCGTTCGTCTTGACCAGCGTGTCCGTGCCGATCGTGACGACGAGGCTCGCGGCACCGAGGATCGCGCAGTTCGTGGCCGTCTTGCCGATGATCGTGGTCGAGCTGGTCACCACGTAGGTCACGACACAGGTCGTCGCGGCGCCGGACGCGTTGTTTCCCTTCAGGCTGACGTCGTTGACGTTGTCCTCGGACAGCGCGGGAACGTCGGCGCCGGAGACCGAGAACGCCAGCACCTGTTTCGCCGAGCCCGCGGCGATCCTCGCGTTGGACGGCGAGGTGACCGTGATCGTGCCGACGACGTCGGCGGCCCGGGCGGCGGCAGGAACCAGACCGGCGCCGATGAGGGCGGTTGTTGCCAAACAGGCCGAGCCGAGTCGGCGGCGCCGCTGATGAACCAACTGCATCTCGCGGATCCTCTCGAGAGCTACGGGGCACGCCGGTGAACGGTGGCCACGCGAGCCTCGTATTCCACGGCGACTGATAGTCGATATGTTCGTTTAGCCAGTATTATTTAGTTTCAAGCACATATTGACCCAATCTCGGCGCGTCTGAGCTGGATTGACCCGAACCGAGGGCACGCTGGGCGCAAGCGCGTAACGGCTGATCGGTGCCGGGCGACGAGCGGCGGACGGGGTGGGCGTATGGGGGCACGCACGGTCGGAGCGCTGCTGGGGCTCGGCGCGATCCTCGCTGTGGGCGCCTGCGGCGGGTCGGGCAATGACGCAACGCCGAACGTCCGGCCGCCGGGTGGGGTGGCGCCCTACACGACCGAGGCCGAGGACGAGGAAGCGGCTAGTTCACAACCACTCGAGCCCGTGCTCACCGCTACACCGCCGGCGCTCGGGTCCACCAAGCCGCCAACGCCGGCGACTCAGGCGCCGCCGCCTCCGCCGCACAACCTCGGCCCGTGCAAGACCGCCGGGCTGGACGTCCGCGTGATCCGCCAGCTGGGGACCAGCAAGAATGGGCCGGGCGTCGGGCTCGTCGCGCTGCGGAACACCGGGACGAAGACCTGTGCGCTGAGTGGATGGCCCTCGGTCGGGCTGACGAAGGCCGGGACGCCGGTCGATGTTCCGGCGACGAAGGTCAACAAGCCGCGGCAGCCCGTCGGGATGGCGCTACAGCCGCAGCGGACCGCATTCGCTGGACTGCAGTGGCGTGGATGCCCGCCCACCGCGACCGGCTGCCGCAGCGGCGACGGGTTCCGGATCGGGGCGCCCGGCTCGAGCGTCGCGCCTGCGCAGCTCACCGGCTTCTCCACGGCCGAGCAGAAGGGGTTCCCGGTGGGTTCGATCGTGATCGGGTCTCTTCAGCCGACGACCACGGACATCATCAACTGGTAAGCGCGACAAGTTCTCGGGCCTTCGACGACTTCCCGGGCCTACCGCGGCCCGAAATGAGGCCGGGAACTCGTCATTACCCCGAAAACTCGTCGTCGTAGAGGCCTCGAGGGCTCGCGCCCCAACCGGCGCGGGCCCTCGAGGCACCTACTCACATGCTCGCGATCAGGCGATCCACTCGCTCGTCCACGGACCGGAACGGGTCCTTGCACAGCACCGTGCGCTGCGCCTGGTCGTTCAGCTTCAGGTGCACCCAGTCCACCGTGAAGTCCCGGCGCCGTTCCTGCGCCTTCCGGATGAACTCGCCGCGCAGCCGCGCCCGCGTCGTCTGCGGCGGCACCGACTTGGCCGCGAAGACGTCCAGGTCGCGTGTGGTGCGCTCGACCGCGCCGCGCTTCTCCATCACCTGGAACACGC
Organism: Cryptosporangium sp. NPDC048952; assembly: GCF_043197895.1. NCBI lineage: Bacteria > Bacillati > Actinomycetota > Actinomycetes > Cryptosporangiales > Cryptosporangiaceae > Cryptosporangium > Cryptosporangium sp. NPDC048952. The sequence continues at coordinate 121,995 of NZ_JBICTY010000004.1, read as the reverse complement.
CCCGGCCACGGCGGATGTCGTGATAGGCCAGGTCGAGCTGAGCGACCCGCGGACTCGACATCGACAGCCCGTGCCGCTCCGAGTACCGCTCGATCAGCTTGAGCTTCGTGACCCAGTCGATCTCTCGCTCCACCGACGCCAGGTCGTCGCCCTCGACCGCCTTGAGCACCCGGCCCCACAGGTCGATGATGCGGCGCGCGGCCGGGCCGCCGCCGTACCGCTCGACGAACTCCGACGCCTTGGAGTGGTACTCCATCTGGATGTCGAGCGCGCTGATTTCCTTGCCGTTGGCCAGGCGCACGGTGCGCCGACCGGTGATGTCGTGCGAGACCTCGCGGATCGCCCGGATCGGGTTCTCCAGCGTCAGGTCCTTCATCGTGACGCCGGCCTCGATCATGCGCAGCACGATGTCGGCAGCGCCGACCTTGAGCAGCGTCGTGACCTCGTTCATGTTCGAGTCGCCGACGATGACGTGCAGCCGGCGGAAACGCTCTGCGTCGGCGTGCGGCTCGTCGCGGGTGTTGATGATCGGGCGCGACCGGGTGGTCGCCGACGAGACGCCCTCCCAGATGTGCTCGGCGCGCTGCGACAGGCAGTACACCGCGCCGCGCGGCGTCTGCAGCACCTTGCCGGCGCCGCAGATCAACTGCCGGGTGACGAGGAACGGGATGAGCACGTCGGCCAGCCGCGCGAACTCCCCGTGCCGCGAGACCAGGTAGTTCTCGTGGCAGCCGTACGAGTTGCCGGCCGAGTCGGTGTTGTTCTTGAACAGGTAGATGTCCCCGGCGATGCCCTCGTCCCGCAGCCGACGCTCGGCGTCGACCAGGAGACCCTCGAGGATGCGCTCGCCGGCCCGGTCGTGCGTGACCAGGTCGGCGACCGAATCACACTCCGGTGTGGCGTACTCGGGGTGGGAACCCACGTCCAGGTACAGCCGGGCCCCGTTGCGGAGAAAGACATTGCTCGACCGGCCCCACGAGACCACGCGCCGGAACAAGTACCGCGCCACCTCGTCGGGCGAGAGACGCCGCTGGCCCCGGAACGTACACGTGACTCCGTACTCGGTCTCGAGACCGAAGATCCGCCGCTCCATGACTGAACATTAGCCGCCGTAGCACGCGCGCACCCGGCAACAGCGAGCGTGCCCGATTTGCCCCTAAGGACAATGGCTCTCCGTTTCTGTTCAGACCTGGTTCAGCAACGCGTAGTAGTCCTGGCACTCTTTGTAGTTGGGCAGCGTTCCGTCCGCGAGCGCGGAGGCCAGCGACGGAGCCGCTGCGTCTTTCGAGGAGAGCTGGGGCGAATCAGCCGGCCAGTCGATCGCGAGATCAGGATCCAGCGGGTGGATCGCGTGCTCGCGGGTCGGCGCGAACGTCTCCGAGCAGAGGTAGGTCAGCGTCGCGTCGTCGCTCAACGCGCAGAAACCGTGCCCGAGGCCCTCGGCGATGTACACCGCGCGCCGGTCGACGTCGTCGAGCCGCACCATCTCGTGCTGACCGTAGGTCGGCGACCCCACGCGCAGGTCGACGATGACGTCCACCACCGCACCGCGCACGCACATCACGTACTTCGCCTGGCTCGGCGGCACGTCGGCGAAGTGGATGCCCCGTACGACACCGCGCGCGGACACCGAGAGGTTGCCCTGCGCGAGCCGCAGCGGATGCCCGACCGCCTCCGCGAGATGATCGAACCGGTACCACTCGGTGAACAAGCCGCGGGGGTCGCCGTGCTGGACCGGCGTGACTTCCCACGCGCCGTCGATGCTCAAGGGTCGAATCTTCACGCGGCCACGGTAGCGGCACCCACCGACCGTCAGGGTTTGCGGGCGACCGTGACGAACTCGTTGTAGGCGAAGAACTTCCCGGCGAACCGCGGGAACGGGAACGAGTACTGCTTGTCCACCGCGAGGCCCACGTCCGTGGCCAGCGCGCCGACCTCGTCGAAGCCGCTGAACCGGACGTGGGTCGCGTCGGTGGTGTAGCCCTTTTCCTGCGGCGTGATGAACACGATGCGCCCGCCGGAGCGCAGGTACGGCAGGTACGACTCGACGACGGCCTTCGCGTCGGGCTCCAGCAGGTGCTCGACCAGGTGCGAGGCGAGGATCGCGTCGAACGCTTCGGGCTTGGCGTCCTCGGACGCGTGGAACTCGTCCACGGTGTACGCGCTGAAACCGCGCCGGCGGGCGATCTCGATCGACGTGGCGTTGTGGTCGACGCCCACCGGCTCCGGGTTCTTGCCGTCCTTGAGGTGCGACAGGTTACGGCCGATGCCGCAGCCGACGTCGAGCGTGCGACCGAGTTCGAGGCGGCGCAGGTTCCACCGGTACGGAGCCTGGACGTTCAGCACCTGCTTCCAGCGCGCGGTTTCCAGCCGCTGGAGACGCTCGGCGTAGTCCGCGCCCGCCGTGCCCGGTGCTTCGTTCGTTGCCACGTCCTGACCTTCCGTAAGCGGGGGTTTACGGCACCTTACTCACGCGCCGCCGAGCAACTCGATCAGGTAGTCGCCGTAGCCGGACTTGCGCAACGGCTCGGCGAGGGCACGCAGCTGCTCGTCGTCGATGTAACCCTGCCGCCACGCCACCTCTTCGACGCAGCCGATCTTGAAGCCTTGGCGCTCCTCGATGACCCGCACATACTCCGCGGCCTGCACCAGCGAGGTGAACGTGCCCGTGTCCAGCCACGCGGTCCCCCGGTCGAGGACCGTGACCTTCAACGCGTGCTCGTCGAGGTAGGCCTGGTTGACCGCGGTGATCTCCAGCTCCCCCCGGGCACTCGGCGCCAATCCGCGAGTGATCTGCACGACCCGGTTGTCGTAGAAGTACAGGCCCGGTACGACATATTTGCTCTTCGGCTTCTCCGGCTTCTCCTCCAGGGAGAGCACGGTGCCGGTCTCGTCGAACTCGACCACCCCGTAGGCCTCGGGGTTGGCCACCGGGTAGGCGAACACCCGCCCACCGGTCAAACCGTTGTGGGTCGAGAGCTGCCGGCCCAGACCGGCGCCGTGGAAGATGTTGTCGCCCAGCACCAGAGCCACCGGCTCGTCACCGATGAACTCTTCACCGATCAGGAACGCCTGCGCGATACCGTCCGGAGACGGCTGCACCGCGTACTGGATGTCCATCCCCCACTGCGACCCGTCACCGAGCAGCTTCTCGAACTGCGCCGCGTCACCCGGTGTCGTGATCACAAGGACCTCACGAACACCCGCGTACATCAGCGTCGAGAGCGGGTAGTACACCATCGGTTTGTCGAACACAGGCATGAGCTGCTTCGACACCGCGTGAGTAATCGGCCACAAGCGTGAACCTGTGCCGCCGGCCAGGAGGATTCCGCGCACGGCGGGAAGCCTACGCGATTCAGTAACCGCGTGTATTTCCCGCCGGACGCCTTCAACCTCCGTTAAGTGACTGGGGTTACTTGGCCCCCGGGTCCGCGCCCGCGTCTTCGACCGGCGGCGCGCTGTACCCGCTGTCGTCGGCGTCCTCGTTGAGCTCCGGGATCGCGTCGACGCCGAGGTCACCGGCGGCGACCGCGCCCGCGGCCCCGAGCGTGCCGGGCGCCACCTGTGTTTCCCGGTGGGCGTCGTCGGCGGAGCGGCCGGCCGCCGGGTCTCCGGGTCGAGGGAGACCGGACCCTTCACCCACCGATTGGTTAGGAAAATCGGGCGTGGTAGTCATGGAATGGACATACCCGACAGTGACGGGCGTATGCGTGGCTCGGCGATTCACGATCTGTCGCCCCCGGTGACTACACTCCGGTCCCCGTGAGGATTCTTGTCACCGGCGGCGCCGGGTTCATCGGATCGCATTACGTCCGCACGCTCCTGAGCGGCGGATACACGGGTGCGGACGAGTGGTCGGTGACGGTGCTGGACTCCCTCACCTACTCGGGAAATCTGCCGAACCTCGAGCCGGTCGCCGACAACCCCCGCTACACGTTCGTCAAGGGCGACATCACCGATGTCGATCTGGTGAACGATCTGGTCCCCGGACATGACGCGGTCGTGCACTTCGCCGCCGAATCCCACGTCGACCGCTCCATCCTCGGCGCCGCCCAGTTCGTCACCACCAACGTCCTGGGCACCCAGACCCTTCTCGACGCCGCCCAGCGCCACGGCACCGGCCGGTTCCTGCACGTCTCCACCGACGAGGTCTACGGCTCCATCGAACTCGGCTCCTGGCCCGAGACCGACCCCCTCGCACCCAACTCGCCGTACTCCGCGTCCAAGGCCGCCTCGGACCTGCTCGCGCTGGCCTACCATCGCACGCACCACGTCGACGTCGTGGTCACCCGCTGCAGCAACAACTACGGGCCCTACCAGTTCCCCGAAAAGGTCATCCCGCTCTTCGTCACCAACCTCCTCGACGAAAAGCCGGTCCCCCTCTACGGCGACGGCGGCAACGTCCGCGACTGGCTCCACGTCGACGACCACTGCCGCGGCATCCACCTCGCCCTGCAGGGCGGACGCGCCGGCGAGGTCTACAACATCGGCGGCGGCACCGAGCTCACCAACCGCGAGCTCACCCAACTCCTGCTCGACGCCACCGGACGCGACTGGGACACGTTCGTCACCCCCGTCGAGGACCGCAAGGGCCACGACCGGCGCTACTCGGTCGACATCACCAAGATCAACCGCGAACTCGGCTACACCCCCCAGGTGCCCTTCGGCACCGGCCTCACCGACACCGTCGCCTGGTACCGCGACAACCGCGACTGGTGGGAGCCCCTCAAGCAGCGCGCCGCACTGGAGAAGTAAGTCGTGCGCTGGCTGATCACCGGCGCCGGTGGCGCCCTCGGACACGACCTCCGCTCCCTGCTGCCGTCCGCGACGGCCGCGTCGCGGGCCGACCTCGACATCACCGATGCCGACGCCGTGCGCGCCGCCGTGCAGGGGCATGACGTCGTTCTCAACACGGCCGCCTACACCGCTGTCGACAACGCGGAGTCCGACGAAGCGGCCGCGACGCGGGTGAACGGGTTCGGACCCGCGCTGCTCGCCGAGGCATGTGCCGCCTCCGGCGCCACGCTGCTGCAGGTCTCCACCGACTACGTGCTTCCGGGCGACGCCGACGCGCCCTGCCCCGAGGACGCCGCCACCGACCCGGTGAACGCGTACGGGCGCAGCAAACTCGTCGGTGAGCGGGCGGTGCTCTCCGGGCTGCCGGAGCGGGGTTACGTCGTGCGCACCGCCTGGCTCTACGGCGAAAACGGCAACAACTTCGTGGCGACGATGCTCAAGCTGGCGGCCGCGCGGCCCACCGTGAGCGTCGTGGACGACCAGCACGGGCAGCCCACCTGGACGGCCGCGCTCGCCGCGCAACTCGTCGCGCTCGGGGAGGCGGCGGTCGCCGGAACAGCCGAGCCGGGTGTGTACCACGGCACGGCGAGCGGCCAGACCACGTGGCACGGGCTTACGCAGGCGATCTACACGCTGGCCGGGCTCGACCCCGCCCGGGTCGAGACCACGACCAGCGACGCGTTCCCGCGCCCCGCGAAGCGTCCGGCGTACAGCGTGCTCGGGCACGACCGGTGGTCACTTGCCGGTCTCGATCCGCAGCCGCACTGGCACGACCAGTTGGAGCGGGCCCTCAAGCGGCCGGCGTTCGTCCGTCTCATCGAAGCGGCGCAACCCTCGTGACCTGGGCCCGGTTGCGCGCGCTCCTCGGGAGCGCCGCGTCCGTGGGCGCCGGGTACCTGGTGCTGGGTGGTGCCGGGTACCTGTTCCTCGCGGTCGCCAGCCGGACCTTCGACGAGACGGCGTACTCCGCGCTCACGTCGGTGTACCTGCTCGTCAACATCATCGGGCCGGGTCTGTTCGCGGCCGTCGAGCAGGAGACCAGCCGGAACGTGTCCACGCGGTTGGCTCGGGGTGAGGATCCGCGGCCGGTGGTCCGCCAGCTGGGGATGCTCTCGGCGGGTCTGTTCGCCGGGATCGCGGTGATCACGCTCGCGTTGACGCCGGTGCTACTGCCCGACGTCTTGCACGGCAACGTCGTGCTGCTGGTGGGGTTGTTGATCGCGAGTGCCTCGTACGCGGTGGTGTCGGTGACCCGCGGCAACTTCGGCGGGCGCCACGCGTTCGGCCGGTACGGCACGTCGGTGGGCACCGAGGGCACGGTTCGGCTGGTGGCCGGGGTGGTGCTGGCCGTGTTGGCGCTCGCCGGGGCCGCGGTCGCCGGGGCGTCGAGCCTCTACGGCCTGGTGTTCTGCGTCGCACCCGCGGTCGCGGTAGCGCTGACGGCACGCTGGTTCACCAGTGATCTGCGCGGCGGCCGGAGCGTCGCGGACGTCGGGCCGGGTGTGGCCGCGCCGATCGGGCCGCTGATTCGCAGCACCGGGTTGCTCACCGTCGCGTGGGGGCTGTCGCTGGCGATCGCCAACGCGGCGCCGGTGGTGGTCAGCGCGCTCTCGACGGACGACGCCGTCATCGCCGCGTTCGCGTCCGCGGTGGTGCTGGCCCGGATCCCGCTGTTCGTCTTCCAGGGCGCGCAGTCCCTGGTTCTCCCCTCGTTCGCGCGGGCCGCCGCGACGGCCGACTCCGGCGCCCTGCGCCGGGCCGTACGACCGGCGCTGCTGCTGGTCGCCGCGGTGGGCGCGCTGGCGATCCTGGTCAGCGCGGTACTCGGCCACTGGCTCGGGCGCATCGCGTTCGGGCCGACGTTCACCAGCTCCAACGCGCTGGTCACCGCGCTGATGGTCGGCACTGTCGCCGGCATGGCCGTGCAGATCGTCCAGCCGGCGCTGCTGGCGCTGGGCCGGCACCGCTGGGTCGCCGGCGGCTGGGTGATCGGCCTGATCGTGTTCGCGGCCTCGTTCCTGTTGCCGTTCGAACCGGTCACCGACGCCGTGATCGCGCAGCTGGCCAGCGCCGCGGCGACGATCGGCGTCCTCGGTGTCGTCTTGTTCCGGGCTCTGCGGCCCACGGGTATTCCCCAACCTCAGGAGTTCAGCGATGTCCAACCCGCCTGAGCCGCGGGTCAGCGCGGTGGTGCTCGCCTACAAGGCGGAGCCCTGGCTGCGTCGCGCGGTCGAGGCACTGCTGGCCTCCGAGAAGGTCGCTGTCGACGTCGTCCTGGTCGACAACGGCTGCACCACCGACGACGTCGAGGTCCTCTCGGAGCTGACCGGTGTCACGGTGCTGCGCCCCGGTACGAACACGGGCTTCGCCGGTGGGTGCAACCTGGGCGCGTCGGCCGCGACCGGTGAGTACCTCGCGCTGGTCAACGGCGACGCCGTGGTCGAGCCGACGACGATCGCCCGCCTGGTCGAGGAGGCGTCGCAGCCCGACGTGGGCATCGCCGTGGCCAGCGTCCGCCTCGCCGAGGACCCGACACTGCTCAACGCCGGCGCGAACCCGATCCACGTGCTCGGGCTGTCGTGGTCGGGCCGGATGGGTGAGCCCGAGACGCTGACCGAGCCGGTGGAGACCGCCGGGGCGTCGGGTGCGTGCGTCGTCGTGCCGAAGGCGCACTGGGACGCGCTCGGCGGCTTCGACGAGGAGTACTTCGCCTACCACGAGGACGCGGATCTCTCGATCCGTACCTGGCGCAAGGGCCTGCGGGTGCTGTACGTACCGGACGCCGTCGCGGTGCACCGGTACGAGTTCTCGCGCAACGACTTCAAGATGTACCTGGTCGAACGGAACCGGCTGCTGTTCGTGGCGACGCTGTGGAGCGGACGCTCGCTCGTGCTGCTGGCGCTGCCGCTGGCGGGGCTCGAAGCCGCGATGACGCTGATGGCGGCGTCGCAGGGCTGGTTCCCGGCCAAGGTCAAGGGCTGGCGCTGGCTGTGGAGCAACCGTGCGCACATCAAGGCCCGCCGCAAGGTACTCCGCGCCGAGGCGAGCGTGCCCGACCGCGTCTGGATGCAGCGGCTGACCACGAAGGTCGACGCATCGGTCATTCCGGTTCCGGCGCTGGCCGGAACCGTCAACGGTCTGGTCACGATCTGGTGGAAGGTCGCTCACCGATGGGTATGAGTAGCGGCGCGCGATTAGAGTCCGTGGGAATCGAGAGCGAAGGCGAGAGCATCGTGACGGACGAGGACCCGGCCCTCCTGAGTAGCGCAGAGGTCGCCGAGAGCACCGGCGTCGAAACGCCCGCAGTCGCCGAAGGTGACCTGCACGAGGCGCCCCCGGTCGACCTCCCCGACAACAAGGACGTCTGGCTCGTCATCCCGGTCTACAACGAGGCCCAGGTCATCGCCGACGTCGTCGAGCACGCCCGGCAGACGTTCCCGAACATCGTCTGCGTGGACGACGGCAGCCGTGACGGGTCGGCGGCGGCGATCGCCCCGACCGGAGCGCACCTCGTCCAGCACCCGATCAACATGGGCCAGGGCGCCTCGCTGGAGACCGGCCTGCGCTACGCGCTGTCGCGTCCGGGTGCGGAGTACTTCGTCACGTTCGACGCCGACGGTCAGCACCGTGTCGAGGACGCGCTGCGGATGCTCGAGGTCGCCCGATCCGGCAAGGCCGACGTCGTCCTGGGTTCGCGGTTCCTGGAGTCGAAGGAAACCGTGCCGTGGATCAAGCGGTTCGCGCTCAAGACCGTCGTCGCGTTGAGCCCGACGTCGCGGAAGCTGAAGCTCACCGACGCCCACAACGGGCTGCGCGTGCTCAACCGGCCGGCCGCCGAGGGGCTCCGGATCCGGATGAACGGCATGGCGCACGCGTCGGAGATCGTCGGCAAGCTGGCCCGGGGCAACTGGCGGGTCGCGGAGATCCCGGTGACGATCCTCTACACCGACTACTCGCGCGCCAAGGGCCAGTCGCTGGTCAATGGCGTCAACATCCTGTTCGAACTCTCTCTGCGTCACCGAGGCGTGTAACCGATGGTCATCCAGGTACTGCTGCTGCTCGCGGTCGCCGCGTCGCTGATCTACTTCGTCCGGCAGCAGCACGGCGTCCGGCTCCAGGCCGGTAAGCGGCTCGCGTTCGTCGCGTTCCTCATGTTCGCCGCGTACGCGGTCGTGCGTCCGGACGACATCACCGCTATCGCGCACTGGGTCGGCGTCGGCCGTGGTGCCGACCTGGTGCTGTACGCGACCGTCGTCGCCTTCGTGTTCGTCGTCATCAACTTCTACCTGCGGACGCGGGAGATGGAGCGGCGGATCACCGAGTTGGCGCGGGCCGTGGCGTTGCGCGACGCCGAGGTGCTCAACCAGCACCGCCTGCCGGAATCGCCGGTGGCGCGCGACGGCGCCGAGGACGCGATCCTCGCGGCCGTCGTGGCCGAAGGCCGCACGCCCTAGCGCGCCGGAGCGACCCCGGCGCGCATGCCTGCCAGGGCGTAGCCCAGCATGCGCACGGCGCTCTGCTCGGCGTCGGGTGCGTCGAGGTTCGCCAGAGCCAAGCCGTTGATCAGCCGCAGCAGATCGCTGACCGGAACGTCGGCGCGCAGCGCGCCGACGACCTGGGCCCGGGTCAGCAGCCGCCCCGCGGACTCCTGCATCGTCGCGTAGCACCACGTGCTGTCGGTGTGCTCGGTGCGCAGCGCCGCGGCCATGCCCCGGTTGCGGATCGAGTGGAGCAGCACCGCTTCGAGCCAGGCGCGCAGCGCCGCGGCGGGGTCCGGGTCCTCGAGGTGCGCGGCGGCCTGGGCGCAGAGCCCGTCGATCTGCTCGTGGAACACCGCTTCGAGCAGCGCGGCGCGGGTCGGGAAGTGCCGGTACAGCGTTCCCGACCCGACACCGGCACGGCGGGCGATGTCGTCGAGCGAGGCCTCGGCTCCGTGCTGGGCGACGGCCTCGCGGGCGGCGTCGAGCAGCCGGTCGTAGTTCCGCCGGGCGTCAGCGCGCAGGGGGCGGCGGGCCGTTACCGGGGACATGCCCCGGATTCTACTAGCGGGCCAGCTGGGACTCGATCGCGTCGACGACCTCGGCGGACTCGGGCTCGGTGCGGGGCCGGAACCGGCCGACGACCGCGCCGTCCCGATCGACCAGGAACTTCTCGAAGTTCCACTGGACGTCGCCGGCGTCACCCGCGGCGTCGGCGTGCGCGGTGAGCTCCGCGTAGACCGGGTGCCGGTTCTCGCCGTTGACCTCGATCTTCTCGAACAGCGGGAACGTCACGCCGTACGTGGCCGAGCAGAACTCCTGGATCTCGTCGGCGCTGCCCGGCTCCTGGCCCATGAACTGGTTGCAGGGGAACCCCAGAACCGTGAAGTCCTTGTCGGCGTACTTCTGCTGCAACCGCTCGAGGCCCTCGTACTGGGGGGTGAGGCCGCACTTGGAGGCCACGTTGACCAGGAGCAGCGTCTGCCCCGCGTAGTCCCGCAGGCTGGCCGGCTCGCCGGAGAGCGTGTGCAGCGGGATGTCGTAGATCGCCATGTTCGGAGCGTAGGCCGTGTTCGAAGCGCGGCCCAGCCGCGGTGGGGTGCAGGTATGAACGCATGCGTCGATGCATCATGCGTGGACGCAGTTCCGGCAATCATCGGACCATCGCTCAGGTTCGAGGGAGGCCCATGAGCCAGCCGATGTCGTTCCCCCGTCCGCGGATGCGTCCCGAGGACTCGTACCTTCGCTCCGGCCCCGAGCGGCTTCCGAAGCGGGTGCCCGGCGCCGCCTTGCACGGCGTGCCCGGGGCGCGCAGCGGTGAGCAGCCCCGCGCGGACTGGCATCCGTATCCGCCGCGTCCACGACGGGGGTTCTTCGCCCGCCTGTTCACACGGGCAGTCGAAGCACTTCGTCGATAGCCGCGAGCAGGTCGCGCCGGTTGAACGGCTTCTCGATCAGCGTCACTTCCGGGTCGATCGTGCCTTTCGACGTCAGCAGGCGCTGGGCGAAGCCGGACATGTAGAGCACCGGCACGGCCGGGTACAGCGCGCGGACCTGGTCGGCCACCTCGCGGCCGGAGAGCCCCGGCATCGTGATGTCGGTGAGCACCAGGTCCAGCCGGCCGGAGTAGGTCGCGGCGAGATCCACCGCTTCGGCCCCGGACGCCGCCGAGATCACGGTGTACCCCACCCGGGTGAGGATGGTTTCGATCGACGCGCGCAGGTCACGCTCGTCGTCGACGAGCAGGATCGTGCCGAAGCCGGGCTTCGGCTCCGTCCTGGGCGCCTCCTCCGGATCGGTGAGCTCGGCGTCGGCCGCCGGGAGCAGGATCGTCACCGTGGTGCCGACGCCGACCTCGGAGTCCAGCCCGATGGTGCCACCGGCCTGCGACACGATCCCGTACACCGACGCGAGCCCGAGTCCGGTGCCGTGCCCCTCGGCCGCCTTCGTGCTGAAGAACGGTTCGAACGCGCGCTCGGCCACCTCCGGAGGCATTCCGGTGCCCGTGTCGATCACGCGCAGCCGCACGTAGGGGCCACGATCGAGGCCGTGCAGCGCCGCGTCCATCGCGCCGAGTGTCGTGTGGTCGGTGTGCACGCCGAGCGAACCGCCCGCCGGCATCGCGTCCCGGGCGTTGACCGCGAGGTTGACCAGCACCTGCTCGATCCGGCCCGGGTCGGCGCTCACGGCCGCCGGGCGGGGCGTGAGGTCGTCGGTCAGGACGATGTTCGCGCCGAGCGTGCCGGTCAGCATGCGCTGGACGTCGCGCACGACGTCGTTCAGGTCGAAGACCTGCGGACGGACGATCTCGCGGCGGCCGAACGCGAGCAGTTGCTTGGTCAGCCGGGCACCGCGTTCGGACGCGGCGAGGACCTGCGCCACCGCCTCGCGGGCGCCGTCGAGGACAGGTGCGTCCGCTTCGTCGAGATCCTCTTCGAGGATCGAGGCATGGGTGCTGATGATCGCGAGCACGTTGTTGAAATCATGGGCGACGCCACCCGCGAGCTGACCGAGGCTGTCGAGGCGCTGCGAGCGCTGCAGTTCGTTCTCCAGCCGCTGGCGCTCGGCCTCCTGACCCAGCCGGGCCGAGATGTCGTGCACGGTGGCGGCGACCAGCAGGCCCTCGTCGGTCTCGATCGAGGCGAGTGAGATCTCGGCCGGGAACTCGGTGCCGTTCTTGCGGCGGGCGGCGAGTTGCAGGCCCTCCCCCATGCGCCGCATCCGCGGATCGGTCACGTAGATCGACCGGTGCTCGGCGTGGCGCTCCCGGATCTGTTCCGGCAGGAGGATCTCGACCGGCTGACCGCGCAGCTCCTCCGCCGCGTAGCCGAAGATCCGCTGCGCTTCGGAATTGACGAGCTGGATGACGCCGTGCGCGTCGACGCCGATGACCGCGAGCGCCGTGGCGTCGAGCAACCAGCGGAACTTGGCCTCGTCGCGGTGGCGGGCGGTCACGTCGCGGGAGACGCGGGCGGCGCCGACGATCCGGCCGGCGGCGTCGGTCACCGGCGACACCGACAACTCGACCATCATCCGGTGGCCGTCGCGGTGGGTGCGCTGCGCCTCGTAGATTTCGACGCTTTCGCCCTCGGTGATGCGGCGGAGGATGTCCGCTTCCTCACCGGCCGTTTCGAGCGGGTAGAGCTCGGCCATGCGGCGGCCGCGCATTTCGTCCTCGGTGTAGCCGTAGAGCTGCTCCGCGGCCGTGTTCCACGAGGTCACGCGTCCTTCCAGGGACTCGCCGATGATCGCGTCCCGCGCCGAGCGCACGATCGCCGCCGACCAGCTCTGCGCGGCACCGGAGCTGCCGGCTGCGCGAAGGGCGAGCGTCGTCACGGTGCCGTCGCAGGTCGCGGCCTCGCTGCGGGTCACGCTCGCGGCGAAGACACTGCCGTCCGGACGACGGAACGGCGTGGTGGCCACGCGTCCCGTCGTCGTGTCGAGCAGGTCGTGCGCCGATTTGGCCTCGTCCGGTGGTGCCAGCAGGTCGGCGAGCTCGCGGCCCAGGAGTTCCTGCTGCGGACAGGCGAAGAGCTCGGCCGCGGTGCGGTCCGCGAGCGTCACCCGACCGTCCGGACCGCAGACGAGCAGCGCGGCCGAGCGGTATTCGTCAACCCAGAGCGGAGCAGTGAACGACAACGTCCCCATTTACCCCATAATGCCACGGATAGTTACACCAGCGGATCGGGGAACGGCTGCGTCGAATTCGGGTAGCTCGCCAGCTCGGCGTCGACGTTGCTCTTGTTCACCAGCCAGCTCTGCGTCGTCAAGCGTGGCTTGACGGCTTTACCGCTCGTGGCCTGCAGGCAGGCCCGGACGAGCACCGCACCGACCGACGCCGGGTAGGTGGCCACCGTGGCGTCCAGCTCCCCCGCCTTCACTGCCCGGAGACCTTCCCGGGTGCCGCCGACCGAGACGACCTTGACGGTGCCGGCCACTCCCAGTTCGGCGATCGCCGCGGCGGCCGCCCGGCCCGCCATGTCGCTGCTGGTGAAGATGCCGCGCACGTTCGGCTGCGCGCCGATGGCCTCGGTGACGATGCGCTTGGTGTTGGTGAAGTCGTCGTTGGTGGCGTCGGTGGTGATGACGTCCAGCTTGCCGTCGGAGCCATCCTCGAAGCCTTCGCGCTGCTGAGCGGCGTTCGCGTCACCCGGGCTGCCGACGACCATCGCGACCGTGCTCCCGGCGGGCACGGCACTGATCATCTCGCGCACCGCCTGGTGACCGATCTCCAGATCGCTCGGGCCGATGAACGACGTGACGGTGAGCCCCGCTGCCTGCGTTGCCTTCTCGTCCAGCCGCTGGCCGACGTTGAAGATCTTGACGCCGTTCTTCGCGAACCCGGTGAGCGGGGCGACCAGCGCTTTCGGGTCGACCGGGGCGACGGCGAAGCAGTCCATCTTCTCCGGCATGAACGCCTCGACCTTGCTGACCTGGGCGGCGGCCTCGGCGTTCTCGGCCGCGTCCGGCGAGATGTCGACGTCGGTGTCACGGCCCTCGTCGGCCGCGGCATCGAGCAGCGCGTCCCAGCTCTCCGACGTCGAGTCGGGAACGACCAGGCCGAGCATGGTCTTCGTGGCGGTGTCGCCCGCCTGCGTGGACGACTCGGCGTCGCCGCAACCGGCGACCACCAGCACCAGGCTCACGCAGGCGGCAGCCATGGCGGCACCGCATCGCAATCTTCGGTGTGGGCGCTTGCGCTGTGTGATCACTCTCACGGTGATTGAAAGTAGCACCTGCGAACGTCGTTCGCCTCGTTGTCCACAAGAGCATCTGCCGAAGTCAGCGGGGTCAGACGGCCTCCTATCGGCGCAAATATCGCGCAACCGGCTGATCTCGGAGGCGGGGTCGTTCACCTGTTGGTCGCTTGGAACCTGTAGGGAATCTCCGCCGGGAGTACTACGCTCTGTGATCCTGCGGTCACGAATGCGAGAACGTCGGTGGAGTCAGGTACCTTCGCGGCGTCCCGGTCCGTCCGGGGCGTCCGGGGAAGGGGCCACGATGGGCGTGCGGATGGGCACCGCGGCGGGGCGTTGGGTGCTGCTCGCGACCGTGCTCGGCTCGAGCCTCGTGATGCTCGACGGCACTGTCGTGAACGTCGCGCTGGAGAGCATCGGCCGCGAGCTGCGGGCCGACTTCGCCGGCCTGCAGTGGATCGTCAACGCCTACACGCTCGCGCTGGCCGCGCTGATCCTGCTCGGCGGAGCGCTGGGCGACCGGTTCGGGCGCCGGCGGGTGTTCATGTTCGGCGTTGCGTGGTTCGCCGCGGCGTCGTTGCTGTGTGCGCTGGCGCCCACCGCGGAGCTGCTGGCCGGTGCACGGGCCCTCCAGGGCATCGGCGGTGCGCTGCTGACGCCCGGCAGCCTGGCGATGATCGCGGCGACGTTCGACTCCGCCGACCGGTCGCGGGCCGTCGGCGCATGGTCGGCCTGGGGTGGCATCGCGGGGGCGGTCGGCCCGTTCGTCGGCGGGTGGCTCGTCGAGTGGAACTGGCGGTTCGTGTTCCTGCTGAACCTGCCGCTGGCGATCGTGGTGATGGTCGTGGCGCACCTGCACGTGCCGGAGTCGCGCGATCCCGACACGGTGCGCGGCTTCGACGTGAGCGGCACCGTCGTCGGCGCCAGTGGGCTCGGGGTGCTCACGTACGGGCTGATCGCGGCCGGGGGGCGCGGGTTCGACGGGTTGGTCTGGGCGCTGGTGGTCGCGGGGCTGGCACTGCTCGCGCTGTTCCTGGTGATCGAACGGCGCTCGCCGCATCCGCTCGTGCCGCTCGATCTGTTCGCGAACCGCACGTTCAGCGCGGTCAACGGCGTCACGTTCGCGGTGTACGCCGCGCTCGGCGTGTTCTTCTTCCTGCTCGTGCTGCAGTTGCAGGTGGTGGCGGGGTTCTCGCCGATCGCCGCGGGCACGGCGTTGCTGCCGGTCACCGCGGTGATGCTGCTGCTGTCCTCGCGGACCGGTGCGCTCGCCGATCGGATCGGTGCGCGGATCCCGCTGACGGTCGGGCCGCTCGTCGCCGCGACCGGTTTACTGCTGGTCACGCGCGTCGGCCCGGACGCCTCGTACGTCACGACCGTGCTGCCCGCCGTGCTGGTGTTCGGGTTGGGCTTGTCGCTGACGGTGGCACCGCTCACCGCGACCGTGCTGGGCTCGGCGGAGTCTCGTCACGCCGGGATCGCGTCCGGTGTGAACAACGCGGTCGCCCGGGCGGCAGGATTGCTGTCGGTGGCGGTGATTCCGGTCGTGGCCGGGCTGTCCGGTCGGGCGTACGCGGACGCCGCGCTGATGGCGGACGGGTTCCGCATGGCGATGCGGATCTGCGCCGGGTTGCTCGCCGTCGGCGCCGTGCTCGCGTTCCTGCTGATCCGGACGCCCCGCCGCGCGCCGTCCGCGGTCCCCGGAACGGCCGCGGCGGGCACTGCCGGACCGGTCGGCGCTGCCGCCGCGGGCGCGGAGTCGGGTGCCGGTGCGCCCGACGGGGCCGCCGTCGGGGCGGCGGCCGCGGGGGTGGGTGCCGGAGTGGGCGCTCCGGGCACGGGGGCACCTGCCGCGGCGGCCGCCGCGGACGACTTGGATCTCGCGCAGTGCCTGCACTGTGGCGTGACCGGCCCCCAACTCCACCCGGGCCAGATCACGCCGGCCGAAGCACCCCCGGCTGCCCGCTGACACCGGTGCGCCGCCCGGTTCGGGCGGCGCACGGGTGGGTCAGCGCTTGCGCTTGTTGTCGGTGTTGTTGTCGCCGCCGACCAGGCCGGCGCGGCGGAGGGCGTCGGCGAGGGCGCCTTCCGGTTCGGGGCGGCCTCGGCGCTGGGCGTCGCGGCCACCGCCGCCGCCCTGACCGCCCCGGGAGCCGCCGCCCTGCCCGCCACCACGGCCGCCTTGGCCGTCCCGGGGGCCGCCACCGCGGCCGCCCTGGCCGCCGGGCCCGCCGCTGCGCGGGCCGCCGCCGGTGCGTGCACCGCGGTCGCCGGACTGGCCGCCGCGATCACCGCGGCCACCCCCCTGGCCGCGGGCGCCACCGCCCTGGCCCCCGGCACCCGCCTCGTCGTCGAGGCGCAGCGTCAGCGAGATGCGCTTGCGCGGCACGTCGACGTCGAGCACCTTCACGCGGACGACGTCACCGGGCTTCACCACGTCACGCGGATTCTCGACGAACGTCTTCGACATCGCCGACACGTGCACGAGCCCGTCCTGGTGCACACCCACGTCCACGAACGCCCCGAACGCGGCGACGTTCGTGACGACCCCCTCGAGCACCAACCCCGGCGACAGGTCCGACAGCGTCTCGATGCCCTCGGTGAACGTCGCGGTCTTGAACTCCGGCCGCGGGTCACGCCCGGGCTTCTCCAGCTCGGTGATGATGTCGGTGACCGTCGGCAACCCGAACCGCTCGTCGACGAAGTCGGTGGGCTTGAGCGCCCGCAGAGTCGTCGTGTTGCCGAGCAGCCCGCTCACGTCGCTGCCGGTCGTCTGCACGATCCGCCGCACGACCGGGTACGCCTCGGGGTGCACGCTCGTGGAGTCCAGCGGATCGTCCCCGCCCGGGATCCGCAGGAACCCGGCGCACTGCTCGAACGCCTTCGGCCCGAGCCGCGGCACGGCCGACAGCCCCGAGCGCGACCGGAACGGACCGTTCGCATCCCGGTGGACGACGATGTTCTCCGCCAGCCCGGTCGTGATGCCCGAAACCCGTGCCAGCAGCGGCACCGACGCGGTGTTGAGGTCGACGCCGACCGCGTTCACGCAGTCCTCGACGACCGCGTCGAGCGACTTCGACAGCTTCAGCTCGGACAGGTCGTGCTGGTACTGCCCGACGCCGATCGACTTCGGATCGATCTTCACCAGCTCGGCCAGCGGGTCCTGCAGGCGGCGCGCGATCGACACCGC
Organism: Cryptosporangium sp. NPDC048952; assembly: GCF_043197895.1. Lineage (NCBI taxonomy): Bacteria > Bacillati > Actinomycetota > Actinomycetes > Cryptosporangiales > Cryptosporangiaceae > Cryptosporangium > Cryptosporangium sp. NPDC048952. Next base: position 104,833 of record NZ_JBICTY010000004.1, on the reverse strand, counting down.
ACCGCGCAGCGAAACGTCGAGACCGGGCAGTTCGGCGGATGCGTACGCGGACGCGGAGTACACCGACGCACCGGCCTCGGACACCACGATCTTGGTGAGCTTCAGCTCGGGGTGCTTCGCGATGAGCTCGGCGGCCAGCTTGTCGGTCTCCCGCGACGCGGTGCCGTTGCCGATCGCGATCAGCTCGACGTCGTGGGCAGCGGCCAGCCGGGCCAGCGTCATGAGCGACTCGTCCCAGCGGCGCCGCGGCTCGTGCGGGTAGATCGTGTCGGTGGCGGTGACCTTGCCGGTGCCGTCGACGATCGCGACCTTCACGCCGGTGCGCAGACCCGGGTCGAGGCCCATCGTCGCCCGGGTGCCGGCCGGTGCGGCCAGCAGCAGGTCGCGCAGGTTCCCGGCGAAGACCGCGACCGCGTCGTCCTCCGCGGACTGCCGCAGCCGCAGCCGCAGGTCGATGCCGAGCCGCACGAGGATGCGGGTACGCCACGCCCAGCGGACGGAGTCGATCAGCCAACGGTCGGCCGGACGCCCGGCGTCGCGGATGCCGAACTTCGCGGCGATGCGCACCTCGTAGTCGCTGGCCCCGGTGGGCGGCGGCGCGTCGTCCGGAAGCGGTTCGTCGGACGCGAAGTCGAGGTCGAGGACCTCCTCCTTCTCGCCGCGGAACAGCGCCAGGATCCGGTGCGACGGCAGGCGCGTGTAGGGCTCGGAGAACGCGAAGTAGTCGGCGAACTTGGCGCCGGCCTCCTCCTTGCCCTCACGGACCCGCGACGCGACGTGACCGCGCTCCCACATGCGCTCACGCAGCTCGCCGATCAGGTCGGCGTCCTCCCCGAAACGCTCGACGAGGATCGAGCGGGCGCCGTCGAGCGCGGCCGCGACGTCGGCGACGCTCTTCTCCGCGTCGACGTACCCCGCGGCGAGCTCCTGCGGGTCGTTGGACGGGTCGCCGATCAGCGCGTCGGCCAGCGGCTCCAGCCCGGCCTCGCGGGCGATCTGGGCCTTGGTGCGGCGCTTCGGCTTGTACGGCGCGTAGATGTCTTCCAGGCGCGCCTTCGAGTCGGCCGCCTGGATGCGCTCGAACAGTGCGTCGTCGAGCTTGCCCTGGCTCCGGATCGACTCGACGATCGCGCCCCGCCGCTCCTCGAGCTCCCGCAGGTAACCGAGGCGCTCCTCGAGCGTGCGGAGCTGGGCGTCGTCGAGCGCCCCCGTCTGCTCCTTGCGGTACCGGGCGATGAACGGCACCGTCGAGCCGCCGTCGAGAAGGCCGACCGCGGCGTCGACCTGCCGCTCCGCGACGCCGAGTTCGTCGGCGATGCGCCGCCCGATCGACGCCGCACCGGTCAGCCCGACACCGGTCGGGCCCGCCGGGCGCGCCCCCACCGATTCTGTTCCCACGCAGCTCCGCCTATCCGTCTGCGCCGACTGGTCAGCCGGCGCGGTTCCGTTCTCCGTGCGAAACCGTAGCGTCCGCACGCCCCGGTCAGTGCGTGTCGTCCACAGGTTCGATAAATCAATGTTTTGTTGACAACAGGGAGTGTAAGGTCGAGCCATGGCTGACGCACTCACCCCGCCCAGCGCGAGCCGCGCCCGCGCGGAGCGCACGTACACCGCCCTGTTCCGGCTGGCCGAACGGCACGCCGCCACCGACGCCGACCGGGCGCGCCAGGTCAACGGCGCGGTCGTCGGGCCCCACGAAGCGGTCCGGCTCGTCGCGTTCCTGGCCGGCGGTTCGGCCGCCTACCGAGACGACGAACCCGAGGTCGACACGGCCGACCTCACCGCGGCGCTCACCCTGGTCCCGCTGGTCCGGGCCGAGCTCGACGAGCTGGAACTCGGCCTGCTGACGATGGCGAGGGGGCGCGGGATGACCTGGTCGGACATCGCGTTCGGGCTCGGTCTCGGCAGCGCCCAGGCAGCCTCCCAGCGTCACGACCGGCTGGCCGCCCGGGCCACGGACGCTTAGTCGCGAAAACCTCGGGAATCCGATTCGGGCGAAACGTCCCTAGTTAGGAGTTCCCGATGAAACGAACGTTCACCGCCCTCGCGCTGGTCGGAGCCGTCGCCTTGGGCGGGGCCACGGCGTCCGTGGCCGCCTCCGCGGACGCCGGGCTCAACGAACAGGACCGGCTGTTCCTGCGCTCGGCACACCAGGGCAACCTGGCCGAGCTCAGCGCCGCGCGCATCGCCCAGCAGAAGTCCACGACCCGCACCGTTCGTGACCTGGCCGCCCGTTGGCTCACCGACCACACCGCGCTCGACCTGCGGCTGACCCAGGCGGCGCTCACGCTGGACGTCGTCCTGCCGGCGGAACCGGACGCGGCGCAGGAGGCGGTCGAGGCGCAGTACCGGGCGGCGGCCGCCGCGGACTTCGACGAGCTCTGGGTGAGTACCCAGATCACCGCTCATCACCAGGCGAGCGCGCTCGTCGAGGCCGAGTTGCGCCGAGGCTCCTCGGCCGAGGTGAAGACGCTGGCGCGCGAGGCGCAGCCGGTGATCGCGGCGCACCACCGGCTGCTCGCCTCAGCCGCGCCGGCGGCCGGCGTGGTGGTTCCCGCCGAGGGAAACGCGCCCCCTCCGGGCGCAGTACGCACCGCGACACCGAGCCCAGCGACTCCGACGACCGCTGCGACCGGGGCTCCGAGCGCGGCGCCCAGCTCGGCGGCGCCGACCGGGTGGCGGGTCACCGAGTCGCCGGGCACGCCCGGATGGACCCGGCCCTCACCGGGGATGACCGGGGCGACCATCCCCATCCCGGGCGGACCGGGGCCGTCGATCACCGTGGGCAGCCGGTAAGGATTGGTCACAGTTTCGGTGACGGACGGCACCCCCGCTGGCTCCGTCCGGTCCGCGCTGCCCGAAGGTTGAGCGATGGCGGTGACCCGGGTTCCGCGCCTGCGGGCGGCGTTCGCCGGCACCCGCGCACTCCGCGTTCCGGCGTTCCGGGCGCTGTTCGCCGCGCAGATCGTGTCCGGGGTCGGTACGTGGTCGCAGAATCTTGCCACCTCGCTGCTCGTTCTGCATCTCACCGGTAGCGCTGCGGCGCTCGGACTGGTCACCGCGATCCAGTTCGCGCCGATGCTGGTGCTCTCGCCGATCACCGGCCGCGTTCTCGACCGGTTCGACGTCCGGCGTGTGCTGCTGGTCACCGGGACCGCGGGTGGCGTGACTGCGGGCGCGCTGGCCTCCCTCGCCGCAGCCGGGCACGCGCCGCTGTGGGCGGTGATGGTCGCGGTGGGGCTGTTCGGCGTCGCCGGCGCCTTCGACCGGCCCGGCGTCTACACGCTGCTCCCCCGCACCGTCGACGCGGAACGGCGGCCCAGCGCGATCAGCCTGGTCACCGCCAGCAACGCGGTCGCGCGGCTCGGTGGCCCGGCGCTCGCGGGCCTGCTCTACGCCACGATCGGCCCGGCCGCCTGCTTCGCCTTCAACGGCATCTCCTACGTAGTGGTGGTCATCGCCCTCTGGCTCCTCCCCCGCCTCGGCGCCACTGCGGATCCGGCTCCCGCAGAGGTTCCGGCGGCCCCGACTGGCGGGCTCGGGCTGGGGTATGCGTGGGGGCACCCCGACCTGCGGGCCGCACTCCTGGCCAACGCCGCGATCGGCTGTCTCACCTTCAACTTCGGGGTGATGCTCGCAGCCATGGTCACGTTCACCTACGGCGCCGGATCGAGCACCGTCGGCCTCGCCTACTCCACCGACGCGGTCGGTGCGGTCCTCGGCGGCCTGCTCGGCGTCGGCGCCCTGGTCACGCGCCACCGCACGGCGCTGACCTGCGTCGCACTGGGCACGACGATCGCCGCCGCGGGCCTGGCGCCGAACCTCGTCGTGTTCCTGGCGATCCTCCCGGTCATGGGCGTGGCGATCACGATCTACCAGTCCACCGTCACGGCCCTGGTGCAGCAGGCGAGCGAACCGGCGATGCTCGGCCGCATGATGACGCTGCTGACCCTCGGCTGGTTCGGCACCACCCCGGTCGGCGCGCTGCTCATCGGTTGGATCGCCGACGCGCACTCCCCGCGGGCCGCGATGGTCGTCGCCGGCAGCACGTGTTTAGTCTGCGCTGTCGCAGTGGTTCTCCCCGCACGACGAAAGGCAGGGACACCGTGACCCGTTACGTCCTCATCGGCGCCGGCGCGATCGGCGCACCCGTTGCCGCCTCGCTGCACGAAGCCGGCTCCGAGGTCGTCCTCGTCGCCCGGGGTGCCCACGCCGCGGCGATCCGCGACAACGGGCTCACCTACGTCCGCCCCGACGGCGAGCGTCAGGTCCGGCTCCCGGTCGCCGAGTCCGCCGCCGAGCTCGAGCTGAGGACCGGCGACGTCCTGATCGTCGCCACCAAGACCCAGGCCACCGAGGCCGTGCTGCAGGAGTGGGCCTGGCGCCCGGTGACCGGCGGTACCACCGCCGCCGAGACCCTGCCGCTGATCAGCCTCCAGAACGGCCTGGAGAACGAGCGGGCGGCGCTGCGCCGGTTCGCCCGGGTCTCGGGAGCGTCGGTCTGGATGCCGAGCAGCTATCTGCGCCCCGGCGAGGTCGTGGCGCCGGGTGAGCCGCAGGTCGGCTCGTTCTGGCTCGGACGGTTCCCCGGCGGCCTCGACCCGGACTCCGAACTCTGGGCCGAAGACCTGCGCCGCGCGAACTTCGTCATCCGTCTCGTCGAGGACCTCCCGCGCTGGAAGGCCGGGAAGCTGCTCGCGAACCTCGGGAACGCGGCGGACGCGTTGTTCCCGCGTCACGAGCGCGCCGAGGAGCTGAACCGGGCAGTCCGGGCGGAGGCGCGGGCAGTGCTCACGGCCGCCGGGATCGACCCCGCCGACCCGAAGAGCGACCCGGCGGTCGACCTCGACGCCTACGGGCTCGCCCCGGCGCTCCTGGACCGCTACGGCGGCAGCTCCACCCGGCAGAGCCTGAGCCGGGCGTCCGGCGATACCGAGGCCGACTTCCTCAACGGCGAGATCGTGCTGCTCGGACGCTTGCACGGGGTTCCCACGCCGCTGAACGCGGCCGTTCAAGCAGCGGTGGCGTCCGCCGCGCGCGACGGTCTCCCTCCCGGCGGTGCTCCCAAAACTTTGATCGACGATGTGCTCCGCGCCGCTGCGAAGCAGGGAGCCCCCACCGGGTGAGGTGGGGGCTCCCGGACGCGGCCCGCGGGATGGGCACACGTCACCGACCGAATAGGTCGGCAGTCGAGGGCGCGCCGAAGGCGCACGTGTCGGTTCCAGGCGGCTCAGCCGGCGGCACGAAGGGGCGTCCCCATGGGTGAAGTGTGGGTCAGCCGGGTGTGCAGGTTTCCGCGGGCGGCGACGTCGCTGTAGTAGGTGTGGCGGCGGCGCGCGATGCACCCGTCCTGGCGCACGTGGTTCGGCAGTTGCTCGGGATCGAGCTGGGAGTTGATGCCGTCGCGCAGCAGCGTCAGCGCCTCCGCGCGCAGCTGCGAGACCCGCGATTCGGTGACACCCAGCTCCGACGCGATCACCGCCATCGGCCGTTCGTCGAGGAAGTAGGACTCCACCACCGTGCGCAGCCGCTCGGGCAGCGCGGAGATCGCCTGGTGCAGGTAGCCGATCTTCTCCCGGTGCAGCAGGAGCTCCTCGGGGCCCTGGGTGCGGTCGGGTACCAGGTCCTCGGCGGTGCCGGCGGCGAATCCCTGCAGCGACAACACGACCGCGCGCTGGACGTCGTCGGCAGCGGAATGAAGCTCAGCCACCGCGACGCCGAGCGTTTCCGCCAGTTCCGTGTCGGTCGGTGTGCGGCCCAACTGCGCCGTGAGCTCCGCGGCGGCGGTCTCGATCTTGCGGGCGCGGTGGCGCACCGAGCGGCTCGCCCAGTCCAGACCACGCAGCTCGTCGAGCAGCGCACCGCGGATGCGGACGGTCGCGAAGGAGCCGAACGGGGTGCCGCGGGAAGGGTCGAACGACTTCGCGGCGGACGCCAGGGCGGCCAGCCCCGCGGACGTGAGGTCGTCGCGGTTGACGTGCGCGGGGACCCGGCCGAGCATCTCGCGGACGAGGTGGCCGACCAGCGCCAGGTGCTCACGGACCAGGGCGTCGAGTTCCCGCTCGGTCAGGCGCGCCGGGGCGGCGAGAGTAGTCGTGGTCATGCGATCCCCCCTGTGGTTCCGACACGAATGAGCTTGTGCCGGTTCGGGTGCGGGAGCGGGTGCCGCTCAGTTGCACTCCGGTTGCAAGGAGTAGTTCCACGATCACTTTCAGTAAACACCTTGAACAAAGAAAAACGGCCGGGCGGATGTCCCCCCGGCCGTGGTGCTCGCGTCGGATCAGCGAACGGCGCCCACCTGCTGGGCCTTCTTCGCCTTGCGGTGCCGGAGGTACCAACCACCGCCGATCACGACAGCCGCACCGAGCGGCGTCCGGGCGGCGATCTTCTTCAGAATCGCGCCCTGCGCCAGTTCCTTCAGCATGAGGCTCTCCCTCGGTCAGTCGGCTCTGGTCCCAGGGATACCCCCGTGGAGGGCCGGTCATGCGAACGGCCCCGACCGGCGGTCGGGGCCGTTCATCGGGCTACGTCAGTTCGCGAAGTCCTGGGTCATCCAGAGCGTGCCCTTGGCGTCGCGGTACAGGTCGATGCCGATCTGGCCGAGCGAGGCGTTGAGGATGTTGCGGCGGTGACCGTCGTTCGGCGCCACCTCGTCGATCATCGACTGGGTGATACGGGTCGCGGTGGCCGTGTGCGCGGCGTCGGTCGCGGCGCTCGTGCTGCCGTAGCCGATGTTCTCGGCGTAGGCGTTCCACTTCAGGCCCTGCGCGCTGATGCGGGTGCCGGCGTTGCCCTCACCGGAGCACTGGTGCGAGAGCCCGCAGCCACTGGCCATCGTGAGGTTGTGCTGGTGCGCGGCGGCGGTGAGCTGGTTGTTCAGCGTCAGCGCCTTGACGCCGTTGGCGGCGCGGACCTTGTTGATCTGGGTCAGCACGGCCTGCACGGGAGCGGACACCGAGGTCGTGGTGTTCGCGGTGCTGCCGACCGGGGCGGAGGTCGTCGGAGCGGTGGTGGTGCTGCCGCTCGGACGCGTGGCCGGCGTGGTGGTGACCGGCTTGGTGGTGACCGGCTTGGCCGGACGGGTGTACCGCGGCGAGGCCCACGGGTTGTAGTTGTCGTACTGGTACTGCGAGGCGTAGCGGTCGTAACCCCCAGCCGGGAGCGGAGCGGCCGAGGCCGCGGTGCCCGCGCCGACAGCCATCGTGGTGAAGGCGACCGCGGCGACGATGCCGAACCCGATCTTCTTACCAACGGTGGTTCGCAAGTGGTGTCCCCCTGTAATCGGCGCTTACGGCGGTTGCCGTTGGCGTCGCTGTTCACATCGGCGGGGGTCCTGCGGCGGTGAGAAGACTGCGGGGGTAGGTGGGGTGCAGGAAAGTTGTCGGAGGCCTAGGGCATGCTCGGGCGCATGGACATCGGATTCGGCCTCCCGGTCGCGGGAGGATGGGCGACGCCGGAGAACGTGGTCACGGTGGCCCGGCGCGCCGAGGAGCTCGGCTACCGCACGCTCTGGTCGTTCCAGCGCCTGCTGGTCCCGGAGGGCAAGCGCCTCGCGCCGACCTACCACAGCGTTCTCGATCCGGTCGTGGCGCTGGCGTTCGCCGCCGGCGTCACCGAGCGCGTCGGCCTGGGCACCGCGATCGTCAACGCGCCGTTCGTGACGCCGGCTGTGCTCGGTCAGCAGCTCGCCACGCTCGACGTCCTGTCCCGGGGCCGCCTGCTGGCCGGTCTGGGCCTGGGGTGGATCCCCGGTGAGTTCGCCGCGGCCAACGTCGCGTTCGAACGCCGGGGCGCGCGGTTCGAGGAGTACCTGCGCTGCCTGGATGCGGTGTGGGGGCCCGACCCGGTCTCGTTCGAGGGCGAGTTCTACCGCGTCGAGCCCGCTTCGGTGCTCCCGAAGCCCGTGCAGCGTCCGCGGCCGCCGGTGCTGATCGGCGGCGACGCTCCGCGCGCGCTGGAGCGTGCCGGGCGGCTGGCCGACGGATGGATCAGCCGCAGCACGTTCGATCTGACGAAGCTGCGCCCGGCCGTCGACACGGTCCGGGCCGCCGCGGAGAAGGCCGGCCGCGATGCGGACGCGCTGCGCTTCGTCTGCCGGGGCGTGGTGGTCGTCGGAGAGCGCAAAGGTCTGTTGAGCGGCACGTTGGAGCAGGTGAAGGCCGATCTCCCGGTGCTCGAGGAGCAGGGCATCACCGAGGTCTTCGTCGACCTGAACTTCGATCCGGCGGTGGGTGCGATCGAGGTCGACGCCGCGACGGCGCTACGTCACGCGCTGACCGTTCTGGATGCTCTGGCGCCCTGAACGGGGCCGCGCCGCCGGCCAATTGGGCGGGTCCGGTGAGAAAACGTTGCGTGACCCGGGACACTGGACTCCATGAGCTCGCTACGACGCGTGTGCGCGGTGCTCGGTGCGGCCACGGTCGCCACCGTTTTCGCCGTCCTGATTCCGGTCCAAGCCTGGGCCGCAGAGAACCCCACCCTCGCCAACGTTGCGATCGAGTCCGCCCGCGGACGTCGTAGCCGCGGCGGTTTCGGCGGCATCTGCGGTGCGGTCTGTTGCCTGCTGTTCATCGCCATCATCGTGATCGGCGTGCTGCTGTTCCTGCGTCGCCGCGGCGGCGGTGGCCAGAGCGGTCCCGGCGGTGGACCGGGTGGACCCGGTGGCCCCGGTGGCTTCGGTCCGGGTGGGCCTGGGGGCTACGGTCCGGGCAACTACGGCCAGCCGACGAGCGGCCCGGGTTACACCCCGCCGCCGACGAGCGGCCCGGGCACGGGCTACGGCCCGCCGCCCACGAGCGGAGCGGGCTACACGCCGCCGCCCAGCGGGCCGGGCACCGGTTACCCGCCGTCGAACGAGCCGGGTGGCGGCTACCCGCCGCCCACCAGCGGCCCGGGTTACTCGCCGCCGCCGTCGAGCGGACCGGGTCACACCCCGCCGCCCACGAGCGGGCCGCCGAGCTCCGGCCCGTTGCCCCCGTCGGCACCGTACTGATCGTCAGCGAAGGCCCGGCTGTTCTCCGGCTCGTCCGGAGCGGAGCCGGGCCTTCGTCGTACCGCTGCTGACGACCCCGGATTGCCGTCAGGGACCGGTCGCAAAGGGGCGTTAGAGTGCGGGTCATGACGCCGCGGCTTGCCGATGTGGCCGTGAAGGCCGGGGTGAGCGAGGCGACGGTCAGCCGGGTCCTCAACGACAAGGCGGGCGTCTCCCCCGCGACGCGCCAGGCCGTTCTCGCGGCGCTCGACGTCCTGGGTTACGAGCGGCCGCCACGATTGCAGCAGCGCGGCGCGGGCCTGATCGGACTGATCATCCCCGAGCTCGACAACCCGATCTTCCCGGCGTTCGCGCAGGTCATCGAACAGGGCCTGTCGCTGGCCGGCTTCACCGCGGTGCTGTGCACCCAGGTGCCGGGTGGCGTCACCGAGGACGCGTTCACCGAGGTCCTCACCGAGCGGGGCGTGTCCGGCATCGTGTTCGTGTCGGGATTGCATGCCGACAGCAAGGCCGACGTCGAGCGCTACAACCGGCTGGCCGCGCGCCGACTACCGATCGTGCTGATCAACGGGTACCAGCCGGGGGTCGCCGCGCCGTTCCTGTCCACCGACGACCGGGCGGCGATCCGGCAGTCGGTGTCGCATCTGGTCAGTCTCGGTCACGAGCGCATCGGGCTCGCGATGGGGCCGCGGCGGTTCGTTCCCGTGCTGCGCAAGGTGTCGGCGTTCTCCGAGCTCGTCGGCGAAGCGGGCGTGGTGGAGCACACCTTGTTCACCGTGGAGGGCGGGCAGGCGGCCGCGACGTCGCTGGTCGCTGCGGGCTGCACGGCGGTGATCTGCGGCAGCGACCTGATGGCGCTCGGAGCGATCCGGGCGATCCGCGATCTCGGGCTGTCGGTACCGGGCGACGTGTCGGTGATCGGATTCGACGACTCGCTGCTCGTGGCGTTCACGGACCCTCCGCTCACGACCGTGCGCCAGCCGGTGCAGGCGATGGGCATCGCGGCGGTGCGGATGCTGCTCGGCGAGATCACCGGGGCGCCCGGCCCGAAGTCGGAGTTCCTGTTCCAGCCCGAACTGGTGGTGCGAGGCTCGACAGGCGCGGCACGCCACGCGCGCGGGTGAACCCCCGCGGGCGCTCGCGGTAGGTACCTTCGATCGTGGCGAGCACGCGTCGCGGCGCCTTCCGGATCTCCCGCGGCGAGAAGCTGAGCGTCAGAATTCCGTAGGTGGCCAACAGTTGGGCGCGCTCGCGGGTGCGCTGCTGATCGTCGACTGAGCTGTGGAACTCGTCGGAGTCCATTTCGAGGGCGAGGCCGACGTCCTGGATCCAGCCGTCGGGTGAGGGCAGGCGGGTGCCGTCGTCCGCGCGGAGCGTCGGGTTCCAGAGAATTGGCGGGAGCACCGTGCTCGTGGAGGCCAGCGCGCGCAGTTCCGCTTCGGGCGCTGAGAGAGCACCGTCGCGCACTTCGGAGAGCACTTCACCGAGCAGCTTGCTGTTACGGACGGGGCCTTGTCGCCACTCGGCGTCCAACTGGTCGACCGTGACGCGGCGCTCCTGGAGCAGTTCGGCGAGGAAGGCCCGGACGTCTCGACGGGAGTAGCCGGCGCGTGCGGCGTCGGCGGCTGCCCGTGGCAGGGAGCAGATCTCGAGCGGCGCCCGGTGGAGCGCGTGTTCGTCCGGGCGCGAGGTTCGCACGATCACGACGAAACCACGGGAGACGCGGCGCGTAGCCAGCGGCACCAGCACGTGAACCCGATCGTCCGACGGCAGGTAGCGCACTCCGTGCCGACGCAACGCCGCCACCCCCGTGATCTGTGCCCCTTTGCCAGCGAGGAGGCTCGCTCCAACCGTGCGCTGTTCGGGCGTGGGCGGCCCGGTGAACGTGGCGTACAGACCGGGGTAGATCCGCCGCCACAGCCCGCGTGCGAGGCGCCAAGCGATCGCACGGTCGGTGAGCCCCGACGCGAGCGCTTGACTCCGCAGGAGCATGCCTTGCTGGGCGACGAGCAGCTCCGCGAGGGCAGCGCCAGGATCCATGCGGTCACGATGGCCCGACGGTGGCGCGCTCGGCAGGGGCGGAGCGCGATCTGTGGACAGCCCAGTGGTTGTCCAATCGCGCACCGGATTGGTTGTCAGGAATTGCACCCCATGGTGTGCAACGCCTGACAACCATCGCGGGCTCAACGCGCGTCGCGTGCTCACCACGGGTGGGTGGGGCTCTGGCATGCTGGGGCCGTGGCGACCATCTTCACGCGGATCATCGACGGGGAACTTCCGGGCCGGTTCGTCTGGAAGGACGAGCACGCGGTCGCGTTCCTGAGTATCGCGCCGATTCGGCCGGGCCACACGCTGGTCGTGCCGCGACGCGAGATCGACCAGTGGACCGACGCCCCGGTCGAGCTGATCACCCACCTCACCACGGTGGCGCACACGATCGGCCAGGCGCAGAAGGACGCGTGGGAGGCACCCCGGGCCGCGCTCATCATCGCCGGGTTCGAGGTGCCGCACCTGCACCTGCACACCTACCCGGCCTGGGACCTGGACGACTTCGACTTCGGCAACGCCGACCCCCGCCCCGACTCGCAGGACATGGACGAGGCCGCCGAGCGCCTCCGCGCCGCCCTGGTGACGAACGGGCACAGCGAACACGCTTCTCAGTAAATAGGAATTGTATTCCGAAATGTAGGAAGCGTGGATTAGCGTACTGCCGTGTCCACGCTGCCCCCGCTCGCCGCCCGGCTGCGGGGCGTCGCGAGTTCTCCCGTCCGGGACCTGCTCGCGCTGCTCGAGCGTCCGAATGTGTTGTCGTTCGCGGGTGGGTTGCCCGCACCGGAGCTGTTCGATCTCGACGGCCTCCGGGAGGCGTACGCGCGGGTGCTCGCCGGGCCGGGCGCGCGGCTCGCGCTGCAGTACGCGCCCACCGAGGGGAACCTCGAGCTGCGCACGCGGGTCGCCGAGCGGCTCACCCGGCGTGGGTTGCCGACGGAGCCCGGCGACCTGCTGATCACGACGGGTTCGCAGCAGGCACTGACGCTCGTCACGACCGCGTTGCTCGATCCGGGCGCGGTGGTCGCGGTGGAGGAGCCGACGTACCTCGCCGCGCTGCAGAGTTTCCAGCTCGCGGGCGCCCGTCTCGTGACGGTGCCCGGCGACGAGCAGGGCGTCGATCCCGATGCGCTGGCCGACGTCGTCGCGCGGCACCGCCCGGCGCTGTTCTACACGGTGCCGACGTTCGCGAACCCGACCGGTCGTACGCTGCCGGCGTCGCGCCGGGCGGCGGTGGCGCGGATCGCCTCGGCCGGCGGCGTGCGGGTGGTGGAAGACGATCCGTACGGCGAGCTGCGGTATCGCGGTGCGCCGGTGTTGCCGCTCGCTTCGACGTCGGACGACGTCTTCTATCTGGGCAGTTTTTCGAAGATCGGTGCACCGGGGCTACGGCTCGGGTGGGTGCGGAGCCCTGCGGACGCGCGTCCGGCTCTCGTCGTCGCCAAGCAGGCCGCGGACCTGCACACGTCGACGATCGACCAGGCGGCCGCGGCGGCGTACTTCGGGGTGGCCGACCTGGACGGGCACGTCGCGCGGCTCCAGGACGCGTACCGGGAGCGTCGGGACGCGATGATCGCCGCGTTGCCGGGCACGTTGCCGCCGGGGAGCCGGTGGACCGACCCGGACGGCGGGATGTTCGTGTGGGTGCGGCTGCCGGACGGGTTCGACGCGGCCTCGTTGCTGCCGACCGCGCTCGCGCACGACGTCGCGTTCGTGCCGGGGGCTCCGTTCTACGCCGGGGAGCCCGATCGCGCGACGCTCCGGTTGTCGTTCACTACCAACACTCCGGACGAGATTCGCGAGGGGATGCGGCGGCTGGGCGCGGCGCTGGGAGTGCACGCGGCGGCCACGACCTGAGCCGTGCCGGCGGAAACCGGCCGGGCCCTGTTCTGGGGGCGCAGTGGTGGTCCGGCCCCGACGACGGCGGGGACCGGCCGGGCCCTGTTCTGGGGAGCGCAGTGGTGGTCCGGCCCCTACGACGGCGGGGACCGGCCGGACCCGGGGGGGTGGTCCGGCCGGCGGGGATAGCATCGCCCGAACGACGGGTCACCTGCACGCGTTGATCCACGGTTTAAGGCACTCGTTAGATCTGCTTAGGACAGTGAGCCTCATCTGGACTGAATCAGGTTGCACAGGGCATGGAACGGACCCGAACGGGCGAGCCGGGGCAGGGGTCGCCGACCGGCCATGGTTCGATCGAGGACGCCCTATCCGCTCTGTAGGAGGCAACTGATGCAGAAGCCCGACGTCGGCCCGATCGAAGGTGCTCCCCCGGCCGACCTGGTCGTCGAGGACCTCACCGTCGGTGACGGTGCCACCGTGGGCGCCGGCCAGGTGGCCTCGGTGCACTACGTCGGGGTGTCCCACTCCACCGGCAAGGAGTTCGACGCCTCGTACAACCGCGGTGCCCCGCTCGATTTCACCGTGGGTGCCGGTCAGGTCATCTCCGGCTGGGACCAGGGAGTCAATGGCATGAAGATCGGTGGCCGGCGCAAGCTGACCATCCCGCCGCACCTCGCGTACGGCGACCGCGGTGCCGCCGGCGTGATCAAGCCCGGCGAGACGCTGATCTTCGTCGTCGACCTCGTGGGTATCCGCTAGTCCAGCGAGGAAGTCGGACGTCGCCCGGCGGGAGGGTTTCGCCGGGCGACGCCCGACCGCTCCCCCATTCTGCGCACGCGGGATCGCGCGTCGACGGGGAAACTCGTAACGGACGAGGTGGTGGTCCGCCGCACGGGCGATCAGCGGTACGCCGGTGCGAGCGGCAAGGGCTGTGAGCCCCATTCCTGGACGGTGGCCGCGTGAGTTTCGGCGCCCAGGGTCGCCAGGGGTTCAGCCACCGGGAGTTCCGCGAGCCGGCCGAGCCGGTACTGGATCATCTGCCGTCGTGAGGGTCGGGGGCGGGTCGGTTCGGTCGTGGGTGGGTCGCCGGCCAGTGCGGCCGGGAGGAACCAGCTCACCGAGAGCAGCACCCAGGCGGCGGTGACGAGGTCGAGGGTGGCGTCGAAGGCATCCGTGGCCACGGACGGCAGGCTGGGAGCCAGCGTGTGCCGCCATCGGTCGAGTGCTTTCTCGACGACGTCCGAGGGGAGTCGCCAGCTGCACCAGCAGGTGGGCCAGGGCACGCGGAGGTAGGCGGCGTGCCAGGCGACGTGGCGGTACTCGGCGAACTCGAAGTCGAGCAGCACGGGTCCGTCGGGGGTTTCGATGTTGTTGTCGGGGCAGGCGTCGCCCGGGTCCATGGCGCGAGCGTCGGGTGGGAGGGTTTCCGCGACGGCTCGGAGCGCTTCGAGCGCCTCTGGTCGCGGCGTGACGCCGAGCTGGGGCAGAAGTGCGGCCAGGGCCGTGGCGGCTTCGGCGAGGAGGTCGGCCGAGGAATCGGCGGTCATCGGTGGTGTCAACGCGCTGACGAACGGAACTTCGAGGCCGACGGTGGCGGCTTGGAAGGTGGCCGTGGTCTCGGCCCAGGTCAGTAGTGACCGGGTGGCGGCGGCCGGGTTGGTGCCGATGAGGTGATCGGCGAGGGACGGGCCGGTGCCAGCGTCGGCGAGGACGACGAGTTGCGGGTCGTCGCTGGTCGCGAGGAGCGCGGGGACCCCGCGTACGCCCGCACGGTGCAACACCTCGAGCGCAGCCCGCTCTCGCCACGGCCCACCCCTGCCAGGCGCCTTCACGACGACGCTCGCCGGAACGCCCGCGGCCGCCGCCGGGGCGCCGGGCCCGGCCGACGCAGGCGCGGGCGGTGTGGGGGGCTGATCGGGGCCTTCGACGTGGGCTCGGAAGACGGTGGACCTGGAGCTCGTGAGTCCGGTCGTGGCGGTGAGGTGCACGGGCCCGAAGCGGGTGCTCAGCGCGTGCGCGGCGGTCGCGGCGAGGTGGGTCACGTCAGGCATCGCGTCAGCGTGGCACCGCCCTCGGCTTGATGCATCCCACTTCTGCCGCCCCTTCCGTGCGCGGCGTGGGCGGCCTGGGGACACAATCGGTGCGTGCATTACGACGCGGGAGGTCAGCATCGCCAGCGCGACGAGCCCGAGGCCGCGCGACCGGACGAATTCGTCTGGCGATTGAGTCCCGCCGAGACGGTGGCCGCGTTCGTGCGCGGGGCCGTGCTCATCGACATCCGCACGATCGTCGAGCGACGCGCTCAGGGGTGGTTACCGGGCGCGATCGTGCTCGACCGCTCGGTGCTGGAGTGGCGCGCCGTGCCGAACAGCGGCGGTCATCTGCCCGAGGTGACGAGCTTCGACGTCGAGATCGTGCTCGTGTCGCGGGACGGCGAGGAGTCGAGCCTCGCGGCCGCACGCCTGCGCGAGCTGGGGCTCTGGCGTGCCACCGACCTGGCCGGTGGCTTCGACGCCTGGCGCGCCACCGACCTCCCGATCGGTGGCGACCCCGCCGCCATCCGCCGCTGACGACGGGCCGCGCGGCCCGCATCGACGACGGTCACTCAGCTGGACAATTCTCGTTCGGTGGGGGTGCGGAAGCGGGGTAGGACGCGGACGTCGCCGGCGGCGGCCAACCAGGTCGTGACCCGCTCGGCCTCGGCGTCGACGAGCGCGGACGCCTCCTGACCGACGTCTTCGAAGAGCCGCACCGCGACCTCGCCGTCCTCGCGGTGCGCCCAGCCACCGACGATGCGACCGTCGAGCCAGATCGTGGGGCCCGCGTTGCCGGCGCGGTCGAACAGCAGGGGCGTGTAGCCGCCGAGGTACCAGTCGCGGGCCGCCCAGCCCATCGTCGTGGGGTCGAGCGCGGGGAGGAACGCCACCCAGGGACCGGGGTCGGGCGTCAACTCCCGGTCGTCGGGGAGCACCAGGCCGGTGGCTCCGTTCGGCAGCCCGACCGAGATCGCCTTGGCGTCGGACACCGCGCGGGTGACCTGGGCCCCGGTCCAGCCCGTCCACCACTGCAGGTCGGACGCGGGGGCCGGCCCGTATGCGGCGAGCCAGGCGGCGGCGAGTCGGGCCCGGGCCTCGGTGGGTGACGGCCGGTCGAGCGGCACCGGCAGCCACTGTTCGGCCAGCGCCCACTGGTAGCGCTGCGAGAACAGCTTGCCGGTGGGGCGGCCCCGGACGATGCGGCCGTCGCCGCCGAGGATCGTCAGGACGCGACTGGTGATCGCGGTGCGCGCTTCGTAGGCTTTGCCCGGCGACATGTGCAGGGAGGTGCGCAGGCGGGGTTCGGCGGCCGCCAACTCGACCGCCGACGCGGTGCCGCCCCGCGCGGCCAGTGCGGCGAGTGTGCCCGCCTCGACGTCGGCGAGCCACCGCTCGGTGTCGGGGACACCGGCCGTTCCCAGGTCCTTGAGCAGCAGGCGACGTTGGTTGGCCACCACGCGTTCCATCGTCGACGCCTCGACGATCGGCAGCAGCGGGCTCGGGACGACGAACATCGTCCGCCGCATACCGAGCATGCGGACGAGCGTGCGCCGCGTGTACAGCGCGTCCTCGAGGTCGGCCGGGGCGCCTCGGGTGGCGCGAGCGCGCACGGAGAGGAACACGGTCGCCGCGTCCGTGGCATGCAGCGCGACCACGCGTGCGGCCGCCTCGACCGGATCGGCCGCCCGGACCGCCAGCGCGTGCCGGACACCGAGCCGCCGCCGACGCTCCTCATCCGTGAATTCCCGCATGCCCGGGATGGTGCCTCACCCCACCGACACTTTCGCCCGCCCACCGCGCGATGGGCTCAGCGGCGGTGTGTTCAGGGCGTCGACGAATCAGTCATGGCCCCGGTCTATCGCGTCGCCCGAACTGCGCGGCCGGTAATTTCTCGAACGTGCAAACTACCCGATTCGGGGTATGCCCGGCGCATGTTGATGCACGTCGTCGCTGACTACGGCCCCGGAGATCTGGCGTTCGCCGAGGTTCGGCAGCAGCTCGCGCGCTATCTGCCGGGCGCCGACGTCGTCTACACGCCGATGCGACCCTTCGACACGCTCGGCGCCGGCTTCTGCGTCGCCCAGCTGGCGTTGACGCCCGGCCCACCGGACCGGCTGATCTACTGCAACGTCGCCCCGCGCGCCGATTCGGACGCTCCCCGCCCCGACAACGAGGGCGAACGCCTCCTCGCCGCGCGCCTGCCCAACGGCACGCACGTCGTCGGCGTCGACGCGGGGTACGTGTTCTCGTTCCTGCGGAACGAGGCCGAAACGCTCACCGAGATCGTGATTCCCCCGACCGGTTCCCAGTTCCGCTCCCGGGATGCTTTCCCACCCCTTCTTCCGGACGTCCTGAATGGCGACGCCGAGCAGGTCGGCACCGTGGACGCAGCCGACATCCCCGCGCCGCCGGAACGCGCGCTGGTCTACGTCGACGGCTACGGCAACCTCAAGACGAGCTGGTCGGAGCCGCCGGCGCCGATCGGGTCGGTCGTGACGCTGCGGGTCGGCGGTGTGGGCGCGGAGGCGATGATCAGCGACGGCACGTTCGACGTCCCCGCGCGGACGCTGTCGTTCGCACCCGGCAGCTCGGGCTGGACGCGCAAGGACGGCACCGAGGTGCGGTGGTACGAGGTGCTACTGCGCGGCGGGAACGCAGCCGAGATGCTCGATCACCCCGAACCGGGCACGCGGATCTCGGTGCGCGCCTGACGTGGTGGCTAGGCCGGCTGGCTGACCAGGGCGGCGACGGTGCCCATGAGGCCGGGGACGTCGGTCGAGCTGCTCGGCGCTGGTGAGCAGCTCGGCGAGCACCGCGGCGTCCTCCAGCGCCATCGCCGCGCCCTGCGCCAGGGTGGGCGGGCACGTGTGGGCGGCGTCGCCGATCACGACGACGCGGCCGCGGTTCCACGGGGCGTCGAGGATATGCTCCTCGAAGTGCGTGTAGTTGACCCGGCTCGGGTCGGTCATGCCGGGGCGGATGTCGTCCCACGGCCCGTGGTAGGCCTGCGACAGCTCGACCATCGTCGCGAGTTGCTCTTCCGGCGACAGACCACTGCGGTCCTGCGCTTCTTCGACGATGTACGCGTACAGCGTGTCCTCGCCGGTCGGGCAGTACCCGGCGATGTAGCACGGGCCGCCGTAGATCAGGTCGGTGCGGGTGACGCTGGCCGGGCGGGGCGCGAACACCCGCCAGATGCCCATGCCGAGGGGCCGGAGCCGAGCGCGTTGACCTCGGGTTTCGCCTCGCTACAGCAGGCATGAATGGTTTCCCGTCATCGATGGCCGGACCGGCACCCACTGTGCGAGACCCAGGTCACATCAGGGAGATCGATTCTTGCCATACCGGCTATTTACTGCACCGATAGATGGACGTGGTTCGTGTGCGCCGCCGACGGGTCGCTGCCGCTCTGGTAGGCGCGCCAGCCCGAGCCCGGGAGCCAGATCTGGCGGTACCAGATCACGTACAGGACGCCGAGCCGGTCGGCGTTGTCGACGAACCACGCCGCCAGACGGTTGCCGTAGGCGCGGTCGTTGCCGGTCGCTGCGCCACCGAACCCGCCCGGCGCGGCGGCGAAGTCGCACGCGCGGCCCTTGGGGTGCTCGCCGAACGAGGCCTGTCGGAAGCAGTGCACGTAGTGGGTGAACCCGGCTGCCTTCGTCTGCTGGAGCGCGTGCAGGGTGCGGGGGGTCAGGCAGCCGCCGGACGTCGGGTCGTCCTGGGAGCAGCCCTCGTTGCCGAAGCTACCGTCGCCGCGCCGGGGTGAGGAGGTGGCTTTCCGCGTCTTCTTCCGGGTGGTCTTCTTCTCCGGTGCGGCCTGCGAGGTGTTTCCGGTGGCTGCCGGCACGTCCTTGTTCTCGCCGTCGCTGGTGAAGCCGCCGGACTTCTGGCCGCCGACCTTGGCCTTGCGCAGCGCTTCCTCGGCGTCGGCGCGGCGCTCACCCATCGTCTTCTCTTCGGTGCGCTGCTTCGTGAGCTCGGAGTCGACCTGGCGCCGGGCGGCGACCAGGTCGGAGCGGGTCTTCAGCAGGTCGTCGAGCGTCTGCTGACGCTGGCGCGCCAGGCTCTCGACCAGGCCGACGTTACCGATCATGTCCGGAAGCGACCGGGAGTTCGCCATCGCCGTCGCCGGGTCGGGAAGTCCCTGGCGATACGCGGCCGCGCCCAGATCCTGGACCTGCTGTTCGAGAACCGTGATGCGCTTTTCCGAATTCGCGATCTGTGTGACCAGCGTGGACCGGCGTTTCTGCGACGTCTGCGCTTTCGCCCGCGCGTTGTTGTATCCGGCCGTCGCTTTGTCGAGGTCGCGCCGGAGCGCTTCGGTGCCGCCCTCGTCGTCCGCCGCGCCGGGCCCTGGCGCTGCCGACGCCGGACCGGGAACCCCGCTGAGCAGCACACCGAGTCCGATCAGGACGGTAGCCAGCAGGACGGCGGCGCGGTGGCGGGTGACGGGCACCCCGGAACCGTAGGCAGAACGGAAACTGCGGCCCTGCCCCGCAAAAGCGAATTTGCGTCCGCCTTAATCGCAAACTAAAGGCAGTTGTTACTCGTGTGACTGGTGGGATTGCTGTGTCGCGGAATAACACAGAAGCACCACTCCGGAGCGGAACGCGCGGGACTCCAGTAGGCGCAGTTGCGGGCGCTCGACGCCGTCGGGGAACAGCCGGGCTCCGCGGCCGACGACAGTGGGGTAGACGAACAGCCGGTACTCGTCGACGAGGTCCTTCGCGACGAGCTGGCGAACGAGGTCGACGCTGCCCGTGACGACGATGTCCTTACCGGGTGCGGCCTTGAGCGCGGCGACGTCGTCGCGGAGGGGGCCGCGCAGGATCGTGGTGGGCTCCCACTCCGGATCGGTGAGGGACCGGGACACCACGTACTTCTGCACCTGGTTCAGGTAGTCGGTGACGCCGGTGGTGTCGTCGTTCTGCTTCGGCCAGAAGCTCCGCATGTCCTCGAACGTGGTCCGGCCGACGAGAAACGCGTCCGCGCCGAGCATGTGCTCGCGGGTGGCCTCGTTGATGTCGTCGGAGTCCGGAGCGGTGGGGTCGAACCAATCGCCGGTCATCTCGATCACGCCGTCGAGCGTGATGTTCTCGGTCACCACAAGTGATCTCATTGCTCACCGGTACCCCGGCTACTTGCGGTTGTACCGGCGCATCGTCAGCGAGCCGAAGACGACGACGAACAGACCGCTGGCGATGAACGTCCACAGAACGGCCGGCCCGTCGACCTCGCCCGCCATCAGGCCACGGATCGCACTGACCAGATGGGTGATCGGGTTGACGTCGACGAACGCCTGGAGCCACCCCGGCATCGTCGACGGATCCACGTAGACGTTGCTCAGGAACGTCAGCGGCATCAGCACCATCATGCTGACGCCCATCACCGACTTCTCGCTGCGCAGCACGAGCCCGAAGAACGTCCAGATCCAGGAGAAGGCGAACGAGAACACGACGAGCAGCGCGATGCTGCCCACGACGCCCAGCACGCCCCCGCTCGGACGGAACCCGAGGGCCAGCCCGACGGTGAGGATGACCAGCGACGCGATGACGTAGCGCAACACGTCGCCGAAGATCATCCCGACGAGCGCGGCCGGACGCCAGACCGGCAGCGTGCGGAACCGGTCGAACACGCCCTTCTCGATGTCGGTGTTGAGCCCGACGCCGGTGTACATCGTGATCATCACGACGCTCGAGACGAGGATTCCGGGCAGGAAGAACTGCAGGTAGTCGCGCGGCGAATCGGCCAGCGCACCGCCGAACAGGTACGTGAACATCAGCGTCATGATGAGCGGGAACGCCGTCACGTCGAACAGCTGCTCGGGGACGTGCTTGATGCGCAGCATCGCCCGCCAGCCGAACACGATCGACGCCGCGAGCGGCCCGGGAGGCGTCGGACGCCCCGCTGGCGACAGGACGGCACTCATCGTCTCGGCCGACGGAACATAGGTCGTGGACTCGT
Source organism: Cryptosporangium sp. NPDC048952 (assembly GCF_043197895.1). Lineage (NCBI taxonomy): Bacteria > Bacillati > Actinomycetota > Actinomycetes > Cryptosporangiales > Cryptosporangiaceae > Cryptosporangium > Cryptosporangium sp. NPDC048952. The sequence goes on along the minus strand of NZ_JBICTY010000004.1, from coordinate 83,950 downwards.
CGGTGGTCGTCGTGGTCATACCGCGGCTCCCTGGGCGGTGAGTGCGAGGAACACCTCGTCGAGGCTGGGTTGGCCGAGCGAGAAGTCGTCGACGACGACACCGGCGGCCGCGAGATCGGCCAGCGCCCGCGACGCGTGCTCGGCGGCGCCCCGGTCGGAGTCGCCGCTGACCCGGACGGTCAGCGAAACAGGGTCTGCGTCCTGCAGCACGGTGGCGCCCAGCGCCCGGCCCAGGATGTCGGCCGCCTCGGCGCGCTGCTGGGCGTCGCGCAGACGGACGTGCACGGTGCCCGCGCCGATCGAGGACTTCAGCGCGCCCGGCGTGCCCTCGGCGATGACCTTGCCGTGGTCGATGACAGCGATACGGCCGGCCAGCCGATCGGCCTCGTCGAGGTACTGCGTGGTGAGCAGGACCGTGGTGCCGTACGCGACGACCGCGCGCACGATGTCCCACACCTGGTTGCGGCTGCGCGGATCGAGCCCCGTCGTCGGCTCGTCGAGGAACAGCAGCTGGGGCGTGTTGAGGATGCTGGCCGCGATGTCGAGGCGCCGACGCATGCCGCCGCTGTACTTCTTCACCTGGCGGTCGGCGGCCTCGGTGAGCCCGAACGCGGTGAGCAGATCGTCGGCCCTGGATTTCGCGGCGCGTTTCTTGTGCCCGACCAGGCGGCCGAGCAGGAGCAGGTTCTCCACCCCGGTGAGGTCCTCGTCCACCGACGCGTATTGGCCGGTCAGACTCACCTTGCTGCGCACGGCGTCGGCCTCGCGCACGACGTCGTGCCCGAAGACGCGGGCCTCACCGCCGTCGGGCCGCAACAGCGTCGCCAGGATGCGCACGACAGTCGTCTTTCCGGCGCCGTTCGGCCCCAGGACTCCGTACACCGTCCCCGCGGGCACGCTCAGGTCCACACCGTCGACCGCTCGCGTCTGGCCGAACGTCTTGACCAGGCCGGCGGTCTCGATCGCTCTCTCCATGGTCCCCATGCTCCCGGGTCTATCAATTCGGTACGACAGAATTAGTGACCGTGGACACCGTGTCCCCCTAACGTCGGCGCATGCGCGTTCTGGTGGTCTCCGCACCACTGTCCGGTCACGTCCTCCCGCTCCTTCCGTTGGCCCGTGCACTCGCCGAGGCCGACCACGAGATCCTGATCGCCACTGCCGCCGACGCCGCCACCGCGGCGCGCAAGCAGGGCCTGCCGGTCGAGGACATCGCCCCTGACTTCGACTTCGCCGCCATCGCGCGCGGAGTGGCGCTGAGACACCCCTGGGCGGCCGCCAACAAGCTGTTCGGCACGATCAACGCGAAGCTCGTCGACGCCGTCCGCGACGTCACCGAGACGTTCCGGCCGGACGTCGTCGTCGTCGAGCCGCTGGCGGTGGCCGGACTGATCGCGGCGGCGGGCCACGGCGTCCCGGCCGTCCGCCACGAGACGAACCTGCTCGACGGCGCGGAGCTCGTGCAGGCCACGGCCGGGCCGGCGCTGCGCCGCCTGGCGATCGACCGGTTACCGGACCCGGCTGCGGTGATCCAGGTGCTGCCGCCGAGCGTCGTGGGGCCGCGTCCCGGCTGGGCCATGCGCTACGAGCCACCGGCGCCCGCGCCGCTGCCGTCCTGGCTGACCGAGACACCCGCGCTGCCGCGGATCCTGGTCAGCCGCAGCACGGTGGCCGGGTCGGGCAACGGGAACATGATGAAGGCACTGGTGGCGGTTGCCGGCTCGATCGACGCCGAATTCGTGCTGGTCCGGCCGGAGCCCGGACTCCCGCCGGAACTTCCGGACAACGTCCGGACCATCGGCTGGGTCTCGCTCGACGCCGTGCTCCCCACCTGCACCGGGATCGTCCACCACGGTGGCGCCGGCACCGTGCAGGCGGCGCTCGCGGCCGGTGTGCCGCAGCTGGTCGTGCCCGGCCCCGGCGACCGGCGCCACAACGCCGAGCTCGTCGCGGAGATCGGCGCCGGGATCTCCGCCCCGCTCAAGGGTCCGTCCGCCGAGCACCTGCAACGACTCATCACCGACGACGAACTGCGCCGCGTCAGCGTCCGCATCCAGGACGACCTGGCGATCCGGCCCTCCCCCAAGGACGTCGCGGTCCAGGTCGCAACGTTGGCGAGTTAACACACCGGACGGTGGCGGGGGCACAGAGCACGCGCTCGGGAAAAGCTTCAATATCCCCATGGCCGCGACGACGAGCACCCGCCCCCAGACCTCCGGGCTCGACCACCTGGAGCCCTACCTCCTCGCCCCCTCCTCGCTGACGCCGAGCGCGCTGCGCGAGCGGGCCGACCTCATCACCGCCGAGATCGACGCCGCCGGTGGCGCCGAGGCGATGCTGGCGGCGTCCGGGGGCGAGCCGGTGGCACTGCGCGGCAACTTCCTCTACGACGCGTGGCTGGTCCGCTGGGCCCCGGGCGACGCGACCGACCTGCACGCCCACACGATCGGCTTCCGCACCGTGACCGTCCTCGGCGGCACGCTCAACGAGACGGTCGCGAGCGAGCACGGCCTCGACGAGACCGAGCTGACCACCGGCGAACAGCTCGCCGCCCGTCCCGGCCACACCCACCGCCTGGTCGCCGGCGGGGCCGGGGCGGTCAGCCTGCTGCTGTCCTCGCCCCCGGCACTCAGCCCCGGAAAGTGACGCGCAGCAGCTTCTGCGCCCCGCTGAACTGCTGGTAGTACGTCACGTACTGCACGAGTCCGCCGCGCTCGGAGTACTCCGGATGGGCGAACGCCGCGTAGTTCGTGCCGTAGTCCCCGGGATCGGTCTCGGCCACCGTGAACGGCTCCGACCACGGCCCGTACGGCGCGCCGCTCACCTGCGCCCGCACCTCGTGCGAGCCGTACTCCATGTAGACGTTCACCCAGGCCTGCAACGCCGGATTCCACTGGACGCTGTTGCCGGCGCCACCCGCGCGCACCGTGGCGACCGCGTCCGCCGGGTCGATCGACCACCAGCCGTCGCCACCGTAGAACCGCCACGCGGACCGGTCGGCGATCTTCGCCAGCGGCACCTTCGCGACCCGGCACCGCACGTCGACGGTACTGCAGTCGCCGTACACGTAAACGTCCTCGCCGGCCACCACCGCCGCGGACGCGTACATCGTCTCCGGTCCGAAGAACAGCGACGGGTCGCGGCCCTCGATGCTGCTCACCGGCTCCGCGTTCCCGGCAGGCAACCGCGTGACCTCGTACGTGCGCATGTCGACGGCGGCCACTCCCGTTCCGAGGTCCTGCCCGTACTTCTGCGAGCACGGCTCCTGGGGGGCGCCGCCGCGGCAGAGCTTGTGGTAGAGCACGAGCACGCGGTTACGTTCCGGGTCGGCGATCACCGGCCCGGGCCAGAGGCCGAACGTCACCCCGCAGTACCTGAGCGCGCAGTCCTTCGCATGGGCACGCTCGAACGCGCGCTCGGCGTCGTTCCAGGGCAGGAACTCGTCGTGGACGTCGCCGGCGGTTCCGCCGACGTCGGAGGCGGTGAGCGTGATGCCGTCCCGACCGACCAGATCCGACGTGGACGCCGCGGTGTTCGACAGGAACGCGTCCGGCTTCGTCAGCTCGGTGTCGGCGAACACCCAGACCGAACGGTCGCCGTACCGGGTGCTCTGTCCGTTGTCGCGTCCGGTGACGCGGCCCTGCTGGTGCACCGGGTCGAGCACGTCGACGCTCGCCACCTCGGGCACGTCCGGCAGAACGTCGCTCATCGGAGGCGCCTGCGCCCGGGTGGGTGCGGCGTGCACGGGCGCCGGCTTCGACGGCGGCGGAGCGGCCGGCTCCTGCCGATCGCCGGCGTCGACCACCAAACCGGCTGCCACCAGCGTGAGCAGGTACGCGATCAGCGCCGTGACGATCGGCTTGCGCAGGGGGCGCCTGGTCGGCGGCGCCTCCGCCGTGTCCTCGTCGGGTAGGGCAGCAGTCGGCACGGCTGCTTCCTCCCCGGTGGTACGGATTACTCCGACACTGACCAGTGGTAACTACTGGGCAGTAACGTCACGGTACCCCGCGGTTCCAGGTTCAATCCGAACAGCCCGGTCCTCAGCGGACCGGGCTGCGCACTGTTTCAGTTCACTCTTGTCAACTGGATCGGTAATGCCCCCGCGCCAGCAGGCGGCTGCCGTCGTAGAGCTCCACGTCCGCCTCGCTCCCCACGATCCGCAGCTCGGCGTCGAGCAGAACCGGAGCCAGGGAACGAACCGACCAGGATGTGACCGACAGCGATGGGCGAGCCGCGCGGAGCGCGTCGAGCAGCAGGATCCGCACCAGCGGACCGTGCACCAGCAGGCCCGGCAGGTTCTCCACGTCGACCGCCCACGCGCGGTCGTAGTGCACGCGGTGGGTGTTGAACGTGATCGCCGAAAAACGGAACAACTGCCGAATGTCGACGGTGAACGCGGCGCCCCAGTCGCGCACCGGCGCCTCACCCTCGGCCGGCGCGAGGGCGGTACCCCCGGACGAGAGGAACACGTCGTGCCAGACGCTGCGTACCGCGACCGCACCGTCCACGAGGTACTCGCGGGTGATGTCGGCGAACAGGAGCGAGCCCGAGCGGCCTTCCTTCCGCACCACCGAACTCAGCGAAGAGCGCTGCTCGACCGTGTCGCCCCAGTGCAGCGGACGCAGGAACTCGGTGTCCTCCCCCGCGTACATCCGGCGCGGCGGAGCGTCCGTCGGGGTCAGTCCGTCGTCGGCCGGGCTGCCGTCGGGACGCAGCTCGGCCAGCGGTGCGTCGAACGGGAAGTACAGTCCTTCCCAGCCGGGCGGCAGCTCACCGCCGGTCGTGACGACGACGCCCGGCGCGAACGTGCCCGCGTACTGCAGCGACGGCTCCGGGTGGAGGACCGCGGTCCGGATCACACCACACCGGCCTTCCGCAGCTCGGCGATCCGCTCGTCGGAGTAGCCGGCCACGGCGGTCAGCACGGCGTCGGCGTGCTCGTTCATCTCGTTGGCGCGCCGCGCCGGGGTCGCCGGGGTTGCGCTCAGCTTCACCGGCTGGCCGAACATGCGCAGCGTGCCGAGGTCGCCGTAGTCGGCCTCGACGACCATCTCGCGGGCCACGGTCTCCGGGTCGTCGACCACTTCACCGATGTTCTTGACGGCGGTCAGCGGAACGACGTCGCCGGCGAGTTCCTCGAGCTCGGCGCGGGTACGGTTCGCGAACCAGCCGAGGACGAGCGGCTTCACGCGCCGCTCGTAGACCTCGTCGTCGAAGCGTTTGCGCATCGTGTCGATCTCGGGGTCGTCGACGACCTCGGGGCTGCCGAACAGCTCGCAGGAGGCCCGCCAGAGCTTGTCGGTGTAACCGCCGAAGAACACCTGGCCGTCCGCGCACGGGAACAGGTCGTACGGGCGCACCCAGGAGTGCTTGTTCCCGGACGGTGCCCAGACCTTGCCCTCCACCGTGTAGTCGACGACAGCGGTCTCGGTCATCGCGAGAATGCTGTCGACCTGGGCGACGTCGACGATCTGGCCCTGGCCGGTGCGCTCGGCGTGCCGGAGCGCGGCGAGCGTGCCGATGACGCCGAACATCGTCGCCGACAGGTCGCCGATGACCACTCCGACGCGGACCGGCGGCTGGTCGGGGTAGCCGTTCATCGACCAGAGGCCGCCGGCGGCCTGCGCGGTGTTGTCGAACGCCGGGCGGCGGCTGCGGGAGCCGGTGCGGCCGTAACCGGAGATCGCGAGGTAGACCAGGCGCGGGTTGATCGCGGCGAGCGTCTCGTAGGAGAGGCCGAGTTTGTCCATGGTGCCCGGTCGGAAGTTCTCGACCAGCACGTCCGCGTTGACGACCAGGTCCTTCAGAACCTGTTTTCCGTCGTCCGACGCCAGGTCGAGCGCCAGGCCGAGCTTGCCGCGGTTGTACTGGGCGTAGTAGCCGCTCACTTCCGCGTCCCCGGCGCGCAGGTACGGCGGGAAGCCGCGGGCGACGTCCGGGTCCTTCGGGTTCTCGATCTTGACCACTGTCGCACCGAGGTCGGCCATGATCTGGGCCGCGTAGGGTCCGGCGAGGACCCGGGAGAGGTCGAGGACGGTGACGCCGTCCAGGGCACCGGGAGTCATTGGTCGTCCTCCTCCGGAACGTGGGCACTCAGGGCTTTGAGGACCCGGGACGGGCCTGTCGTACCGCGTTCGGCGGCCAGCCAGCGGGATGTCCTGACCAGGGCGGTGAGGTCCAGGCCGGTGTCGATGCCGAGGCCGTGCAGCATCCAGACGAGGTCTTCGGTGGCGAGGTTGCCGGTCGCGCCGGCGGCGTAGGGGCAGCGGCCGAGGCCGCCGACTGCGGCGTCGAACTCGGTGACTCCGCTTTTCAGGGCCGCGAGGACGTTCGCCAGGCCTTGGCCGTAGGTGTCGTGGAAGTGCATGGCGAGGGCGGTCTTCGGGACACCCGCTTCGACCGTGCGGCGGATGACGTCGGTTACCTGGCCGGGGGTGCCGAGGCCGACGGTGTCGCCGAGGGCGACCGTGGTGCAGCCGGCGGCGTGGAGCTCGGCCGCCATCGTGGCGACTTTCGCCGCGGAGACGTCGCCCTCCCACGGGTCGCCGAACGACATCGAGAGGTAGCCGCGGACGTTGCGGCCCGCGTTGTTCGCTTCGGCGGTGACCTTGGCGGCGGTTTCCAGGGAGCCGCGTGCTGTGGTGTTGAGGTTCGCGGCGGCGAAGGAATCCGTGGCGCTGACGACGACGGCGACGTCGTCGTAGCCGGCGTTCATCGCGTTGTAGAGGCCGCGCGAGTTCGGCACCAGCGCCACGGTGCGCCCGGACGCTCCCGGGAGAACCTCGGCGCTCACCTCCGCGGCGTCGGCGAGCTGGGGGATCCAGCTCGGCGGCACGAAGCTCGTCACTTCCAACCCGGCCTTGCCCGCACCCGCAGCGAGCAGCCGCCGACACAGTTCGGCCTTGGTCGCGGCGGGCACCACATCGGTCTCGGCCTGCAAGCCGTCCCGAGGCCCCACCTCGTACACCCGCACGGTACGCGGTAGGTCGGGATCGGGAACCGGCCGCGGCACCGGCTTCCAGAGCGTCCCGGGCTTCACCGGCCCGCTCACGGCGCTACCGGGGTGGCTGCGCGGAGTTCTGCGAGTACCTCCGTGGCGTACTCGGCGCGGATCTTCTTCTCGGCGACGATACGGCTGGCTACGAGAGCCACCTCGTGTGGTTCGGCGCCGGCGCTGGCGGCGATCGTGCGGGCGTGGAGGGTCATGTGACCGCGCTGGATGCCCTCGGCGGCCAGCGCGCGGCAGGCCGCGAGGTTCTGCGCGAGCCCCACGGACGCGATCACCGCACCGAGCTCGGACGCGTTCGCGATGCCCAGGATCTTCACCGCGGCCTGCGCCACCGGATGCGCCCGGGTAGCGCCGCCCACGAGCCCGACCGCCAGCGGCACCTCGAGCGTCCCCGCCAAGTGACCCGACGGCGTCTCCTCGAACCGCGACAACGCCCGGTAGATCCCGCCCCGCACCGCGTGCGAGTGACACCCCGCCTCGACCGCCCGGGTGTCGTTCCCGGTCGCGAGCACCACGGCCGTGATGCCGTTCATGATGCCCTTGTTGTGGGTGGCCGCCCGGTACGGATCGGCCTCCGCGAACGCCGACGCGTGCACGATGTCGCGCACCACGTCAGCGCCCCCGAGCAGGTCCCGGTCGAACGTCGCCCGCGCCCGCACGATCCGCTGATCGGCCTTGTTGCTCAGGATCCGCAGGATCGCGCGCCCACCGGCGATCTCGGCCAGGCGCGGCGCGAGCGCCTCCGCCATCGTGTTCACCGCGTTCGCGCCCATCGCGTCCCGCACGTCCACGTGCAGGTGGACGATCACCTGGACGCCGGTCCGCGTCGCCAGCTCCCGCACCTCGAGTGCCCGCGCACCACCGCCGAACGACACCAGCACCGGGTCCTGCGCGTCCGCCGCAGCGAGAATCTCCGGAGCCGCCTCCCGCAACCGGAACGCCGCCGCACCCGGGTCCGGCACCTCGACGAGCTGGATCTGCGCGATCATCACGGGCCCGGTGTCCGACGTCGTGAAGCCGCCGTGCTCCCGCGCCATCCGCGCCGCGTTGCTCGCGGCGGCCACCACCGACGGCTCCTCGGTCGCCATCGGCACCAGCCGGTCGACGCCGTCGACGACGAAGTTCGTCCCGATGCCCACCGGCACACCGAGCACGCCGACGACGTTCTCGATCATGTGGTCGGCCGCCTCGAGCGAGAGCCCGGCGGCCGGATCGAGCACGCCCAGCTGCTCGGGCGTCAGACCCGCGCTCTCGGCGACGCGCTCGCGTCGACCGGCGATGTCCGAATCCCGCAGTCCTGTCAATCGGCTGGTCGACGCCACTGGGTCCTCCTCGCTGAGCCTTGCTCCAGGCTAGGAGCGGGCGGAGGCTCGACCTATGGGCGGAAGACCCATCAGTGCGCCGAAGTCATGTGTGGATCCACCCGCGACGCCAGCTCGTCGAGGCGCACGGCCAGCGAGATCCGGAACAGCCGCTCGTCGTCGCGCCAGTCGATGCCGAGCACCCGGTCGAGGCGGTCCAGACGCTGCAGGATCGTGTTCGTGTGGAAGTTCAACGCCCGCGCCGTCTTCGTCGGGCTGGCGGCGCACCGCACGAACGCCCGCAGCGTCGGCAGCAGCTCGGTGCCGCGCTCGACGTCGTACGCGCGCACCGCACCGATCGTGGCGTCGAGGAACTCCCGCAGTGACCGCGGATCGGTGTCCAGCACCGCGGAGTACGGCAGGTAGTCGTTCGTGCGCTCGGTCGTGCCGGTGACGCCCAGCGCGGACAGCAGCCGGGCCGTGCGGGCGGCGGTCGCGACCGCGCCGGCCAGCCCCGCCACCGAATCGACGCCAGGCGGCACCACGCAGCCGACCGGTTCCCCGACCGCAGCCGCGAGCCGCGCCCGCACGGCGTCCGGATCGACCGTCGCGGGCAGCCCACCCGACGACACCAGCGCGACGACCGACCCTCGCCGTTCCCCCACCAGGGCGCCGGGCAGCTGCTGTTGCGCCGCACGCACCACCGCACTCCGGGCCGTCCCGGACACCGTGAACAGCAGCACGGTGTCGAACTCCCCCACTGGGACGTCGAGCCGCCGCGCCCGCCGCTCACCGTCCGCCCGGCGTTCCGGATCGCCGTCGACCAGGTCGGCGACCAGCTCCGCCTGGATCCGGCTCTCCGCGTCGGCGACCGCCTCGCGCTGCAGCGCGAGCAGCGCGCCCACCTGCATGGCCCGCTCCACGGTGCGTCGGTCCACCGGTGTGAGTTCGAACTTGCCGACGCCGAGCAGCGCGGCGCCGAAGTAGCGCGGACCGGCGGTCATCGACGCCACCGCGGAGAGCCCGTCGTCGTCGACCAGAACGCAGCGTCCGGACGAACGGGCGGCCTCCAACGCACTGCGGGTGACCGCGCCCAGCGAGACGTCCGCGGCCGAGTCGGCGGAGTCCGCGATCGGCCGGTCCCGCTCGTCGATCACCACGACCCGGCGCCCCAGCGCGGCGCCGAGCGTCCGCGCCACCGGCCCGAAACCGCCGCCGGCCAGCACGGCACGCAGCAGGTCCTGGTGGACGGTGTTGGCACGGTCCCGCTCGTCCAGGTGCGCGGTGAGCCGCTCCAGCGCGCTGCGTGCTTCGTCGTCGGAATGTTGCAGGTCACGCATGCGCTGGGCGGTCTGGAGCACCACCGACGCGTGGTCGGCGAGCGCGGAGAGCAGCGCGATCTGGTCCTGGGTGAACGCCATCTCCTGCCGGTTGGCGACGAACAGGACGCCGAGCACGTCGCCGCCGGAGAGCATCGGGACGCCGAGGATCGACACCAGGCCTTCGGCCGCGACCGCGTCGTCGACGCCGGCGTCGTGCCGGTCGGCGGCGTAGCGGGTGTAGTCAGCGACCCAGTGCGCGGCCCGACTCTCCACCACCGCTCCCGCCAGACCGGCTCCCGGCGGGACCTCGAGCTGCTGGAACACTGGGCTCACGGAGCCCTTCGTGGTGCGGACCCGGAGCGTACGGGTGCGGGAGTCGAACTCGGAGAGGTACGTGACGTCGCAGCCCATCATCGTGTGCGCGCGCTCGACGAGCCGGTCGAGCAACGTGCCGGTGTCGTGCACCTCGGCGAGCTCGCGGGCGCTCGCGAACAGCACCGTCAGCTCGTGCTCCCGACGCCGGAGCCGGCCGAGTTCACGGCGGGCGCCGAGCAACCGGTCGAGCACCGCGGCGGCGGCGCCCGGCTCGATGTCGAGGCGTTCCAGCGCTTCGCGGACGCGGTCGTCGTCGCGCTGCCCACCGGCCACCGCGTCGATCACCGCGAGCAGCGCGGAGGGCATCGCCGCGTCAGTCATGTGTCGAAACGCTAGCAACTCTCGTGATCCATGGGTACTTGACACATGACTCGTTCACACGGCGAGTCCGGCTTACGTTGTACGATCTGGCGGATGAGCGCGCCACGGACCCCACTGAGCAGGGAACGGGTGCTCCGGGCCGCGATCGACATCGCGGACGCCGAGGGCGTCGAGGCCCTCACGATGCGGCGGCTGGCGCGCGCTGTCGACGCCGAGGCGATGTCCCTGTACCACCACGTCAAGAACAAAGACGACGTGCTCGACGGCGTGGTCGACGTGATCGCGGGCGAGATCAACGCGGCGGTCGAGGACATCGACGGCCCGGACTGGAAAGCGGCAGCGCGCGAGCGCATCCTCACCGCCCGGTCGATCTTCCTGCGCCACCCGTGGGCACCGCCGGTCTTCGCGGGCCGCACCCAGGTCAGCTTCCAGGTGGTGCTCTACCACGACCGGCTCGTCGGGCTGATGCACCGCGGCGGATTCTCCTACGACCTGGCCCACCATGCGCTGCACGCGCTGGGGAGCCGGGCGCTCGGCTTCGCCCAGGAACTGTTCGACCCGGGCGACGCCGGCGGCGACACCGACGTGCCGCCGGAGATGGCCGCCGCGGTTCCGAACCTGGTCGGCATGCTCACCGAGGTCGCGCACGACGATCCCGACTCGACGCTCGGCTGGTGCGACGACCAGTTCGAGTTCGAGTTCGGTCTGGACCTCGTCCTCGACGGCCTCGAGCGCCTCCGCACGACCTGACCCTCAGGGTTCACCCGGGTCCGCTCCACGGGCCCTTGACTCCCCTTACGTTGTAAGTCAACCTTACGTCGTAAGAGCGGCTTACAACGTAAGGGAGCGTCCGATGAAAGCGATCCTCCACACCACCTACGGTGACCCCGCGGTCCTCCGGTTCACCGACGTCGAAACACCCGTTCCCGCCGCCGGCGAGGTGCTGGTCCGCGCGCAGGCGATGTCGGTCAACGCTCGCGACTGGCACCTGATGCGCGGCGACCCGTATCTCGCCCGGCTCAGCGCCCCCGAGCTCGGATTACGCGGCCCGAAGGTGACGATCCGCGGCACCGACTTCGCGGGAGTCGTCCAGGAGGTCGGCGCGGGTGTCACCGACCTGGCGCCCGGCGACGCGGTGTTCGGGGAAGCGCCCGCCGCATTCGCCGAGTACGTCGTCGCGCCGCGGGACGTCGTCGAGCGCGCGCCCGGCTCGCTCAGCCCGAACGAGGCCGCGGCACTCCCGCTGGCGGCGAACACCGCGCTGACGAGCCTCCGCGAGATCGCCGCGATCCGACCCGGTCAGACCGTGCTGATCAACGGCGCGTCCGGTGGCGTCGGTCTGTTCGCAGTGCAGTTGGCCGTTGCCGACGGGGCGGACGTGACCGCTGTGTGCAGCACCCGCAATGTCGAAACCGTGCGGGCGGTCGGCGCGCACACGGTCGTCGACTACACGCGCGAGCGCGTCACCGGTCGCTACGACGTGGTGTTCGACCTGGTCGGCAACTTCTCGCTCAAGCAACTGCGGCAGCTGCTGACGCCCGGCGGCACGCTGTTGCTCTCCGGCGGCGGCACGTCCGACGGCGGCAGCCTGTTCGGGCCGATGGGGCTCATCGTGGGTGCTCAGCTGCGCGCACCGTTCCTGCGCGAGCGTGTCGTCGTCCCGGTGGCGAAGCCGTCGCGGGCGCGCCTCGCGACGCTGCGCGAGCTCGCGGACGCCGGTGTACTGCGCCCGATCGTCGAGCGTTGCTTCCCGCTGGCGGCGGCAGCGGACGCCATCCGCCACATGGAAACCACGCACACCACCGCGAAGATCGTTCTGACGCCCTAGGTGGAAGCCCGGCGCTCATGCGGTGTCGAGGCCCCGTTCTTCGGGTAGTTCCGCAGGACGCTTAGCGTCGGGTTGTCCCGTCGCGCTACTGATCGCGTGAGGTGTCGGCCGTGTCCATCACTGAAGAGGTCCCCCGCCGCGGGCCGAAGAACATGTTCAGCGGGCGGCGGCCGATACCGGCCCACGTCACGGTCTACCTGTTCGTCATCCTGCCGTTCGTGGCGTTGCTCGCCGCCGTGCCGTTCGCGTGGGGGTGGGGGCTGAGCTGGGTCGACGTGGGGCTGGCCGTGCTCTTCTACGTGATCACGTGCCTGGGCACCACCGTGGGGTACCACCGGTACTTCACGCACGGGTCGTTCAAGGCGAAGCGGCCGCTGCGGATCGCGCTCGGGGTCGTCGGGAGCATGGCGGTGCAGGGGCCGGTGCGGCACTGGGTCGCTGATCACCGGCGGCACCACGCGTTCAGCGACAAGGAGGGCGATCCGCACTCGCCCTGGTTGTTCGGTACGTCGCCGTTGGCGCTGGCGCGGGGGTTCTGGCACGCGCACCTCGGGTGGATTCTCGACCGGTCGCTGACCAATCAGCAGCGGTTCGCGCCGGATCTGGTCGCTGACAGGGACATTCGGATCGTGCACCGGTTGTTCGGGCCGCTGACGATCGTCACGTTGGTCGCGCCGGCGTTGCTGGGTGGGTTGATCACGTGGTCGTGGGAGGGTGCGCTGAGCGCGTTCTTCTGGGCCGGGTTGGTGCGGATCACGTTGCTGCACCACGTCACGTGGTCGGTGAACTCGGTGTGCCACATGATCGGTGAGCGGCCGTTCGCCGCGCGGGACAAGTCGGCGAACTTCTGGCCGCTCGCGATCCTGAGCATGGGCGAGTCGTGGCACAACCTGCACCACGCGGATCCGACGAACGCGCGGCACGGCGTGTACCCCGGGCAGATCGACATCTCCGCGATGGTGATCCGCCTCTTCGAGCGCCTCGGCTGGGCCTACGACGTGCGCTGGCCCACCCCCGAACGCCTGGCCAAAATCACCCGCGCTCCGGCCTGACCGCCTCCCCCTCCCGCCCGGCGTCCGCGTCGCGCTCGGGCGGCTCCGCTCGCTCGGGTGATGCCTCGCGCTCGCGGTGGATTGCTACGCCGACGATCACCAGGGCGACGCCCGCGATCTCCGCCGGCGACGGCACCTGCGCCAGGACGATCACGCCGATCACGGTGGCGGTGGCCGGGAGGATCGAGACCATCAGGGCGTAGGTGGCGCGGGGCAGGCGGGCCATCGCGAGTTGGTCGGTCACGTACGGGATCACCGACGACGAGATCCCGACCCCGATCGCTGCGGCCAGCGCAACGACGTCCGTGAACGCGGGTGCGGCGTCACGAATCCCGAACGGAACCGCCACCACCGCGGCGATGATCATCGACAACGCCAGCCCGTCGAGCCCCGACACCGCAGAACTCCGCGCCACCCGGTGCCCCAGCACGATGTACGCCGCGAACAACACCGCATTGGCCGCCGCGAACACGAACCCCAGCGGCTCCCCCACCAGTCGCACGTCGACCAGCAGGTACACACCGGCAACGGCACAACCCAGCGCGAGCAGGTTCCGCCGCGTCCGCGCCGCCCACGCCGCAAGCACGATCACCGGCAGGAACTCGATAGCGGCCACGGTGCCGAGCGGCAGCCGCTCCAACGCGAGATAGAACGCGCTGTTCATGACGGCCAGCACGGCGGCCCAGCCGATGAGCACGCCCCGTGGCGCCGCACGCCAACTACGCCACGGCCTCCGCCACACCGCGAAAATCAACGCCGCGGACGCGATCCGCAACCACGCCACACCCAGCGCATCCACCCGCGCGAACAACAGCACGGCAAACGCCGGGCCGAGATAGTGGAACACCGCACTGACCACGAAGTAGGCATGCGGTGGAAGCCGTTTGGTCATACGAATATCGTCGAAACCGACGCCGCCCAACACCATGCACCATCGAAGGCACGGGGGCCTTGTGATGACGTCTCGCGCACCCAGATTGCCGAACGGCCTTCCAGACGCAAAGACCCTCCTGGATGACGTCAATCAAGCGCTGTTGAAGGCATTGGACGACGACCCGCGGGCCAGTGCGGCGGAACTCGCGCGGCAGGTCGGCATGTCGGCGCCCGCGGTCCGGGAACGACTCACGAGACTCGAAGAAGCCGGGGTCATCCGGGGCTACCGCGTCGACATCGACCCGGCCGCGATCGGGTTGCCGATCGCCGCGTGGGTGCGGGTCCGACCGGGTCCGGGCCAGCTGCCGAAGGTCGCCGAACTCGCCGGCCGCACCCCGGAGGTCAGCGAGTGCCACCGCATCTCCGGTGACGACTGCTTCCTGATGAAGGTGCACGTGCCGGCGATCGAGGCGCTCGAAGACGTCCTCGACCGGTTCCTGCTGTACGGCCAGACGGTCAGCTCGTTCGTCGTGGCGACGCCGGTGGCGCCTCGCACGCCGGGCTCGTCAGTGTCCTGACATCCCGCCGTCGACGGCGAGCGTCGTGCCGGTCACGTACGACGACGCGTCGCTGGCCAGGAAGATCACGGCGGCGTCGAGCTCGTGCTGCTCCCCCATCCGGCCCAGCGGGCTGTGCGCGTCGATGAAGTTCCGGAGTTGCTCCTGGGGAACCTCGGCCGTCATCTCGCTGGTGAAGTAGCCGGGCGCGATCGCGTTGACCCGGATCCCCTTGCGTCCCGCCCACTGCTGCGAGAGGTCCCGGGTGAGGCCGACCAGGCCCGCCTTGCTCGCCGCGTAGGCGGCCTGCGGCGAAAACGACGCGATGAGCGCCAGCACGCTGGCGATGTTGACGATGCTCGATCCGCGCGGCATCACCCGCGCCGCCGCCTGGGCCATCCAGTAGGCGCCCATCAGGTTCACGTCGACGACACTGCGGAACTGCTCGGGCGTCTCACGGGTCGCGGGGACCGCCGTGCCCAGCCCGGCGTTGTTCACCAGAACGTCGAGATGCCCGAGCTGTTCCACAGCGGCGCGGGCGACCTCGGTGCAGGCGTCCGGATCGCTGACGTCGGCCTTGACCGTCACCGCCTGCCGACCGATCGCCCGAACCGCGTCGGCCACCGACTCCAGCCGGTCCGCACGGCGCGCGGCCAGCACCACGTCCGCACCGGCCGACGCCAGGGCGACGGCGAATCCCGCGCCGAGCCCGGAACTCGCACCGGTGACGACAGCGACCTTGCCGGCCAGCGAAAAGCGGTCCAGCACCGAGCTCATGGGCCCTCCTGGGCGGTGATACGCAGGGCGTTCTTCCGGATCTTCCCGGTCGAGGTGCGCGGCAGCTCGCTGAACACGATCCGCTTGGGCACCTTGAACCCGGCGAGCCGTTCCCTGGCGAACCGCACCAGCTCATCTTCGGTGACCGTCGTGCGCGTGGTCACGAATGCGACCGGGATCTCACCCCACTTCTCGTGCGGCGCTCCGACCACAGCGCTTTCGACCACCGCCGGGTGCTCGTCGAGCACCCGCTCGACCTCGACCGACGCGATGTTCTCCCCGCCGGAGATGATGACGTCCTTGAGCCGGTCGCGGATCTCCACGTAGCCGTCGGGATGCATCACCGCGAGGTCGCCGGTGCGGAACCAGCCGTCGTAGGAGGCCTGCTCGGTCGCCTCGTCGTCGCGGTAGTAGCCGAGCATGACGTCGTTGCCGCGGATGACCAGCTCGCCGATCGTCTCGCCGTCGGCCGGCCGGTCACGGCCGTTCGCGTCGACGACACGCAGCGGCGACGCGACGACGTTCGGCACACCCTGCCGGGCCTGGCGGCGGGCGCGGGCGTCGTCGTCCAGCGTGTCCCACTCCGGCTGCCAGACGTTGATCACCGCCGGGCCGAACGTCTCGGTGAGCCCGTAGAGGTGGGTGACCTCGATGTTGAGCCGGCGCATCCGGGCGAGCAGCGCCGGTGACGGCGGCGCGCCGCCGGTGGTGGCCTCCACCGGCCGCTCCAGCGGCGCCGCGGACGGGTGCTCGGCGATCATCGTCAGCACGGTCGGCGCCGCGCTGAAGTGGGTCGCGCGCGACAGCGCGGTCCAGATCTCCGCGGGCTTCACCGCCCGGAGCGCCAGATGCGTGGCGCCGGCGGCGGTCACCGCCCACGGGAAGCACCAGCCGTCGCAGTGGAACATCGGCAGCGTCCACAGGTACGTGGACCTCGGACCGAGTCCGGTGTGGAAGGCCATCGCGAGAGACTGCAAGTAGGCGCCCCGGTGGTGGTACATGACGCCCTTGGGGCGCCCGGTCGTTCCGCTGGTGTAGTTGATCGCGAGCAGCGCGCGCTCGTCGTCGGTCTCGAGCCGCGCGGGCTCGGCCGACGTCAAGTCGTTCTCGTAGTCGAGGATCACGGGGAGGCCGAGCCGCTCGCCCAGCTCGGTGGCGATCGCCGCGTACTCCTGGGTCGCGATCAGCAGCGACGCCCCCGAGTGTTCCAGGATGTACGCCAGCTCGTCGGGGGCGAGCCGGGTGTTCAGCGCGACGAGCACCGCCGACCGTAACGGCACCGCGTGGTGCAGCTCGAGCAGCACGTGCGAGTTCGCGCAGAGCGCGGCGACGCGGTCGCCGGGCCCGATGCCCCGGGCGGCGAGGACGCCGGTGAGCGCGTCGACCCGTTGGTGGAGCTGCGCGTAGGTCAGTTCGACGTCGCCGTCGATCACCGCGGTGCGGTGGGCGAAGACGGCGGCGGAGCGGTCCAGGAAGCGGGTGGGGCTCAGTGGCTCCCAGCTGGTTACGGGCACCACAGCTCCTCGAAGACGCCGTCGGTGGCCTCGCCGGGTGGCCAGACGTCGGACGGTGGGTAGTAGAGGATAGCGTCGTCGATGCCGATTTTCTCGTAGCGTGCGAGGTGTTCGCGCACGCGGTCCGCCGAGGTCCAGATCGGATGTTCGGTGGTGGCCTTGCTGCCGAGCAGGAGCGCTTTGCGCAGCGTGGAGGGGTCGCGGCCGGTCTCTTCGCACGCGCGGTGGAGGGCGTCGGCCCGCCGCCGGGTGACGTCCAGGTGCTCCGCCGCTGTCAGCCCGAAGCCTCCGTACGACACCCACCGGTCCCCGTACTCAGCCGCCACCCGCAACGCCCGCGGCCCGTGCGCGGCCACGGTCAGCGGAATCTTCCGCGTCGGCCGCGGCGCCCAAGGCCCGGGCACCCCGCCGATGCCCGCGCCCTCGCCGCCCGCGCCCTCGCCGCCCGCGGCGCTACTGCCCGCGGCGGCCGCGCCGCGCACTGTCGCGGCAACGGTCGCGACGAAGGTGCGGAAGTGGGCGGCGCGTTCCGGGCCGGGCCAGAGGGGGACGCCGGCGGCGGCGTGGTCGCCCGGGGAGTAGCCGGAGCCCAGGCCGAGTTCGAGGCGTCCGCCGGAGAGGTGCTCGATCGAGAGGGCCTGGCGGGCCAGCGTCGCCGGTGGTCGCAGCACCGGGTTGGACACCAGCGTCCCGAGCCCGATCCGGGTCGTCACCTGCGACAACCCGGCGAGCACCGACCACGCGTCGAGCCACGGCCCCGACGGCCGCGCCGGATGCGCGATGTGGTCGTCGACCCACAGCGACGCGACCCCGAGCGCCTCGAGCACCCGCGCCCGGGAGACCAGAACCTCCCACGGCTGGTCAGGAAGCAGAAGCGCGTGCAGCCTCACGGTTCAGCCCACTCAACGCCATTTCGATGAACGTCTCGGTGAAGTACGTCAGCGGCTGCGGCCCGTCCGGGTCGTACCAGCGGTGGATCCAGTTGAACATCCCCAGGATCCCGAGCACCGCGACCAGCGGCTCGATGTCCGACCGGAAGTCCCCGGCCTCGACCCCCTGACGGATCAACGTCGTCATCGTGCGGCCGTAGGAGTCCGCGTTCCCCCGGATCTGCTCGGCGTTGGAACCCGACATCACCTTGTGCACGTTCTCGCTCAGGAAGATGAACAGCTCCGGCGTCTGCACCATCGACTCGGCGTACGCACGCAGGGCACCCCGCAGCCGGTCGGGCGCGGTACCCGGCCCGACCGCGATCTGCTCGATCTGCTGCCGCATCTCGTCGATCGGCCCGAGCAGGAGCGCGACGAGCAGCTCCTCCTTCGTGCCGACGTAGTAGTACAGCGTCGCCCGGTTGATACCGACCTCGTGCGCGACGTCCTCGAGCGTGGCCTGGCCGTACCCGAGCCGGGTGAACGCCCGCGCCGCACCGGACAGGATCTCCTGCCAGCGCGCGTCCGACCGCGATCCCGCGCTGCTGCGCCGACGTTCCCGCCGCTTCGAGATCTCGCTCTCGGGAGGAGCCGGTGCCCGTTGCGAGCCGGTAGCCATGCGCCTCCGCTTTCGTCCCGATCGTCGGACTTCCGGGAAAGCCTACCGTCACGTCAACGCAAGCGCAGATCACGCTTCAGCACCTTGCCGCTGGCGTTCCGGGGCAGTTCGTCGTCGATCTCGAAAACGGCCGGGATCTTGTACTTGGCCAGCCGCGCAGCCAGGTAGGCACGCGTGGCCTCCGGGTCGAAAACAGCACCCGGCTCCATCACCAGGTGCGCGCGCACGATCTCGCCCCAGTGCACGTCCGGAACACCCACGACCGCGGCCTCCCGCACGCCGGGCACCGCGCAGAGCACGCTCTCGATCTCCGGCGGATAGATGTTCTCCCCGCCGCGGATGATCATGTCCTTCTTGCGGCCGGACAGGTACAGGTACCCGTCCTTGTCCCGGTAGGCCATGTCGCCGCCCCGGAACCACCCGTCGACGAGGACCTCCGCGGTCTCCGATGGCAGCCCCAGGTACCCCGACATGCACGCGTCGGAGCGCGTGACGATCTCGCCGACCTCACCCGGCGGCACGTCGTTCAGGTCGTCGTCGCACAGCCGCAGGACGACGCCGATCCCGGCCTTGCCGATCGAGCCGAGCAGGTGCTCCTGGCCGGCCAGCGCGAGCCGGTGGTCTTCCGGCGTCAGGACGGTCTGCAGTCCGGCTTCGGTGCCGGCGCCGAACATGTTCAGGAACTCGCAGTTGAAGCGCTCCATCGCCCGCCGCAGCAACGCCGGTGACATCGGCGCCGCCCCGTACCCGATCGACTTCAGCGTCGAAATCCGCCCCGAAGACAGCGACGGCTCGTGCAGCAACGTGTCGATCATCGTCGGCACCAGGAACACACCGTCGAGTTCGCCGCTCAGGATCCACTGCGCGACCAGGCCTGCGTCGAACGCCGGTAACACCAGTGACGTGTGGCCGCGGGCGACGCCGGCCAGCGTGTAGAGCATCCCGCCCACGTGGAACAGCGGTGCCGCCGAGTAGTGGAACGACAGGTTCGTCATCCGCCGCTCGAGGATGCACTGCATGATCATGTGCTTGACCATGCGCTGCGAGTGCATGACGCCCTTGGGCAGCCCGGTCGTGCCGCTGGTGAACGCGAGGCACACCAGGTCGTCGTCGGAGACCGGCGTATCGATCTCTTCGTCCGGATTCGAGGCCACCATCGCCTCGTAGTCCGACTCGTAGTTGACCAGCAAGGGCACGTCGAGCCCTCGCACCATGTCGGAGTACCGATCGCTGTAGAACAGCGCCGCGGGCGACGCCGTCGCCAGCAGCGTCTGCAGCTCGGGCAGGGCCAGCCGGAAGTTCAGCGGGACGTAGACCGCGCCCAGCTTCATGCAGGCCAACAGTGTCTCGACGTACGGCACCGAGTCGGTGGCGAACAGCGCGACGCGGTCGCCCTTTCCGACCCCGGCCCGTTGCAGGCCGACGGCGATCGCGTTCACCCGGCTGTTGACCTGGCCGAACGTGTAGGTGGTGCGCTCGGTGACGAAGCAGGCTCGGTCCGGGGTGTTCCCGGCGTTGATGCGGATCCAGTCCGCCGTCCTGGTGTTCTGGTGGACCACGGTGTCCCCTTCACAGCTTGGGAAGGACCTCGGTGCCGATGAGCTCGATCGAGCGCAGAACCTTCTCGTGCGGAATGTTGTACGACTGCACCAGCAGTAACAAGACATCGACGCCGACAGCTTCGTAACGGCGACACATCTGGAGGAAATGGTCCGGATCACCGCAGAGGACCGTTTCGTTGTTCACGAGGTAGTCGAAGGTCAACTCATCCAGCGAAGTGCCGCCGAGCAGACTCCGGGCGTACTCGTAGCTGCCCAGGTTCGTGCCCTCCTGCCAGGCACCGAGCGCGGCGATCTGCTCGAGTGACGTCTGGATGTACCAGGGGAACGCCTCCCGCGCGTCCGCGTGCGCCTCCGCTGTCGTCGCCGCACAGTGCGCCTGGGCGAACGTCGCAATGCGTTCGTGCTTGTACTTGCCGACCGGCACCGCCTCGGCGAGCCCGTCGCGGTAGCGGCCGATGCGCTTGGTGAGGCCTTCCGGCGGGATCGCCACCGAGAACGAGAGCAGCCCGAGGCCCTTGCGGCCGATGATCTCGTGGCTGTCGGAACTCGACGATGCCGCCCACAGCGGTGGGTGCGGCTTCTGCATCGGCTTGGGCACCACCCCGCGCGGCGGCAGCTTGAAGTAGTGGCCGTCCCAGCTGAACTCCTCTTCGGTCCAGCAGCCGACGACGACGTCGAGCGCCTCCTCCCACATGGGGCGGGTGTCCGGCGGGCTGATGCCGAAGCCCTCGATCTCCGTGCGGGTGCCGGAGCGTCCGGTGCCGAACTCCAGCCGGCCCTTGGACAGGATGTCGACGGTCGCGGCGGCTTCCGCGGCACGCACCGGGTGGTTGTACGGGAACGGCAGGAGCCGGACGCCGTGGCCGATCCGGATGTTCTGCGTGCGGGCCGCGATGGCCCCGTAGAAAACACCCGGCGCGGACGACTGCGAGTACTCACCGAGGAAGTGGTGCTCGACCGTCCACACGCTGTCGAACCCGAGCCGGTCAGCGAGTTCGATTTGCAGCAGTGTGTTCTCAAAGGCCGTGTACGCACTGTCATCAGTCCACGGCTTGGGCACCGGCAGCTCATACATCAACGCGAGTTTCATCCAGAACCTCAATGTCATCGTCAGCGTTGACGCAGACCGTAAACCGCTGCGAAGCTCGTCGTCAACGAAAACGCTGACAACGCGGAGGGCCCGTCGATGACGACTGTTCCGGACGAGTTCGTCGGACCGGAGGGACGCGCGCTCGCCTCCGAGATGCTCCGCCGGATGTACGCGGTGCGCCTGTTCGAGGAAGCGACGATCCGGCTCTTCCACGCCGGCGAGCTGCCCGCGATGGTGCACCTCTCGATCGGTCAGGAGGCCGCCGTCGTCGGGGCCTGCCTGGCGACGACGACCGACGACTACATGACCGGCAACCACCGCTCGCACGGTCACCCGATCGCCAAGGGCGCCCGGCTCGACGCGTTGATGGCCGAGCTCCTCGGCAAGAAGGGCGGCGTCTGCGGCGGCAAGGG
Organism: Cryptosporangium sp. NPDC048952; assembly: GCF_043197895.1. NCBI lineage: Bacteria > Bacillati > Actinomycetota > Actinomycetes > Cryptosporangiales > Cryptosporangiaceae > Cryptosporangium > Cryptosporangium sp. NPDC048952. The sequence goes on along the minus strand of NZ_JBICTY010000004.1, from coordinate 62,409 downwards.
CGGCAGCATGCACCTGGCCGACTTCTCGGTCGGCAGCCTGGGCGAGTCCGGCATCGTCGGCTCGGCGATCCCGGTCGCGACCGGCGCCGGCTTCGCCGCCCAGGTCAAACGATCCGGCCAGGTCGCGCTCTGTTTCTTCGGCGACGGCGCCGCCAACGAGGGCGTGTTCCACGAGTCGGCGAACATGGCCGGCACGTGGCGCCTGCCGGTCATCTACTTCTGCGAGAACAACGGGCTGGCGGTCAGCGCGGCGATGGCCGACACGACGGCGGTGCCCGACATCGCGATCCGCGCCGCCGGGTACGGCATGCCCGGCGTCGTCGTCGACGGCCAGGACGTGCTGGCGGTGTACCGGGCTACCCGAACGGCGGTGGCCCGGGCACGCGCCGGCGACGGGCCGACGCTGATCGAAGCCAAGACCTACCGGTTCCACGAGCACGCGTACGGCCTGCAGGTGCCGGTGCCCTATCTCGACGACAACGAGGTCAAGGACTGGCGCGAGAACCAGGACCCGATCGCGCTGTTCCTCGCCCGTCTGCAGGAGTGGGGTCTCGCTGACGACTCCGTTCGGGCCGAAGTCACGACTGAGGTCGACGCTGCCATCGAGTTCGCCAGGAACAGCCCCTATCCCCCGCCGGAAGACGCCTACACCGACCTGTACGCGGAGGCGCACTCATGAGCCGCGCGAGCCAGCTCGGCTTCCTCCAGGCCATCAACCAGGCTCAACGCGAGGAGATGGAGCGGGACGACAGCGTCGTGCTGCTCGGTCAGGACCTGCGCGCGAACATCTTCGGCGCCGCCAACGGCATGCTCGACCGGTTCGGGCCCGACCGTATCCGCGACCTGCCGCTGTCCGAGGCGGGCTCGATCGGTCTGGCCGCCGGGGCGGCAATGGCCGGGTTGCGGCCGATCATCGACCTCACCGTCGCGAGCTTCGTGTTCGGCGCGATGGACCAGTTCGTCTCACAGCTGGCCAAGGCCCGGTACATGTTCGGTGGTCAGGCGACACTGCCGGTGGTCGTGCGGGCCGCGCTGTACTACCACGGCGGAACGGCCGGTCATCACGCCGATCGGCCGTATCCGATGTTCATGAACGTACCCGGGCTGAAGATCCTGCTGCCGAGTACGGCCGCGGATCTCAAAGGGCTGCTGAAGACCGCGATCCGGGACGACAACCCCGTGCTGTGTTTCGAGGACGCGAACCTCTGGGGCCGGAAGGGGCGGTCGCCGCTGCCCCCGGAGGATCAGCTGATCCCGTTCGGTATCGCCGCTACCCGCCGGGAAGGCGACGACGTCACGATCGTGGGCCTGGGGCAGGGGGCGTTCCTCGCGCTGCAGGCCGCCGAGGAGCTCGCTCACGAGGGCATCGAGGCCGAGGTGATCGATCCCCGGACGCTCGTGCCGATGGACTGGCCGGCGATCGAGGAGTCGGTGTCCCGTACCGGGCGGCTCGTTGTCGTCGACCCGGCCAACCGGACCTGCAGCGCCGCGAGCGAAATCGCCGCTCATGTCGTCGAGAACTGTTTTTCGTCGTTGCGCGGGCCGGTGCAGCGGGTGACGACCGACGACATCCACGTGCCGTTCAGCCCGGCGCTGGAGAAGCAGATCTATCCGACGAAGGACAAAGTCGTCGCGGCTGTGCGTCGCGCGGTCGAAGGGAAGTAGATGCGCCACGAAGTGCGGTTGCCCCAGCTCTCCATGGGGATGAGCGACGCCGAGATCGTCGACTGGTACGTCGAGGAGGGCGAGACGGTGCCGGAGGGCGCCGATCTCGTCGAGGTGGAGGCCGAGAAGGCCCGTTCGGTCGTGCCCGCCCCGGTCGCCGGCATCGTCCGCGAACTCCGCGGCGACGCCGGCGACGTGATCGAGGTCCGGGACCTCCTGTGCGTCATCGAACTCCCCGACTGACCGCGGCGCGGACGGCGGCGAATTCCGGGCCCGCCAGGGCCCGGTCCTCCAACTCCAAGCCCAGCCGCAGGATGCCGAGGGCCGTGCGGAGGTGGGCGTTCAGGATCGCCTTCGTGGATTGGAGGGCGTACGGGGGGAGGGCGGCCCAGCGTTCGGCCAGGGCCGTGGCCTCGGCCAGCGGGTCGTCGGACGCCGCGTGGATCAGCCCCACGTCGACGGCCTCGTCCGCGGTCAGGACCGCTGCCTCCAACAGCAAGAACTTCGCGCGGTTGACGCCGATCAGGAGCGGCCAGAGCGCCGCGCTGCCGTTGCCGGCGGTCACCCCGCCGGCGACGTGCCGGTCCCCCAACCTCGCGGAGCGAGCCATGAACGCGGCATCGGCCACCGTGGCCAGGATCGCGCCGAGCCCCAAGGCATCCCCGTTCACCGCGCAGATCAACGGCTGGTCCAGGTCGATGAGCGACTCGATCATCATCCGGGCCTCCGCGATCGGTGTGAGCCCGGTCAACGTGGTGAACGTCCGCTCCGGACCCGCGTCACCACCCAGGCAGAACGCGTCCCCGGCACCCGTGAGCACCACCGCACGCACGTCCGGAGCCGCCCGCACGTCGGTGAAGATCCGCGTCAACTCCGAGTGCATCGTGTCGTCCACCCGGTTCCCGTGCTCCGGCCGATCCAGCGTCAGCGTGAGCACCGATCCAGCGAAACCCAGCCGGATCCGCTCGTAGTCGGCCTGTCGCAGCATCACGCACCCCACTCGTTGATGTATGCAATCTCACTTCTACCTCTTGCCAACACTAGTGTTGATAGTGCGTAATGGACCGGCGTTCAGCCGAATGAGATCGGCGAGCTGCTGATTGTGTGCAATCCCCATCCCCAAGGAGGTCGATGGTGGGCCCGTTATCCGGCATCCGCGTGCTCGAACTCGGCAGTTTCATTGCCGGCCCCTTCGCCGGCCAGCTGCTCGCCGACTACGGCGCCGAGGTCATCAAGATCGAGGCACCGGTCACCGGCGACCCGATGCGCCACTGGGGCGTCACCCGCGACGGAGCGTCCCTCTGGTGGCCGGCGATCGCCCGGAACAAGAAGTCCGTGACGCTCGACCTGCGCACCGAGCGCGGCCAGCAGCTCGCCCGCACGATCGCGTCGGAGTGCGACATCGTGCTGGAGAACTTCCGGCCCGGCACGCTCGACCGCTGGGGACTCGACTACGCGAGCGTCAGCGCCGGGAACGCCGGTGTCATCTACGTGCACGTCTCCGGGTACGGCCAGACCGGGCCGAAGTCCGGGGAGGCCGGGTTCGGCTCGATCGCCGAGGCGGTCGGCGGGATCCGGTTCACCACCGGCGCGCCCGACCGGGCACCGGCACGCACCGGGATCAGCCTCGGCGACTCGCTCGCCAGCCTGTTCGCGGTGGTCGGCGCTCTGGCCGCGCTGGCCGAACGCGGACGCAGCGGCCGCGGCCAGGAGGTCGACGTCGCGATTTACGAGGCCGTGTTCGCGCTGATGGAGTCGTTGCTCGCCGACTACGTGCACGGCGGGGTGCTCCGGACGCGTACCGGGCCGGTGCTGCCCGGCGTCGCGCCGTCCAACGTGTACCCGACCGCGGACGGCGAGGAGGTCGTGATCGCGGGGAACGCCGACACGGTGTTCCGGCGCTTGGCCGACGTGATGGGGCGTCCCGAGCTGGCGACGGATTCACGCTTCGCGAGCCACAGCGCGCGTGGGGCCCACGCCGAGACACTCGACGGGCTGGTCGCCGACTGGACTCGCGGCCTGGGCACCGCGGAGGCCCTCGCCACCCTGGCGAACGGTGGCGTTCCCGCCGGTCTCATCAGCACCGCGGCCACGATCCTCGGCGACGAACACTTCGCGGCTCGCGACATGGTGGTCCAGCGCAAGGCCTCCGTCGGCGGCGACGAACTCGACGTACCGATGAACGGCGTCGTCCCGAAGTTCTCCCGCACCCCCGGCGCCATCGAAGCGGTCGGCCCGTCCCTCGGCGAACACACCGCCACCATCCTCCGCGACCTCGCCGGCCTGTCCGACGCCGACCTGACGGCCCTCCGCGCGGAGGGGATCGTATGACCGCGCGCTTCCGCGAACTCCGGCAGCGAGTGAGCGCGCCCTTGCGCGAGCTCCGGCAGCGCATGAGCGCGCGCCACGGCGGGGGGCGGTCATGACCGCGCTGCTGGAGGTCAGTGATCTGACGGTGCGGTTCGGGGGCGTGACCGCGCTGGACGGGGTGTCGTTCGAGGTGCGGTCCGGGCAGGTGTGTGCGCTGATCGGGCCGAACGGCGCGGGCAAGACCACCGCGTTCAACGCGATCAGCCGGCTGGTGCGTCCGCGCGGCGGGGAGATCCGGTTCGCCGGCGAGTCCCTGCTGGCCCACCGCGCCTCGGACCTGAGCAAGCTCGGCATCGCCCGCACCTTCCAGAACCTCGCGCTCTGGCCGGGGCTGAGCGTCCTGGACAACGTGATGGTCGGCCTCCACGCCGAGGGGCACGTCGGCTTCGGACGGGCCCCGCTCGGCCTCCCCGCCTACCGCGAAGACAAAAAGCTGAAGGCCAAGGCCTACGCGGCGCTCGACTACTTCGGGGTCGCCGATGTTGCCCACCAACTCTGCACCGGTCTCCCGTTCGGCACGCTCAAACGCGTCGAACTCGCCCGCGCGGTCGTCCTCCGACCGCGCCTCCTGCTGCTCGACGAGCCGGCCAGCGGCCTCACCCACGGCGAGGTCCGCGAACTCGGCGACGTGCTGCGGACGGTCCGCGACGAGCTCGACGTCACGCTGCTGCTGGTCGAGCACCACATGGCGTTCGTCATGGACCTCTCCGACTACGTCGTCGCGCTCGACTTCGGCCGCAACCTCGTCAGCGGCCGCCCGGCGGAGATCCGCACGGACTCCCGGCTCGCCGAGGCCTACCTGGGGCGGTCCGCATGAGTGCACTGCTGCACGTCACAGACCTTCATGCCTACTACGACGACGTCGAGGTGCTGCACGGCGTCAGCCTGAACGTCGACACCGCAGAGAGCGTCGTCGTGCTCGGCGCCAACGGGGCCGGAAAGACCACGCTGCTGCGCTCGATCTGCCGCATGGTCCGCACGACCGGTGAGATCGACCTGGACGGCGACCCGATCACCGGACGGCGCACCGACCAGCTGGTCGCACACGGCCTGGCGATGGTGCCCCAGGGCCGGGGCACGTTCCCGGACCTCACCGTCGAGGACAACCTGCGTGCCGGTGGCCTCACCCGTCGACGCGGCATCGACGCCGACATCGACCACTGGTATGAGGTGTTCCCCCGTCTGAGGCTGCGCCGCGACCAGGCCGCCGGCAGCCTCTCCGGCGGTGAGCAACAGATGCTCGCGATCGCCCGGGCCATGATGAGCCACCCCCGGCTCCTCCTCCTCGACGAGCCCTCACTCGGCCTCGCGCCGAACGTCGTCGAACAGCTTTTTGGCGTTCTGACGCGGGCAAGCGCCGAGAGCGGGGTCGCGCTGCTGATCGTCGAGCAGAACGCCCAGATCGCGCTCGCCGACGCGCAGCGCGCCTACGTCCTCGAAGCCGGAACGGTCGCCGCGGCGGGCACCGCGGCCGAACTCACCGCCGACGACTCGATCCGCAAGGCCTACCTCGGTTACTGAAGGGAGGACATCGTGACCGTTCTCGAGAAACAAGCCCCTCCCGACGTGCTCCGCCTCGCCCGCCGACGCTCGGCGCGCCGGGCCCTGAGCATCGTGGTCGCGGCGCTCGCCGTGTTCTCCGCCTACGCGGTCATCGCCGACGGCGCAACGCTCTACCTGCAACGACTGGTCGACGGCACGTCGAACGGGGTGCTGTACGGGCTCGTCGCTCTATCGCTGGTCCTGGTGTACAAGGCGACGCGCGTCATCAACTTCGCGCAGGGTGCGATGGCGATGGCCGGCACGTTCCTCGCCTACACCGCGTGGAACTCGTGGGGGTTGCCGCTGGTCGTCGCGATCCTGCTGGCGATGCTGGTCAGCGCGGTGGGAGCCGCCGGTGTCGAACGCGTGCTGGTGCGGCCGTTCGACCCGGCCAACCACCTGGCGATCACGATCGTCACGTTGGCGCTGTACCTGATCTTCAACGCGGGCGCCGCCATGATCTGGGGCTTCGACCCGCGTGGCTTCCCGAGCCTGTTCCCGACCGGTTCGGGTTCGCACGTCGAGGTGCTCGGGGCGCGCCTGTCCTACGTCGAACTCGGGACGCTGCTGCTGGCGGTCGTGCTGGTGCTGGCCCTGCACCTGGTGCTGACCCGTACCCGGATGGGCCTGCGGTTCCGGGCGGTGGCCAGCAGCCTCGACTCCGCCCGGCTGGTCGGGGTCCACATCGGCGCGACCGTGCAGGGCGCGTGGGCACTCGCCGCGGCGGTCGGCACGCTCGCCGGTTGCCTGGTCGCCCCGACGACGTTCCTCGACCCGACGTTCATGGACAAGGTGCTCGTCTACTCGTTCGCCGCCGCGACGCTCGGCGGGCTGGACTCCGTCGTCGGCGCGCTGGTCGGCGGTGCGGTCGTCGGCCTCACCGTGACGCTGGTGACCGGCTACGTCCCCGCGGTCGGCGGCTCGTTCGGGTTGGCCTGCGCGTTCGTCGTCATCATCGCGGTTCTGCAGTTCAAGCCGACGGGCCTGCTCGGTGCGCGCGGATCGGAGCGGGTATGAGAGTCGTTGCGGGAACCCGCGGTTACCGCCTCACGCTGCTCGGTCTCGGGGTGCTGGCGGTCGCGCTGTTGCTGGCTCTGCCGTACGCGATCGGCACGATTTCCGGCATCGGCACGCTCTCCCAACTGGTCGCGTACGGCGTCGCCATTGTGGGTTTGGGGCTGTTGATCGGCTACTGCGGGCAGATTTCGCTCGGCGGTAGCGCGTTCGTCGGGCTCGGCGGTTACACGACGATCATCCTGGTCGCCGACCACGGCTGGCCGTACCTGGCGACGTTGCCGGTGTCGATAGTGATCTGCCTGGTCGCCGGTGCGCTGATCGGCATGCCCGCGCTGCGGATCCAGGGGCTGTACCTGGCGACGCTCACGCTGGCGATCGCCGCGCTGTTCCCGGTGGTCGTGGACAAGTTCGCCGGGCTCACCGGGGGGCCGAACGGCAAGGTCGCCGAGGATCCGATGCAGGTGCCGACGTGGCTGCCGGTGGATCCGTACTCGGTCACGGGACCGGCGACGATCCGCTTCTACACGATTGTGCTGGTCGCGGTGGTGGCGTTCCTCGTGGCCTACAACATCGTCCACTCGCGGATCGGGCGGGCGATGATCGCGGTGCGGGACGCTCCGCTGGGTGCCGCGGCGGCCGGTGTGCCCGTGGCCCGGGTGAAGATCTTCGCGTTCGCGATGAGCGCGGCGTTCGGTGGTGTCGCGGGGTCGTTGCTGGTGATCCAGCTGCCCGAGGTGTCCAGCGCCCGGTTCAACCTGAACCTGTCGATCTTCCTGCTGGTCGCGCTGATCGCCGGGGGTAGCCGGACGATCTGGGGCGCGATCCCCGGCGCGATCGTGTTCGTCACGCTGCGGACGTCGATCGCCGACTGGGCGTCCGACCAGGCACTGTTCTCCGGCCCGCGCGCCGGGCAGCTGGTCGGGATCCTCTCCGGCGTCCTGCTGCTCGCGTTCATCTTCCTGCTGCCCGGTGGCGTGGCCGACGGCGTGCGGCGGCTGTTCCGTCGCTTCGTCGACGTCGTGCCCACGTCACCCCGTGGCTGGCAGGACCACCAACTCCTGCCCGCTCGTGAAACCCCCGTTCCGGCCGAAAAGAGGCTCGTTCCATGAGACGTACGAAGACGTTCGTCGCCGCCGCGGCAGCGCTCGCCGTGTCCCTTTCGATGACCGCGTGTTCCCACGAAGACAGCAAGAAGGGCGCCGAGGCGGCGAAGTGTTCCACTTCGTCGCCCTCCACCGGCAGCGACTCGTCCGCCGACGGCACCGTGCCGACGGCCAACACGGCGCTGAAGGAGTACGGGCAGTCCGACGGCTGCACGTATTCCGGTCCCGGTGGATTCACGCTGGATCTGTCGAACTGCCCGGCGAACTGGAAGAACGACTCCGGCATCACCGACAAGGAGATCAAGCTCTTCACGAGCATGCCGCACTCCGGTGCGCTCGCGGCCTACGGCGCGATCGGCGACGGCATCAAGAGCTACTTCGACTACGTCAACGACAACGGCGGCATCTTCGGGCGGAAGGTCTCCCTCGAGGTCGAGGACGACCAGTACCAGCCGGACCTGACCCGCAAGAACGTCGACGCGGCGGTGCAGTCGGGTTCCTTCGCGTCGAGCTTCGCGCTGCTCGGCTCGGCCAACAACCTGAACGTGCAGCACGAGATGAACACCCAGTGCATGGGTCAGCTGCTCACCGCGGCGTCCGACGACGAGTTCTTCGACCCCCAGAAGAACGCCTGGACCACCGGCTTCGGCCTGAACTACCTGAACGAGAGCGCGATCTGGGCCGAGTCGATCAAGCAGCAGTTCCCGCAGGGCGCCACGGTCGCGTTGATCTCGATCGACAACGCGCTCGGCCAGTCCTACGTCCGCGGGTTCAAGAAGGCGGTCGAGGGCACGAACATTCGCATCGTCACCGAACAGACCAACGCGGTCGACGCGCCGAACCTCAACGACCAGGTCACCACCGCCGCGAACAGCAAGGCGCAGGTCGCGGTGCTGATCGAGGCCGGCACGTTCTGCACGCAAGGCATCGGGGCGGTCGAGAAGAGCGCGTGGGACCCGACGCTGATCACGTCGAACTCGTGCGCGCAGATCGCGACGACGTACGTACCGCTGCAGGAGCAGGGCCTGACCGGCAACGGCACGCAGGTCGTGCGGTACTACTACGCGCCGACGGACGTGGATAACGGGAATCCTACGTTTGCCGCACTCGCGATTTCGACGTTGAAGAAGCACGGGCTGGACGCGAACAACGCGCAGTACGCGAACGGCTGGTTCTGGGGCTGGTACATCGTCCAGGTGCTCAAGGACGCGAGCATCATGAAGGGCGGGCTGAACCGGGCGAACATCAACGTGGCCGCGCACTCGTACTCGAGCACGTACCCGTTGATGGCGTCCGGGGTCACCGGGAAGGTGAGCGGCGTGGACGACGCGTTCCCGTTCGAGGCCGGGCAGGTGTTCCGGTACACCGGGGCCACGACGACGTCAGCCGGCCACTTCGAGCCGGTGGGGTCGCCGATCGACAACGAGGGCAAGCTCGGCAACTTCACGAAGGCGTCGGCGAAGTAGTTGGTGGTGTGGCGCCGGGCCTTCGGTCCGGCGCCGCCGCGTGAGGCGCCGGACTTTGTCCGGCGCCGCTCGCTGGTTCAGCGGGGGCTTTCCAGGATGGCGCCGGTGACCATGGTGGCCGCGGGGGTCGCGAGAAAAGCGGCGAACGCGTCCACGTCCGCGTCTACCGGCACGATCAAGCCGTTCACCCGGACGCCTTTCGCGGCGTTCTCGCGGGCGAGACTCCGGACGAGGGCGCCCAGCGCCCCACGGAGCGCGTCGGTTTCGTCTGTGCGGGCGATCACCAGCACGTTGTCGCCGCGCGCGCAGGCTTCCTTCGCCTCCACGAAAGCCCTGGTCAGCGCATCTGCCAGCTGACCACCGGCCGCAGCGTCCAGGTCCGCGGCCGCATCCATCCTGACGATGGCGTTCACAGTGCCTCCTCGTTCGGCTCGTGGTTGAACGCTTCTCCCCCGTGATGGCAGGGAAAGCGGTCAACCACGAACGGGGACGGTCCGCCATTCACGGGCGGGCGCTCAGGCGTCGTCGAGCATGCGGGAGGCGGCGTCCACCAGGCCGGCGCCGCCGTCGATCTCGATGAACGAGCCGGAGACGGCGTCGGCGATGCCGGTACCGAGCGCGGCGACCCATTCGGCGACCTCGTGAAGGCTCGTGTCCCGGCCGAACGGCGTGCTGTCGACGACACGCTGGAGCGTGGCGGCGGGCAGCTCGCCCGCGACACCCGCGGTGTGGACGGTGCCCGGCGCCAGGCAGAACAGCGCGATGCCGTCGTCGCGCCAGGTTCGCGCGAGAGTGCGGGTGAGGCCCGCGAGGGCGGCGCGCGCGGTGGTGGAGTGCACCATCCCGGCCGAACCGCGGTCGGGGGCGGTGAGCGAGAGCGTGACGACACGCGCCCCCATACGCGCCGGGCCGCGCTGCGCACCGCGCGTCAGGTCCACGTGCGCACCGCGCGTCATATCCGCGTGCGCACCGCGCGTCAGGTCCACGTGCGCACCGCGCGTCAGGTCCACGTGCGCACCGCGCGTCAGGTCCACGTGCGCACCGCGCGTCAGGTCCGCGTGCGCGGCGCGGGCGAGGGCCGGGTGGGCGGCGCGGATCGTCGCGGCGATCGCGGTGAGGTTGAGGTCGGCGACAGCGGCGAATCCTCGCGCGCTGATCGCGGTGGCCGGGGCGATGAACTGGCCGCCGGCGTTGTTCACGAGCAGGTCGAGCGGCCCGAGCGACTCGACGAAGTCGCTCGTGGCGCCGCGGTCCCGGATGTCCAGCGCCTGAACCCGCATCCGCTCGGGCGCGGGGCTCCCCGCGGCCGTCTCTTCCAGCGGCGCAATCCGCCGCCCCACGCCGACGACGATCGCACCCAGCTCCACGAGCCGATGCGCCACCGCCCGCCCGATCCCACTCCCAGCCCCCGTGACCAGCGCGGTGCGCCCCACATACGAGCCGACCGGCACGACCGCGACTTCCGCCGGGCAAGGCCGAGGCGCGCTCACGCCGCCACCCCGCAGAGCGCATGCGCCGGCCCACCGACGGCCCTGCACCGCGCGCGAAGCGGGGCGCCGCCGCGCCCGACCGCGGCAGCACGACGCCCGACCGCGCCGGCACGACGCCCGACCGCGGCGGCTCGGTTGGGGCATGAACACTCTGGGGGCCTATGGGCCGCCAAAGTGTTCAAGGCTCGCGCGGCTAGGGGCGGGGCGTCAGGCCGGACACGGCCATCGTCGTGAAGTCCTCGCCGAACGACTCCAACGTCCGCGGCCCAGCCGGGTTGTACCAACGGTGCATCCAGTTGAACATGCCCAGAATCCCCAGCACTGCCACCGCCGGGTCGATGTCGGCCCGGAAATCCCCGGACCGCGCGCCTTCCGCGATGACTTCCGCGAGCACCTTCCCGTACCGGTCGGCGTTCTCCCGGATCCGCTCCGCCTCGGGCCCCGACATCACCTGGTGCACGTTCTCGCCCTGGAAAACCAGAAGTTCCGGCTTCGTCGCCATCGCCCGCGCGTACTCCCCGAGCGCGCGCTCGAGCTTCTCCCGCGCCGGGATCGGCAGCGCGGCGACCTCCTCCAGCGCGACCCGCAGCGTCGAGATCGGCTCGTCCAGCAGCGCGACCAGCAACTCTTCCTTCGTCCCGACGTAGTAGTACAGCGTCGCCCGGTTCAACCCGACCTCGGCCGCCACGTCCTCCAACGTCGACTGGGCGAAGCCGAGCGTGCCGAAGACGCGAGCCGCACCCGCGCGGATCTCGCTCCAGCGGGCGTCGGAACGACGCCCGGTCGCCTCGCGGCGCTCCGCCCGACGGCGGGCGATCTCGCTGGCCGGCGCCGTCGACGCTGCCGCGGGTGGGCGCGGACGCCGGGTGCGCCGCGACGACCGCGGAGTGGGTGGGGTCACCGGTCGATCCTGTCACGCGATGGCCCCCGAGTGGACGGCGGCCGCCTTCACCCCCAGGTCGAACGCGGCGAGTTGGCCGGTCAGCGCCAGGGTCACGTACAGGACGCCGTCGCCGAGGCAACAGTTCGTCGGCTGGGTGCCGGGACCGGTGTCCAGGGTTTCGGCCAGCGAACCGTCCGGCGAGTACACGTACACCGCGTTGCCGAAGCTCGCGCAGACGTAGAGGTTCCCGTCGGCGTCGAAGCAGAGCCCGTCCGGCATGCCGCCGGGCAGCTTCGCGAACGGGGTCGTCTCGCCGTCGGACACGACGAGCACCTTTTTCGTCAGTGTCTGAGTGACGAACACCCGACCGTCCGGAGCGACCGCCACGCCGTTGGGCATCGCGGGGATCTCCACCGACCACCGCTGCGCGCCGAGCGCCACCAGGGAACCCGCGCGGATGTTCCGCATGTCCTCCCAGTTCCCGGAGTCGGTGACGTACAGCGTGCCGTCCGGTCCGAAACACAGGTCGTTCGGGCGGTGCGGGGCGGGCCCGGGGAACGCGTCGAACACCGTGGTGACCTCGCCGGACGGCGCCACCCGCTGCACCCGCCCGTCGAACTGCCGCGGCGCGTGCCAGTACCCGGCGCCCTCGGCGGAGAGTCCGCCGTTGTTCGCGACGTAGAACTCGCCGTTCGCACCCGGCGCGACGCCGTTCGGTGCGCCACCGCAATCTCCGAGCCGGGTCAGCGTGGAGCCGGAAACCCGGCAGATCGCCTCACCCTTCATCTCGGCGACGACGACCTCACCGTTGCCGACGTAGACCGGCCCCTCCGGGAACCGCAGACCCTCGGCGACGATCCGCATCACGCTGCTCATCAGACGCTGACCTGGTCGAGCTCGGCGAAGTCGACAGCGGGGACCTCCTTCAGGCGCGGCATCACCTCGGCCGCGAACAGCCGCATGTTGGCCTCGGCCATCTCCCTGGTCATGCCGGAGAACGAGCACACCGCGTTGAGCCCGTCGTTGCCGACCTGCGAGCGGATGTCCATGACCCGCTCGTAGCACTGCTGCGGCGTCCCCCAGATCTGAAGGTTGATGAAGTTCTCGACGACCTTGCTCGTGCCCTTCTTGTCGATGTAGGACGCGAGCTGCTTGTAGTACTCGTAGCCATGGGTGCTCTCGAAGTGCCGGCCGCCGAGTTCGTAGTGCGACAAGACCGACTCGTAGTACGTGGCGATGTACTCCTGGGCCATGTCCCGTGCTTTGACTTCGTCCTGGTCGCAGCACACCCAGCCGGTGACCATCGGCGCCGGTGCGTCGATGCCCTTCAGCTCGCGGAACTGCGCCCGGTAGACGCGCATGTCCGCGGCGACCTCGGCCCAGTCCTTCTGCGGGTTGATCAGGATGCCGGCACCGACGTCGGCCATGATCTTGACCGACTCGGGCGACACGGCGGCGGCGTAGAGCCGGTTCTGGAACGACTTCACCGGGCGGGGACGCAGGTCACGCCGTGGGATCTGGTAGTACTTGCCGTCCGCTTCGAGCACGCCGGTTTCCAGCGCACGGAGCACGATCTCGGCCGACTCGACGAACCGCGCGCGCGACTCGTCCATCGGAATACCGAGGCCCTCGAACTCGATCCGGCCCAGTCCGCGGCCCATGCCGAAGATGAAGCGGCCCTCGCTCATCAGGTCGAGGACCGTGACGTTCTCCGCGACGCGGACCGGGTCGTGCCACGGCAGGATGACCGCGCCGGAACCGAGCTGGATGTTCGTCGTCCGACCGGCCATGTAGCACAGGAAGTTCAGCGGGTCGGGGCACATCGTGTACGAGGTGAAGTGGTGCTCGGTCGCCCAGATCATGTCGAAGCCGAGCGGCTCGGCCAGGTCGCACAGCGCTAATTCGTCGCGGTAGACGCGCTGGTCGTCCGCGGGGTCGCCGCTGCCCTGGAAGATCGTGCTGTAGCCGACGCGCATTGGTCTAACCCCTTCGTTAGCTGGCGGAGAGCCGCTGGTACGTGCCGTGGCAGAAGATCAGCGGACGGCCCTGCGACCGCACCCGCAGGTCGTGGACGCAACCGAGGACGAGCTTGTGATCCCCGGCGTCGGTGACCCGCTCGACCGTGCAGTCGAACCAGGCGAGCGCGGTGTCGAGCACCGGCTGGCCGAGCGGTGACGAGTGCCAGTCGAGACCCGCGAACTTGTCGCCACCCCGCGCGGAGAACGCGTTCGACGTCGCCACGTCGTTCTCGTCGAGGACGCTGACCGCGAAGCGGCCGATCGGGGCCAACTTCGGCCAGGTCGACGACGTGTGCGCCACGAAGAACCCGACCAGCGGCGGGTCGAGCGACACCGACATGAACGAGCCCACCGCCAGTCCGGCGGGACCGGCGTCGGTCTGCGCGGCGACCACGGCGACGCCGGTCGGGACGTGCCCGAAGACGTGCCGGAAGTCGTCGGACGTGAACGAAGGGCCGGTCGCCAGGGTGGTCATCGCGATCTCCATCCGTCATCACTAGCGTTGATAGAGACGGTACGGCTTCGCGACGCATGCGTCAACACTTATGTAGACGAAGCCTTGACGGCTCGGCCGATCACCAAGCGCTGGATCTCCGACGTGCCCTCGTAGATCTCGAGGATGCGCTGGTCACGGTAGAGACGCTCGGCGGGGCACGGCTTGCAGTAGCCGTCGCCGCCGAAGATCTGGACGGCCAGGTCGACGGCCTTGTGCGCGGTCTCGCTGGCGTCCAGCTTCGCCATCGCACCGAGGATCGAGACGTCTCCCCCGGCCGCGTACGTCGTGGCCGCATGGTGGGTGAGCATGCGCGCGGTGGTGATGCGGGTCGCCACGTCGGCGAGCGGAAAGCTGATGCCCTGGTTGTCGATGATCGGGGTGCCGAACGTGTGCCTTCTCGCGGCTTCCTTGGATCCGACGTCATAGGCGGCGAGCGCGACCCCGACCGACTGGGCGGCGACAGTGATCCGGCCGGCGTTGAGTGTGCGCATGGCCAGGCCCATGCCTTTGTTGATGGTGCCGAGCAACGCTTCATCGCCGACGACGGTGTCGAGCTTGAGGTTGCTCGTGTTGGTCCCGCGCAGGCCCATCTTGTCCGCGTACTCGTCGATGACGACGCCGTCCGCGTCTTTGTCGACGACGAACGCGGAGATGCCGCGGGTGCCGGCAGCCGGGTCGGTGAGCGCGAAGACCACGTAGTACTGGGAGGCGCCGCCGTTTCCGATGTAGATCTTCTCGCCGTTCAGATGCCAACCGTTGGTCGTGCGGACGGCGGTGGTGCGGATGCCGGCGGCGTCGCTCCCGGCGCCGACCTCGGTGAGCGCGAAGCTGACCGCTCTCCCCTCGGCCAGTCCGCCCAGGTACTTCGCTTTCTGTTCCGGCGTTCCGGCGAGGACGATCGGGGACGCGCCCAGCGCGTACGCGGTGACGATCGCGCCGGTGGAGGCGCAGGCGCGGGAGATCTCCTCGATGACCGCGCAGACCGTGTCGAACGCGGCGCCGCGGCCGCCGTACTCGGTGCCGACGTACAGCCCGGCGAGACCGGTCTCGACCAGCACCGTGACGTGCTCCCACGGGTACCGCTGGACGCGGTCGAGCTCCTCGGCGAGCGGCGCGAAGTGTGCCTGGGCGGTTTCCCGGGCCACTTTTTGCCACTCGGCCGCCTCGTCGGACAGCGGCGGTTCCCAGACGACGCCCATGACAACCCCTCTCGACATACTCATCGGTATGTCGGGTCACGCTAGGGGGTGGTGATTAGTGCGTCAACGTTTGCGTTCACGGGTGGCGCGCTTGGGGTTCACGAGCCCCGCGACGACGAACTGGGCGAACTCCGCCGCGATCTCCGGCGCCTGGGGCTGCGTCTTGCCGCGGCCGGCCGGGCGGTACCAGACACTGATCCAGTTGAGTGAGCCCAGCGCTGCCTTGGCCATGAGGCCGGCGTCGACCTGCCGGAACTCACCGAGCTGAATGCCCTCGGCGATGACCGTTTCGAAGAGGCTTTCGTACTCGTTCCGGAGCGCGAGCACCTCCAGGAGCGCGCGGCGGGGCGTGCGGCCCTCGACAGCCAAAGCCATTTCGGCGTGCTGGACGGCCAACCGCATGTAGCTGGACTCCTCCATCATGAGGCGGGCGTGGGCCTCGGCCATGTCGTGGAGTTTGGTCGTGGCCGACGTGTCGGCGTCGAACAGCGGCGTGACCGCGGCGATCGCCATGTCGAGCGCGCGCCGGTGGACGCCGAGGAACAGGTCGCCCTTGGTGCGGAAGTAGTGGTAGACGCGGCCCTTCGTGCCGCCGAGCTGGTCGGCCACGTCGTCGATCGAAGTGGCCGCGTAGCCGCGTTCGATGAATGCTTCCGCCGCCGCGTCGAGCACCTCTTCCCTGTTTGCTCGTTGGCGTAGGGCAAGGGCTGGTTCGTCCGTCACGGGGCCAACCTACTCGTTAGGATGTCAACATGACCGTTGACCAAGCGGTGCGGGAGTGGGTGCGACCCGGCCGGACCGTCTATCTCGGCAACTTCGGTGCCCAGCTGTTCGCGGTGGGGGCGGCGCTGATCCGTGCCCGGTGCCGTGATCTGCACGTGGTGGCCGGATCCGGTGGCTTGCTGCTCGATCAGCTGATCGGGGCGGGGGTGGCCAGTCGGGTCACGTTCGCCCACTGCTGGAACCCGATCGGCCCAGCCCCGGCCTGGAACCTCCGCCGATCCGCGGAGTCGGGCGCGCCCGCGGTGGAGATCACGGAGTTCAGCCTTGGTGTGCTGACGGCGGCGTTCCGGGCGGCGGCGGAAGGGGTGCCGTTCGCGCCGGTCGTGACGAGTGAGCAGACCGGGTACGTGACCTGGGCGCGTGGGGCGATCTCGCGGGTCTCCTCGCCGTACGGTGAGGCGTTCGTCGTACGGGCCTTACGCCCTGATGTGGCGTTCGTACACGCCGACATGGTGGACCGCCGCGGCAACGCGCTCCTGCTCGCCCCGGGCGGCGAGCACCTGTTCGCCGCCCAGGCCGCGACCACCACGATCGTGGTCACCGAAGAGATCGTCGACCACCTCCCGCGCCCCGCGAACCTCGCCGGAATCCACGTCGACGAGGTCGTCGTACACCCGGGCGCAGTCCACCCCGACGGCGCCGTAGGCCGCTACCCCCGTGACCCAGCCGCCTACCGGAATTACGCCTCCCGCTCGTCCACACCAGACGGCTTCACGAACTGGCTGCACGCCCTGACAGCAGCCGACCCGCAGGCAACGGGAGGTGGGTGGTGACGGCGTCGGTGGCGGAGTTCTTGCTCGTCGCGGCGGAGGAACTGCGTGCCGGTGGGTGGGTGTTCACCGGGTTCAACCTGCCGGTGTTGGCGGCGAGGCTCGCGCGTCGGCTCGGGTACGACGGGTTCACGCAGGTGCTCGAAGCCGGCGCCGCACTCGACCGGGACACCGACGAGCTCCTGACCAGCACGACGGACTACTTCCGCACCGACCAGGCAACCGCCTACCTCGGCACCTCCGCCGACGTCCTCGGCACGATCGTCCCCCGCTGCCGCCGCGTGCTCCTCGACGCGGCGAACGTCGACATCCTGGGGCGCACCAACTCCTCGGTGATCGGCGACTGGGAACGCCCGAAAGTGCGCCTACCCGGCGGGGGTGGCGCCCCGGACGCGGCCTTCCGCGCCCGGCACCTCGTCCTCCTGCACGGCGGCACGAGAATGGACCGCATCGTCGCGGCGGTCTCCCCTGTCACCGCCGCCCCGAACCCCGACGCCACCGTCCGGCTCGTGACCCGCTGGGGGACAGTGACCCTGGGCACCACACCCCACCTCGACACCCTCTTCCCCGCTTGCGACGCCTTCGCCGAGCACCTCGCGACCCTGGGCGTAGACACCTCCTCCCCCACCCCACCACCCGAACGAACCCCCACCGAACTCGACCACGCAACCGCAGTACTGACCGAAGCCACCGCCGCCGGCTACTCGATCGCCGCCACAGAAACCCGCCCCACGCA
The DNA here is from genome assembly GCF_043197895.1 of Cryptosporangium sp. NPDC048952. Classification (NCBI taxonomy): domain Bacteria; kingdom Bacillati; phylum Actinomycetota; class Actinomycetes; order Cryptosporangiales; family Cryptosporangiaceae; genus Cryptosporangium; species Cryptosporangium sp. NPDC048952. The sequence continues at coordinate 44,871 of NZ_JBICTY010000004.1, read as the reverse complement.
AACCCGCCCCACCGAGAGCGGCGCTGCGGGGAGGGTGGCGCCATGAGCAGGTTCCATGACCCTTGTGAGGAGTGGTCTCGGGATCGGATCGAAGCGGAGCAGCTTGTTGCGTTGAAGCGGCAGTTGGCCTACGTCGGCGAGTACAGCGCCTACTACCGCAACGCTGGGCTCGGTGACGTGCACTCGTTCGACGAACTGCCTGAGCTCCCGTTCACCACGAAACAGGACTACGTCACCGCACCGAACGACTTCGTGGCAGCGCCCCGCACCGACCTCCGCCGCGTGCACTTCTCCTCCGGCACGACCTCGTCCCCGGCCCCGGTCTACTGGACCGGCCCCGACCTCGACCGCTGGGCCGACCTCTACGCCCGCGCCGCCTACAGCCACGGTGTGCGGCTTGGTGACGTCTACCAATGTCTTTTTGGCTTTGCTTGGTTTGTCGGTGGACTCGGCGCCACCGCCGGCTACCAGCGGCTCGGGTGCCTGTGTGTGCCGGGCGGTTCGTCCGACTCGGTGCGGCAACTCGAGACGATGCTGCGGATGGGTACGACGGCGGTCGGCGGTACGCCGTCGTTCCTGCTGCACCTCGCGGAGGTGGCCGAGCGCGAGGGCTTCGACCTGCGCGGTCGCGGCCCGCGGATCGTGATGACCGGTGGCGAGCCGGGCGCTGCGGTGCCGGGCATCCGGCGGAAGCTGGAAGAGGCGTGGGGCGCCCGAGCCTACGACGGCTACGGGTCGATCGAGTTCCAGCCGATCGCGTGGGAGTGCGAGGCGCAGGCGGGCGGCCACCTGGCCGAAGACTTCGCGTACGCCGAGGTCATCGATCCCGAGACGCGTCGTCCGGTGCCGGACGGTACGCCGGGCGTGCTCGTGCTGACCCACCTGGACAAGCAGGCGACGCCGCTGGTGCGGTGGTGGACCGGGGACGTCGTCGTGCGCGACTCCACGCCGTGCGCGTGCGGGCGGACGATGGCGCGGCTGCCCGGGGGTGTACGGGGGCGCGCCGACGACATGCTCGTCGTCCGGGGCGTGAATCTGTTTCCCAGCGCGGTGGAGGACGTTCTCCGGCGCACGGACGGGGTGACCGGGGAGTTCCGGATCGTCGTGGACGAGTCGCTGGTGGATTCGGCGACCGGGTTTCTGACCGGGATCAAGCTGGAGCTCGAGGGTGATGATGCGCTGGCGTCGGTGGTCGCCGCGCGGATTCGCGCGGAGCTCACCGTCCGCGCGACGGTCGTGCCCTGCGCGCCGGGCTCGCTGCCCCGTTCGACGCACAAGTCCGCCCGCCTCGTCCGTCGGCTCTGACTGTCGGGTCCACCGGACGGCCGAGGACGACGACCTCGCTCGCCGACGCTGCCCGGCGGGCGCGCTCCAGGCTTCGCTCGACGATGCTGCTCAGCGGACGGCGCTGTCCAGCGGGAAGGTGACGCCGACCAGTTGTTCGGAGACCGTCCACAAGCGGCGGGCGACGCCTTCGTCGCGTGCTTTCGCCGAGCGGCCGACGAGCTTCGGCGCGCCGCGCACCTGCAGGAAGCCGCTCGGTCCGGCGTAGCTGTTGCCGGGAACGTCGGTGGCTGTCGCGTAGAGCGTCGGCTGCGCGCCGTCCTCTTCGCTCTGCGCGAAGCGACGGTTCAGCCACAGCAGGGCCGACCCGCGCCGGGAAGGTGTGTCGTGGTGGCGCATGAGTTCGGTCGCGGAGATGCCGGGGTGGGCAGCGGTCGCGGTCACCGGCGAACCCACCTGATCGAGCCTGCGTTGCAGTTCCGCCGTGAACAGCAGGTTGGCGAGTTTCGACTGCCCGTAGGCCGGGCCCGACCGATACGGACGCCGCTCCCAGTTGAGGTCGTCGAAGTCGATCGTCCCCTGCCGGTGGCTGAGCGACGACACCGTGACGACGCGCGTGGTGACGCGCGGCAGCAGCAGGTTGGTCAGCGCGAAGTGGCCGAGGTGGTTGATGCCGAACTGCAGCTCGAAGCCGTCCGTGGTGCGGCCGAACGGCGGGTGCATCAGCCCGGCGTTGTTGATCAGGTAATCGACGGGTTCGTCGATCGCGTCGGCGAACGCACGGATCGACACGAGGTCGCCGAGATCGAGTTCGCGGACCTCGGTGGTGCCGGTCATCGTCGCTGCGGCTTCGTGGCCCTTGGCGAGGTCGCGCACCGCGAGCACCACGCGTGCGCCGTGCGCGGCGAGTTCGCGGGCGGTGATGCGGCCGAGTCCGGTGTTCGCGCCGGTCACGATCGCGGTACGCCCGATCAGCGAAGGTAATGTAGTCATAGACAACAATGTAGTCAGCGCAAACAAAGTCGTCAATGACTACACTGCGTACTAGGCTTCAGCGCGTGCCTTACCACCACGGACAGCTGCGTCCGGCCCTCCTGGCCGTCGCCGAGCGCACCCTGCGCGAGCAGGGCGAAGAACAGCTTTCGCTCCGCGAACTCGCCCGGGAGATCGGTGTGAGTCACGCGGCGCCGCGTCGCCACTTCCCCGACCGGCAGGCCTTGCTCGACGCCCTGGCCGAGGCCGGGTTCGCCCGACTGCACGGCGAGCTACAAGCGGCGCTCGACGGCGCGACTCCGGGGTTCCTGCCGCGAATGCACGCGGCGGCGGCGGCGTTCATCCGGTTCGCGACCGGCAACGCGGCGCTGCTGCGGCTCATGTTCGCCGGCAAGCACGGGCCCGGCGCCGAGCAGGTGGAGCGGGCGGCCGCGCCCATGCTGGCACTGATCTACGGAGTGATCGCCGAGGGGCAGACGGCGGGCGCGCTGCCCGCTGGCGCGCCCGAGCAGGTGGGGCTCGTCCTGTTCGCGACGCTGCAGGGCATCGCGGTTCTCGCCAACGGCGAGATGGTGCCGGCGGGAGCGGTCGACGGGCTCGTCGAAACCGCAGTGGAGCAGTTCGTCCGCGGGGCGGGTGGGTGACGGTGCGCCACTCCGTTCGTGGGATCGTTCTCGACGCCGAGGACCGAATTTTGTTGTGCCGGCACGTCGATCCGGCTGGTGAGGCGCCGGCGGTGTGGGCGGCGCCCGGTGGGGGCATCGAGGCCGACGAGACGCAGTTGGACGCTTTGCGTCGGGAGTTGGGCGAGGAAGTTGGTCTGGTGGTGAGCGGGGTGCCGCCGCACGTGTGGCATCAGGAGGTTGCGGGGATCGCCGGGGGGATCATCAACGACTACTACTTCATTCGGACGACGTGGTTCGTGCCGCGCGGCAGTCTGTCGGCGGCCGAGCTGGCCGCGGAGACGATCAGTGAGGTGCGGTGGTGGTCGTTGGACGAGATCGGGGCGTACCCGGGGTCTGATCTGTTCAGTCCGCGTGCGTTGGTGCGGGTTTTGTCCGCGTTGATCGACGGGGGTGTTCCGGCGGTGCCGGTGGTGCTCGGTCTCTGACTCGAGGCGCGATCTCGGCGACGACTTTTCGGGCTATCGACGAGTTTGCGGCCTTACGATCGGCCGGTGTAGGGCCGAGAACTTGTCGAAGGCCCGAAAAGTCGTCGGGTCTAGGCGCCCGCGATGGTGCGCCAGGGATCGTCAGCGGCGATGCGGGCGAGTTCGGTGTCGAGGGCGGCCTCCGAGGGCCAGGTCGTGCGCCAGGCGCTGAGCCGCGTGGTGACGCGGTGCAGGGCGTGCTCGTCGGTGAAGCCCAACGCGCCGTGCAACTGGTGTGCCGATCGGGCGACCTGTCGCGCCATCCGGTCGGCCTGCGATCGGGCCGCCAATACCGCGAACCGCACCGCGGCGGACGGGGCCGCAGCCCGACCTGGCTCAACGGCCGGCGCGGCGGGCACGGTCGGCGCGGTCGGCACGGCCGGCGCGGTCAGGGCTGTCAGGGCGGCCTCGGTGGCGGCTGCGGCTGCCGCTACCAGGGAGGCCATTACTGCCACGGTCTGCTGCACCGCTTGGAACCGTGCTAGCGCGCGGCCGAACTGTTCGCGTTGGGCCACGTAGGTCAGCGTGTGTTCGAGGGCGCGCTCGCCCGCTCCGACGAGCAGGAAGGTGCGCCCGAGCACCTCGAGCAACGCCAGCCGCTCGGCTTCGACGCTGGACACCGTGCCCGCCGCCGTCGGGGCGGGCCAGCCCGCCGGGTCCGCCGCATCCGACAGGGCAGCCGGCGCCGCTGACGCGACCGGGTCCCCCGCAACCGTGCGACTCGGCGACCACTCGAGATCAGCCGTGCGCCACAGCGCCACGGAAACTTCGCCCTCCGGGTGCCCACCCACGCCTCCGGCGGTCGGGCGCGCGACCACCACCCAGTCCGTGAGGCCTGCGAACGAGACGGTGGGTGGTCCGCCCGGGAGCCCGAGCACACCGGGGTCGAGCGCGACCCCGATCGACCCGCCCTCGTCGGGCAACCCCGCCGCCGCGAGCAGCGACGCTCCGACGTGCGTCTCCAGCAACGGCACCGAAACCCCGGCCCACCCGGCGGTTCGCAGCAACACCGCCAGGTGCGCCGGCTCCCCACCGGCCCCGACCGGCTCGGGCAACGCCACCCGCGTCATCCCGTACTCGTCGAGCACGGCCCACGCCCCCCCGTGCGCCTCGAACAACTCCCGCGCCGTGGCAGCGATCAACGCCACTTCGCTGGTGGGAGGCGGGGTCATCGGAGGCCCAGGTTCCGGGCGACCACGCCGCGCAGAATCTCGTTCGTGCCGCCGCGCAGCGTGAACCCCGGCGACTGCAGCATCGCGTGCACCAGCATCCGGCGCAGCGGCGAGTCCGCCGGTAACTCGTCCGGACCCACCACACTCGACACCACGTCCACCACATCCTGCTCGAAACTCGTCCCGAGGTCCTTCACCAGCGCCGCGGCGGCGTCCGGCGTCTCGCCGCGGCTCAGCGCACCCGCCACCGCGAGCGACAGTTGCCGCAGCGACCAGGCCCGCGACAGCAGCGCCCCCACCGCCGCGTCCGGCCCCCGTTCCCGCAGGAACGCCACGATCAGCGGGAACGTGCTGAGAATCCGCTCGGGCCCGCTGCGTTCGTACGCGAGCTCGGCGGTCACCTGCTTCCAGCCGCCCCCCACTGTGCCCAGCAGAGCGTCGGCCGGCAGTTGGACGTCGTCCAAATGGACTTCGTTGAAGTGGTGGGCGCCGGACATCAGCCGGATCGGGTTGATCGAGACGCCGGCGGTCGGCAGGTCGCAGAGGAATTGGCTGAGACCGGCGTGCCGGTCGGGCGCGGTGCGCGCGAGCAGCAGGATCGCGTGTGCCTCGTGCGCACCGCTGGTCCACACCTTGCGGCCGGAGATCTGCCAGCCGCCGTCGTGCGGTACCGCGCGCGTCCGGACGGCGGCGAGGTCCGAACCGGCGTCGGGCTCGCTCATGCCGAGCGCGAAATAGCACTCGCCGCGTGCGATCCGCGGGAGGTAGCGGTGTTTCTGCTCCTCGGTGCCGTGAGCCAGCAGGCTCGGTGCGATCTGCCGGTCGGCGATCCAGTGCGCCGCCAGCGGCGCTCCCGCCGCCAACAGCTCTTCGATGACGACGTAACGCTCGAGCGCCGTGGCGCCCTGGCCGCCGTACTCGGTCGGGGTCGTGAGGCCGAGCCAGCCGCGCTCGGCGAGGGCGCGGGTGAAGTCGGTGTCCCAGCCGGTGAGCCAGGAGTCCGGCGACGGCGTGAACTCCTGCCCCCGCAGGAACGCCCGCACCGCGCGCCGCAGTTTCGTGTGCACCTCGCCGAGCTGGATCGCCGGGGGAACGAGGCCCATCACCGCGCCGCCCAGCCGGCGGGTCGGGGCCGCGTCTGGTGGGTGGGAGTCATGTGCCCGACCACTGGGGGGCGCGTTTTTCGGCGAACGCGACGGCGCCCTCGTGGGCGTCGGCTGAGGCTTTGATGGCGGCCGCGATCGGCTCCTGCCGGGCGAACGCCTCGTCCGCGGTCCAGTCCGCGCTCTCGGTGACGACGCGCTTCGTCGCGGCGACCGCCAGCGGACCGTTCGCCGCGACCTCGTTCGCGAGCGCGAGCGCGGCGTCGAGGGCCTCACCCGGGCCCACGAGCCGGTTGACGAGACCGAGCTCGTACGCCGTCGCAGCGTCGAGCGCGGCTCCGGTGAGCAGCACCTCCATCGCCCGGTTACGCGGAATGCGCTGGGGCAGGCGGAGCAACCCGCCACCGCTGGCGATCAGCCCGCGCCGCACCTCGGGGAGCGCGAACGTCGCGTTCCCGGACGCGACCACCAGGTCACACGCGAGCACGATCTCGAACCCGCCCCCGAACGCGGGGCCCTCGACCGCCGCGATCAGGGGTTTGACCGGAGGGCGGCCGGTCAGGCCCGCGAAACCCCGTTCCGGCGTGCGCGCCGACTCGCCACGGGCGAAGGCCTTGAGGTCCATGCCCGCGCAGAACGCCGGTCCGTTGCCGGCGAGCACCCCGATGCTCAGGCTCGCGTCGTCCTCGAGGCGGTCGATCGCGTCGTTGACCGCCCTCGCGACGGCCTGGTCGACGGCGTTCCGGGCCGCGGGACGGTTCAGCGTGATCAGCAGGACGGCGCCGCGGGCCTCGACGAGAGTCATTTCGGTCCCATCCGGAGTGCACCGTCGAGGCGGATCGTCTCGCCGTTGAGCATCGGGTTGACGATGATGTGCCCGGCGAGCGAGGCGTACTCCTCCGGCAGCCCGAGTCGCGACGGGTGCGGGATCGACGCGCCGAGCTTTTCCCGGGCCGCCTCGGGTACGCGGGCGAGCATCGGCGTGTCGAACACGCCCGGTGCGATCGAACAGACCCGAATTCTTCTGGACGCCAAGTCGCGCGCCGCGACGAGCGTGAAGCCGACGATCCCGGCTTTGGAGCTTGCGTAGCCCGCCTGGCCGATCTGGCCTTCGTAGGCCGCGACCGAGGCGGTGAGGACGCAGACGCCGCGTTCTTCGGCGTCGGGGTTGCGGGCCATGCGGGCGCTGGTCAGACGCACCATGTTGAAGGTGCCGATCAGGTTGACGCGGACGATGTCGGTGTACTGGGCCAGGTCGCCGGGGTTGCCGTCGCGGTCGAGGAGGCGCACCGGACCGCCGCGGCCGGCGCAGTGCACCAGCGCCCCGATCGGCCCGAGCTCCGCCGCCCGGTCCAGGGCGGCCTCCACGGCCGCCGTATCCGTGACGTCACACTGCACGGCCACCGCGACGTCAGCGCCCGCGCCGCCGGCTGCCGGGCGGGTGTCTCGCGCGGCTGCGTTCAGCTCCGCGGCGACTTTTTCGGCGCCGGCGGCGTCGAGGTCGAGGACGGCCACCGTGGCGCCGAGCTCGGACAAGTGCCGGGCGGTCGCGGCGCCGAGGCCGGAGCCTCCGCCGGTCACCACCGCGACGAGCTTCCGCGGATCCATCACGCACCTGCCCGAAGGTTCTCGACGAGCGTCGCGTTCGCCATGCCGCCGCCCTCGCACATCACCTGCAGGCCGTAGCGCTGGCCCGACGCCGCCATCGCGTGGAGCATCGTGGCGAGCAGGCGCGTGCCCGAGGCACCTAACGGGTGGCCGAGCGCGATCGCACCGCCGTGCGGGTTGAGCGCCTCGTCCGGGACCCCGAACTCGCGCTGCCAGGCCAACGGCACCGACGCGAACGCCTCGTTCACCTCGAAGTGTCCGATCTGGTCGAGCGTCACGTCGCTGCGGGCGAGCAGTTTTTCGGTGACCGGGATCGGCCCGGTGAGCATGAGGATCGGGTCGGAGCCGCAGATCGCCATCGCGCTGATCCGCGCGAGGGGTCGCAGCCCCCACCGCGCGGCCGTCTCTTCGCTCATGAGCAGCGCGGCGCTCGCCCCGTCGGAAATCTGCGACGAGTTACCGGCCGTGACGCTCCACCCGATCTCCGGAAACCGCTCCGAGAACTCGTCGTCCTGGAACGACGGCGTCAACCCCGCGAGCTTCTCCACCGTCGTGCCGTCCCGAATCGTCTCGTCGGAGGAGACAGACCCGATCGGCACGATCTGGGAGTCGAACGCGCCGCTGTCGCGGGCCGCGGCCGCGCGCTGGTGGGAGCGGGCCGCGTACGCGTCCATCTCCTCGCGCGGGATCCCCCACTTGGCCGCGATCAGCTCCGCCGACACCCCCTGCGGAATCAACCCCGGCGCGTACCGCGCCGCCACCGTCGGCCCGAACGGGTCGACGCCCATCCGCGCCGACCCCATCGGCACCCGGCTCATCGACTCGACGCCGCCCGCCACCACGACGTCGCAGGTCCCCGACATGATCGCCTGGGCCGCGAAGTGCACCGACTGCTGGCTCGACCCGCACCGCCGGTCGATCGTGACCGCCGGCACGTGCTCGGGCAGCCCGGCGGCGAGCCACGCCCCGCGCCCCGGCGTCCCGGCCTGGTCCGCGGCCTGGCTCACGCACCCGATGATGACGTCCTCGACCTGGCCGGGATCCACCGCCGGATTCCGCGCGAGTAGCCCGCTCAGCACCTGCGCGAGAAGATCGACAGCGTGCAGCTCGGACCACGCTCCCCCGGCCTTACCTCGGCCGATGGGCGATCGGACGACGTCCACGACGACAGCGGAGTTGCTCACGATCCGCACCTACCCTGGGTCGGCACCATTGCCGCCTGAACATACGACCCAGTAGGTTGACCGTCAACGCTCATGTAGAAAACAGGGGAGCTCAGATGACCGAGCCACAGATCCTCCACCCCGGACTCACCTGGGAGGAGCAGGTCGACCTCACGTTCCGCACGAATCGCCGCACGGTGACCGAGGCGGACCTCGTGCAGTTCGTGACCTGGTCCGGGTTCGTCGAGCCGCTCTTCTACGACGCGGAGCACGCGAAGTCCGCCGGGTACACCGGGCGACTCGTGCCCGGCGGGCTGGTCTACAGCATCGCCGAGGGCCTGGTGATGATCTCCGGCGCGATCACCGGCACCGGCCTGGCGTTCCTCGGCATGGAGCTGACCGTCAAGGGCCCGACGTTCGTCGGCGACACGCTGTACGCGGTGGTCACCACGCTCGAGGCGCGCCCGTCGAGCAAACCGGGCCGCGGCGTGGTGCGCACCGAGGTCAGCGTCCGCAACCAACGCGACGAAGAGGTCCTCGTGTACACGCCGGTACGCCTCATCCGGGGGCGCCGGTGAGTTACCTGCCGAGTGAGGGCGAGATCGTTGCGCTGCACCGGCGTTACGCGCCGAGTGACGACGAGTTCGAGCTGGTGTACACCCACTGCCGGATCGTCGCCGACCTCGCCGCACAACTGCTCAAGCCCGATATCGACGCCGAACTGGTGCGCGTCGGTGCGCTGGTGCACGACGTCGGCGTCCACCGGCTCGGCGGCGCGCACTACATCCGCCACGGCATCCTCGGTGACGAGCTGCTGCGTGAGCTCGGCTGGTCCGAGCGCATTGCCCGGTTCTGCTCGCACCACACGGGCGTGGGGCTCACCCGAGCCGACGTCGTCGACCAGCGGCTACCGCTGCCGGTAGCCGACTACCTGGCCGAGACGCCCGAGGAAGAGCTGGTGATGTACGCCGACAAGTTCCACAGCAAGCTCGACCCACCGGTCTTCGTCTCCGCCGACACCTACCTCACCAAGGTCGGCCGCTTCGGCCCCGACAAGGCGGCCCGCTTCCAGGCCCTCCGCGAGAAGTACGGCGACCCCGACCTTCAGTCGCTCGCCGACAAGAACGGGCACGCGATCACGTGAGGCGTTTCGTGTAGCGGCGGCACGGGACTCCGATCGTGGTGTCGCCGGACTCCGCGGCGTAGTCGAAGTCGCCCTCGTCGACCCAGCCCTCACGCTCGTAGAAACGGCGCGCCCGGGCGTTGCCGGCCACCACCGCGAGCCACGCCGAAGGGAAGCCCGCTGCTCGGACCTGGCGCTCGGCCGCCGCCAGCAATGTCGACGCCGCACCCCCGCCACGGTGGGCGGACGACACGTACACCTGCTCGACCTCGTCACCGACCACGACGACGAACCCCGCCACCTCACCCCCGCGCTCGGCCACCGTCGTCTGCGGCAGGCGGTCGACAGCGCGCGGCCCGAACGACTCCGGAGTACGAACGGAAGCCAGCTCCGCCGGCACCTGCCCGTCGTGCCCGTCATGCCACCCGCGGTGCCACATTTCCGCAATCGCCTCCACGTCACCGGCAGTGGCCGCCCGCATCGTCACGTGCTCCGCGATCAGCGACGCCACCACCCCCGGCGCCTCCCGGTGCGGAAAATGCCCCACCCCGTCGATCACCTCGAGCCGGTACCCCCCGGTGAAGAACTTCTCCTGTCCCACCAGCAGTGACGGCGGGTCGCAGTAGTCCTCCGCACCCTGGATCGTCAGCGTGTCGACGCCGATCGTCCCCACGTCACGCAGTCGCGCCCCGAGCAGGTCGTACCGGGTATCCCGGGGCTCGTCCGCCAGGAACCGCGACCGGTACCCACTGAGCGTCACCGCAGCCCAGTCCGGATTTTCGAACGCCCGAGAAGCCTCCCCGAACGCCGCCTCGTCGTACCACCCGGGCGGACTCCACGTCTCCCACTGCACCCGCGCGAACCCCGCCGGGTCCCGCCGGATCGCCTCCGCCCCGGCATCCACGTACATCAGCCACTGGTACCAGAACGCCCGAGCCTGCCCGAAGTCCGGCATCGCGAACACCCCGTGCGGCTGGTACCCCAGCGACAACGTCACCAGCCGCGTCACCCGGGACGGCGCCACCGCCGCCAGCGTGTACCCGGCCCGCGCTCCCCAGTCGTGACCGACAACCGCGAACTGCTCCAACCCCAAGTGATCGACGAGATCCACGGCGTCCTGCGCCAGCGCCACGCTCCGCCCGTCGCGCACCGTCGAAGCATCCAAGAACCGCGTCCCACCGTGCCCTCGCAACTCCGGCGTGATCGTCCGCAGCCCGAGCCCCGCCAGCTGGTCCGCGATCGGCGTCCACGCCGAGGCCGAATCGGGCCAGCCGTGCAGGATCAGCACCGGCGGTCCGTCAACCGGCCCCGCGTCGCGATAGGAGACGGAAAGTACCTCGGTGCGCAGCGTCGTCATGCCTCACAGGTAACCCTCGCGGAGGGCGTAGGCAACCGCGTGCGTCCGATTACGCAGCTGGAAGCGTGCGTTCAACCCCTGCAGCACGTTCTTGACGGTGCGCTCGGAGTACGCGAGCTTCTCCGCGATCGCGCGCGTCTCCCACCCCTCGGCGAGGAGCCGCAGCACCTCCAGCTCACGCTCCGTGGGCGGATGCGCGCCGGTGCCGGTCGCCGGCTCCCGCCGCATCCGGTTGACGACGTCGACGAGCTGGCCGAGGAGGTCGCTGGGCAGGTCCCGGTCACCGCGGGCAGCGGACCGGACCGCCGCCGCCAACCGCTCCGGGGTCGCTTCGTGGCGCAGCACGATCGCCGTCACCCCGGTCTCCAGCGCCCGTAGCAGCTCGGGCTCCCGGAGCCGCTCGACGACCAGCACGACCCGCTTGTTCAGCGCGATCCGCCGCAGCCGGGCCGCGCCGAGGTCGTCGACCCGCTCGGCGAGCACCACCGCGACGCCGCCCACCGCGCCGACGCCCGGCCGGGCCGCCGCGTCGAACGGCTCGACCAGCGGATCGGTGCGCAGATGGCTGAGCAGGCCCGCGCGCGTCAGCGGGTCGTCGCAGTGGATCGTGACCGGGATCCGGCTCCGGTCGGATTCCGGGGCGTGGGAAGCAGCGCGGGAGCGCGGCACGGAACTACTCCTCGTGACTGGCCTGCGGGACCCGCGCAGCGTACGGAGGCGTCCGTGTAGGAAATCTGTACGCGGGCTGCACGGGCCCGTCCAGCAGCACCCGCAGCTCGTCCCGCAGCTGTTCGGCGGCGGGTTGGTCGGCGTCCTGCACGAGGGCGAGCGCCCGCTTCCACGAGGCGCGGGCGTTCTCCGCCGAGCCCAGGTTCCACCAGCAGATGCCGTGTTCGTGGTGCGCCTGCGCGGCCTCCAGTCCACCGTGGATCTCGGCGAACAGCGCGAGCGCGCGCTCGTTGCAGTCCAGCGCCGCGCCCCACTCCTCCCGCCGGCGGTGCAGCTGCGCGAGGTTGGCCAGCACCGACGCCTCGCCGTAGCGGTCGGCCGTGCCGGCGAACAGCTCGGCGGCCCGCCGGTAGTGCGTCGCGGCCTCGTCGAACGTGTCGGGGTTGAGCGACAGCCGCCAGCCCCTGTTGTTCTCGGAGTACGCCTCGCCCGCCCGGTCGCCGATCGCCCGGTGCAGCTCGATGGCCAGGATGTCCTCCTCCAGCGCGGCGTCGAGCCGGCCCGCGTTGGAGAGCGCGGCCGCGACGCCGACCTGCGCCATCGCCTGCCACCCGGTGTCACCGACGGCGGCGAACAGCCGGGCCGCCTCGCGGCTGTGCGCGACGGCCTCCTCCGAGCGGGACAGCTCGCTCAGCCCGATCGCCATCCGGTGGTGCGCGTGCGCCATCCACCAGGGGTCGTGCTGCCGCGCCGCGGACAGCAGCGCCAGCTCGGCCTGGATCATCCAGTCCCGCCACCGCCCGGACATGTGCTGCACCATGCTCAGCGCCGCGGCCAGCTGACAGACGTGCGCGTCGAAGCCCCGGCGTTCGGCGGCCCGCGTCATCTCCAGGAGCGCCCCGCGCTCGGTCTCGTACCAGGCGACGACAGCGCTCGCGTCGGTGAAGTCGTGCCGGGCGAGGCCGGGTGGCCGGTCCATGAGCCGGTCCAGGGGCCGCGCGGGCGCCAGGACCTGGCGCGTCTCGATCGCGGTGTGCAGGTAGTAGTCGAGCGCGCCGACGAACGCGTCGTCCTCGTCGGTGCTCAGCTCGACGGCGTAGTCGCGCAGCAGGTCGTGGTAGGTGAACCGGCCCGGGCCGTTCTCGATCACGAGATGCGCCGCCACCAGCTCACGCAGCGCGCGGCGCACGACCGGCTCCGGCTGCCCGGCCATCGCTACGGCGGCGCGGAACCCCAGATCCGGACCGGGATGCGCGGCCATGCGGCGGAACAGCGCCGCGGTCTCCGGTCGGAGCGTGCGGTACGACCCGGAGAACACCGCCCGCAGGTCACCGCTCAGGCCGGGCACCGTGAACGCGTCGAGGCCGACCTCGGACTCCAGCTCGTCGGCGAGCGCGGCCAGCGTGAACGTGCTGTTCAGCGCCGCGCGGGCCGCGACGATCGCGAGCGCCAGCGGCAGGCGTCCGCAGCGGGCGACGATCCGGTCCACCGCGTCGGGCTCGGCGGTCACCCGGGTGATGCCGAGGCGGCCGAGAAGGAACCCGCGCGACTGTTCCGCGGTGAACGCGCCGAGCGGAACGGACGTGGCCGCGCCGGTTGCGACCAGCTCGGCGAGCGGGTCACGGCTGGTCACGACCGTCGTGCAGCCGCGGGCGCCCGGAAGCAGCGGACCGACCTGCTTCGCGTCCCGTGCGTCGTCGATGACCACGAGGACCCGCCGGCCGGCCAGCAGGCTGCGGTACAGCGACGCCTGCGCGTCCAGAGTGTCCGGGACCGACGCCGGCGGCACGCCGAGCGCGTCCAGGAACGCGCGGAGCGCCTCTCCCGGATCCACCGGTGAATCGTTCTCGTCAAAACCACGCAGATCGACGTAGAGCTGGCCGTCGGGGTAGCGCGCGGCGACCGAGTGTGCCCAACGCACGACCAACGCGGTTTTCCCGACGCCGCCCATGCCCCGTACCGCGACGGCGGCGCCCGCGTCGACGGCGGCGTCGATCGCTGCCAACTCGGCCGCCCGCCCGGTGAACGTCGCCAGGGCTGCGGGCAGCTGCGCGGGAACCGTGTTCTTCTCGGCCCCTTCGCCGTGCAGCACGTCCTCGTGCGCGCTGCGCAGCTCCGGGCCCGGTTCGATGCCCAACTCGTCGACGAGCCGGTCGCGGACGCTGCGGTACAGCGCCAGCGCCGGGCCGCGCCGTCCCTCGGCGGCCAGCGTCCGGATGACGCGTGCCTGCAGTGCCTCGTCGAGTGGTTCGAGGGCGGCCTGGCGCTGCAGGAACGGCAGGACGTCACGGGTGAGGCCCGCGTCGAGGGCGACGTCGGCCGCGTCGGCGAGCACCCCGGCGTACTCGCGGTCGAGGGCCCGGAACGTGGGGTGCGACCGGACGGCCATGTCCAGGCCCGCCGCCACCGGGCCGTGCCACACCTCCAGCGCGTCGACGTAGGCCGGGATCGCCGCGGTGGTGGACGCCGCCTCCCGCGCCTCGGCGACCCGCCGGCGGAACCACAGCAGGTCCACCTCGTCCGCGGTGGCCACGAGCCGGTAGCCGCGCGACACCCGCTCGATCCAGCGGCTGGGGGCCCGGATCGGACGGTCGGGTTCCAACGCCCGCCGCAGCCGGCTGGCGTACCCGTGGAGGCTGCCGGCGGCGCTGGCCGGTGGGCCGTCCGGCCACAGCGCGTCGATCATTTCGTCGAGCGGAACCTGCTCACCCGCGCGGGCCAGTAACAGCGCGAGCACAGCCCGTTGCTGAGGTGGACCCAGGTCGACCGCCTGTCCGTCCGCCCAGGCCTGTACCGGTCCGAGGACGCACAACCACAGGGGGCGGGATCTGGGCCGATCCACACCAAGCAGCCTAACCGCCCAATTGCGGATCGACGTGGAATTTGGGGCCCGGCCCGGAGCCCTTCGGACGGGTTCCCGACAGCACCGCCGCCACGTCGTCCAGGCCGACGGTGGCCGCGACCAACGGGCGCGGATCGACGACCCCGTCGGCGTACGCGTCGATCGTGGCGGCCAGGCCCGGTGACGCGGACAGGATGCCGACCGCTGTGACGTCGTTGAGCACGAGCGCCCTCGTGTCGATCGGACTCGGCGCACCGGCCAGGCCGATGTAGACCAGCCGACCGGCCGGTTCAACCCGCTCGAGCGCGAGGGCGGGCAGGTGGGCGGCGTTCGAGGCGTCGACGATCGCGTCCCACGCCAGGTCGGGCACGGCGTCGGCCACCGCGAAGCCGAGGCCGCGCGCGAACGCCAGCGACTCGGCGTCGCGGCCCAGCAGGTGCACCTCCGCGCCCGCTGCCTGCAGGAACGCGGCGACGAGCAACCCGATCGTGCCCGGCCCGAGCACCAGGACCCGGTCGCCGGGCCCGGCCTGGGTGGCCTGGGCGGCACGCCACGCGTTCCCGCCCGGCTCCACCAACGCGCCGCGTACGGCGTCGACAGCAGCAGGCAGTGGATGCAGTGAACGGACCGGGACCGCGAGCTGCTCGGCGAGCGCGCCCGGCAGGCCGTCGCGGATGCCGACCTCGCGGAGGTTCTCGCAGACGTGCTGGTGACCGCGGCGGCAGCGTCGGCAGGTGCCGTCGCCGATCATCGTGTCGCCGGTGACCCGCCGCCCGATGCACGCCGGGTCGACGCCCGGGCCCACCGCAGCGACGCGCCCGGCCCACTCGTGGCCCAGCCGCATCGGGTACGACGAGACGCCCTGGTGCAGGTAGGCCATCTCGCCGGTGAAGAACTCGACGTCGGTGCCGCAGACACCGACACGTTCGACGTCGACGACGACCTCACCGGGGCCGGCGACGGGCGCGGGAACGTCCCGGACCTCGGCCTGCCCCGGCCCGGTGAGGACGAACGCCCTCACGGCGCCCACGGCGTGACGGGCAACCCCGGGACGTCGACCGGCACCACGAACAGGTGGCCGGAGTCCGGGAAGTCGCGTTCCTGCTCCTCGGTGAGCGCCACCGTGGCCGTGGTGACCACCAGGCGGTCGAGGTCGTCACCGGCGAACGCGACGCTCGACACGTTCGGCGCGGGCACCGAGCGACGGTCGACGAGCGTGCCGTCGGGCGCGTACCGCCGGACCTCACCCTCGCCCCAGATCGCGACCCACAGGTGCTCCTCGACGTCGATCGTGATGCCGTCGGGGTGATCGTCACCCAGGTCGAGGTGGACGCGTCGCCCACCCACCGAACCGTCGGTCGGGTCGTAGTTGCGCACGTACACGACACGGCGGAACGTGTCGGTGCTGTACATGCGCTGCCCGTCGGGCGACCAGGCCAGCCCGTTGGAGAGCGTGAGGTCGTCGTCGAGCACGGTGATGCTGCCGTCGAACTCGACGCGGACGAGCCGCTCGTTCTCCGACGGGCCGTCGATCAGCATCGTGCCGACCAGGAAACGGCCGGCCGGGTCGGTGGCGCCGTCGTTGAGGCGCCGGCCCTCCCCGACCTCGATGATCCGCGGGCCGGCCTCGCGCGTGCCGTCGGGCCGCAGGACGACCAGTTCCTCCTGCGTCGCGACGAGCAGCGTGCCGTCCGCGGCGGGAACGACGGTGCCGAGCGAGCCGTCGAACTGGTGCCGACCGGTCACCTGGATACGCTCACCGTCGAGCGCACCCTCGAACAACGTGCCGCTGGCGATGTCGACCCAGAGCAGGCGCCGGCGGGGCGCATCCCAGATCGGCCCCTCGGCCAACGTGTACGACTCATCTGTGGCCGGTTTCATCGGTAAAAAGTAAAACAACGCGTTCGACGTAGGAAAGGCGGCCATCCGTGACCCTCCGCAGCGCCCACTGGTACGCCGGGCAGGACCGCAACGCCTACATCCACCGGGCCTGGATGCGCCGTGGCACACCCGACGACGCATTCGACCGCCCCCAGATCGCGATCGCCAACACCGCATCGGACCTCACCCCCTGTAACGCACACTTGACCGAAGTCGCACGGTCGGTCGCCAACGGCATCTACGAGGCAGGCGGCATCCCGCGCGAGCTGCCGGTGGTGTCGCTGGGCGAGACGAACGTACGGCCGACCGCCATGTTGTGGCGCAACATGGCCGCGATGGCCACCGAGGAGATGCTGCGCGCCAACCCGATCGACGGTGTCGTTCTACTCGGCGGGTGCGACAAAACCATTCCGTCGCTGCTCATGGCCGCCGCATCCGTCGATCTCCCCGCCGTCGTGGTGCCCGGCGGACCGATGCTGACCGGGACGTTCCGCGGCGTGCCGCTGGGGTGTGGCACGGACGTGTGGCGGCTCTCCGAAGAGGTCCGCGCCGGAACCCTCTCCAACCAGGACTTCACTCGCTCCGAATCGTCGATGATCCGGTCGCGGGGACACTGCAACACGATGGGCACCGCGTCGACGATGGCGCTGGTCGCCGAGGCCCTGGGAACGACAGTGCCCGGAATCGCCGGCACTCCCGCCCCCGACAGCCGCCTGCTGGAAGCCGCCCACGGCACGGGTCGGCTGGCCGTGCAGCTGATCAGCGAGGACCGGCGGCCCTCGACCCTGATGACCAAGGCCAACTTCCACAACGCGATCGTGGCGCTGGCCGCGATCGGCGGGTCCACCAACGCGGTCGTTCACCTGCTCGCGATCGCCGGGCGCCTCGGCATCGCGCTGACCCTCGACGACTTCGACCGGATCGGCTCCCGGGTCCCGGTGCTCGTCGACCTCCTTCCCGCCGGTCGGTTCCTGATGGAGGACTTCTACCGCGCCGGCGGTTTCCTCGCGGTGCTGCGCGAGGTGCGTGACCTGCTCGACCCGTCCGCGCTCACGGTCACCGGCAAACCCCTTGTCGATTACCTCGACGAGGCCCCGATCTGGGACGCCGAAGTCATCCGGCCGCGGACGGCGCCGCTGGTCGCCGAAGGCGGGATCGCGGTGCTGCGGGGCTCGCTGGCGCCGTCCGGCGCGCTGATCAAGCCCGCCGCGGCCTCCCCGGAACTCCTGCGCCACCGTGGGCGCGCAGTCGTGTTCGACTCGATCGAAGACTTCTCCGCCCGCATCGACGATCCCGATCTCGACGTGGACGCGGACTCCGTGCTGGTGCTGCGCGGCTGCGGCCCCAAGGGCTACCCCGGCATGCCGGAGGTCGCCAACATGCCGCTCCCCCGCAAACTGCTCGAGCAGGGCGTCCGGGACATGGTCCGGATCTGCGACGGACGCATGAGCGGGACCGCCTACGGAACCGTCGTCCTGCACGTGGCGCCCGAGGCCGCCGCCGGCGGTCCCCTCGCCCGCGTCCGGACCGGCGACTACATCGTGCTCGACGTCGAAGCCCGCCGCATCGACGTCGAAGCCGACCTCAGTCAGCGCACCCCGAACATCGAGGGGTTCGCCGCCCCGAAGCGCGGCTGGGAACGGCTCTACGTCGACCACGTCCTCGGCGCCGACACCGGCGCCGACCTCGACTTCCTGCTCGGCTCCAGCGGCTCGGAGGTCAGCCGGGAGTCTCACTGATCCCGGTGGCGTAGTCGGTGAGCTCGCGCGCGGTCATGAACACACCGAACCGGCGCAGCCGGACGTCCAGCTCACGCACGATCTCCTCGACGGGAGCGTCGCGCTTGAGCCGGGCGACCTGGTTGACGGTGAGCTGGATCCGCTGCGCGAGCTGCCACCCGAGCAGCGTCGACGAGTTCTCACGGTTCGCACTCGATAACCCGGTGATGCCGAATTGAGAGGTCATGCCCCGCGGATCGGCCCGTCCCCCGCCACGGCGAACGGATCAGCAGATGCGCTCCCTGATCGCACCGCGGCTACCCTCGCGCGCATGTCTGACTTTCCGCCGCGCGCTTGACTTTCCGGGTTGGAAACTGATTGACTTTCCGACATGGAAAACAATGCGGCACCCCGGTGGTACCACCCGGCCCTCGGCGCCCTCCTCGCCGGTTACGTCGTGGTGATCAGCCTCGGTAGCACCGCCTTCGCGCTCGCCGGCGGCATCCTGTTCATCCTCGCCTGCGGCGCGCTTGCCCGGACTTACCGCACCACCACCGGCGCCACCGCAACCGACGCCGGGAGCGTGGGCCGCTGGGCGACCGCGCTGGGCGCGCTGGTCGGCGTGAGCCTGATCGCCGCGTGGAGCATCGGTCACTACACCGAGCTGCGGTGGCCGATCTTCGTCATCGCCGCGGTGAGCCTGCTCGGCGCGATCGTCATCGGCCGCCGGTCCGGCCACGCCGTGCGGGCCGAACTGGGAACCGCCTCATGACGGGGCCCACCGACAATGCCGCCGAGCAGCTCGCCGCCATCAACGAAGGTCGCGCTGCCGCTGCGGACCGGCTGGTCACGCCCCGGTGGTACCACCCCGTCCTGGGCATCCTGGTCGCCGGTTACACCGTCGCCTACAGCCTCGGCAACACGATCGTCAGGCTCGTCGGAGTGCTGCTGTTCCTCGCGGCCTGCGTCGTGCTGATGCGGACCTACCGAAACATCACCGGGGTCTGGGTGTCCGGCCACAAGGCCGGACGTGCCAGCCGCTGGGCCTACGCCATGGGCGGCCTGATCGGAGTCGGCCTCGCCGGTGGTCTGGCCATCGGGTACTTCACCGACCTGCGGTGGCCGGTGTGGGTCATCGCCGCGGTGCTGTTCGTCGGCACGATCGTTCTCGGCAACCGTTTCGATCAGGCGGTGCGCGCTCAACTCCGGGCGGGAGCATGACCGAGCCGTTCGACGAGACGATCCACGCCCCCAACCGGCTGCGGATCTGCGCGTTCCTGGACGCCACCGACAGCACCGAGTTCGGCGTCCTGCGGAACGTTCTGGGCGTCGCCGACTCGGTGCTGAGCAAGCACGTCAAGGTGCTGCAGGAGGCGGGTTACGTCGACATCAGCAAACCGACCGGACGCGGTCGGGTGAAGACGTGGGTCAGCCTCACCAAGGACGGAAAAGCCGCCTACCGCCAGCACGTCGCCGCATTGAAAGCGATCTTCGAAAGCCCGGGGCAACCGAACGACACCGCCCGTCCATCGTAGAAGGACGACAGACGGCGACCGGGTCGATCGACCTCGTCGCGAATCCGCTGCAGCGCGAGGAGTGGCCCCGGGCCAGGATCCGCTGACGGCGATCCGGGTGCGGTCAGCGGTCGAGGACCAGGTCGCGGGCCGCCGACAGGCCGGACGCGAGGGCGCCGAGCAGGACGGCGTCGGCGCCGAGCGTCGAGACCTCGATCCGGGGCGGGTCCAGCACCACCAGGTCGCCGAGGCGCTCGAGCAGCGGGCCGGTCAGCAGGTCGCCGGCGTGGCTGCCGACGCCGCCGCCGAGCACCACCAGTTCCGGGTCGAGTACCGCTGTCACGCCGGCCACGGCGCGGCTGAGATGGTCCACCTCCTGGTCGACGGCGCGTAGGGCGGACCGGTCGCCGGCGCGGGCGGCGTCGAGGACGTCCTTCGCGGTGGTCGCTCCGGTCATGCCGAAGCGCTGCGCGGTTGCGACCAGCCCAGCGGCCGACGCGACGGATTCGAACATGCCCCGCCCGCGGGCTCCGGGTTGACGCAGCAGCGGGTCGCCATCGCCGATCGGCAGGTAACCGACCTCGCCGGCCGCGCCGCGGAAGCCGCGGTACAGCTTTCCGTCGATCACGATGCCCATGCCCATGCCGGTACCGATCGACAGGTACACGAAGTGCGGGACGTCGCGCCCCAGGCCGTACGTGGCCTCGCCGACGGCGGCCAGATCGACGTCGTTGTCCACCAGGTACGTGGGTCCGGCGATGTCGGCGAACCGGGCCAGGCTGTTGCGCTCCTCCCAACCCGGCAGGTTCGGCGCGAGGTGGAGTGAGCCGTTGGCCTTGTCATGGATGCCGGGCGTGCCGAACACGGCGAGCGTGACGTCGTCGCGGGTGATGCCGGCGGTGGTGACGAGTTCGTCCGCGAGCCGGGTGAGCTGCGGAATGAGGTCACGGGGGCCGTTCGCGGGGTCCGCCACCCGGGTGACGACGTCGCCGACCAGGTCGGCCAGCGCCATGCGCACGTACTCGCGTCCGATGTCGACGGCGAGGACGTAACCGGCCTCGGGCCGCACCTCGTAGAGCAGCGCCGAGCGGCCGGCCGCTCCGGCGCGCATCCCGACCTGACGCAGCAGGCCCGCCGCTTCCAGGTTGCTCAGCGCCACCCCGACCGTCGGCTTCGACAGCCCGGTCACCTGCGCCAACTCCGGACGCGACGCCGCTCCCAGCCGGAAGACCGCGGCGAACACCGCCCGCTCGTTCATGACCCGAAGGACGGTCGTGGTACTCGCGGTCTGCACGACATCAGGCTGCCACACCACTTTGTAAAGGTCACTTACCAAATTCGTAAAGGTCATTGCCAAAGACCGGGCGATGCCCCACGATCCACTGCACACCCCGCGAGAGAGGCGTCGCCATGAGGGCCAGAATCTTCGCCGTCTTAGCCCTTGTCCTAGTGAGCGCGTGCAGCAACGGATCGTCCTCGTCGGATGGCGACGGGAAGACGATCGCCCTGTTCCTGCCCGAGTCCAAGACCACCCGCTACGAGGCGTTCGACCGGCCCCTGTTCGAGGCCAAGGTCAAATCGCTGTGCGCCGACTGCGAAGTGCTGTACTCCAACGCCGATCAGGACGCCGCCAAGCAACAGCAACAGATCGAGGCGGCCCTCACCCAGGGCGCGGACGCGCTCGTGCTCGACGCGGTCGACGCCGGTGCCGTCGCGCCCCTCGTCAACCAGGCGAAGCAGAAGAACGTGCCGGTCATCGCCTACGACCGGCTGATCTCCGGCATCACCTACGAGTACTACGTCTCCTTCAACAACGTCCGCGTGGGCGAGATGCAGGGCCAGGCCCTGCTCGACGCGCTCGGCAAGGCCGGCACCACCGACAAGGGCCAGATCGTCATGATCAACGGCTCCCCCACCGACCCCAGCTCGGCCGATTACAAGAAGGGCGCGCACAACGTCCTCGACGGCAAGGTGAAGGTCGGGCGCGAGTTCGACACCCCCGACTGGAGCCCCGACAAGGCCCAGCAGGAGATGGAACAGTCGATCACCGCTCTCGGCCGCGACTCCGTCGTCGGGGTGCTCTCCGCCAACGACGGCATGGCCGGTGGCGCGATCGCGGCGATGAAGCGCGCCGGCTACCAGACGTTGCCGCCGATCACCGGGCAGGACGCCGAACTCGCGGCCGTGCAGCGGATCCTGACCGGCGAGCAGTACATGACGATCTACCTCGACATCCGCAGCGAGGCCGAGAAGGCCGCCGAGCTGGCCGTTGCGCTGGTCAAGGGCGAGAAGCCGGAGGCACCCGCGAAGGTCGGGCAGATCCCCGCGTTCCTGCTCGACCCGATCCCGGTGACGGCCGACAAGGTCAAGGACACGATCGTCAAGGACGGGTTCTACCAGCCCGCCGACCTCTGCACCGCCGAGGTCCAGGCGGCCTGCGCGAAGCAGGGCATCCAGTAATGCTGTCCGCCCGTGGTGTCTCCAAGCGCTACCGCGCGGTCCACGCGCTCGACGACGTCAGCATCTCCCTCGACGGCGGTGAGGTCGTCGCGCTCGTCGGCGACAACGGCGCCGGCAAGTCCACGCTGGTCAAGGTGCTCTCCGGCGTCGTCCTTCCGGACGACGGCGTCGTCGAGCAGGACGGCAGCCCGGTCCGCATCACCACTCCGCACGACGCCCAGCGGCTCGGCGTCGCCACCGTGCACCAGGACCTCGCGCTCTGCGAGAACCTGGACGTCGTCGCCAATCTGTTTCTGGGCGACGAACGGCGACGGTGGTCGGTGCTGCGTCCCATCCGGATGGAACGGGCCGCGCGGGACCTGCTGACCTCGCTGGACGTGCGCATCCGCGACATCCGGGTGCCGGTGGCGATGCTCT
Organism: Cryptosporangium sp. NPDC048952; assembly: GCF_043197895.1. Classification (NCBI taxonomy): domain Bacteria; kingdom Bacillati; phylum Actinomycetota; class Actinomycetes; order Cryptosporangiales; family Cryptosporangiaceae; genus Cryptosporangium; species Cryptosporangium sp. NPDC048952. The sequence goes on along the minus strand of NZ_JBICTY010000004.1, from coordinate 22,417 downwards.
CCGGTGGCCAGCGCCAGTCGGTCGCGATCGCCAGGGCGCTGGTCGGCGAGCCGCGCGTGGTGATCCTGGACGAGCCGACGGCCGCGCTCGGCGTCGAACAGACCGCGCAGGTGCTCGACCTGATCCGACGCCTGCGTGACCGCGGGCTCGCGGTACTGCTGATCTCGCACAATCTCGCCGACGTCCGGGCGGTGAGCGACCGGATCGTCGTCCTGCGCCTCGGGCGCAACGCCGGGGAGTTCCGCACCGCGGAGTCCACTCCGGAGGAAGTCGTCGGCGCCATCACCGGGAGTTTGGTTCCATGATTTCTCGGTTGCGCGCCGATCTCGGCGCCTGGCCCGTCGTCGTCGGCCTGGTGCTGATCGCGATCGTCTTCAGCTCGTTGAACGACAGGTTCCTGTCCGCGGAGAACCTCACGAACCTGGCCCTGCAGATGGCCGCGACCGGCACGATCGCCCTCGGCATCATCATGGTGGTGCTGCTGGGCGAGATCGATCTGTCGGCCGGTTCGGTCAGCGGGCTGTGCGCCGTCATCATGACGATTCTGTCGGTGAAGCAGGGGTGGCCGCCGGTCGCGGCCATCGCGGTGGCGCTGGTCGGCGGGGCGCTGATCGGGCTACTGCACGGGTGGATGTTCACCCGACTGGGCATGCCGTCGTTCGTCGCGACGCTCGCCGGGCTGATCGGCTGGCAGGGGCTGATGCTGTACCTGCTGGGCAGCGGCGGCACGATCAACCTGCCGTTCGACGGGTTTCTCGCGAGCCTCAGCGACACCTGGCTGCCCCCGTGGGTGTCCTGGCTGCTCGTGGTCGTGATCGTCGGGGTCTGCACGGCGAGCGCGCTGCTCGTGCGCCGGTTCCGGAGCGCCGCCGACCTGCCCGTGGGCCCGGTCGCCGGCGTGGCCCTGCGTCTCGGCGGTCTCGCGCTCGCGCTGGCCGTCGTCGCCGTGCTCTCCGCCGACCGCGGTGTGCCGCTGCTCCTCGTCATCTTCGCGTTCCTGGTAGTGGCTTTGGACCTTGTTCTGCGGCACACCGTGTTCGGGCGGCACGTGTACGCGGTCGGCGGCAACGCCGAAGCCGCCCGGCGGGCGGGCATCAATGTGACGCGGATCCGGCTGATCTGTTTCGCCGCGGCCTCCACGCTCGCCGCGTGCGGTGGCATCCTCGCGGCCAGCCGCCTCGCCGCGGTCAACCAGAGCTCGGGCAGCAGTGACACGCTGCTGATGGCGATCGCGGCGGCGGTGATCGGCGGCACGTCGCTGTTCGGTGGTCGAGGGCGCCCGTACGCCGCGCTGCTGGGCATCCTGGTGATCCAGTCGATCACCAACGGCATGCTGCTGCTGAGCGTCGATTCGTCGGTGCGGTTGATGGTGACCGCCACGGTGCTGGCCCTCGCGATCGCTGTCGATTCGGTGGCCCGGCGGGGTGCGCCCGCGTGACGCACGTGCTCGCGATCGATTTCGGGGGGACGAAGATCGCGCTGGCGACGGCAGCCGTCGGGTCGTCCCGGCCGGCGAAGACGGTGCGGCTGGAGACGCTCGGCGAGGCCGGTGCCCTGCAGGCGGTGGAGCGCACGTTCGAGGCGGCCCGGGATCTCCTGGCAAGCCCGGCCGCTGTCGGCGTCTCCACGTTCGGCGTGGTGCGCGACGGCCGGGTCCGGCTCGCACCGAACGTGCCCGGATGGGAGGGCCTCGCACTGCCCGCGCTGTTGCGCGAGCGCTTCGGCGACGCACCGGTTGCGATCGACAACGACGTCAACGCGGGCGCCGCCGCCGAGCTGCGGTGGGGTGCGCTGCGCGGGGTCGACACGGGGCTCTACGTCAACGTCGGCACGGGGCTGGCCGCGGCGGTGGTGGTCGGCGGGCGCGTGGTGCCCGGCGCGCACGGGGCGGCCGGTGAGATCGCCTACCTGCGGGAACACGCGGATCGCTTCTTCGCCGACGGGCACGCGCCGCTGGAGGACGTCGTCTCCGGAGCCGCGTTGAGCCGGCGCGGGTCCGCGCTGCTGGGTCGGCCGGTGACCGCTGCCGAGCTGTTCGCGACGCCGGGGGTTGATGCCCTGCTGGACGACTTCTGCGAGGCACTGGCACGCACGATCGCCAACCTCTGCGTCGTTCTGGATCCCTCGACGGTGGTGCTCGGCGGCGGGCTCCTCGGAGCCGCGGAGTACCTCGTGCCGCGGGTGTCGGCGGTGCTGGAGCGGGCGGTGCCGTTCCCGCCGTCGCTGGCCCTCGCGCGGTTCGTCGACGACGCGCCCCTGATCGGGGCGATGGCGTTGGCGCTGGAGAACGTGGGTTAGCGCTCGGGCCAGTGCCAGGGCGGTTCGTCGAGGCGGCCCTGGCCCTCGATGCGGGTCTCGCCGAGTTCCTTGACCAGTTCGATTTCGTCATCGGCGTCCAGTGCGTTGACCAGGGCGCGGGAGTGGCTGATCACCACCACCTGGGTGCGTTCCGAGCCGGTGGTGATCAGCTGCGCCACGGCCGGAGCAGGTCCGGGTGGAGGCTGGTCTCCGGCTCGTTGAGCACCAGCAACGCCGGTGGCCTGGGCGTCAGCAGGGCCGCCACCCACATCAGGTATTTCATCGTCCCGTCGGACAGTTCGGCGGCACCGAACGGCCGCTGCAGACCCGGCTGCCGAAAACCCAGAACGAAACGCCCCGCTTCGACGTCGATCGAGAGCGAGCTGCCCGGGAACGCCGTCTCGACAGCGGCGTCGAGGGCCTCCGCGTCGCCGATCTCGCGGATGGTCTGCAGCGCCGCGGCGAGGTCGGCCCCCTCGGGGCCCAGCACGGGAGTGCGGGTGCCGATCTGCGCCTGGCGGACCGGTGCGTCGGCGTCGGTGCGCAGGTGATCGTAGAAGCGCCAGGACCGGATCTGCTCGCGGACCTCGAGGATCTCCGGCGCGCGCTGCGGGTCGGAGTACTCGCTGAGCATGCTGTCGTAGCTGGCCAGGACGCCGGGAACGGCCTGCCAGCTGCGGCCGTCGCGCAGCCGCAGCGCACCGTTCGCCCGGTCGGCGAGCAGGCCGGCCGGGCGCAGGAACCGCCCCGCCCAGATCGCTTCGCGTTTGATCTCCGGGTCGCGGGCGAACGCGGACCGCGACGGCTGGGGCAGCCCGAAGTCGATCGCGTACCCGAAGTCGTCACCGGCGAAGCCCAGCCGCAGGCCGATCGGACTGCGGCGGGCCGAGCCCTGCGGCCGGCCCACGCGGGCGCCGTTCTCCGATCCCGCCCAGAGCGTCGAGCTCAGACCGCCCTCGCGGGCCAGCGCCGCGATCGCGCCGTTGCGCGCGGAATCCGCGAGCAGGCGCAGTGCGCGGTACAGGCTGGACTTGCCGGCTCCGTTCGCGCCGGTGACGACGGTCAGGCGCCCCAGGCCCACCACCACGTGCCGCAGGGAGCGGTAGTTCTCCACGGCCAGGGTGGTGATCACCAGGTCAGGCTAACCACACCGTCCGGGCGGACCAGCACGGCCTCGAGGCCGAGGTCGTCGGCCGCCGGCCCGGCGACGTAACAGACCTGGTCGGCCCACTCCTCTCGGCGTCGTTCGTCGCCGGTGAAGTCGAGCAGAACCGCTCGTCCGTCGCGCATCAGGTCGCCGAGGCGGGTGCCGTCGGCGAACCGGAAGTCCGGTGCGTCCCGGCCGACGAGCGGGTGCCGGCCGCCGAGGTCGTAGCGGTTCGACGTGCCGGACGTGCGCCGGTGGACGTAGGTGGTGCCGTCGCGGGTGGTGAGCAGGTCGCGGATCAGGCCCTGCAGCGCGGGCGCGTGCGAACCCGGCCGCATGACCGCGACCTGGGCCCGCGACCAGTCGAGGATCCGTTCGCCGACCGGGTGGCGCTCGCTGGTGTAGGTGTCCAGCAGACCGTCCGGCGCGGTCTTCCGGATCGTCGCCGCGAGCTTCCATCCGAGGTTCAGCGCGTCGCCGAGCCCGAGGTTGAGCCCCTGCCCGCCCAGCGGCGAGTGGATGTGCGCGGCGTCGCCGGCGAGCAGCACGCGTCCCCGCCGGTAGGTGGTCGTCTGCATCGCCCGGTCGGTGAAGCTCGAGGCCAGGTGGACGTCGTCGAGCGTGACGTCGGTGCCGGAGACCCGGCGCAGGACCGCCTGGAGGTGTTCGCGGGTGAGCGGTGACGAGCGGTCGAACGCGCCGCCGTCGAAGTCCATGATGCCGATGTGGCCCGGTACCGGCGTGCGCAGGTACATGCCGTTCGGCGTCAGCGTGAAGCCGGGGCGCAGTGGTGACGGCTCGGCGACCGTCGCGTGCAGGACGTAGCCGGTCAGCTGCGGTTCGGTGCCGACGAATTCGAACCCGGCGAGGCTCCGCACCGCGCTGCGGCCGCCGTCGCATCCGACCAGCCAGCGGGCCCGGTACTCCGGCCCGCCGGCCCGGGCGACGACACCCTCGTCGTCCTGGTCGACGGTCGTGACCGTGACACCGCGCCGGATCTCCACACCGAGCTCTGCCGCCCGCTCGGCGAGCACGGATTCGACCGCTTCGAGGCTCGTCATCATGCCGTCGGCGGCGGGGCTGGGCAGCCGGTAGTCCAGCGCCGCGAGGTCGACGGCGGCCGGGTCGAGCATCATGCCGGCGAAGTGCGCCACGCTGCGGACGGGCGGTAGCTCGTCGGTCGTTTCGGGTTCGTCCGGAGCGCCGGACGCCGCTCGCAGCGCGGGCAGCAGCCCGCGGCGATAGAACGCCTCGACCGATCCGAGCGACAGGCCGCGCATTCCGAGCGGCAGCGCTTTCCACGGGGTCCGGCCTTCCGGCTCCCGCTCGAGCACGAGGACGTCGCAGCCGGCGAGGGCGAGCTCACCGGCGAGGAACAGCCCGACCGGCCCGCCGCCCACGATCACCACGTCGTGGGTCATCGGAACAGCGCCAGGTCGATGGAGTCGGCGATCGCCTGGTAGCCCGCGTCACTGCCGTGCAGGTGATCTCCCATGTGGAACTCCTCCCGGATCCGGCTGGGGTGCTCCGGGTCGCGCCAGACCTCGTCGAAGTCGAGGACCGCGTCGAACGCGCCGCTGGTGCGGATCCAGTCGTTGACCAGTCGGCGGGCGGCGTCGCCCTCCGGGGTGAAGATGTCGTCGCCCTCGTACGGCGCTGTCGTCGCGGCGTAGATCTTCACGCCGCGGCCGTGCGCGCGGGCGATCAGTTGGCGGTAGCCCGCGATGACGTCGTCGGGCGTGACCGGGTCGCCGGGGAACATTTTCAGGAAGTCGGACGGGCCGTCCTGCGGCGCGAACGAGATCGCGATGTCGTTGGCGCCGAGGGCCACGACGACGTGGCTCAGGCCCGGTGTCGCGAGCACGTCGCGGTCGAAGCGGCGCAGGCCGGAGTCGCCGAGGCCGTCGTTGAGCAGACGGTTTCCGCTGATGCCCTGGTTGGAGACGTAGCGGCCGGAGCGTTCGGCGAGCAGTTCCGGCCAGCTGCGGTTGGCGCCCGGGGTCGAGCCGATGCCGTCGACGCGGGAGTCGCCCAGGACGACGACGGTGGTGGCCGGGGTATCGGGGAGCACCTCGACTGCCGAGAGGAGCGCTCGGACGGGCAGCGGCTCCGCGTCGGCCGGCAGGGTGTCGGCGTTTCCGGGGATGACCCAACCGTCGTCCAGTGCGGGGTCGTGGCAGGTGCAGGTTTCTACCCGTTCCGGTAGGTAGAGGCTGATCGCGAGCGTGGCCAGGGCGGGCACGGACAGGTCCAGCGGGTCGGTGAGGATCGGGGCGCCCGCGGGGACGACGGCGGTCGGGTTGCCGTTGAACGTGAGCGTGCGGTCGTTCACCCGGGCGGCGCCGATGACCAGCGGGGTGGTGCCGTACTCGTTGGTGAAGCGGACGCGTATGCGGTGTCCGCCGCCGGTGATGCGGACCGCCTGGCGCAGGGTCACGTCGGCGAAGGGTGGGACGTCGTCGAGTGAGCCGAGCCCGGCGGTCGGTGCTTGGGGTGAAGCGGCCCAGGTGCGGACCCAGCCGTCGTTCGTCGTCATGGTTCCTCCGTCGTGATTCGTTCCGGCAAGACAGAGACTGACCCTGGTCGCCGACAGGCGGCTTACACGACGCTGACACGGGCGCGCGAAGATCGAGGGATGGATCGGCTCCGTGTCAGGCTGCTCGGCGCGTTTTCGGCGTCGCGCGGGGACGCCGTGTTGTCCGTGCCGGGGGCTCGGCTGCAGGGTCTGCTGGTGCGGCTCGCGCTGGCCGGGGGGCGGCCGGTCGAGTCGAGCGTGCTGGTCGAGGCGATCTGGGGCGAAGACCCGCCCGCCCATCCCGCCCCGGCCCTGCAGGCCCTCGTCTCGCGGCTGCGCCGCGTGCTCGGCTCGCCGACCGCCGTGACGCAGATCGCCGGCAGCTACCGGCTCGCCGTCGATCCGGACGACGTCGACGCACTCCGCTTCGAGCACCTGACCACCACCGCCCGCGACCACCTCCGCGCGGGCGACCCCTCCACCGCAGCAACCCTCCTGATGGAGGCCCTGACCCTCACCAGCGGCGAGGCCGCCACGGGCAGCGGGGCCGCCAGCAGCGGTGGAGCGTGGGCTACCGGCGGGGCCGGGAGCGGGGCTGGGCCTGCCGTTGTTGCGGCGGTTGCGCCTGGGGCGGCGATTGCGCTGGAACGGGTTGCGGTTGAGGCGGTGGTGGATCTCGGCGAGGCGGAGTTGGCGCTCGGGCGGGTTGAGGAGGCCGCCGCGCGGCTCACCGCGCTGGTCAGTGAGCAGCCGGTGCACGAGCGCGCCACTGGGCTGCTGATCGATGCGCTCGCAGCGCAGGGGCGGCAGGCCGATGCCCTCGCCGTCTACGAGCGGATGCGCGAGGCGCTGGCCGACCGGCTGGGCGCCGACCCCGGCACCGCGCTGCAAGACCGCCATCTGAGCTTGCTCCGCGCCGAGCGGCCCGTTGCACCAACAACCAACCTCCCCGCCCCGCTCACCAGCTTCATCGGCAGGCACGACGACCTCGACCGCGTCGACGCGCTACTGACCACCGGACGCCTCGTCACCGTGCTGGGCCCGGGCGGCGCCGGAAAGACCCGCCTCGCGATCGAGGCCGCCCGTCGGCACCCGAACGGCGTCCGGATGATCGATCTGGCCTCCGTCACCGAACCGGCCAAGCTCGGCACGGCCGTGCTCGCCGCCGCCGGCCTCCGCGGCGGCGCCCTGTTCGAGGCGCGGCTGCGCGTCGAAGGCGACGAACTGGACCTGCTCGTCGACCGGCTAGGCGATCAGCAGACCCTGCTGCTGATCGACAACTGCGAGCACCTGATCGACGCCGTCGCGCACCTGGTCGCCGCGCTGCTGACCCGCGCACCCGTGGTCCGTGTCCTGGCCACCAGCCGCGAACCGCTGGCGATCGACGGCGAGGCGCTGGTCCCGCTCGGCCCACTCCCCCTCCCGGCCCCGGACGCCGACGTCGAACAGGCCCGCCGGACGGCGTCGGTGCGGCTGTTCAGCGAGCGGGCGGCCGCCGTGAAACCTGGGTTCGAGGTCAGCGAACACAACCTCGACGAGGTGCTGCGCGTCGTCCGCAGCCTGGACGGCCTGCCGCTCGCGCTCGAACTGGCCGCCGCCCGCCTGCGCACGCTGTCGCTGACCGACGTCGCCGCGGGCCTCTCGGACCGGTTCGCCCTGCTCACCACCGGCAGCCGCGTCGCGTTCCCCCGCCACCGCACGCTCCGTGGCGTCATCGCCTGGAGCTGGGACCTGCTCGACGCGGACGCGCGCACTGTCGCCGAACGGGTCGCGGTGCTGCCCGGCGGCATCACGTACGCGTCGGCCGCCGCGGTCTGCCGAACAGCGGTGGACGACGTCCTCGCGGACCTCGTCGAGCGGTCGTTGCTGCAACTCACACCAGAGGGCGGCCGGTACCGGATGCTGGAGACGATCCGCGAGTACGGCCTGGAACGCCTCGCCGAGCAGGGCACGCTCGACGAGATGCGCGACCGGGCCGCCGACTACTTCGCCGAGCTGGTCGCCCACTACGACGCGCTGCTGCGCGGCCCCGACCAGCTCGACGCACTCGCCGTACTCGGCGCGGAGTACGAGAACGTCTTCGCCGCGCTGCGCCACCTCTGCGACCGCGGCGACGCCACCGGCGCGATCGGACTCGCGGTGAACCTCACGTGGTACGGGCAGCTGCTGGGCCGCCACCACGAGGCGACCTACTGGCTCGGTGAGGCCGTCGCGATTCCCGTCGAGCGGCCGGGCCTCGCGCACGACATCGCCCAGGCGTTGTTGCTGCTGATCGACCTCGCGACCCCGAGTGCACCGGAAACGCTCCCCGAGCGCCAGGAGAAGCTGCGGACGCTCACCGACCGGCTGGTGCGTCACCCGGAGTCGCTGGGCCCGAGCGAGACGCTGGTCGCGGTCCGGCTCGCCACCTTGGACCGGACCGGGACGTCAGCGGCGTTCGTCCAGCGGCTGGTCGACGGGCCGGACGTGTGGCTGGCCGGGCTGGCGCGTCTGTTCCGCGCCCAGCTCGCGGAGAGCGAGGGCGAACTCGGCCAGGCGGGCGAGGACGTCACAGTGGCCCTGGAGTGCTTCACGCGCACCGGGGACCGCTGGGGCCTGGCCACGGCGCTGCCGCTGCGCTCGCTGCTGCGGCAGTACGACGGCGACCTCGACGGCGCGCTGGCCGACCTGAACGAGGCCAAACGGCTCGCCCGTGAGTTCGGATCGCTCAGCCTGAGCGATGAGATCTTCGTCGACCTGCGCTGGAGCGACCTGTACGTGCGGCTCGGCGACCCGGCACGCGCGGCAGAAGCGATCGTCGCGACCCGCGAGCGTGTGCAGCGCTCGGCGACGCCCGACATGGCGATCCTTCTCGACGCGATGGAAGCCGGCCTGCGGGTGCTCACCGGCGAGCTGGACCGGGCACGCACGCTGATCGACGCCGCCGCGACCGCGCTCGCCGACCGTTTCCCGGGCGTCGGCGACCACGGCCAGGCGCTGGTCTCCGCAGCCGACGCCGTGCTCCGCCTGGAGCTCGGCGATCGACCGGGCGCCCGGGAAGCGCTCCGGCGCGCCCACGCAGCGGCCGTCGAGAGCCGGGACGGGCCACTACTCGCGACGGTGACCGTGACGCTCGCTGGGCTCGCGGAGCCGGACGACGACGTCGCCGTCCTGCTCGGGGCGGCTGCCCGGCTGCGTGGCGCCCACGACCGCACCGATCCGCGGATCCGCTCGCTCGCCGCAGGGGCGCGTGCCGCGCTCGGCGACGAGAAGTTCGACGCCGCCTACGAGCGTGGTTGGCGGTTCACCGTGGAGGAAGCGTTGACCCGCGCCGATCCCGAAGTGAACTTCACTACCGCTGGGCCGTCGTCACCGGTGTGACCAGAACCGTGCAACTGGACCGGACGATCGTCAGCGAACCGCAGGAGGCCGATGAGGTCGGGCCACGTCTCCGACGAGGACGATCCGGCGCGCATCGTCCGCTCGTTCGTCGACGCTCTGCCGAGCGGCAGTTACCTGGCCACGGCATCGTCCGCACGCCCTGACGCGCGCGGCCGCAAGGCCCGACGGGCGGCTCAGGCGCTGAGCCTCCGGTAGCGGCGTAGACGGCGGAGCCCGGCGGCGTCGGGCTGGTCGGCGGGTGCGCTCGCGACAGTCTCCAGGCGCTGCTGGGCAACGGACGGGTCCAGATCCATGCCGATCGCGACGAGTTCCCCGACCGGCGGCGGCTCCTTCAGCGGCGTGACGTGGATCAGCGATCCCACGACGTCGACGACGAACCCCTGCGCACCCTGCACCCGCACGCGCCCCTTGAGCCGGTAGGCACCGGCGGGCGGATCCTCCAGCAGATCGATCAGCGCACTCGGCGACACCGGCCGCACCAGTTCCACGGAAGCCGCCCGCGCGTGCTCGTGATCGTGCCGGTCGGGGTTCTGCTCCCGGATGAGCCGGGCGAGCGGAAGCTGATCGACCGGATCCTCGTCGGCCGCGGTGTCGAACACCAGCGCCGGGTCGATCCGGCTGTGCCGGGCCGTGACGATCTGCACGTGCGGATGCCGCCGCCGCACCCGCTCCCGGATGCGCGCGAGTACAGCCTCGTCCACCAGATCCACTTTGTTGACGACGACGAGCGTCGCGGCAGCGTAGCGGGCAGGTGGCTCCGGCCAGCGGTCCACAGTGGCGAAGTGCTCGACGGCGTCGATCACCTCGACGAGACCACCCGGCCGGATGTTGCCGGCGCGGCTGAAGCCGATCAGCCGGGCCACCGCGATCGGGTCGGCCGCGCCGCTGGCCTCGACCAGGATCGCGTCCAGCCGGAGGCGGGGCTGCGCGAGGCGCCGGAGCGCGTCGTCGAGCCCACCGGCGTCCTCCAGGCAGCACACGCAGCCGCCGGAGATCGCCGCTGCGTCGTCGACCTGCCCGGTCACCAGCGCGGCGTCGACGTTCAGCGTCCCGAAATCGTTGACGACGACGCCCACCCGCGCGCCGGGCCGGCGCAGCAGGTGGTTGAGCAGGCTCGTCTTCCCCGCACCCAGATAGCCGGTCAACGCGACGACCGGCACCCGCCCTCGTCCTCGCATACGCAGAAATCTAGCCCGGCCCGCTGCGGACGGCGCCGAACACGGCGGCCAGTTCCGCGTCCGAGGCGGCCAGGGCGGCCCGATCGAACGTGCTGCCGGCTGAGACGAGCTCGACTGCCCCGGTCCGGTCGAACAGCTCGGCGAGTGCCCGCTCCACGTGGGCCGGTGTGCCGGCGATCGCCGCCGCGACGGTCCGTTCGAGATACTGCTGCTGGCGCGACGTGCGGCGAGTGGCCCGGACCGCGCCCACCGGCTCCAGCGGCGGGAACACCCCAGTGGTACGGCTCAAAGCCATCGCCCATGCCTCGGGCAGCAGCAGATCGACGGCCTCCGCGGCCGTGTCGGCGACCAGCACGTCCAGGCTGATCGCCACCCACGGCTCCGATTGCTGGGGCGACGGCCGGAAGGCTCGCCGGTAATCGGCCAGGGCCGCCAGCCCGGGCGCCGGATCGCCGCCGACCCCCAGCAGCGGGCCGCCAACGATCACCGGCAACCCCAGCTCCGCCGCCAGGCGCAGCCCGTTTCCGGTGGCCAGCACGTAGAGCGGCAACGCTCCCTGCGGTCGTGGGTGCAGGCTGATCTCCGCCGTCCCTGCGAAGTATGCGCGCAGCTCGGCGAGGTCCGCGGCGAAGTCGCGGTCGGTCTGACGCAATGCCCGCCGTACGGGTGCGGTGAAGCCCGGCGATCGCCCGAGTCCCAGGTCGACCCGGCCTGCCGCGAACGCGGAGAGCGTGGCGAACTGCTCGGCGACGACGAGCGGCTGGTGGTGCGGAAGCATCACGCCGGCTGAGCCGATCCGGATGGTCGTCGTCGACCCCGCGATGGCGGCCAGCAGCACCGCCGGGGCGGCGCCGGCGATCCCCGGTACCCCGTGGTGCTCGGCCACCCAGAACCGGTCGGTCCCGAGCCGTTCGGCGTGAACTGCGCGCGCGACCGTGCCCCGGAGCGCCTCGGACTCGGCTTCGCCGACGCGGGTTCGGGACCGGTCCAGCAGGGAGAGGCGGGGTGCATGGCCGATCACCACAGGTCCAGCGTCACCGGAGCAGTACTTGTTCCCCGACCGGGAGCTCCGACCGCCCGGTCAGAGTTGATCACGCGTCTGTTCGAGGGATGACCGCGGGATAGTTCTTCTCGAGGAATTCGCGGTAGCTGGTGGGCCGGTAGCCGATGAGCCGCTCCAGATCGTCGGTGTTCTTGCTGAACGAGCCGAGGCCGACGCCCGCGACCCAGGCCGTCAGGAACTCGGCGACCGGCCGGGGAATGTCCTTCCGGAGGTAGCTGTCGAGGTGTTCCTCCACGCTGACCGGCAGGTAGGGAACCGTCTTGCCGTGGATTTCGCTCAACGCGGCGGCGATTTCCCGGAACGAGGCCGCCTCGCTCCCGTTGAGCGTGTAGATCGCGTTCTCGTGGCCCTCCTGGGTGAGCACGGCCACGTTGGCTGCCGCGAGGTCGCGGAGCAGCGCCGGCGCCATCGTGCCGTCACCGTGGGGAACACGCACGCCGTTCTCGTACGCGTCGGCTCCGATGTAGCCGTCGAACTGGTCGAGGTACATCGGGTTACGAAGGATCGTGTAGGTGAGCCCGGAAGCACGAAGTGCCTGCTCCGTGAAGACGTCGGACTCGGTGACTCCCACCTGGTCGATGCCGAGCTCGTCGTCGCGCTGGATCGCCGTGTAGATCACGTGCCTGACGCCGGCCTGCTTCGCGGCGGCAATGGCGTTGAAGTGCTGGGCGCTCCGATCCGTGAAGGCCTGCGCCGAGACGAGCAGGAGCCTGTCCACGCCGTCGAAGGCGCGCACGAGTGACGCGTAGTCGAGGTAGTCGCCCTGACGGACGTCCACACCGCGCTCGGCGAGATCGGCTGCGCGGCCGGGGGTACGGGAGAGCCCGGCCAGTTGTTCGGCGGGTACGCGTTCGAGAAGGAGTTGCAGTGTCCGGCGGCCAAGGTTTCCCGTGGCTCCGGTGACGAGTAGCTTTCCCATGCTTTTGTTCCTGTTCTACGGTTCGGTGATCACGGTTTTGCCGATCGCGCGGCCGCTCTCGGCGATCCGGTGGGCTTCTCGCATGGAGTCCACAGTGAGGCCGTGCAGTTCCGTGGTCACGATGGGGCGAACTCGGCTGGCCAACTCGGCGAAGATCTGGCCTTGGTCGGCTACGAGCCTGCTGAAAACCATCTCCGTGTGAAGGGAGATGGACTTCTGAATCAGGGGTTCGATGTCGGTGGCGCCGGTGAGGTCCGTGGTTGCCACGTGGCCGAACGGTCGCAGGACGTCCGCGATCCAGCTGATGTTGGCGGCGGTTCCCCGGGTGGAGAGGACGAGATCGATCCGGTCGACGCCTGCGGTGCGCAGTTGCCCGGCGACGTCCGCAGTGTGGTCGACCACCAGGTCGGCGCCCATGGCCGTGCACCACTCGCGGGATTCGGGTCGAGAAGCCGTGCTGACCACCAGAGCGGACGTCGTGCTCTTGAGCAGCTGTGTCGCCAGTGAACCCACGCCTCCGGCGCCGCCGACGACCAGGACGTTCTCGACCCCCGCCGGTAAGCCGCTCTGATCGCGGAACAGGGCCTCCCAGGCGGTGAGGCCGCCGATCGGCAGGGAGGCGGCGTCCGCGAAGGAGAGCTGATCCGGAATCCTGGCGACGACCCGGTGGTCCACTGCCACGCGCTCGGCCCAACAGCCGTCGCGCGTGACGTCGCCGGTGCCGATGACCCGGTCGCCGACGGCGAATCCCTCCGTCGCCGGTCCCGTCCCGGCCACCACCCCGGCGAACTCCCAGCCGAGGATCACGCGCCCACCCGGGGGTGCGCTGCGCATCTGCCGGATGGTCGCCTCGCCCGGGTTGACGCCCACGGCTCTGACGTCGATCAGCAGATCGTTTCTCTGCAGTTGCGGTTCGTCCACGTCGACGAGTTCCAGCGCGAACGCCTCGAGTGGGTGGGCCTTCTCGTACGCCAGCGCCTTCATGCGGCACCGAACGTTCCGACGTTCATACCCACCTCCGGTTTTCGATGACGATCGTCATCGTTTAAACAATGATGGCCATCATCGTTCGTTGTCAAGCGGCAATGATGATGGGTATCATCGATGTGTGGCCCGCCTCACGCAGGAGCAGAAGAAGCTCAACCACGACAAGATCCTCGACGCCGCCGGCCGGGGATTCCGGACCCACGGCGTCAACGGGATCGGCATCGCCGACCTGATGAAGGCCGCCGAGATGACGCACGGCGGCTTCTACAACCACTTCGGCTCCAAGGACGACCTCGCCCTGGAAGTGATCCGGCAGGGCTTCGTCAGCTCACTGGCGGCCCTGGCCGACATCCGCGAGGAGCATCCCCACTCGGCCCGGGCGGCACTGGATCACATGTTCGACCAGTATCTGTCCGTCGAGCACCGCGACCGACCCGAGGACGGCTGTGCGTCAGCCGCCCTGGTCACGGACGCCGGACGCCATGGTGTCGCCGCCCAGTCCGAGTACCAGCACGGACTCGAGGGCTTCTTCAGTGCGATCACCGAGATGGTGCTCGAGAACGCGCGCCAGTCCGACGTCGACATGAATGTGGATCAGGCCCGCGAGCGGGCCATTGCTCTGTTCAGCCAGATGGTCGGCGCGCTCGTCATCTCGCGGGCGGTCGCCGAATCCTCCCCCGAGCTCGCGGACGAGATCCTCCAGACGAACACCACCAGGCTCAAGCAAGCCTGATTGAACCCTGCGTCGCTTCGGGCCGGTCGTTCCCTCGGGCCAGGACGGCCTTTACCTCGACGGCTTGGGGATCAACTTCGAGCACAGCGATGGGGACTATCGCTACACCGAGCGTCTTCCTGGTGCACCGCACTTCTCGCTGATGCCGCTGGGGCGGCTGGACGCGTGCCGGCTTCTTAGCTGACTTGGCGCCCGGTCACCGCCGTGCGCGGCAGGCGGCCCGCCTGGGAATGGCCGTGCATCACGCCGTCCTGGATGACGACGTCGAACTCGAGATTGAGCCGCATGGGCTTGGTGACCCGCTGAGACCACGTCACGTGTTCGCCGTCCACCGCGACGTCGAGCAACGGCACTGTCTCCTTGGCGCTCGTCGCCGAACCGGTGAACCCGTCGGCGGTGCGTTCGAAGCGGTACTGGACGTGCAGGGTTCCGATGGGGGTTGTGAGATCGAGGTCCCAGACTCCGGGCAAGGTGCTCATGACGCCCGGCCCCGTCGCTGCCAGACGGTGCCGCGGCGCTCGTACTCGAAGAGGTCTTCGACCGACCGGGCGATCGCCGGCCCGAACTCACGGTCGAGCAGGTAGAGCGCCACGTCGAGGCCCGAGGTGACTCCCCCGCCGGTGACCAGGTCACCGTCGTCGACGACCCGGGCCCGGACGACGTCGACCCCGGTCGCCTCGAGCACCTCCAGACCGAGGCTGTGGGTGACGGCGGTGCGGCCCTCCAGGAGCCCCGCCATCGCCAGCGCGAGGGAGCCACCGCAGACGGCCCAGATCTGCACGTCCGGGTTGTCGAACGCCTTCTGGATCAACGGCATCGCCGGGCTGTCGGCGAACCGGGCGAGCAGCACCGGGATCGTCTCGTCACCGGCATCCGGATCCCCGTCGACGGGTCCCGACGCCCCGGGGACGATCACGTAGCCCGGGCGGTCCGGATCGAGTGCCGAGGTCGCCGTGAGCACGAGTCCGCGGGTGCCGGAGACGACCGGTCCCGGACCGTCCGCTGCGACGAGTTCGACGTCGAGATCTCCCCCGAGCGCATCGCTCCCCGCAGCAAGCACCTCGAACGGCGCGACGACGTCCAGCGGATCGAAGCCAGGGAACAGCACGATCTGTGCAGCCAGTGACATACGGCATCTCCAGGAAGAAGGGCCTGATGACGCGAATGCTGCCTCCGCAGGTATTCGTCGAACAGCGCTCTCGTGGCCGATGAGCGACCGGTTCTCGCCAACGGGCCCCGGACTGCCCGCTGACGACGACCTTCCACAGATAGCCGTCCGGGTCGCTGAAGTACCCGGAACAGCCCCACGGCGCGAACCCCGCAGCTCACGACGAAGAGTGCACTCACAGGTGGAACGTCGTCGTTGTCGGCCCACATTTCGCCGGCGCCCTGACCGCCAAAGACCTCGGCGACGACGGACCCGATCACGAACGACGTTTCAGCTACGTGCTGACCTATGGACGGTCGCTGGTGCTGCACGCAGCACGGGCACTCGCTGGTCGACTCACGCCGATAGTGGGTTGAATCCGCGGTCCTCTCGACCTAGCACTGCGCTGTCCGGGCCGGAGCGCGCCACCACCACACCACCGCCGTGACGAGCAGGGCTGCGCCGGCCACGAACAACCCCGACTCGCCCACCCACACGTCGTGTGCAGCGCGCGGACCCTCACCGGCGGTGGCTACGTCGAAAGCGCCTTGAATGACGGCATTCCACGTCGCGTGCAGCAGGACGGCGGGCCACACACTCCCGGTGTCCAGCCGGGACCAACCCGCCACCGCCCCCAGAGCGAGGACGGAGCCGCCGAAGACGAGCGCGGCGAACGGCGCGGAGGGCCCGGACGCGTACAGGCCGGCGAGGATCAGCGGGACGTGGAAGAGCCACCACACGATCGAAGTCGCCACCACCGGCCCGCGGATTCCGGCCTGCACCATTCGCGGCAGCAGGTAGCCGCGCCAGCCGATCTCCTCCCCGGTCGCGAGGACGGCGTTCAGCGGCACCGCGACCGTTGCGTTCACCGCGACCAACACCAGGACGCGCCCGGCACCGCTGTCGTCACGCATCGGAGCCAGACCCGTCGACCAACCGATCCCGTACGCCAGCGCCCCGACGGCGATCGGAATCAGCCACACGATCAGGTACCAGCGCCAGGCCTTGCGCAGGTTCAGACGGAACGAGACGTCGCCGAAGCCTTGCCGACCGGCCATCCGCAGGACGATCGACACCAGCGCGGGAGTGCACGTCAGCAGCACGACCAACAACGGCTGGTCGTCCACCGGTCGGCCGGAGCGAATCAGCACGGTGGACAAAACGGCGACAACAACCACGACAACCGCCAGGAACATCCCGACGTCGCGGCGCGCGCGTCCCCGGGCCGGCGCGAGCGACGAAAGGTCCTCTGACACCACGACTCTTCTCCTCCGGTTGATCGATGCAACCGAAACGCTAGGATTCGCGGAGGTCGTCGGCAAGAAACTCGTTCATCGTGACACCCATCCGGGCGACGGCTGACTCCGAATACATGGTGTGACATGGCTGAGAACGCTGGGGTTCGGTGCGCTGACCGGGGCGGCCGCTGCGGGTGCCGCCCTCGGGTCGGCCGAGCCGGTGGCTGCCGCGGTCGGGCGCGGGTCTTCGCCCGTGGTCGCGGTGGGTCTGGCGTTCATTGATCTGGTGCCGCGGCCGGTCAAGGACTTCGGCATCGAAACATTCGGGCAGAACGACAAGGTCGCACTGCTCGCCGGAGTGTTCCTTCTCCTGGCGATCTTCGCGGTGGCGTGTGGCGTGGTGTCGCTGCGCCGCCGGCTGCTGGGTGCGGCCGGAGTCGCCCTGTTCGGTGTGGTGGGAGTCGTCGCGGCGGTCACCCGGCCCGGCGCCGGCCCGCTGTCGTCCCTGCCCGCGCTGGTAGGAGCGGCGATCGGGGTCGGCGTACTGCTTGTTCTCGCTCCCCGCGCGGCCGTTGCGGCGTCAGCCCGTCCGCCTGCCGGATCGCCGGAGCCGGATCAGGCGGCCGCTGGGAACCAGACGTCATCGGGTGTGACGACCGGCGGCGCCGATGCCATGCAGACGAAGACTCCCAGCGGGGTGCGCCGGATACCGACGGCGCCCTCTCGGCGGAGGTTCCTGCTGCTGTCGGGCTCGGTTCTGGTCGTCTCCGCCGGTCTGGGCGCAGCCGGACGCTACTTGAGCAGCCTGCGCGACGTGGCCGCCGAGCGGCTCAACCTGACTCTCCCGGCCGCCGCCGACCCGGCGCCGCCGTTGCCGACCGGCGTCGATCTGAAGCTGCCCGACCTCACACCGTTCCTGACCCCGGAGAAGGACTTCTATCGGGTGGACACCGCCCTGGCCGTCCCGCAGTTGTCCACCGACGACTATCGGCTGCGCATCCACGGCCGGGTCCGATCACCGCTGACTCTCACCTACCAGGATCTTCTCGACCGCGAACTCGTCGAACGGGTCATCACACTGTCGTGCGTCTCCAACGAGGTCGGCGGCACCCTGGCCGGCACCGCGCGCTGGCTCGGCGTCCCCCTCAGAACGCTTCTCGACGAGGTGCAACCGGAGGCCGACGCGGATCAGATCGTCACCAGGTCGGTCGACGGCTGGACCTGTGGCACCCCGACGTCCGTGGTCCGCGACGGGCGCGATGCACTGATCGTCGTCGGGATGAACGGCAAGCCGCTACCCATCGAGCGCGGTTACCCCGTTCGCATGCTCGTTCCCGGCCTGTACGGGTACGTGTCGGCCACCAAATGGCTGGTCGACATGGAGCTGACGTCGTTCTCCGACTTCGATCCGTACTGGGTCAAGCGCGGCTGGAAAGCGCAGGCTCCGATCAAGACCTTCTCCCGCATCGACACCCCCCGCCCGCTCGCCGCCTCCAAGGCCGGACCGATCACGGTGGCCGGGGTCGCGTGGGCCCAGCATCGCGGCGTCGAACGGGTGGAAGTCCGTGTCGACGGCGGCTCCTGGAACGCCGCGACGCTGGCGGCGGTCCCGTCCGAAGACACCTGGCGCCAATGGCGCTGGAACTGGGACGCGACCAAGGCCTCGTCCGGTCAGCACACCCTCGAGGTCCGCGCCACCGACCGGACCGGCGCCACGCAGCCCGAACGACGCGCCAAACCGTTCCCGGACGGTGCGACCGGGTGGCACTCGGTAGTCGTCACCCTCAGCTGACCCGACGCCCTGCCCTACCGGCCGCCGCGGCTTCCGCTTTCCTACGGCCAGCTAGAGCAGGGAGTTCTCGTAGGCGTAGATGACCGCCTGGACGCGGTCGCGCAGACCCAGCTTGGTCAGGACGTGCGAGACGTGCGTCTTGACCGTCTGCTCGCCGACGTAGAGCCGGGACGCGATCTCCGCGTTGGAACGGCCCCGGGCCATTTCCAGCAGGATTTCCCGCTCCCGGCCGGTCAGCCGGTCCAGCTCCGTGGACATTGCCGGGGCAGGCGCCAACCCGTCGGTGAAACGGGTCACCAGCCGGGCGGTGACCGAGGGGTCGATGAGCGCGTCGCCCCGGGCGACCACGCGGATGGCGCCGAGCAGCTCCTCGGTCGGCATGCTCTTCAGGCAGAATCCGCTGGCCCCGGCTCGGAGCCCGCGATAGATGTAGCTGTCGTCGTCGTACGTCGTCAGCAGGATGATTTTGGTGTTGCTGCCCCGGCTCAGCACCGTCTCGGCGGCCGTGAGGCCGTCCATCCTGGGCATCCGGACGTCGAGCACGGCGACGTCCGGCCGCAGGCGCTCGATCTCGGTCACGGCTTCGCGCCCGTCGCCGACGTCGCCCACGCACTCCAGGTCGGGCTGGGTCTCCAGCGCGCTACGGAACCCGGAGCGGAAGAACTCGTGGTCGTCGGCGAGCAGAACACGGATCGTCACGCGGGCTCCTTGATCGGAAGGGTCAGGTGGGTGCGCCAGATGCCGTCCGCCGGGCCGATCTCCGCGGTGCCGCCGAACAGATCGACCCGGTGGTGGATGCCGTCGACGCCCCGGCCGGTGCCCGCATGACCGGAGCTGCCCACCGGGTTGGTGGCGGTCACCGTGAGAGTGGTGTCGGTCTGGGTCACGGCGAGGTCGAGCGTGCCGTCGCCGTGTCTGAGCGCGTTGGTGAGGATCTCCTGGACGACGCGGTAGGTCGCGAGGTTCAGCGACTTGGGGAGGCGTTGCGGCGCCAGGTCGGTGACTTCCAGGCCGACGGTCAGGCCCGCCCGCCGGCTGCCTTCGACGAGGTCGTCGAGGGCGTTGAGGCCGGGCTGGCGGACGCCGTCGGACTCGTTGCCGTGCAGCAGGTCGAGCATCCGCCGCAGGTCGGCCATCGCGGCCCGGCTCGATGCCTCGACCTGCTCCAGCGAGGTCGTCACCTTCGTCGAACCCGATGCCATCCCCAACCGGGCGGCGGCCGCGTGGACGCCGACCGCGCTCACGTGGTGGGAGATCGTGTCGTGCAGGTCACGGGCGATCGACACCCGCTCGGCCTCGACCGCGAGCGCGGCGGCGCGCTGCTGTTCCTCGGCTCGGCGTCGGACCTGTTCGATGTAGCCGCTGCGTCCGGTCGTGTGCCGGCCGAGCAGCCATGGCAGCAGCGTGTTGGTGAACGTGACCAGGACGTTCGACGCCGTCTCGTCGTAGCCCTGGAGCACCTGGGTGGCGAACATGCCCGCGACCAGCGCTCCCAGCGCCGCCCATGCGCCCCGGCCGCTGACCCAGGCGCCGGCCCGGTAGGCGGAGAGAAACAGCCCGGCGGCGTTGCCGATGCTGTCGCGGTCCCCGGTGGCCACGAGCAGAGCGACGGCGACGCCGATCCGGACCACCGCGTGGATCACCGCCACCGGCCCGGCGGTGCGGGCCGGTAGCGCCAGCGCGAGGTCGGCGAGGACGATCGCCGCACCGGCCAGCCAGATCAAGGGGTGGCCGGGCGACTGCGACGCGTGCAGCAGAAACGGTGCCCCGTCGCCGATCACGCATCCCACGGCGACCAGGATCGATTGTCGACGCAGGGTCGGGGTCTCGTCGCTCTGCCCGGCACGCATGGGGGTTCCTCTGCTCAGCGGTGGGCGTCGCGGATGAACCGGACGATGGCGTCCGCGCCCTCCGGGGTGGACGCCGGAGTGTGGCCCGCGCCGGCGATTTCCCGGAAGGTCGCGCGCGGGAATTGTGCCGCAGCCGCGCGTCCCGACTCGCTGGGGGTATTGGCGTCCAGGTCGCCGCTGAGCACCAGAGCCGGGACGTCGGGCAGCGTCGCGCCGGCCTCGAACGGTGACTGCGCGGTGGGGTCGTTCGGCCAGTTCAGGCACGCCCCGGTGTCGTAGTCGGCCCGGGTCGTCCAGGCTCGCGCGGAGAACGGGGCGAAGTCGGCGTCGTCGAGTTTCGCGAGGTTGGCCTCGTAGTCGCTGGTCCGCTCCGCGATCGGGTCGGCGTAGTCGAAGTCACGCAGGTAGTCGTGGCAGGACGTCGCCCAGGACTGCGCGTCGGACAGCGCCATCGGACCGTAGGAGTAGATCTCGGCCTGCGCGAGCAGGCTCTTCCGGACGACTTCACGCACCGGGCCCAGATCGCCGGTCCGCGCGGCGGCGACGGCGTTCGCCAGCGCGAGCGTGGCCTTGGTGTCCGGCTTGTTGGAGAACAGCCGGCCGGCCACGGAGGTCAGCTGCCACTCGTCGAGGGCGACCGTGTAGTGCTTGTTCTTGAACGGGACGTCGACCGACTCGGGTTCAGCGCGTAAGCGCTCGAGCAGCGCGGCGAGATCGTCGAGGACCTCGTCGCCGTCGCACTCCTTCGTCCGCTCGCAGACCAGCCCGATCGCCCGCCGGAACGCGGCCGCCCCGACGGCGCCGGTGGGATCCTCGTTCACCGCGTACGCCCCGGCCATGCTCACCGTGCGCACGTGCTCGGGGAAGCGCTGGGCGTAGGTGGGCATGAGGTAGGTGCCGTACGAGACCCCGAGCAGATCGAGGCGGTCCAGCCCGAGCGTCGCGCGGACGGCGTCGATGTCGTCGGCGACCGCGGTCGTGGCGTAGTTGGACAGCTTGTCGCCGAGCTGGGCGCCGCACTCGCCGATGAGCTGTCGCTGCTGGGCCAGCGGCTCGAAGACCCGCGTCGGGCCGGCCAGGGCCGGACAGCTGAGCGCGCTGGAGCGGCCGACGCCGCGCGGGTCGATCAGCAGTAGGTCGCGCCGGTCGAGCAGGGGTGTGAGCGCCTCGGCGAACAGTTCACCGGAGAGGTCGATGGTCGAGGTCCCGGGTCCACCGGGGTTGGGCACGATCGTGCCCAACCCCGGACGGGACGTGTCGGTGTGCGGTACCAGCGCGAATGAGACTTTGATCGTTCCCTTGGCCGGATCGACCCGGTCGCGGGGCACGGTGATCTGTCCACACCGTGCGGTCGGGAGGCTGGGCAGCTCCGGGCAGGCGACGAGGGCCTTCAGCGTCGTCGTCGACACCGTGGGGGTGAGCTGCGCGCCGGCCGCCGGGGTGGGGGCGGCGCATCCGGCCGCGAGCAGAGCGCTCATCGCGAGGACTGCGGGCTTCTTCATGAGGCGTCCGTTTCAGGCGAGGGACGAGGGCTGCCGGCCGGCAAGATCGACAATGGCAGCGGCAACGGGCCGAGTCGTCCGTCGCTCGCGGGAAAAAGCCTCCCTCTCTCGGGGGAGAGACCACAGTGGAGACTGCCGGGCGCTGCCGCCTGCCGGAGGCCCTGATGCCCGGGGCAGCGCTGTGGCGGCTGGTTCCTCACAGCCATCCGTTGCGCCGGAACAGAGCCAAGCCGATAGCGGCCCACGCCGAGATCTTCCGCATGTCCTCGTTCTGCCGGTCGTGCGCTTCGACCGCGTCGATGGTCCGCAGCACGTGGTCGTGAACGTCCCGGAAGTGCTCCGCGAGCTTCTTGTCCACCCCTGACACCGTGCCCGCCACCAGCCGCTGCAACGGCGCATTCAGCGGCACTGCCGCCCGGCGGAACTCCGCGATCTCCCGCTTGAGCTTGTAGATGCGTGCCCCGTGATCGGCACTTCGTCGGTGGGCTGCTGCAACCCGATCCAGACGAACCCATCGGTCTGCGCCGCATCGCCCTCGGCGGCCGCCGCCCTGGAGCCGGCCGGCTGCGGCATCAGCGGTGGATGTAGGCGCCCAGACCACCGAATTCTTCGCTGGCGATGAACACCGACCGGACGCTGATCATGGCTTCCTCGACGTGGTCCGGGC
>NZ_JBICTY010000003.1:1145470-1372487 GCF_043197895.1 Cryptosporangium sp. NPDC048952 | reverse complement strand
ACTGCCCGAACAGCGCCCGCAGATCCCCCTCGGTCGTGTCCCCGTCGAACCGTGACGTCGCGCCGGTCGGCCGCTGGCCTGGTACCGCTGTCATGCGCTCGTTACCTCTTCTCCAGCGGTGCGGGCAATGACCCGGCGATCATCCAGCCCGTGCGCCGGCGCGGAGGGCGGGCAACACGCGGCCGCCTCAACGGTCGGTGATCTCGAGGACCTGGTCGAGGCCGGTCAGCTCGATCGGCCGGCGGACTGCGAACGGCGGAGCGACCACCCGCAGCCACCCCCCGCGCTCCGCAGTCCGTCGATGTAATCCGACCAGTTGCCCCAGGCATGACGAGTCGCAGAAGGTCAGCGCGGCGGCGTCGACGATGACGTTGCGATAGCCCTCATCGAGGAGGGCGTTCAGCTCGGATACCAGCGAGCCATCGGCCAGAACGTCCCACTCGCCGGTCAGCGTCGCCGTCACGGTCTGTCCGTCGGGGTGCCGCCGAATCGAATGCGTGAATTCCTGCCCGATCATGGACAAGCTTTCGCCCGCTCGCGCTCGACCTAAACCTGCCGCCCTTCACGCGCGTCGGCGTGCACGCGAGCACCTGAGCACCGTTCCGGCCGCCCACTCCGCCCCCGAGGCGATCCGGTCATCTACCTCGTCGACCTGGAACAGGACTATCGCCAGCGCGCCCGGGTACGCGAAATGACCGCATCCGCCGAGATTCAGTGGTCGCTGCTCCCGCCGGGCACGTTCGCCACCGAGACAGTCGTCGTCGCCGGCATGGTCGGACCGGCCTACGCCGTCGGTGGAGCTCTCTTCGACTACGCCATGCGCATCCTCTTCTACACCGACGGACTGACCGAGGCCCGCGACGCCAACGGCGCGTTCTTCGGCCTCGACCGTCTCGTCGATTTCCTCATCAGCCACGACCGGCAAGGCCACACCGCCCCGGAGACCCTCCGCCAGCTCGTCCGCGCTCTCCTCGACCACCACGGCGACCGGCTCCGCGACGACGCCGGACTCCTCCTCGTCGAATGGCGCCACGATCCGCGCCTGAGCCAACCCGAAGGCGCACCGGCGACTTTCCGCAGCTTCTCCGGTTGCTGGCCGATATCCACCAGGAGGTGTGTCGGGTACGAAGGGAGCCGGGGGGTCGGCGATGCTCCGTGCGGTTTCCACGGTGTCTGCTGCGCTGCATCGCGTGTCGGAGCGCACGAAGCTGACCGCGGTGGCGATCGTGCTGGCGTTGCCGCTGCTGGTGGTCAGCACTGCCTACGTCGGGGTGGAGCACAGTCGTCTGGTGTCCGGCCGCTTGGAGCGGGCCGGCGCGGCCTATTTGGTGCCGCTTAGCTCGATGGCCACGGAAGCGACATTGGCCCGCCACCGGCTCGCTCAACGACAGCCCCCGCAGACCGGCGCGGTGACCGCGGCGATGCACGCCGTCGATCGCGCGGACAAGCAGCACGCGTCCGCGCTGAAGCTGACCGGCCAATGGTCCGCCGTGTCCGACGCGCTGAAGACTGCGGCCGGCGCGGGACGCACAGCCGGCACGGTCGGTGTCCGTGCCGGGGTGCTGGCCTACAACGCGGCGATCGATCAACTACTGGCGCTGATCACCCGGGTGCGTGAACCGAGTACCGCGCTGGACGCGGACGTGGACACCTACTACGTGATGAACGCCGTGATCCTTCAGCTACCGGTCCTGCTGGACACCCCGCTGCGGGCGATCGATCTCGCGTTGAGCCAGAACCCCGGCGGAACGGTAAGCGGCAGCACCGGGCTGACCGGCATGGCCACCATGGCCGCGAGAACCACCGTCGTGACGAACTCGCTGGACACCGGACTGGTTAAAGCATTCGCCGCGACCGATAGCCCG
Source organism: Cryptosporangium sp. NPDC048952 (assembly GCF_043197895.1). NCBI lineage: Bacteria > Bacillati > Actinomycetota > Actinomycetes > Cryptosporangiales > Cryptosporangiaceae > Cryptosporangium > Cryptosporangium sp. NPDC048952. The sequence goes on along the minus strand of NZ_JBICTY010000003.1, from coordinate 1,370,622 downwards.
GTCCTGCGGGAGTTGAAGCCGCTGGCCGCCCGCACGGTGGCCAGCCACCGCGCGGGAGCAGCGCACGTCATGACGACCGCGGAGGCCGGCCGGACCCTGGTGCTGGAGCCGCGACTGCTCGACCCGATGATCCAGCAGACCACCGCCTTGAGCAGCGCGCTGCTTCCGGTCGTCGAGGGTCTGATCGACGCCCGGATCACCGCGCTGCAGCACCGCATCTACGGCGTCGGCGCCGCCACCGGCCTGGCGATCGCGCTGGCCGCCTACGTCCTGCTCACCTCGGTCCGCGGCATCCGCCGGGACCGCGACCAAGCGGTCGCGTCCGCCGAGGCGAAATCAGCGTTCCTGGCCACCATGAGCCACGAAATCCGTACGCCGCTCAACGCGGTGATCGGGATGACCGGCGTGCTGATGGACACCGACCTCGACGACGACCAGCGCGAATACGTCACCACCGTCCGCGACAGCGGCGAAGCGCTACTGAGCACGATCAACGACATCCTCGACTTCTCCAAGATCGAGTCCGGCCAGCTCGACCTCGAACTTGAGCCCTTCGACGTCCGGGAATGCGTGGACAGCGCCCTCGCGCTCGTCGCGCTGGAAGCTGACCGCAAAGGCCTGGAACTGGTCGGCAGCATCGACCCGGACTGCCCGCCGATGCTGCGCGGCGACGTCACCCGCCTGCGGCAGATCCTGGTCAACCTGCTGTCCAACGCGGTCAAGTTCACCGGCCGCGGCGAGATCGTGGTCACGACCCGCGCCCGGCTCTTGTCCGCGGATCCCGGGGGATTCGTCGAGCTGGAAGTCGCGGTTCGGGACACCGGCCCAGGCATCCTGGCTGACCGAATGGATCGGGTGTTCCGGTCCTTCTCCCAGGTCGACTCCTCCACCACCCGCGTCCACGGCGGCACCGGACTGGGGCTGGCCATCAGCCGCAACCTCGCCCGCGCGATGGAGGGAGACATCCGTGTAGCCAGCACCGTTGGTGAGGGCTCGACTTTCACCCTGACAGTGCGGCTCGCCGGCTGTCCCGACTCGATCTGCGCTGCGGTGAGCCGCCCGCGGTTGGCCGGTGCCGCCGCGCTGGTCGTCGACGACAACGCGACCAACCGCCGCGTCCTGTCCCTCCAGCTGACCGGCTGGGGCATGACCTGCAGCGAAGCCGGCTCCGCAGCCGAAGCACTCGCCCTGATCGACGCCGGCCACCGGTTCGACATCGCGGTCCTCGACCTGCAGATGCCTGAGCAGGACGGCCTGCACCTCGCCCACGCGCTGCGCCGCCGGCCACGGACCGCGCATCTGCCGCTGGTGTTGCTCAGCAGTATCCAATGGCGCCCGGGCGCGGACGAACAGCAATTGTTCGCCGCGATCATGGCCAAACCCGCCCGGGCTGCGCTTCTGCACGCCCGCATCGAACGCGCTCTCCGGTCCCGCGCCGGCACCCGCCCACGAGCCGCCATCGACGCGGGGTCGGCCGAGCACACTGCTGACACCGGCGTGCCCGCGTTGCCGCCGCTGCGGATCCTGCTGGTCGAGGACAACCCGGTCAACCAGCGCGTCGCGCAGCTCCTCCTCGGCCAGCTCGGCTACCGCGCGGACACCGTGAGCAACGGGCAGGAAGCCGTTCATGCTGTGCACCGCGCCCCCTACGACCTGATCCTCATGGACGTGCAGATGCCGGTCATGGACGGGCTGGAAGCCACCCGCCGCATCCGCGCCGAACTCCCGGCTGGTCAGCAGCCATACATTCTCGCCATGACCGCCAGCGTCCTGCTCGAGGACCGCAACGCCTGCCAGGCCGTCGGGATGAACAGCTACCTCGCCAAACCTGTGCGCGCCACCGACCTGCGTGACGCCCTCGCCGCGGTCACCCCCCGGGACGGCCCACCCAGCGCCGCAGCTCTCGGCCAGTTCTCCGATTCCTGCGCTAGCGGACCGATTGCCACAACCAACGCTCGTAGTGCGGAGGACGACGCCAGGGCACGTCTGCACGAACTGATCGGCCCCGACGCCCAGATCGATGAACGGCAGCTCGTCGCAGGCCTCATCCGCTCCTTCAACGCCGCCGGACCGCAGCTCCTCGGTCAGCTCGGCGACGCCCTCGCCGCCGGCGACCAGGAGACCACCGCCGCGCGCGCCCACCGGCTCCGCGGCGCCGCGGCCAACCTTGGCCTCGGCCCACTCGCCGAGCTCTGCAGCACACTGGAAGAAGACGCCCGCGCCGGCCAACTCCCCACCGACGACGAGCGCAACGCGACGCTGAGCGCCGCAGCCAACGAACTCGACCGGGGCCTCGCCCTTCTCAACCGGCTGGCCGTCGAACTGGAACCCCTCGACGAACCGCCGTCCTCGCCACGGAGCCGGGCTAGAGGCTCGACTTCGCCCAGATGATCGCCGCGATCCCGGCGCCGAGCACCGCGAAGAAGCCCACGATCACCGCGAGCGCGGCGAGTACCAGAGAGCGGGGATGCGCGGGGTCGGGTTCCAGTTTGTGTCGACGTCATAACCGCGGGCGCGCAGGGTGATCCGCAGTGCCCGCAGCAGCTGGGGATCGTCGTCGGCCACCAGGATCTTCGTCACCGCGAAGAAGGGGTGTGGGCATCCGGGAACGGCCGGGCAGCGGTGAGGGGAACCGTTTCCCTAGCCGTCGGAAGCGAGACGACCATGGTGAGGCCCCCTCCGGGGGTGTCCTCGGGTTCCAGCATGCCGCCGATGGTCTCGACGAACCCTCGCGCGACAGCGAGGCCGAGGCCGACCCCGTTGCCTGTCGGGCGGTCACCGAGTCGTTGGAACGGCGCGAAGATCCGGTCGCGATCGGGCTCGGAGATACCCGGCCCGGTATCGACGATCCGGATTTCGACGCGGTCGGCGTGAGCGCTGGCGCGGATCGCCACCGGAGCGCCGCCACCGTGGCGGACGGCGTTGCTGACCAGGTTGGCCAGCGCACGTTCGAGCAGCCCAGGGTCGGTCAGGACGGGCGGGAGCGCTTCGGAGATCTCGACCTGGATCTCCGGGGAGGGCCAGCCGTTGCGCCGGTCGGCGCCGGCGATCGCGGCGGGTACGACCTCTTCCAGGCTGATCGTGCGGCGCAGCGGGTTGATCGCACCGGTCTGCAGCCGGCTCATGTCGAGCAGGTTGTCGATGAGGCCGGACAGCTGGTCCGCGGACTCGTCGATCGTGGCGTGCAGTTCGGCGACGTCCTCGGCATCGAGAGTGACCGAGGGGAGCCGCAGCGCGGTCGCAGCGGCCTTGATCGACGCCAGTGGTGTCCGCAGGTCGTGGCTGACCGCGGCCAGCAACGCGGTACGCATCTTGTTCCCCTCGGCCAATTCAGCGGCTTCGGCGGCCTGCGCGGAGAGGCGGGCTTGACGCATCGCGACGACTGCCTGGGCCGCGAACGCGGCGAGCACCCGCCGGTCGGAGGCGGCGAGCTGGCGGCCGCGCAGCACGAGATGCAGGGTGTCGGTGACCGGCATGTCGGTGTCGCCCTCGTCGAGGTTGACGCAGGGTGCCCCGCCTGCGCAGCCGACCACGTTCCAGCGTCCGTCGGCTCGCTCGAGCAGCGTCACGGAGTCCTGGCCGAACGCGTCACGTACTTGGGTGAGCAGCGCGTCGAGAGCGCGTTCGCCGCCGAGAACTCCGCGGCTGAGTGCGGAGAGCATCTCGGCTTCGGCCTGCGCGCGGGACGCCTGCCGGGCGCGTCGCGCGGAAAGGTCCACGACGGCGGCCACTGCCAGGGCGACCAGGACGAACACGGCCAGCGCGACCAGATTGTCGAACTCGGCGATCGTGAACGTGCGCACCGGCGGAGTGAAGAACCAGTTCACCAAGACCGTGCCCATCGCCGCGGCGAGCACCGCCGGGTAACCGCCGCCGACCAGGGCGACGCCCACCACGGCGGCGAGGTAGAGCAACAGTTCGCTGGACAGGTCCAGGTGACCTTCGGCGAGCGTGAGGACGAACGTCAGCAGCGGCAGTCCGAGCGCAGAGACCGCGACGCCGTACCACCGCCGCCGGGCGGTGAGGCCACCGGTCAGTTTCGGCAGGGGCAGCCGTCGCTGACCGGCCGCCTCCGAGTGCGTCACCATGTGCACGTCGATCGGCCCGGACGCGGCGATCACCTGGGTGCCGATGCCTTCGGAGACCGCCCGTTGCCAGCGAGCGCGGCGGCTGGTGCCGAGCACGAGCTGGGTGGCGTTGGCGCCGCGGGCGAAGTCCAGCAACGCGGCAGGCACGTCGTCGCCGACCACGGCGTGGAATGTCCCGCCGAGCGATTCGACGAGGCCACGCTGGCGTTCGACGCGGGCCGGGTCGGCATCGGCCAGCCCGTCGCTACGGGAGATGTGGACGGCGAGCAGGTCGCCGGTCTGGCTGCGGGCGGCGATCCGGGCCGCGCGGCGGATCAGCGTGTCGCCCTCCGGGCCGCCGGTAACCGCGACCACGACCCGCTCCCGGGCCTCCCAGACATTGGTGATGTCGTGTTCGTCGCGGTATTTGCGCAGCGCCTCGTCGACCTTGTCGGCCGTCCACAACAGCGCCAGTTCGCGCAGGGCCGTGAGGTTGCCGACGCGGAAGTAGTTGCCGAGGGCGGCGTCGATCTTGTCGGCTTTGTAGATGTTGCCGTGGGCCATTCGGCGGCGCAGCGCGTCGGGGGCCATGTCGACGAGTTCGACCTGGTCGGCGGCGCGGACGACGGCGTCCGGGACGGTCTCCCGCTGTGGGACACCGGTGATGGTTTGGACGACGTCGTTGACCGACTCGAGGTGCTGGACGTTGACGGTGGACAGGACGTCGATGCCGGCATCCAAGAGCGTTTCGATGTCCTGCCAGCGCTTGGCGTGCTCGCTGCCCGGAATGTTGGTGTGCGCGAGTTCGTCGACCAACGCGATCTCCGGACGCCGGGCCAGCACCGCGTCGAGGTCCATCTCCTCGAACTGGGAGCCGCGGTAGGTGACGCTCCGGCGCGGGACGACCTCGAGATCCCGGATCTGGGCGGCGGTCTCGGTGCGGCCGTGGGTCTCGACGAATCCGATGACCACGTCGGCGCCGCGCTCGGCCCGGCGACGGCCCTCCTCGAGCATCGTGAACGTCTTGCCGACTCCGGGTGCTGCCCCGAGGTAGATCCGCAGCATTCCGCGCGGCATGGCGCCTCCCTTCGTGGGCTTCGCCGCGCCGGACGGCTGCCGCCGTCCGGCGCGACCGAGGTCAGTTCCTGCTGAGCTGGTCGAGGGCGATGTTGAGTTCGAGGACGTTGACGCGGTCCTCACCGAGGAAGCCGAGGATGCGGCCCTGGGTGTGGTCGTCGACCAGCTTTCGCACCTGGTCGCTCGCCAGGTTGCGGGCGTCGGCGACCCGGTTGATCTGCTGGCGGGCGTAGGCCGGACTGATGTGGGGGTCGAGGCCGCTGCCCGAAGCCGTGAGTGCGTCGGGCGCAACGTCGGCCGGCGCGACGCCGTCGAACTCCGCCACGGCCGCCCGCCGCTCGTCCACAGCCTTGACTTGATCCTCGGCGTTGGGGCCGAGGTTGGACGCGCCGGAGGCGAGTGGATCGTAGCCACCGGCGGACGGCCGGGGCTGGAACCACTGCCGCAGCGGGTTGCCGTCGGCGTCGGTGAACGACTGACCGAGCAGGCTGGACCCGATTTCCTTGCCGTTGACGGTCAGCCTCGACCCGTTGGCCTGGTCGTTGAGGACGACCTGCGAGATACCTGTCATGAGCAGGGGGTAGGCCAGGCCGAGGACGACGGTGAACAGCAAGAGCGTGCGGATGGCCGCGCCGTATTGGCGGACCGCGGCCGGTGCTCGTGATGCCATGACTAGTTTCTTCTTTCGAGCGTGAGTGCCCGGGGGCCGGACAGCCCCGGGCGGACCGGGTCAGGACAGGCCGGGAATGAACTGCACGACGAGGTCGATGAGCTTGATGCCGACGAACGGGACGATCAGCCCACCCAGGCCGTAGACCAACAGGTTGCGGCGGAGCATCGCCGACGCGGACGACGGCGTGTACCGCACGCCGCGCAGTGCGAGCGGGATCAGCGCGATGATCACCAGCGCGTTGAAGATGACCGCGGAGACGATCGCCGACTCCGGCGAGTGCAGCCGCATGATGTTCAGCGCGTCCAGGCTGGGATAGGCGACCACGAACATGGCCGGGATGATCGCGAAGTACTTCGCGACGTCGTTCGCGATCGAAAATGTGGTCAGCGCGCCGCGCGTGATCAGCAACTGCTTGCCGATTTCGACGATCTCGATGAGCTTCGTCGGGTTCGAGTCGAGGTCGACCATGTTGCCGGCCTCCTTGGCGGCCGACGTCCCGGAGTTCATCGCCACGCCGACGTCGGCGGCCGCCAGCGCCGGGGCGTCGTTCGTGCCGTCGCCGGTCATCGCGACGAGCTTGCCGCCGGCCTGCTCGGACTTGATCAGCTTCATCTTGTCTTCGGGGGTGGCTTCGGCGAGGAAGTCGTCGACGCCGGCCTCTTCGGCGATGGCCTTGGCAGTGAGCGGATTGTCACCGGTGATCATCACGGTGCGGATGCCCATCCGGCGCAGTTCGTCGAAGCGTTCCTTCATGCCGCTCTTGACGACGTCCTTGAGGCGGATCACGCCCAATGCCCGGGCCGGTTCGTCACCGGCCTTCTCGGCGACCACCAGCGGGGTGCCGCCGGAGGCGCTGATCGCGTCCACGGTGGTGCCGACCTCACCGGTCGGGTGGCCGCCGTTGTCGCGGACCCACTTCATCACGGCCGAGGCCGCGCCTTTGCGGATGAGCCGCTCCGGCCGGTCGTGGTTGCCGGCCGCGTAGAGGTCGACGCCGGACATCCGGGTCTCCGCAGTGAACGGGACGAACGCGGCGTTGGCGACCAGGCCCTCCGCACGGGCGCGCAGCGCGTACTCGTTCTTCGCCAGGACCACGATCGAGCGGCCCTCGGGGGTCTCGTCGGCCAAGCTGGACAGCTGCGCGGCGTCCGCGATCTCCATCGGCGCCACCTCCCCTACGGGGATGAACTCCGTCGCTTCCCGGTTGCCCAGGGTGATCGTCCCGGTCTTGTCCAACAGCAACGTATTGACGTCACCCGCGGCCTCGACCGCACGCCCGGACATCGCCAGCACGTTGCGCTGGACGAGCCGGTCCATGCCCGCGATACCGATCGCCGACAGCAGCGCGCCGATCGTCGTCGGAATGAGACAGACGACCAACGCGACGAGCACGATCAGCGGCTGGGCCGCACCGGCGAACGCCGCGAACGGCTGCAGGGTGGCCACTGCCAGCAGGAACACGATCGTGAGGCTGGCCAGCAGGATGTTGAGCGCGATCTCGTTCGGCGTCTTCTGCCGCGAGGCGCCCTCGACCAGCGCGATCATCCGGTCGATGAAGCTCTCGCCGGGCTTCGCGGTGATCTTCACGACGATGCGGTCGGACAGCACCCGGGTGCCGCCGGTCACCGCGCTGCGGTCACCGCCGGACTCGCGGATGACGGGCGCGGACTCACCGGTGATCGCCGACTCGTCGACGCTGGCCACGCCCTCGACGACGTCCCCGTCGCCGGGGATGATCTGACCGGCCTCGACGATCACCAGGTCGCCGGGGAGCAGAGACGTCGCCGGTGCCTCGACGTCGGTGCCGTCCTCGAGGAGCTTGCGCGCGACGGTCTCGGTCTTCGTGCGGCGCAGCGTGTCGGCCTGGGCCTTGCCGCGCCCCTCGGCCACGGCCTCGGCGAGGTTCGCGAACACCACCGTGAGCCACAGCCAGACCGCGACGACGATCGCGAACACGCTCGGATCGATGATCGCGAAGATCGTCGAGAGGACCGAACCGATCTCGACGACGAACATGACCGGCGTCCGGACCATGACGCGGGGATCGAGCTTCGTGAACGCGTCGGGAAGGGAGGTGAGCAGGAGCTTCGGGTCGAGCAGGCCGGTTGTGACCCGGCGGGGTTCCGACGGAGGGATCTGAACCGGAGGTTCCTGGATGAGAGTCATGTTTTAGAGCCCCTCCGCGAGCGGGCCGAGAGAAAGAGCGGGGAAATAGGTGAGTCCGGTGACGATGAGGATCACGCCGACCAGCAGGCCGACGAACAGCGTCCGGTGGGTGGGCAGGGTTCCCGCGGTCACCGGTACCGGTTGCTGCCGCGCCAGTGATCCGGCCAGTGCGAGCACGAAGATGATCGGCAGGAAGCGCCCGATCAGCATCGCCAGACCGATGGCGGTGTTGTAGAAGGGCGTGTTCACCGAGATGCCGGCGAACGCGCTGCCGTTGTTGTTGCCACCGGAGGCGAACGCGTAGAGCACTTCGGAGAAGCCGTGCGGCCCGGAGTTGAGCATCGAGCCGCGGGTCGAGTCGAACGCCATCGCCAGCCCGGCGCCGACCAGCACCGCGATCGGTGTGGCCAAGATGTACAGCGAGACGAGCTTGATCTCCCTGGCTTGGATCTTCTTGCCCAGGAACTCCGGTGTGCGCCCGACCATCAGCCCGGCGACGAACACGGCCAGGATCGACATGATCAGGATGCCGTAGAGGCCTGAGCCGACACCGCCGGGCGCGATCTCACCGAGCAGCATGTTCAGCAGCACGATGCCGCCGCCGAGCGCGGAGAACGAATCGTGGAACGAGTTCACCGCACCGGTCGACGTGCCGGTCGTGGCGGTCGCGAACAACGCCGAGCCGGAAACGCCGAAGCGGGTCTCCTTGCCCTCCATCGCGGTACCGGCCAGCTGCGACGCGGTGCCGGGGTGTGCGGCCTCGAACGCCCAGACGCCGGCCAGCGCGAGCGTGAAGATCGTCGTCATCGCGGCGAGGATCGCCAGTCCCTGCTTGCGGCTGCCGACCAGGCGGCCGAACGTCCGGGTGAGCGCGACCGGGATGAGCAGGATCAGGAAGATCTCGAACCAGTTGCTGAACGCGTTCGGGTTCTCGAACGGGTGCGCGGAGTTGGCGTTCCAGAAACCGCCGCCGTTGGTACCGAGTTCCTTGATCACCTCCTGCGACGCCACCGGGCCGCCCGGAACCGCCTGGGTGCCGCCGGCGAGCGTCGTCACCTCGTGCGGAGACGCGAAACTCTGGACGACACCGGCCGCCACCAGGACGAGCGTGCCGATCACCGCGATCGGCAGCAGGATACGGAAGCTGGTCCGGAACAGGTCGACCCAGAAGTTGCCCAGCCGGTCGGTGCCCTTGCGGACGAAGCCGCGGATCAGCGCCACCGCCACCGCCATACCGACGGCGGCCGAGGCGAAGTTCTGCACCGCCAGGCCGGCCATCTGGGTGAGGTGGCCCATCGTCGACTCACCGGAGTAGGCCTGCCAGTTCGTGTTCGACACGAAGCTCGCCGCGGTGTTGAACGCCAGCGCCGGGTCGACGCCAGGGAAGCCCAGGGACAGCGGCAGCGCACCCTGCACGCGCTGGAGCAGGTAGAGAGCCAGGACACCGACCGCAGAGAACGCCAGCACGCTGCGCAGGTAGACCGGCCACCGCTGATCGGCGTCCGGATCGACGCCGACCGTCCTGTACAGCAGTCGCTCGACGCGGAAGTGCTTCGGCGATTCGTAGACGCGCGCCAGGTAGTCGCCCAGGTACTTCCAGGCGAACCCCAGCGCGACGACGAGCGCCAGGATCTGGAGCAGCCCCGCTGCCAGATCGCTCATCAGAACTTCTCCGGAAGAACGAGCGCGACCAGCAGGTAGCCGATCAGCAGCACCGACGCGACCAGGCCGACGATGTTCTCGGCACTCATAGCTTTTCCACCCGTCGCGCGACGAACGCCGCGAGCGCGAAGAACGCGATGACGAGGGCCACAAAGGCCAGGTCAAGCATGGCGAACACTCCAGAACCCAAGGTCCGGGCATCGGTCTCGATGCCCGCACCAGGAGTGAACATCGCCCACGCGGTGGTGGCGCTTGTCGCTGACGCTCTCCTAACACCCAGCGGGGCGTTCTTAACGCTTCCTTGACGCCCGACGCGCGGCCCTCGCGTCCGCCGCGATCACCTCCGCTGCCGTACCGCTGCCGGGGCGGCCGGTGGACCGTCGGCACCGACCGCGGCCAGACGGTCGAACCCGGACGCGCGATCGTCGCCCGCGCCGGCGTCACCCTCTACCGCGTCATCACGGTCAAGACGACCGCCGCCGGACGACGCCCGCCGCTGTGCGCCCGGGAGAGCTGCTCGCCGTACCCGGCACCGCCGCCTACCACCACTCGCTGGCCACCAACTACAACATGGTCGGACGGCCCTCTCCCGGTCGTCCTCCCGGACGGCGAAGCACGCCTGGCGATCCGCCGGGAAACCACCGACGACCTCCTCCTGCGCGACGTCGGCTGCGGGCCGGCGTCCTGAACCGCCAGGCGACGACCGCTGGGACGCCTTCGTCGCGGGACGTGACAACACGACAGGCGGCGGCGGACGCTGCCGATTCCGCCACCGCTTGCCGCGATCGTTCAGGGCCAGCGAACTCGGCGAGACTCAGCACCCAAGAACGATCAGAAGGGCGGGGTCACACCGTCACCCCCAGCTCCCCGGACGCTCGGGCCCCGACTGGTCCGAGGGCTGGTCGCCTCCCTCGGGTACCCAGACGTTGTCATCGACCGGCGGCCGCGGCTGCCGCTGCTCCGGGCAACGAACCCATCGGCTGTAGTAGTCGTCCCAGCACCATCTCGGCGCCTGTACCTCGGAGCTTCGGGCTGAGAGGCCAGTGAGCCCGGTCCCGTTGCACCATTGCACCTCCCGCACGCGGCTGAGCAGTTCAGCTTTACTCCAACCGCTCAGCTGGTAGCCCGCGTCATTCAGGGCATCTTCGTTGGTCAGGTACACCCAGGTGCCGGCGTCGGCGTTGGCCTTGCACCAGAGCGTCAATCGTTCGCCGACCTGGATGGTGCCGAGCCTCTGGCACATCCTGTGGGGGCCTTTGCGAACGTTGAGGGTTCCCCCTGGGCGGTTGTACTCCGCTCCGAAGACCGGTTTATCGGTTCTCAGAACCGCGCCGCAACTGACAGCGGCCTGTGCCGGCTGTGCGGCGGCCAGGGCGCCCAGCTGCAGGATTATGACTGCCACCGCCAGTCCTGCTACTCGCTTAAGTTTCATCGCCATCCCCCGTTGGTTGCTTTGTATCCGGTGGCGCCGGACGCCCTGAATATACGTTTCGCGCGATTAAACACATATAGGGGAAATTCCGGATCCTGCGGGCGCCGACCGGCGCCGACGATGTTGCAGGTGTCCCCCGACCTGGCCTTACATCAAAGGATCCGTACGCCAGCAGGAATCGCGTGACCATCCCGCCGGTACCTCGTGCCGCCGCGAGATAGGACTGCCGGCCTGGGCTGAATGTCCCCATCGCAGCGAGGCCCGCGATGGGGCCGTGCACCATCCGCTTGGCCATGCTGTCGTCCGGCACCAGAAAGGCCGACCAGCGGCCCGCCCACGATGGTGACAAGGCCCTGACGCTGGGTAATCCGATCGAGTAGCGGCTTGAGTCGCATGCCGATCCACCCGCGGCAACTCTCACGGGCGGGAAGCGGTGCTGGTCGGCTGTGCGTGGACGACTGACGGTAGGAGTGAACCCGATGGCGAACCTGCCCGAGGCGAATGCCGAACGGTCCGGTTGGCAGTACATCGCCTACCAGGCGCTCGACATCATCCTGGAACGCGGGAGAAAAGCTCAGCTAGCGCCGCTCTACTGGGAGGTGCGAGACACGGTCCGCCTGGCCGGCACAGTGCCGCCGTACCTGTCAGCGACCGAGCAGCGTGCCCTCTTCGAGGCGTGGGTGGCCTTACTCCGCCTCATCGTCCAACCGGAGAACCGGAGCGTCGAGCCCGTCGAACTCCGAGCCAGCGCTGAGCAAGTCGACCTGAACGACGAACGAATCGTGCCTCGGCCGGACGTCTACATCACCGCACGGTTCTGGAAGAACCAGTGATCAGCGCGTCCGGGACCTGACAGCGCTACGCAGGTCTGACGACGGCGATCCGCGAGTGGGACGCGCAGCGGATGGTGGCGATGCCGCCTCGCGGCCGGGCGACCGAGGGAAAGGCGAAGAGCGCCGGTCGATGGTCACCCGCGCCGGGAACACCCGGCACTGCGGGCGAAGCTGCCACGGCTGATCGGGGTGCTATCCACCGTCTAACGGAAGCGTCGCCAAGCGGACGTGGACACTATCCACACTACTCGGTGTAGTGTATTTTCAAGCATACGAGGCACTCGTTCGCCGGAAGGGAGCGTGCTGATGCGTCCCAGCGCCGACATGAGGGACGATGGCCAGCCTCCGTCCCGGACGGCGAGCGATCGGGCCCGCCGCGAGGAACTCGCGGCGTTTCTTCTGGCCCGGCGCGAGGCCCTGCAGCCGGAAGACCTGGGCATTCCCCGAACGGGCCGGCGGCGGGTGAAAGGCCTGCGCCGCCGTGAAGTCGCGGACGCGGCGTCGGTGAGCGTCACCTGGTACACGTGGCTCGAGCAAGGCCGTGACATTGGCGCGACCCGGCAGGCGATCGAGGCGCTCGCCCGGACGCTGCGGCTCGACGACAGCGACCATCGTTGCCTGCAACGGCTGGCCGGCATGGCGCCGCCCACCTGAGTCGCGCATTCTGCACGTCCGCGCGTCCGACACGGTCGTGGTCACCCAGGTACGGGCCCAGCCTGGGTCGACGAGCGCACTGCACCGCCACCCGCATCCGGTCTACGGCTGGACGCTGCACGGATCGTGGGGGCACGACCAGGAGCACAAGTACCGCCCCGGCACCTACATCTTCGAGACGCCGACCGTGATCCACCGGTGGCCAGGGTCGCCGGGCCGCAGGAAATGCTCGACGTCTACGTCGCCGCCAGCGAGGAACTCGGCTACAAGCCGAAAGTCCTGCTCTGACCGCACAGTTCGGCGAACCGTTCGACGTCGATGTTGCCCCCCGACACGACCACCCCCACCCGCGCGGGCAGCCGGTCGATCCGGGCCGACAGCAGCGCCGCGAGCGCGCTGGCTCCACTCGGCTCGACGACGACCTTCAACCGCTCGAACGCGAAACGCATCGCCGCCCGGAGATCGTCGTCGGAGACCACCACGATGCCGTCGACGAGGCGCTGGTTGATCGCGAACGTCAGCTCGCCGGGCGTCGGGGCGGCCTGGCCGTCGGCGATCGTCCGCGGCACGTCGAGCGTGACCCCGCGTCCAGCCGCGAGCGATCGGCGGGTGTCGTCACCGGCCATCGGCTCGACACCGATCATCCGGATGTCGGAGCGCGCGCCCGCGGCGGCGATCGCGCAGCCCGCCATCAGCCCGCCGCCGCCGACCGGCACGACGAGCATCCCGAGCGCGTCCACGGCGTCGAGCAGTTCGAGCGCCACGGTTCCCTGGCCGGCGATGACGTCGGGATGGTCGAACGGCGGAACGATCGTCATCCCGCGCTTCGCGGCCAGCGCCCGGCCGAGCGACTCACGGTCGTCGGTGTAACGATCGAACGGAACCACCTCGGCGCCGTACCCCTCGGTGGCCGCCCGTTTCGACTGCGGTGCGTCCGAGGGCATCAGCACCACCGCGGGGACGCCCAACTCGCGCGCGGCGAGGGCGACGGCCTGGCCGTGGTTGCCCGAGGAGTAGGTGAGCAGCCCGTTCGAGCGGGGTGCGCGCGAGGCGGCGTGGTAGGCGCCGCGAAACTTGAACGCACCCGCTCGCTGGAAGTTCTCGCACTTGAGGAACACCTCCGTGCCGACCAGCTCGTCGAGCGTCCGGGAGCGGAGGACGGGGGTGCGGTGCACGACGCCGTGGAGCCGCGCGGCGGCCGCCTGGACGTCGGTAACGGTCAGCATGACTGAGCACGGTAGTGTTCCTCCACCTCACCGCCCGTTCCCTGCACGGATCCTTCACGGCCAGCTGATTGGCGCACGAACATGGACTTCGACGAGCTCGACGTCGCGATCGTGGACGCGGTGCGATCCGCCCCGCGCGCCGCCTGGCGGGACCTCGCGCCCGTCATGGGCGTCGATCCCGCGACGATCAGCCGGCGCTGGGCGCGCATGCGGTCCGCGGGCGTGGCCTGGGTGACCGCGCACCCGGCCGGCAGCGCGACACCGGCCTGCGCGCTGGTGGAGATCAGCTGCGTGCCCGGGACGTCGACCACGGTGGCCGACGTCCTGGCCGAGGACGTGGAGACCGCCACGCTCAAACTGACGTCGGGCGGGCGCGACCTGCAGATGCTGGCGCAGGCACCCGACCTCGTCGCGCTCTCCACCTACCTGCTGGAGCGGGTCGGGCGGGTCCAGGGCATCACCAACGTCCGCAGTCACATCGTCACCCGCTCGGCCCTGGAGGCCAGCCGGTGGCGGGAAGGCGCGCTCGACGCCGAACAGCAGCGGCAACTGACCGCGTACGCCGCGAACCGCGCGTCCCGCCACGCTGTCCTGGAACCCGCCGACCATCGCATCGTGCGCGCGCTGACGGTCGACGGGCGGATGTCGTTCGAGCGGCTGGCCGAGCACGCCGGCCTGAGTGCGGTCACCGTGCGCCGGCGCTTGACCCGGCTGGGGAACGCCGACCTGATCACGTTCCGGTGCGATGTGTCGCGGCACCTCTCGGGCCGGGCGGTGGCCGCCATCTTCTACGGCTCGATCGACGTCCACGAGCTGGGTACGGCCGAGGCCCGTCTCCGCGAGTTGCCCGGGGTACGGTCGTGCAGCCTCGTCGCCGGGCCGTACAACGTCATCATCGACGCCTGGCTGCACTCGGCAGCGGAGGTGCACGACCTGGAGCGCCAGATGAGCCAGGCGCTCCCGGCGCTGCGTATCCAGGACCGCTCGGTCGTGCTGCGCGTGGTCAAGCTGCTCGGCCGCATCCTCGACGCGGAGGGCCGATCGGTGCGGTCGGTGCCGCTGCTGGCCGGCTGACCCGCGTCGTCAGATGTCGCGGACGCGGAACGCCACGTGGCTCGCAACCGTGACGACCACCGCGGCGACCGCCAGCAGAACGAGTCCCAGCCCGGGCGCGACCGCGCCGTCCGTCGGCACCACCGTGTAGGCGGCCTGACCGGCCGTGATCGGCCAGAACTTGCCGAACCCGTCACCGAGGACGCCCGGCAGGCCGGGGCCGAGGGCCGGCACCAGCAGGAGAGCGCCCACCAGCAGAGCGAGGCTGCTGGTCGCCGATCGCACCAGCGCGCCGATGGCTACGCCCAGCAGCGCGACGAGCGTCAGGTACAGGGTGCCGCTGAGCAGAGCCCGGAAGACACCCGGATCGCCGAGCCCGGCCGCCGGCAGGTCGGCGCTGGTCAACATCAGCTGGACCACCGCGAAGCTCAGCACGGTCGTGACGACGCTGACGACGAGCCCGATCGCCGCCACCACGACCGCCTTCGCCGCGAGCAGCCGCGAGCGCGACGGCACGAAGACGAGGCTGGTGCCGATCATCCCGGTGCCGAACTCGGGCGTGACCGCGAGCGCCCCCAGCATGCCGATGACGAGCTGCGCGAACAGGAACCCCTTGAGGCTTTCGGCCGTCGGGTCCCAGCCGGACGGCAGGTCGGACGGCGACGCGCTGAGCAGGTCGGAGGCCCCGAGCACGCTGAGCGCCACGCCAGCGACCACCGCGCTGGCGGCGGTGATCCAGGTGCTGCGCACGCTGCGCAGCTTGGTCCATTCGGAACGGAGCACGTTCATGCCGCCTGACCCTCGAATTCGGTGACGTCGTGGGTGAGCCGTAGGAACACGTCCTCCAGGGATTCGCGAACCGGACCGAGTTCCTCTAGGACCACCCCGTCGGCCGCGGCGATCTTGCCGACGGCCGCGGAGTCGGCTCCGGTGACCAGAAGGGAGGAGTCCGGCTGGGTGCTGAACGAGACGCCCGCGTCCTGCAGCGCCCCCGCGAGCTGCACCGGTGACTGGGCCCGCACCAGGACCGCCTGAGTGGTGTTGGCCCGCACGAACTCGTCCAGCGAGGCTTCGGCGATGAGGCGACCCTGCCCCACGACGACGAGGTTGTCTGCGGTGAGCTCCATCTCGGACATCAGGTGGCTGGAGAACAGGATCGTGCGCCCTTCCCGTGCCAGGTCCCGCATGAGCGTGCGGATCCAGCGGATACCCTCCGGGTCCAAGCCGTTGAGCGGCTCGTCGAGCACCAGCACTCCCGGGTCGCCGAGCAGCGCCGTCGCGATGCCGAGCCGCTGGTTCATCCCGAGCGAGAACTCCCCCGCCCGGCGGTCGGCGGCGTCACCGAGCCCGACGACGTCGAGCACCTCGTCGACCCGCCGCCGGTCGAGACCCGCGGCCTGAGCGAAGGCCAGCAGGTGCCGAGACGCCGTGCGGTGCGGATGGACTGCGCGGGCGTCCAGGAGCGCTCCCACCGTTCGGGCCGGATCGTCCAGGTCGGCGATGTTCCGCCCGCCGATCGTGATCGTGCCGCTCGTGGGCTTGGTCAGCCCGAAGAGCATGCGCATCGTCGTACTCTTCCCGGCCCCGTTGGGCCCGAGGAACCCGGTGATCACGCCAGGCTCCGCGGTGAACGACAGATCGTCCACCGCGGCTTTGCCGCCGTATTTCTTGGTTAAATTCTCGGCTCGGATGCCGAGACTCCCTGCAGACATCTGCTCCTCCTAAAAAGCACACTACTCGGTGTAGTTTACCGACCAGGGACAAGCCGTCGCACGGACGGCACCCCGATCGCGTTCGCCCAGTTCCCGCCGCCAGCGCGATCGCTCGTGACGCTGCCTCCGATGTGGGTGGGAACGGCTGACCTATGCTCGAATCCGTGTCGAAGACCATCGCCGAGGTTCAGACCCCGGGACGCCGTCGCCGGTCCGAAGGAAAACGGACAGCGATCCTCGACGCGGCCGAGGCGCTGTTCCTCGCCGAGGGCTACGACCGCACGAGCGTGGACGCGATCGCCGCGCGCGCGCAGGTCTCCAAGCGGACGGTCTACGACCACTTCGGTGACAAGGACACGCTCTTCCTGCGGGCGCTCGAACGCCGGAGCGACGCGGTCGTCGATACCGTGCGGGTCGCGATCGAGGACGAATTGGTACCCTCCCGCGACCTGCGTGACGCACTGATCGCGTTCGGGCTGCGCATCGTCGGTCAGACGATCGCGTCCTCGGACTACCTGGCGTTCCGCGGGCTGGACACCCAGCAGCGATCGGCGCTGCGGCTGTCCGAGGAGGTGCGCGAACGCCCGGAACGCATGCTCGAGGAGCGATTCGCCGGGCTGGCCGCCGACGGCGCGATCAGGGCGCCCGACCCCGCCCTCGCGGTGCGACACTTCACCGCGCTGACGATCGGTCTCGCGCTCGACGAGCAGCGCACCAGAGCGCAGCCGCCGGATCTCGAAGCGGTCGTCTCCGACGGCGTCGACGCTTTCCTGCGCGCCTACCGCTGACCGTCTCGGGTCACGACGCGTACTCCTCGCGGAGCCACCGGGCGAAGCGGTCCCGGATCGTGACCGGGTCCACCAGCAGCTTCGGGATGCCCTGCGCGTTGCCCGGCTCGATGCGTGCGTGCAGGAAAGCCGGTTCGCGCACGGTGAGCAGCTCGGCGAAGGCGGCGCGAAGGCCGTCGACGGTGTCCGTCGAGCGCGGCACCCAGCCCGCCGCGCCCGCCAGCCGTCCGAGGTCGACCCGCGACGAGTACGTCGGCAGCGCGCCGGTCGACCCGTACACGCCGTTGTCGAGTACGACGAGCAGTAGGTTCGCGGGCGCCAGGAAGCCGCCGGTAGGCAGCACGTTGGGGTTCATCAGCAGCGAACCGTCACCCTCGACGCCGACGACCTTCGGCGCCGCGGGGTCCAGGCTCAGCGCCAGTCCGGTCGCCACCGACCCGACCAGGCCCATCGCGTCGAGCAGGTACAGGTGGTTGTCGCTGTCCTTCACCGACGCCAGCTCCCGGCTGGTCGCCGCGCAGGTCACGACAACGGGATGCCGGCTCGTCAAATCTGCCAGCGCTTCGAGTGCTTCCAGCCGCCTCATCAGGCAACCCTTCCGTCGGTGTGCCAGAAGGAACCGAGGACCACCGTGGGCCGGTAGGTCATCACGGCGTGGACGCCGGCCTCCTGCACGGTGTCGCGCCAGTCCGCGGCGCTGCTGCGGCGATCCAGTTCCACGACCGGGAGACCGGCGGCACGAAGGATGGCCGGCACGGGCTGGCTGATCGAATGGATCATCGAGTTGTACTCACCCAGGCCGCCGCGCGTGTTCGCGAAGATCAGCAGCGGCAGGTGGTACGCCAGCGGGAACGTCGTCAGGGCGGTGAGCGCGTTCCCGAAGCCGTTGTCCTGCATGACGACGGCACCGAGGCCGCCGGTGAGAGCGACGGCACTCAGTACACCGATCGCCTCCTCCTCCCGCGACAGCGGTGTGACGCGGGGCGAGACGCCGTCGGTGCCGCCGTCGGCGGCGACCAGCGCTGCGACGACAGGCGCCACGGTCACCGACGGGACGTAGCCGACCCGGCTCACGTCAGCGGCCCAGATGCCGTTGGCGACGGCTTCCGCATAGCTCATCGTGGGGTGTCCTCTCGAACCGCGATCGCGTCCAGCTCCACCCGTGCTCCTTACGGCAGTTCTGCTCGGGGCACCAGTGTTCATGTCGCTCGCTCTAGATGTGGCTGACAGGCACGCCGGTGACCACGTGGCCGCGCATCGACCGCACCAGGAAAGCGGTCGGGATGGTGGCCACGAGGAACACCGCCCCGGCGATAGCGATGTACGTGTGTACGCCGGTCGACGAGTTCACCGTCTCGCCGTCGATCGTGATGCGGTTGGCCCCGAGGATCGCGGAGCCGATGAAGTTCATCGTCACCGATCCGATCGCCACCATGACCATCACCATGCTGGAGACGGTGCCTTGGCGCTCCGGCGGCGCCAGGATCGACGCGAGGTTGAAGCCGGAGGTGAGCAGCGTCCCGGCCGTGAGGCTCAGCATGAACGACGACACGACGGCAAACGGAAGGTCCTGCGCGCCGACGACGAACATGATCAGGGTTGCCGCCGCACCGGTCACGACGCCTGCCGCGAGTGTCCGCGCCGGTCCCATCCGGGTCGCAAACGCGCCGGCCAGGACACCGCCGAGCATGATGCCGATCGACGGAATGCCGAACAGCAGGCCCAGGGCGGCCGGCGCGGCGATCCCGTAGCCGAGACCGTCGTCGGGTGAGACCTCGATCAGGAGACTGAACAGCTGGAGCATGCTCTGGTACGCGCCGGTGCCCAGAACGACCACGAGCAGCCCGAGTCCGAGGGAGAGCGAGATGCCCCGGATGTCGATGACCGGCTCACGTGCGCGGCTCAGGACGAGGAACCAGACGGTCAGCGCGGCGACGCCGGCGACCAGGACGAGCAGCGGCACCGCACCGAGCCAGCCGAACACCTGCCCGAGGCTGATGTAGACCAGAGTGCCGGCCAGGCCTCCACCGAGTACGAGAGCGCCCTTGACGTCCACCCGGCCGGGTTGCGTGTTCCGCGTCTCCGGGAGCACGAGGCGCACGAACAAGGTGGCCAAGGCGGCGAATGCCGCGGAGATGACGAAGACGACCCGCCACCCGAAGGCGTCGAGCGCGAACTCCAGGATGAACGGCGTCGCGATGCCGAAGACGGCCGAGCCACACGTGACGATGCCGGTCACGACCATCGCGAACTTCGGCGCGCAGATGTCGCGGATGAGCGCGACCGTGAGGAAGAGGGCCGCGACCGCGGCGCCCTGCAGCACCCGTCCGAGCACGAAGACGCCGAGGTTCGGGGCGACCAGGCAGACCAGACCTCCGGCGCAGGCCACGAGCAGCGTGACCATGAGGACCTTGCGCTTGCCGTTGATGTCGGCGCTCTTGCCGAGCAGCGGCGCCCACATCGCCCCCGCAAGCATCGCGCTCGACCCGATCCACGCGAACTGGTCGGTGTCGAAGGCGTCGCTGAGCTCCGGCAGAACGAATGTGGGCGACGCGAGCACGCTGTCGACCATGACGTTCACCAGAATCAGGATCGCGACGTATCCGGCGACCCGCCGGGTCCATCCGGTGTGCAGGTAGTCCGTCGGCTGCTCCGCGACAGCGTTGGCGCCCGGTTGCGTCATCAGCTTGTCCTTTCCGCGGGCGGGAGGGCGCACTTGCGAACGGCGCCTTGCTGGACGACCAGCACGATGTTTTCCGGGGATGCCAGCCGGGAGATGTCCCGCACGGGATCTCCGGTGCACAGCACCAGATCCGCGGCGTACCCGGGCTTCAGGCTGCCCAGCGTGTCGTCCACTCCGAGCAGGCGCGCGCTCGTGGACGTCGCCGCCTTGATCGCGTCCATCGGCGACATGCCGAGTTCCACCAGGCACCACAGCTCGCGGAGGTTCTGCCCGTGCGGCGCGATCCCGGCGTCCGTGCCGACCGCGATGTTCACTTTCCTGGCGATCGCCTCGGCGATGTTCGCCTTGGTGCGCTCGTTCCAGCGCAGCTTCTTCTCGTAGCGCCACGGGGGTGTCTTCTCGCGGTCCAGCGTCCCGAACGTGGTGGAGAGTGTCGGGACCAGGAACGCTCCCCGTTCGCCGAGCAGATCGCACCCCTCGTCGTCGATGCCGAAGCCGTGCTCGACCGAACGGACCCCGCCCCGGATCGCCGCCAGGACCCCGGCACGCCCCTGAGCGTGCGCGGCGACCGGACGCCCGCCGCGTCGTCCGGCCTCGTCGACGGCCGCCGCGATCTCCTCGTCGAGCAGGTCCTCGTCGTCGGGATCGTCGGAGGCGCTGCTCATCCCGCCGCTGGTGCAGATCTTGACGAGGTCGGCGCCGGCCCGCAGCATCCGACGCGCGGCCGTCCGCACACCGGTGACGTCGTCGGCGAGTTCGCAGTACTCCAGCGCGAGGTCCCGGCCGCTGGGCATCGTTCCGTCGGCGTGACCGCCGGTGTGGCTGATCACCCCGACCGACGTCTGGAGCCGAGGACCGGTGATCAGGCCGGCCGTGACCGCGTCGCGGAAGCCGGAGCGCAGGCCGCCGACGTCCCGAGCGGAGGTGATCCCCGCGTCCAGCGTCCGGCGCAGTCGTTCGGTCGTCTGCAGCATGCCCAGCACGGGATCGGTCAGGAGTGCCACGTCGACCAGGGACCGGTCCGACGGGATGCCGAGGTGGGTGTGGCAGTCGAAGAGGCCCGGGAGCAGCGTTCCGCCCGCGCCGTCGACCGTGCGGACGCCAGGGCGCGGCACCGGTGCTCCGACCGCCGGTCCGGCATAGGTGATGTGGCCGTCGTCGTCGGCGTCCAACACGGCGTCGTCCACGGCCACGGCACTGACGCCGTCGACGAGCCGCACGTTGTGCACCCGCAGCGCCGCGCTGTCTCTGAGCTTCACCCGTCGGACCGTAGGGCTCGGTCACGGAGTGACCTCCGGAATGCACGAAATCATCGCTGAGGGGCCATTTTCTGCACAGAACCATCACCTTGAAAAGCACACTGAAGCGTGTACTTTCGGCCCATGACATTCGAACCCGCCGAACATTGGGACGGTTATCTCGCTCCGCCCTCCTTCGAGGACTACTCGGCCCGGTACGCCGACTTCTTCCGGATGAGGCGTGCGGACGGCATCATCGAAGTCCGCCTGCACACCGACGACGGCCCGTACGTGCACACCCACGCCGCGCACAACGTCTGGCCGCGGGTATGGCAGGAGGTGGGCAACGACCAGGCGAATCAGGTGCTGATCATCACCGGCACCGGCGACAAGTGGATGACCGGCAACCCGAAGGGTCTCAACCCGACGCCCGCCTCCGACCTGGACCCCGACCACATCCATCAGCGGATGTACGACGGCTGGAAGCTCATCGAGAGCTTCGTCAACAGCATCGACATCCCCACGATCGCGGTGGTGAACGGCCCGGGTGTGCACACCGAGTTCGCCGTCATGAGCGACGTCACGTTCGCCGCCCCGGACGCCGATTTCATGGATCCGCACTTCTGGCTGGGGTCACCCCCCGGGGACGGCCAGGCCATGGCGCTGCAGTCCCTGATCGGCCCCAAGCGCGCCGCGTACTACGTCTACGCGGCGAAATCGATCCCGGCCGAGACGGCCATGACGTGGGGTCTGATCAACGACGTCCTCCCCCGCGAACAGCTCCTCGACCGCGCCTGGGAACTCGCCCGCTTCATCGCGAAACGACCTCGGTACACCCGGTGGGCCACCCACAACATTCTGTCGCGGCACTGGAAGAAGACGGTCGCCGACGACTTCGGCTTCCACATGGCCCATCAAATGCTCGCCAACGTGGCCAGCAAATCGGTGGTCCCGGATCCGGACCTCATCGCCGGCTCCGAGGCCCGCACGATGTTCTGACGCGCGCGCCCTGGATGCCCCCGATGCTCAGGACGCCGCGGCGCGGAGTCGTTCGTTGCGCGCGTCGAGGGCCTCCTGGGTCGCCGGCACGACGAGGTCTCCGCCGGGACCGGCGCTGGCCTGCGCGTGCGTCACGTACGGCCGCTGGTTGGCCTCGTAATCCCTGAACGCCGCATCGAGGTCGTGGGGGCGATTCTGCAGCGCCAGGGCGAGAAGCCACGCGCCGGTGAGTGCGAGCGAAGCGCCGCGCCCGGAGAGACCGGAAGCGCAGTGGGCGGCGTCGCCGATGAGAACGATCCGTCCGCGGTGCCAGGTCGGCATCTTGATCTGGCTCACGGAGTCGAAGTACAGCTCGGGGTCGTTGCGGACCGCGTCGAGGATCGCGGGCACGCGCCATTCGTCGTGGTCCGCGTACGCGTCGAGCAGGATCTGCCGCTGTGCGGCGAGATCGCGGTAGTCGTAGTCGATCCACGGTGAGCGGAAGTTCAGAACGCCCAGCGCGACGTCGTTGTAGCGGGTGATGCCGATCATGTGACCGGGCCAGTTCAGGATCGGGTTCTTCAGGTCGGTGCCGCGCTCGGCGGGCAGGCTCGTGAGGGCGACGTAGAACCCGAGGTGCTCGAGGTACTCCCGCTCCGGGCCGAACGTCAGCCGACGGGTCAGGGAGTGCATTCCGTCCGCGCCCACGACCAGGTCGAAGTGTTCCCGCCGTCCGGAGACGAACGTGACGGCGACGCGATCGCCCTCGTCGTGAAGCTCTTCGACCGATTCGCCGAAGACGAGCGACGTCGACGGGCCGAGCGCCCCGTGGAGTACGTGCGCGAGTTCCTCGCGGGGGATCTCGATGTCGTCGTCGGAGTCACTGACCTCGCCCCCCGGCAGCTCGGCGAGGACGTTCCCGTCCGCGTCGACGAACTGGGTCCTGGCGGTCATGGTGACCCGGCGTTTGCGGATCTCGTCGAGGACGCCCATCTCGGCGGCGACGTCAATCGCGTCGCCGCGGATGTCGATGGGCGATCCGTTGACGCGGAGGTGGCCGGCGCGTTCGACGATCGTGACGTCGTGGCCGGTGGCACCGAGGTTGATGCCGGCGCTGAGTCCGGCCATGCCGGCTCCGGAGACGAGGATGCGCATGAATGGATCACGTCCTTCGCGGTTTAAGAAACTTCTAGTATCTTATCTACCCATCGGGACGCCTTGGCAAGACGAGTGCGAAGATCACGTGTCGTGACGGAGAGCACGGCACGGCGTCGGCGCGGGGCCGCCCTCGAGCAGGCCCTGCTCGAGGCGGCGTGGGCCGAGATGTCGGAACACGGGTACGAGTACTTCAGCTTCGACGGCGTCGCCACCCGGGCCGGCACCAGCAAAGCGGTCGTCTACCGTCGATGGCCCGGTAAGCCCGAGCTCGCCCGAGCCGCGTTCCGGCACGTCATCGGGCAGGACCCGATCACCGTCCCCGACACCGGCAACCTCCGCGACGACGTGATCGCACTGCTCCGGCAGGTCAACGAACGCCGGGTCGGCATCGCCACCGTCCTGGTCGCCCAGCTGGGCGACCTCTACCGTTCGACCGGCACCAGCATCGAGGACCTCCGCACCTCCCTGACCACCGGCCAGGAGACGGCCATGGAGACGATCGTCGGCCGAGCCGTCGAACGCGGTGAGGTCGACCCGGCGAGGCTGACGCGGCGGATCGTCCAGCTCCCGGTGGACCTGTTCCGGCACCAGCTGCTGATGACCGCGCACGCCGTGCCCGAAGCGGACATCGTGGAGATCGTCGACAGCATTTTCCTACCGGCCGTCACCCGCTCGGCCTAGAACAGACCTTCGGCATGCGCCTGCTCGATGGTGGCGAGCGTCGTGTTCATGTGCTGGACGGTCAGCCGGACGGCCGCCTCCACGTCGCGGGCTCGATAGTGCTCGACGAGCTGGGCGTGCTCGACGTCCGACTCGGCTCGGCGTTCGGCGCTCGCACCCAGGGAGAGGCTGACGTACGGCGATGCGCCGTCGCGGAGCCCGGACAGGATCACCGCGAGCCGGCTGGTCCGGTCCGGTTCGGCGAGAAGTGCGTGGAACTGGCGGTTGAGTTCGGACCAGGCGACGTTGTCCTTGGTCGTCGTCATGCGGCGCAGCAGTCGCTCGGCGTCGGCGAGCGCCTGCTCCGACACCGCGTCGATCATCCGGCGCACCATGAGCGGCTCGAGTGTCATCCGCAGTTCGTAGAGCTCTCGGACCTCGCCCAGATCGAGGCTCCGCACCCGCGAGCCCCGATGGGGGTCGAACTCGACGACGCCCTCGCCGGCCAGGTCTCGGAGCGCCTCCCGCACCGGAGTGATGCTCACGTCGAGCTGGGCGGCGATCTCGGCTTGGATCAGCCGGGTGCCACCCGGAAGAGTTCCGTCGAGAATGGCGTCGCGCAGGGACTTGAGCACGTAGGCGTGCGTCGTCTGCTTGGAGCCCCGGCCGGCGGACAGTCGACTCAGTGTCATGGTTCTCCCCGACGCCGGAACTCGGACTTCATCTCCTCCATCGTGGCGGATCCCGCGAGGAGACAGGCGAGGAGGAGGCGCGCCTTCCTCGCGTCCAGCCACCCGGCCGGGATCGCGCCGCGGCGAAGGAGGTCGGACTCGGAGCCGCTGAAGCCGTACGTGGCGCGGTAGGTGGTACCGGCCCCGGTGCGGCTGGCGAGCACGACGACCTTGCCGGCTGCGACCGCGCGTGAGACGGCCGGCGCGACCTTCTCCGACGCGTGGCCGACGCCGAACCCGGCGAGGACGATCCCCCGGTGATCCGACGCGGTGACCAGGTCGACCAGGGCCGCGTCGTCGTCGAAATGGGTCTCGAGCAGCGCGACGCGCGGATGGACGGCGACCGCCGGCGACGGTAACGACGGAACGCGGCGGAATCCCCCGCCGTACACGGCGGCGGATTCCTCGACATATCCGAGCGGCCCGAACGAGGGTGAGCAGAACGCGTTCGGCCCGCTCGACCGCATCTTGCGCACCCTCGCGGCGGCATGGATCTCGTCGTTGAGGACCACCAGCACCCCACGGTCCCGCGAAGCCGGTGAACAGGCAGCCCGGGTGGCGGCGAGGATGTTCGCCGGACCGTCGGCCCCGGCCATCCGCGCCGCGCGCATCGCGCCGGTGACGACGAGCGGAGCGGCCCGGTCCCAGTACAGGTCCAGGAGGTACGCCGTCTCCTCGATCGTGTCGGTGCCCTGGACGACCACCGCGCCGGACGCCCCGTCGTCCACCGCCAGACGGGCCCAGGAGAGAACGCCGAGCACGTCGGCGACGGTCAGGGACGCTCCGGGAACCGTCGCGATCGTGCGCGTGGTCACCGTAGCCGCGTCGGCGAGACCCGGGACGGAGCCGACGAGATCCGCCGCGGTCAGGGTGGGCTCGACCCCGGCGCCCGCCGACGAAGACGTCATCGTGATCGTGCCGCCGAGCGACGCGATCGCCACCCGTTCGACGTCCATGGGCCTCCTTCGGCAGACTTGACACAAGCTATCACGCATTTTATAAAATGCAGACTGCGAGACCGCGGCCGTTCCGAGCCGCGTTGATCAGGCGCCTGCCGAAGTTCAGCGCCCGCCTGGCGATTCGAGGAGAACGCCATGGCTTCGCTGGATCTTGTCGTGTCCGGTGGCACCGTCGTCACCCCCGAAGGGCGCCGACGGTCCGACATCGGCGTGCGGGACGGCCGCGTCGTGTCGATCGGCGCAGTCGACGCATCGGCACCCACTGTGCACGCCGACGGCCTCCTCGTCCTGCCTGGAGGAGTCGACACCCACGTCCATCTGATGGACCCGGGCGACAACGCACGGGAGGACTTCCCGTCCGGGACCGCAGCCGCCGCGGCGGCCGGTGTCACGACCATCCTCGAACACACCCATTCCCATCCGGTCCGGACGGTCGCCGATCTCGACGCGAAGATCGAGCATCTCGACGGACGGTCGCACATCGATTTCGGACTCGCGGCGCACGCGTGGCCCGGCGAGCAAGCCGCAGTGCCCGAACTGTGGTCCGCGGGCGTCGCGTTCTTCAAGGTCTTCACCTGCACGACGCACGGAGTCGCCGGACACTCCGCCGCCGCGCTCCGCGCCCACCTGGCCACGTCCGCACAGGTGGACGCGGTCAGCCTGCTGCACTGCGAGGACGAGTCCCTGACCGAATCCGCCGAAGCCGTCCTGCGTGCCGACGGGCGCACCGACTTCGGTTTGCTCACCGAGTGGCGCAGCCGGGACGCGGAGCTCGTCGCGGCCGCCGTGGCCGCGCTCCTCGTGCGCAGGACCGGCGCGCGAGCCACCGTGGCCCACGTCAGCAATCAGGAGGTCGCGGAGTATCTCCGGTCCGAACGGCAGCGCGGAGCCCGCCTGGCCGCGGAGGCGTGCCCGCAGTACTTCCTGCTCCGCGAGCAGGAAGTACACGAGCACGGTCCGCTGCGCAAGTTCACGCCACCGGCCCGGGCCCGCATCGACGACGACGAGGCCCAGATGTGGCGGCTCCTGCGCGCCGGGACGCTGACGCACATGTCGAGCGATCACGCTCCCTCGACGCTCGCGCAGAAGGGCGACGGCGACATCTGGTCGGCGCACTTCGGCCTACCCGGCTTGGACAGCACTTTCGCGATCCTGTTGGACGCCGCCGCGCGCGGCCACCTCTCCTATGAGGACGTGGTGCGGGTCTACAGCGAGACACCCGCGAAGATCTACGGGCTGTGGCCCCGGAAGGGGCGGATCGCGGTGGGCGCCGACGCCGACCTCGCACTGGTCGACCCGACCGCGACACGCACGATCCGCAATTCGGACGTTCTCTCCAAGGCCGCCTGGACGCCCTTCGACGGGCGCGCGGTGCGCGGACGCGTGGTCAAGACCTTCCTGCGGGGCGCGCTCGTCGCGGAAGACGGCCATCCCACCCCGGACCGCGGCGGCCGGTTCGTCGCCGGCGCCGGGTTCTCCCGATCCACTGCAGATCACCGAGGAACATCGGAAGGAAATTCACCATGAGTGTGGCGTTCAGCAGGTGGCCGGAGCGGTACGTCTGGTCGTTCCAGGTCTCGAGGCTCATCGGCCTCGCGGACTTCGGCGGCTCGGACTGCACCGAGATCTTCGAGACGTGCGACCGGATCTCGCTCGACGACGCCGGCAGCTGGGACCGGGCCTGGTTACAGACGGCCGGGCTGGTCGAGGAGCGGGGCCGGCGCGCGGAGGCGCAGGGCAACTGGATCAGCGCGCGGAACTTCTACCAGCGCGCGACCAACTACTACCGCGCCGCCCAGTTCTTCATGCTGCCAAAGGACCCTGAGCGGCTCCGGGTCCTCCACAAGATCGACGAGGTGTTCGACGCCGCGGCGAGGTATCTCCCGGTCGTCCCGGAGAAGGTGCTCATCCCCTACGAGGGCAAGCAGCTGCCCGGTTATCTCTGGCGGGTGCCCAACGCCGTGGCGACGGTGGTGCAGCTCAACGGTGGTGACGAGATCTCCAGCGAGAACTGGTTCACGGCCGGTAGCACATTTGTGGAAGCCGGATACAACTACTTCGTCTTCGAGGGACCCGGCGTCGGTCTCACACTGCTCGAGAAGAAGGTGCCGCGCCGCCCCGACACCGAGAACTACGTCGGACCGGCGATCGACTACCTCGAGAGCCGGAGCGACTGGGAGGACACCCGGTACATCCTCGTCGGCACCAGCTTCGGGTCGTTCGACGTCCTCCGGGCGGCGTCCTTCGAGAAGCGGACGGCGGCGGCCATCGCCTCCTCACCGGCCTACCAGCTCGACTGGGCCAACCTCGTCAAGTGGATGTCGCCCGAGTTCCGCGAGTACGCACACGAGACCGTCGGCGCGAAGGACGTCGACGAACTCGTCAACGACCCGCGGTTCGGGTTCTCCCTCGAGGGCGCATTGCCTCACATGTCGTGCCCGCTCCTGCTGATCCAGGGTGACGAGGAACTGCTCGTACAGCCGACACCGCTGTCCCAGTTCCTGCGCATCTACGAAGAGGCCGGCACGGACGACAAGAAGATGGTGTTCGTCGAGAAATCGGGACGTCTCGGCGGCACCGAGCACTGCCAGAAGGACAACGTGCACCTGCAGCACGACATCTGGTTCAACTGGCTGGGTGCGCGGGGACTCGGACCGGCGCCACGCGCGGCCGCGTGACACCGTAAGGACCGGCGCGGCCCTGACGTCAGGGCCGCGCCCGGCCACGGAGCGCGCAGATCAAACGCCCTCTCGGGCCGGGACACCCACGCCGGGACGGTCGGTGCGCCGTCGGTGCGCCTTGTCCCGGTACATGGCCGCATCGGCCGTCGCCAGCAGAGCGTCCAGAGTCGTATCGGCGTGGGCGGCCCGCACCACGGTTCCGATGCTCGCCCGGACGTGCAGCTCCACGCCGCCGAAGATCACCGGAGTGCGCAGGGCCTCCTCGATTCGACCGACAACCGCGGCCGGATCGGCGGCGGCGTGGCCGGTCAGCACGACCACGAACTCGTCGCCGCCGACCCGGGCAGCCAGCATGCCGGACGGCGTCGCGGTCTCCAATACCTCGGCCACCCGGCGGAGCACCTCGTCCCCGGCGGCATGCCCATGGACGTCGTTGACGAGCTTGAAGTCGTTGAGATCGAGCACCAGCACGGCGACCAGGCCAGGGCTACCCAGCACCTCGGCCGCGTGTGCGTACAGTGCGCCCCGGTTCGCCAGTCCGGTGAGCGAGTCATGCGACGCCTCGTACGCCAGGGCGGCCTGGGCCTCCTCGGTCTGCTGCAGCTGCCGGGTGTACGCCCTGGTCTGGCCGCCGAAGGCGAGGCCGAGAAGCAGTGCCGTGACGCAGGCAAAGACCGCGAGCTGCACATGATTGGGGGCGACGGGACTCGGGTGCACGGACTCACCGACAGCCACGCCGACCGTGACCAGGGACCACGCCGAGAGCGCGCCCATCAGTTGGAACCGGGCCGCGCCCAGCAGCACCGGGATCGCCAGCATGGGCCAGCCATCATTCAGCGTGCCGAACGGAGACCATTCCGTTCCCGCCAGCACAGCGGCGACATCCAGCCCCACCTGCGTCGCACTTAGTAGACTGTATACTCGCGCCCGGCGTCGTCTCAAGGCGACGACGCCGACGACCGAGGCAGCTATCAACAGGGTCGGCGCGGCCGCCGTCAACGACTGGTACTGCGGATACATCACCGGCGGTGCGCCGGGGCCGCCAACTGCCGCCGCGACCGCCAGCAGCAGCGGGACCAACCGAATCGCCAGGCTGACCACCTCGACGGTCCTCCGTCGCCGCGCCAGCACATCCTCCGCAGACGCGATCTGTGGCGGACCTGGGCGTGACGATAGAGGCACACCCGACCGATCGACCGCTGACCGGGCTAGGTGAGCAATTGAGCCTGTCCGTCATCCGGCTCCGCGGAAACCAACGCACCCCGATCACGCCGATTCACGGCATGAGCACCGCGCGGGCTCGGATCTGTCCGTTCTTCAAGCGGGTCAGCGCGGTCGTGGCCTCTTCGAGTGGGTAGGGCTCGCACTCGGCCTTGATCTTTCCGGCGGCGGCCAGCGCGAGGACTTCACGCATCTGCTGGCGCGTGCCCAGCAGCGAGCCGACGACCGTCTTCTCCACGGCGAACGCGAAGTCGCCGACCGGAGCGTTGGCGCCGAGGACGACCGTGCCACCCGGACGGGTGGCCCGGAGGGCCTGATCGACGACGACGGCCGAGGAGACGAGAACGACGCTCGCGTCCACCCCGCCGGCCTTGAGCAGTTGCTCGGCCGCGTCGCCGGCCGACGCGTCCACCGCGGCAGCACCCAGGTCCTCGCCCAGCGCGAGATGGTCCCGGCTCCTGGCCACCGCATAGGTGTCGGCGCCGTGGAGCCGGGCGAACTGGAGCACGAGATGGCCCACGCCGCCGACGCCGAAGACCGCGATCTTCATGCCGGGTGCCGGCGCCACCTTGCTGACCGCACCAATCGCTGTGATGCCGGGGCAGAACAGCGGCGCGGCGTCGGCGAACTCCACCTCGTCGGGAAGGGGGAACGTGAACCGCTGGTCGGACACCAGGTATTCGGCATAGCCACCGTCGACGGTCTCGCCCGTGATTTGCTTGGACTGGCACAGCTGGTCACGCCCCGACCAGCAAAATTCGCAGTTCCCGCACGTCGAGAACAGAGGGTTGACGCCCACCCGATCGCCGACCGAGAGCGCGGTGACGTCGGCCCCGAGCCGTTCGATCGTGCCGACGACCTCGTGTCCGGGAACGATCGGCAGGAATGCCGGCGTGGCCGGGGCCCAGTCGCCTTCGATCATGTGGAGGTTCGAGCGGCACACGCCGCAGGCTGCGACACGGACCAGCACCTGGCCGGGGCCGGGAGTCGGAATCTCGCGTTCACGGAGGTGAAGAGGGTTCTGTTCGATCGGTGCGAGTGATTCCTGGACGATGGCGCGCATCACGGCTCCCGGCTCAGTGTGTACGGATGACGGTGAAGTTGAACTTTCCTTCCAGAAAAAAGCTGCGTGAGTGCATGAACGGGCGGCCGTGGTCGTCGTACTGCAGTTGGTCGAGCAGGACGTAAAGTTTGTCCTCGCCCTCGTCGTCGTCCCAACCGATGATGTCCGAGCGAACCGCGTGCACCTCGGCCACCGCGCGGGTGGGTCGCGGGCCGTTGTGCTCGGCCAGGTAACCGAAGACCGATCCGCGGAGCTGGCTCGCCTTGAACGTCTCGGGGAACGCCCACCGCGGCAGGATGTCGTAGGAGTACGCGACGACCACACCGTCGGCGAGGATCTTGCGCTGGATGTCGAGCACCTTGGCGCCCCGCTCCAGATCGAATTCGACGAGTTCGTCGTCGTTGGCCGACCGGATGGTGCGCCGCCGGTACTTCATCGACGGCGTAAGGCCCATCTCGGCGATCGACGACGAGATCGACGTCAGTTCCTGCATGCCGGCGTGGATGCCACCGTGCGGTGACATGAACGTGCCGCGGCCGTGCCGGACCACCACCAGGCCCTGGCTCTCCAGATCCTTGATGGCCTGCCGGACCGTCGCGCGGGACAGCTCGTAAGCCGCTACGAGCTCGGCCTCGGTGGGCAGCTTCTCCCCCGGCGCCCACTCCTTGGCCCTGATTCGTGCTCGCAGCGCGTCTGCCAACTGCTGCGGTAACGACACCGCGGCACCGATAGCCGTCATCGAATTCCCCCGTTCCGACGTGTGCGCAGCAGAGCATAACCCGACTATTGACAGACGTCAGTTGTCAGACAACAGTCGTCTCCACTGAGTCAAGGAGGACTTCGTGATCGCCAGACGAACCGTAGCCCTGACCGCCTTAGCACTAGCCGTCACGACCGCACTCACCGCGTGTTCCCAGGACACCTCGTCGAGCGGCTCGGACAAGGTCACCACGAAGAAGGCATCCGATGTGGTCATCGGATACGCCGGGCCCACCCTCACCAACGCGTTTTTCGTCGGCCTGGAGAAGGGCGTCAAAGACGGCGCCAAAGCCCAGGGATTCAAGCTCAAGGAGACCAACGCCAACGGCGACGCCTCGCAGCAGTTCAACGACGCGATGAACCTGCTCAACCAGGGTGTCGACGTGCTGGTGCTGACGCCGATCGACTCCAACGGGATCACGCCCGTGGTCGAGGCGGCCAACCAGAAGAACGTTCCGGTGTTCACGCTCGACCGCGGTGCCAGCGGCGGCAAGATCACCTCGTTCGTCGAGACCGACAACCGCAAGGCCGGCACCCAAGCGGCGACCTGGATCGCGGACCAACTCAAGGCGCGCTACGGCAAGGCCGCCGGGAACGTCGTCGACTTGACCGGTCTGACCGGGACGACCGCGGCCGCGGAACGCGAGATCGGATTCCAGGCCGGGGTCAAGGCTAACCCCGGGCTGAAGATCGTCGCCAAACAGGAGGGCGGATTCGATCAGGAGAAGTCTCTCAACGCGATGACGAACATCCTGCAGGCCCAGCCGAGCATCGACGCGGTTTTCGGCGCCAACGACGACAACACCGTCGGCGCGGTGCGCGCCATCGACTCCGCCGGCCGCTACCAGCCGCCCGGTTCCAAGAAGCGCATCCTCATCATCGGCCTGGACGGCACCGCACAGGCGCTGGATGACATCCGTGCCGGCAAGCAGGACGCCACGATCAGCCAGAACCCGATCAAGATGGCCGAACAATCGATGGGTTACATCAAGACGCTCATCGTCGACGGCAAGTCCGTGCCGGCGCACTCCTATTGGCCGTCGATCATGATCACCAAGCAGAACATCGACTCCGCCGAAGTGAAGAGCTACGGCATCTGGTCGGCCGAGGTCCAGTAATGGCCGCACCATTACTGGAGATCCGCGACATCGACAAGCGCTTCCCCGGCGTCCACGTGCTTCGCGGTGTCAGCCTGACGCTGCCGGCCTCGCACGTGCTCGGGGTGGTCGGCGAGAACGGGGCCGGCAAGTCCACGCTGATGAAGATCCTCGCCGGCGCTTATACCGCCGACGCCGGCGAGATCCTGATCGACGGCGCGCCGTTACCCTCCGGGCCGTCCGCCGCGCTCGACGCGGGGATTGCCGTCATCTATCAGGAACTGAGTCTGGTTCCGGAGATGACCGTCGTCGAGAACATGTTCCTGGGCAACCTGCCCCGACGTGGTCCGTTCATCGATCGGCGCACCGCGCGGCAGCGCGCCCGGGCGGCGCTGGCCCGGGTCGGCCTCGCCGACCTGGATCCCGATCGCCGGGTAGTCACCCTGGGCCTCAACGTCCGGCAACTGGTCGAGATCGCCAAGGCGCTGGCGAGGAACGCCCGCATCCTGGTGATGGACGAACCGACCGCCGCACTCCAGCGCGACAACATCGAGACACTGTTCGACGTCGTGCGTGACCTGCGATCCGACGGCATCGGGGTCATCTACATCTCGCACCACCTGGAGGAGATCTTCGCGCTGTGCGACAGCGCGATGGTCCTCCGCGACGGCCAAGCGGTGCGAACCCAGCCGATCCACGACTGGGACGAGTCGGCGCTGGTCCACGCGATGGTCGCTCGCGAGCTCCGGGAACTCTATCCGTGGCGGCCGCGCGAGCCCGGCCCGGTCGTCCTCGAAGTTTCCGGTCTCCACCGGCCGCCCCGGGTCCGCGGAGTCTCGCTACAGGTCCGCGCCGGCGAGATACTCGGCATCGCCGGCATCGCGGGCGCCGGAAGAACCGAGCTGCTCAAGACGATCGCGGGCGCGACACCTGCGACCTCGGGCCGGATCGCGATCGACGGAAAGGCGGTGCCGGTCCGGAGCACCCGGACCGGTCTCCGCGCCGGGATCGTCTACGCGCCGGAGGACCGGAAGACCGAGGGGCTGCTCCTGGAGGCTCCGGTCGAGAACAACCTCGTACTCTCCGCGCTGACGTCCACCAGCCGGTTCGGTGTCATCAACCGGCGGGCACGCCGGGCCGCGGCCGAGGACCTGGTCAAGCGGTTCAGCATCAAGGCCTCGAGCATCAAGCAGGAAACCGGCACTCTCTCCGGCGGCAACCAGCAGAAGATCATTCTCGGCCGCGTCACCGGCACCCGCCCGAAAGTCATCCTGCTCGACGAACCCACCCGCGGCATCGACGTCGGGGCGAAGGCGGAGATCTACGGCCACGTGCTGGACCTGGCCGAACAAGGTGCCGCCGTCGTCCTGGTCAGCTCCGAGCTCCCCGAGTTGCTCGGGATGTCCGACCGGATCCTCGTCATGCGTCAGGGCCGCATCGCCGCCGAACTCGGGCGCGAGCAGGCCGACCAGGAAACCGTCATGCGCTGGGCGACGTCCGGCTGATCTTCACGCGGGAGAACCCATGAGCGAGTCCACTGATACCTCCCCCACCCAGGCCGACGCTCCACCGGCGGGTTCCGCCGAGCCCGGCCGCCGGCGCCGCATCGGGCCACCTGGCTGGACCGACACGCTGCTCGGTGGCATCGCCCCGCTGGTGACGGCCCTGATCGTGCTCTGCCTCGTGCTCGCCGTGAGCACCGACAGCTTCCTCACCACGTCGAACCTGCTCAACGTGCTGGTGCAGATCTCGGTGGTCGGCATCGCGGCGGTCGGCGGTACGTTCGTCATCATCACCAGCGGCATCGACCTGTCGGTCGGCTCCACCGTCGCGCTGTCGGGCATGGTCGCCGCCTGGTTCATGAAGGAACACGGCGCCAGCGGCGCCCTGGGCATCGTCATCGCTCTCGCGGTCGGCGTGCTCGTGGGCGCTTTCAACGGGATGTCGGTCACCTGGCTGAGGCTGACACCGTTCATCGCGACGCTGGCCATGCTGGCCATGGGCCGCGGACTGACCCAGCAGGTGTCCCAGGGCCAGACGATCTTCGGCTTCCCCGCCGACTTCACCTTCCCGGGCAACGGCAAGATCGCGGGAATCCAAGCCCCGGTGATCATCACCGTCATCGTGTTCGCCGTCGGGTGGTTCCTGCTCAACCGCACCAACTTCGGCCAGCGCGTATTCGCCGTCGGCGGCAACCGCGAGGCGGCGCGGCTCGCCGGTATCCCGGTCGGCCGGGTGGTCTTCACCGTCTACGCGCTCGCCGGTCTCTGCGCCGGGCTGGCCGGCATCGTGCTGGCCGGACGATTGAACTCCGCGCTCTCCTCGGCCGCGAACGGGCTCGAACTACAGGTCATCGCCGCGGTCGTGATCGGTGGCACGTCACTGTTCGGCGGACGGGGCAGCCTGATCGGTACCTTCATCGGTGCGCTGCTCATCGGCGTCATCAACAACGGTCTGACATTGCTGAACGTCAACCCGTTCTGGACGCAGTTCATCCAGGGCGTCGTCATTTTCGTCGCAGTGCTCCTCGATGCGCTCAACCAGCGCCGCCTCAAGGCGGCGAGCTCATGAGCGTCGCCACCGCCGATCCGCTGGTCCGACGTCTCGCAGCCCCCTTCCTGCCGAACGGCGAGATGCAGGTGGACGAAATCGGCGACGGCAACCTCAACTTCGTCTACCGGGTGCGCTCCGGCGGGGCGTCGGTGATCGTCAAGCAAGCCCCGCCCTACCTGCGCGCCGCCGGCGGGGATTGGCCGCTCACCCAGGACCGGATCCGGATCGAGGCCGCCGCACTCCGCGCTCACGGCGAGCTGGCACCCGGGCAGGTGCCCCAATTGCTCGCCGTGGACCCCGACGGCGCGGCGATGGTGCTGGAAGACCTGCGTGGTCACACCGTCTGGCGCGGTGCGCTCATCGCCGGGCAGCACGTGCCCGGCGTCGCCGACCTGGTCGGCCGCTACAGTGCCCGCACGCTGCTGGGCACGAGCGAGCTGGTGGCCGATCCCCGCCAGCGCGAGGCCATGCTGGCCAGTTTCGTCAATCCGGAGCTCTGCGCGATCACCGAGGAGCTCGTCTTCACCGCTCCGTACGTCGATGCCCCGTCCAACAAGTACGACGAAGCTGCGGCCGGGCTCGCCGCAGCGCTGCGCGAGGACCTGCCGATGCGCCGGGCCGCAGCGCAGCTGCTGTGGGAGTTCCGCACGCGGCGGGAGGCGCTGATCCATGGGGACCTGCACACCGGGTCGCTCCTGGTAGCCCCGGGCGACGCTCGTGCCTTCGACCTCGAGTTCGCGTTCTTCGGACCGATGGCCTACGACACCGGCAACGTCCTGGCGAACCTCGCGTTCGCCGCGATCGCCCACGACGAGCAGCGGAACGACCAATTCGTCGCCCGGATCGGGGACTACGCGGCGGAATTCTGGGGCGCGCTGAGCGAAGAGGTTCGGCTGCTCTGGCCCCGCCACCAGTCCTGGAACGAGATCTTCCTCGACCAGCTCCTGGAAGACAGCGCCCGCTACGCCGCCACCGAACTCGTCCGCCGGACCGTCGGTCTCGCCCACGTCGCCGACATCGACTCCCTGCCACCGGCACCACGCCTGCGTGCCCAGCACCGTGTGGTCGCCGGCGCCCGCTCACTCGCGCTCGGACCGGCCGTCCGGTCACTCAACGACCTGTGGGCCCGAGCCACGACCGAGGAGACACGCGCATGAAGAAGCTGATCAACAAGCCCGCCGACTTCGTCGACGAGGTGCTCGACGGGTTGCTACTGGCGCACCCGGACCAGCTCAAGGCCGCCACCGACGACCACCGGGTCCTGGTCCGCGCGGACGCACCAGGCCCGGGCCGGGTCGGCATCGTGACCGGCGGCGGTTCGGGCCATCTCCCGGCCTTCCTCGGCTACGTCGGCTCCGGTCTGTGCAGCGGGGTCGCCGTAGGCAACGTGTTCTCCTCCCCGTCGGCCGAGCAGATGTATGCGGCCACGCGAGCGGTCGACGGTGGCGCCGGAGTCCTGTACCTCTTCGGCAACTACGGCGGCGACGTGCTCAACTTCGAACTCGCCGCCGACTTGGCCGACGCCGACGACATCCCCACCCGTACCGTCCTGATCACCGACGACGTCTTGTCCGCACCGGCGGACCGGGCCGCTGACCGGCGCGGGGTGGCCGGAATGGTCTTCGCCTTCAAGATCGCCGGGGCGGCCGCCGAACGCGGTGACTCGCTCGACGAGGTCGCCCGGCTGGCTCAGCGCGCGGTGGACGCCAGCCGCTCGGCCGGCGTCGGACTCTCCCCCACCATCCTCCCCGAAGCCGGCGCGCCGACTTTCACCCTCGACGACGGTGAGATGGAGATCGGCATCGGGATCCACGGCGAACCCGGCGTCCACCGTGGCCGGTTGGAGACCGCGGACGAGGTCGCCGACCGGCTCACCACCGTTGTGCTCGACGAACTCGGAGTCGGCTCCGAGGACGCGGTCGCCGTGATGGTCAACGGGCTGGGCGCCACACCGCTGGAAGAACTCTACGTGCTCTATCGCCGCGTTCGCAGCCTGCTGGACGCCCACGGAGTGCGGGTTCACCGGACGTACATCGGGGAGTATGCGACCAGCCTCGAGATGGCCGGCGCTTCCGTCACCGTGCTCCGACTCGACGAGGAGCTCACACCGCTGCTCGACGCGCCGGCCGCCTCCCCCTTCTTCCACCAATGAGCACCTCCACACCCGACGCCGTCGCGATCCTCGACCGCGCGCTCACGCGCGTCGCCGACCAGCGCGAGGCCTTCCGCGCTCTGGATGCAGCCGTCGGCGACGGCGACCTGGGCATCACCGCCGAGCGCGGCTGCACCGCGATACGGGCTGCGCTCGACGAAACACCCCCGTCCGACTTCGGCGATCTCCTCCGGACGGCAGGGAAAGCTTTCGCCGCCGGCAATCCGTCAACAATGGCAGCGCTCGTCGGCGGAGGCCTGCTGAGCGCCGCGAAGGAGGCCAAGGGCTACACCGAGATCGACGCCGCTCTGGCGCTGCGCATCGGACGGGCCGTCTTCGAGCGGATCAAACGGAGCGGGAAGGCCGAACTGGGCGACAAGACGGTCCTCGACGCACTCGGACCCAGCCTGGACGCCCTGGAAAAGGCGCCGCCAGGCACCGCACTGGACGCCATGCTGCGCGCCGCCCAGGACGGCGTCGACGCCACGAAAGACCGGGCCGGTCGGCGCGGACGCGCCGCCTGGGTGGGCGAGCGAGGCATCGGCCACCCCGATCCGGGTGGCAGCCTGTACGTCAGTTTCCTCGCCGCGCTCCAGGCAGCCCGCTGACACGTCGCGGCAACCGCGCTCGAGCACCTCACCGATGGCCCGCCCTGCATCCACGGCAGGCCCGACCCGACCGGCGGCTCACCATCCGGCATGGTGAGCCGTCGGGACGCCATCCGCATCGGCGCACGTTCGGCAAATCCGTCGGCTCAGCGCTCACTGGGGCCGGACGCCGGCGAACAACGGTCTCGGCGCTCAACGACGGCGGCACCACCGAGCGCACCTCGTCAACGGAGAAGAGCCAGTGGCATTGTTGACGAGAACTGGCATCGTTCGGCGGTGAATTCGGGCAGCGCTGAGCGAACGCCGACGCGAATAGTGCCGACGGGATTTGACAGCGCTGGTTGCGTGTCGCGGGGTGGTGCGGACCTCTGACGGCGCTTCGAGGCGGGTTCGCGGCCATTGACGCCGCCTGGCCCATTCTGCCCAAACCGTTGTGACCGGCGTCCGATGATCTCAGCGACTAATCGCGTGCCGCACGCAGGTCACCGGCTCCCGTCGAGCGGCCAACACAACGGCGGCTAGCAGCACGAATATCAGTTCGGCTGGCAAAGTGGACGGGGTCACCGGCGAAGGCCAAAGGAATCGGCCCGGCGGTCACAGCGCACTTGTCAGGAGCCGGAAATTGTCGCCCGGCCCCCGCGAGACGCGGCTCGGCTCGCCCGGGTGTAGAATTTGGTTCGGGACAGGAGGGCATAACCGGTGTGGCTGACGCTACATCGTTTCCCCTAGCCTCCGATTCGAACTCCCCCGCCGCTCGGGCATTCACGTCACCCGGACAACAACGCCGTAGCCGGATTTCAACGGCACGACGAATCGCGCGGAAGCAATGCTTCACCGAACAACGGAGTGATAATGACGAGCTCGATTACTGCTACCCATGACCGAATGGTCCGTTCCGGCGGGAAAGACTCTGCTCCTCACACCTGCGACGTCTGCGCGCACGCATCCGAGGGACACGACCCGATTTCCGATCGCTACTGCGCTGCCACGCTGGCGAACGCGCTGACCCGCCACTGCATCTGCACATAACCGGACAGACAATCGCATAACCAGCAGGGCGGCGCGTCCTTGGCTGTCACACGTGAGCCAGGTGATGTGCCGCGGATCGCTCCCCGGAATTGGCAACGACGGACTGCACCGGTCGTCGGCAACGTCCCACCGAGCGATGGATCCGGTGGCCGCCGGCAGTGGTTTATCGCTGGCGTATGCCCGCACCAGCCCCCGCCCCTGACGAGCCGGGAGTATCCGAAGGCGATGCGGGCAGCATTGCTTCCAGAGGAAGCCGGTGACTTCGACCGGGAGTACGCCAGGCGATGAACGAGGCCGTCGAGGGCCTCGAGCTCACCGACCTTCTGGCACCGCTTCGCCGCTGGCAGCGAGTCGCGTGGTCATCGCGCGACGAGCGCGCCCACCGTCGGATACTGAGCGCGCCGATCACCTGTCGGCCGGCGTCGCCGTGACGGACGAGCCGTGGTCGGTGACCCGCGCGCAGTTCGGCCTCTCGATGTACGCCGTCGAAACCGACGCCGAGGTCGTGGAACAGCTCACCGCGC
This sequence comes from Cryptosporangium sp. NPDC048952, assembly GCF_043197895.1. Classification (NCBI taxonomy): domain Bacteria; kingdom Bacillati; phylum Actinomycetota; class Actinomycetes; order Cryptosporangiales; family Cryptosporangiaceae; genus Cryptosporangium; species Cryptosporangium sp. NPDC048952. Next base: position 1,331,185 of record NZ_JBICTY010000003.1, on the reverse strand, counting down.
TACCGGCATCTGCACTGCCGTGCTACGCCGGGACCCCGTGCCAATGACATCCGGCTAGCGCGGCCAGTTGCGGCTGGACACTCGGGCTCGCCGTAAGCGGGTCACTGGCAGGTTCGATGCGTCTATCGGAGAGCGGCATCCAGCTCGGTCCGATGGGCAGCGGTCCAGTCGTAGGCAGATCGCACCTCGGCGGCAACACCGAGGTTCCGCAACCGGACCATGGCCGGGTCGCCCGTGTCGGCGCGGGCTTCGATGCCGCGCCAGCAGCGGTCCTGCCACCAGAGAATCGTCGATATGAGCGCGGAGCGATCGACCAAGCCGTAGGCATCGGCAATCAGCCGGACGCTGGCGGCTGCTCGCTTAGCCGAGGGCAACGCGGGACCGAGACCGATGTATTGCCAGCAGGTATGCGCAAGGTCATACACCCGCTGGCCTGCGGCGGCGTTGTCCCAGTCGAGGAAGGCCACCGGCAGCCACCGCGCGTCTACCTGCCGATAGACGGTGTTCTTCGGCGAGAGGTCGTTATGGCAGACGACCTCTCCACCGGCGGCCAGAGCGCTCCCCGCTGTCAGATCATGAAGTTCTCGAACCAGCCGTGCCACCGCGACCAATGCAGCGTCCGACCGGACCGCCGGCTGATTCTCGCTCTCCCAGGGCACGAATCCCTCGAGGTAGGTCAGCATCTCCCGGCCGCGCTCGTCGATGCCCAGCAGGCGCGGCGCGCCCGGCCAGTCTCGCTCCTCCAACAGAGAAAGCACTTGGTGGGTGTAGTCCGCCGCGGTCGGCAGGGGCCGGCGCACGACCTGGCCGGTGCGAACCACCACATTGAGGAATCCTCCCGGCAGCGGTTCCTCGACCGAAGCGAACGAACCGTCGTATGCCATCGCAAGCTCCTCCACGATCGTCATCGACGCGATCCGCCGCCCGAAACACCGACGCCTACGGACGGCGCAGCGAACCAATTCTGAGACAGACCACATGAGCTAGGAAGCGGTCACTTCTGACGAACAGTCCACGCCCAAACGGGGACTCACCCGCCGGTGTCGGTTCATGGTGCGGCCCGGTTGTTCCCTGGTCGCACCGTCTCTGAGCCGTTTCTTCGACGTCGGGGAGGTGCGCGGGAATTCCTCATGTGAACACGCATCCCGCGGATCAGTCGCCAGTCCAGATCTGCATCGAGTTGGTGGGGTTCAACGATGACGGCACGTCGCACGATCCGCCTGATCGCAGGGTCCGCCACGGCACTGGTCGCGTCCGGGTTACTCGCCGCCTGCGGCAGCGACTCGGCAGCGAGCCGGCCCGAGGTCGAGGTCGTCACTGTGACGGTCGCCCCATCGGTTGCGTCCGAACCAACCGCTACAGCCGACACGTCCGCGGTGAACGCGGGATCCGTGACGCGTGGCGTCGTTCCCGATGTCGTTGGGGTCAATCACCAGCTCGCCCAAGACACGATGCAAGCAGCCGGCTTCTAAACCTCTCCGAGGAGGACGCCACCGGCGCCGGACGTCTGCTTTTGATGGACCGCAACTGGGTCGTGGTCTCCCAGTCCCCTGCACCCGGCACGCGGTCAGCGTCAGACACCACGATCATCCTGCGCTCGAAAAAGATCGGCGAGTAAGGCGCCCTCACGTTAGGCGCCTGCGGCAGTGCCAGGTCGCCCTGTCTCGGGCGCTTCCTGCGAGCGTTCAGTGGACGGGTCCGCAGTCAGTTCGGCGCCGCGAGCCTGGTGGGGCTGCGGCGCTAGATCGGAGGGCCGGAGGTTGCGACCGATGTTGATCCACACCCTCGCGTGCGCCTGCCATGCTGGCCTCCATGCAGTCCAGGGCGTGGCTCAACACGGACGGTCAGATCTCTTCAGGCAAGGAGCTGTTCCGCCGCGTCACGACCCGCCGGCGACTGGTGGCCGGGGTGCTGGCTGCGGTGGTCGTCGTCCTGATCGGGATGACCGTGGCCTGGAGAACCGAGTCCGCCAACGACCGGTTCGTCCCCGCCGGGTCGCCCCGCGGACTCGACGCCTGGAGAACCGAGTCCGCCACCGATCGGTCCGTCCCCGCCGGGCCGTCCCGCGGACTGGACGCTCTCGCGTCGCCGATCGACCTGGGCTGGCTGCCGCCCGGCTTCCACCCGCCCCGCGCGGCACTGATCGCCCCGGGAACGTACGGGTTGCAGACCGAGCGCGACGACCCGTCGGCCACGCTGACCGTGACCATGCGGAACACCGAGCCGACGCATGAGACGGTTGAGGGCACGAGAACCTCCGTCGCGGTGAACGGGAAATCCGCCACGGTCATCTCGGTACCGCCGCCGCCCGGCGATCAGGAGGGCGTGGGCGTTGTCCGGTCGGCGTACCGGCTGCTGATCGTCGAACGGAAGCCCGGCAGGTGGATCCAGGTCAGGGCCGACACCAGCAGCAGAGACGAGGTCGACGTGAGCGTCGACGACCTCCGCCGGATCGCCGAAGGGCTGGTCGACCGGCCGCGTCCGGTGGCTGACCTGGTGCGGTTCGCCGATCTCCCGGACGGCCTGGAACCCGGAACCGTCACGTCCGACCCGTCGACCGGCGCCGCCATCGGGTTCGTCGGTCCCAGCGACCGGCTCAGCGTCGATCCAGGCTGGTCAGGGGTGATCACCGAGGACGTGGGGACCCGGGTCTGGGTCGGCGTCGGGTACATCCATGTGCTCGGGAGGTCGGTGGGGTTCACACCGGGTTCGCCCGTGCGGCGGGAGATCCGGATCGACGGGCGCCGAGTGTGGCTGGTGGCCGGCAACCCGCCGGGCCGTCCGGGCGCGGTCGTGATTCTCGACGGGAACCTCGGCGTCGCGGTCAGCGCCACCGGCCTGACCGACGAGCAGCTCGCACGGTTTGCCGCGGGCATCCACCCTGGCCCCGACCTGTGACCTTGAGGCGATGGTCGCTGGCCTCCGCGCCACCTCGCTGCTAGCGCCGACCACCGAGTCGAGCTCCAGCGCCGCGGCGCTAGGAGCGCGAGAACTTCCGCGCGGCTAAAACTCGTCGACACTAGCCGGTAGCCAGACGAACCGTCTTGTAGGCATTTATCTACCGCCACTTGGGTTGCCACTATTGCGTCATGTCCAACGTTCAGGTTGTCGTGCGCCGGTACCTGCCTGAGGATCGGGAGGCGGTTCTCTGGCTTGCTCCCCGGCTGCGGATCGGTGTTGCGTCGTGGCGGGATCCGGCAGCGGTCAGCTCGGCGGTGGCCGGCTGGATCGAGGAGTCACTCGACCGCAGTGGAGACGCTGATCGCGCGGTGCATGTGGCGGTCGCCGCGGACGAGATCCTCGGCGTGGTGACCACCGCTCACCGACGGCATTTCACCGGCGAGGTGGACGGCTACGTCGGGGAACTCGTGGTGAAGGCCGACTGCGAACGACGCGGAATCGGCACCCTCCTCATGCGAGCAGCCGAGCAGTGGGCCAGGGATCAGGGCCTCCCTCGCCTCACCCTGGAGACCGGCGCGGCCAACGACGCCGCGCGAGCCCTCTACTCCCGCGGCGGCTACCACGAAGAAGACATCCGGCTCACCAAACAGTTCTAGCGCCGAAGTCGTAACAGCGGCAGTTGAGTGTCTTCTTTCCCTCCGCCGGAAGGAACGATCTCGCTCGACGGAATCCTCACCGGCGCCGGCAGTGACCGTCAACGCGGTGCGGATCGCGTCGATCCGCAGCTTCGCTTGATCCGCACCGGTGACCCGGTTGGCCTTACTTAGCAGTGCTGTCAGCGCGATCGCGCCGCCGGCGATCGCGACCAGGCCGACGAGCACGGTCATCCCATACCGTTAAGGGCTTCAACCGCGGCCGGCCACACAGCCGGGAATGCCGCGGCCACCGCCACACCACACACGTCACCATGCCCCTGGCGGCCGCCAGGGCCGCCAGCCAGGCCTCGGCGGTCCGGGTCGCCGTGAACAACAGGTTGAACGGGACTTCCTCGGCACCGAGCTCGGCTGCGGCTGAGCTCGTATTGGCCTTCGGCCAAGGGAAGCCGACGTTCCTGAACTCGTCAGTGCTGGTCGGCCGTGCGGCGTACCGGGCGCCCAGGGCAGCCTGCGCGACCACGTTGCCGACGCCGTTGCGTCCGGCTCGGGCGGCCGCGCTGCGCCGAAAGAGGTAGACCGTGTAGCCGGCGTATAGACGGCGAGACCATCCTTCCTCAGCGCCATCGCCGGAGGACATCATGTCGCGCCATCGAACGACACGACTGATCTACGACTACATCCTGTGGCACGGGGCCTGATCATCTCTGGGCGTGTGGGTTGCCGGTAAATACTTCGGTGTTCGGGTGCCGCGGGGATGGTGCATTGGGTAGGGCTTAGCGGGCGAAGAGGATTGCTGCGGGTCGGTCGCTGTCGGGGTCGAGGGCGAGGTGGGCTTCAACGGTGAAGCCGGCATGGTGCAGCCATGCGGTGACCTGCGCGGGTTGACGGCGGTGGACCTGGACGTTCATTGGGTGGCCGTAGCCTTGGGTTTTGCATTGCGATCCGCTTCCTGCGTGGAAGCCCAGCAGCAGCGGGGCGTGAGGGCGTAGCGTCCGTTTGAAGTGGTTGAAGATGCCGGGAATGGCGTGGTCGGGGACATTGACCAGCGACCACCAGGCGAGTAGGCCTCCGAGTGAGCCGTCCTCGAGGCGTAGGTCGGTCATCGAGCCGACGTCGAACCGCAGCCCTGGATGGGTTCGTCGTGCGAGGTCGATCATCATCGGTGAGAGGTCGATGCCGAACGAATCCACGCCGTGCGCGTGCAGGTGAGCGGTGACGTGCCCGGGGCCGCAGCCGACGTCGGCGACCGGTCCGCCGCCGGCGACCTGAATGATCTCTGCGAACGATGCCAACGCCGCCCGCATGTAGGGATCGTCGGCCAGGGCGTCCCGGACCTGGGCGGCGTAGTTGACGGCGACCGTGTCGTAGGAGGTCCGAACATCAGCCAGCCAGTCCTCGGTGTCCATGCCGGGACACGATAGGCCTGCCAGGAGATCGTCTAGCTTTGCGTCCGGTTGTCCTTGGCGAGGAGCTCGCGGCGTTGGCGGGTGCGGTAGGAGTCGCCGGTGAGGTGAGGACCTCGACGTGGTGGACGAGACGGTCGATCATGGCGGCGGCCACGACGTCGTCGGAGACGGTCTCTCCCCAGCGTCCGAACGGCAAATTCGAGGTCACCATGATCGAGCCTTGTTCCGTGACGGGAGGCCACGAGCTGGAAGAACAGGTTCGCCGCGTCCTGATCGAACGGGATGTAGCCGACTCGTCGACGATGATCAGCTTGTTGGGGGCGGATTTTCTTTAGCTCGGCCTCGAGCCGGTTGGCGTGGTGGGCGTCGGCCAGGCGGGTGATCCAGTTGCTCGCGGTGTCGAACACCGAGTAGCCGGAGTTGGCCGCCTTGATCCCGACGCCGATCGCAAGATGCGTCTTGCCGATGCCGGGCGGTCCGAGCAGGATCACGTTCTCGGCTTTGGCGACGAACATGCTCGTCGCCAGATGCGCCAGCACGTCGCGGCGGAGCGAGGGCAGGTGATCGAGATTGAAGTCCTCGAGAGACTTCAGCGCCGGAAGTGCGCGGTGCGCACCCGCATGAAATTGCCTTTGGACTCCCGGTCAGCGACCTGCCGTTCGAGCAGAGCGGCTGGATATTCCTCGTGCGACCAGTTCTCGTCGCGGGCTTGGGTGGCCAGTTCTTCCCAGTGGCGTCCGATAGTGGGGGTCTTCAGCACGCGGGTCAGATAGGCGATCTGCGAGGGGATCCCGTCGGCCGGCCTGCTCGGGGAGCTCGTGGGCGGTGCCGTGCCCGCTGCGGTGGCGGTGGTCGTCATTCACGGCTCGCTTTCGGTGAGGGAATCGGGTTGGGGTCGAAGTCGACGCCAAACAGCGCGTCGTAGTCCGGCAGGGCGCGCAACGCGACTGGATGCCCGTCGGGATGCCGGCGGGTGGCCTGCCGGCCCGGCGATCGGCTGCGAGGTTCTGGCGCATGGCCGCGGCGGTCTGGGCGTGGTCGGGGTCGGTGATGACCGCGTGTTTGGCCGTTACACCGCATGCATGACCACTGGTCATCCTCAATGGGTGTGGTGTCAGCCTGCACGCGCTCGGCATCGTCCGCGATCCTTCACCCGCGTCCGGACGGTGTCGGCGCTGCCGCAACGGGGGCAAAGCACCTCAAGCGATGCCCAGCCGGTTAACATTGTGGCTGCCGCGTAGGTGAGCATGAACCGGATCACTTCGGCCCGGGCGTCGGTACCAGTGACGCCTATTTCGGACGTGCACTCTTCGACGGCGGAGAGCACCTCGTCGTCTAGCTGGACGGTGACAACGGTGTTCGGCGCGCGTATGACGGTTCCCGGGACCGCGCACGGCTGGAAGGCCGGCTGGCCGCTAATCGAGCTGACCCGCCAGCAAGGACGCCCGGGAAGGCATCTAGTAGCTGCCGCGTCGCTCGCCGCCTGGAGGTGATCTACCTGTGTCCGGGCCGAGGTGGAGGGCGTCCTCACCGAGGTTCGCGCACAGTCGACGCCGTCTTAGTTGGCGTCGACAAATATCGGTTTCCGCCGCAGGGGGCCGCGGTGGCTGCGATCGTGTGATCGCTCCGGCGCAAGGAGGCGCCGGGAGACCGGGGAGGCTGACGTGCGTCGTCTTTCGTTGCTGATTCTGTTAGTGGGCGCAGCGTTGCTGCCGGCGCAGGCTGCTTCTGCGGCCGTGACGGTCACACCGATCGCCCTTCCATCGCTGGCCGACGTGCCGAATCAGCTCAAGCAGGCCCTCGACGTCAACGCCGCTGGGGTGATCGTCGGCTCGTCGCCGGGCTACACCTCCGGCGGCGTGCCCACCCTGCGGCCGGTCAGCTGGCAGGACGGGACAGCCATCGATGTGACCCCGTTGAGCGCGTTCGCCGGCCAGGCCACGGCCGTGAACCTGGCCGGCGACATCGGCATGGTCGTGGACGGTGGGGACGCTTACGTCCGCAGCGGGGACACGACGACGAGAGTGGCGCCACCGAACTCCGTCGGCAGCCAGGTTCTGGATCTGAACGAGCGCGGGCAGGCTCTGATCGCCTGGCGCGACGAGAACCAGACCGGGCTGACCGGCGGCTACCATCTGAGCATCTGGTTCCAGGGCACGTTCACGGCGGTGACCCCGACCGGCCAGGAAGCGGCGCCCCAGTCGAACGGGGAGATCCGAGCCTTCCTCAACACGCGCGGCCAGGTCGTCTCGCTCTTCCGGCGGGCCGGCGGGGGCATCGCGACGGCCAAGGTGTGGTCGGCGGGCCGGCTCACGACGATCGGCACCGGGATCTCGAGGATCGGTGCGATGAGCGAGCGCGGTGAAGTGGTCGGAACGCGTACCGTCCTCGGCGTCGGCCGGCCTTTCAGCTGGCGCAACGGACGCCTGACCAGCCTTCCGGGGATCGGTACCGCGAACGCCGTGAACGAGATCGGTCAGGTCGTCGGATCGGTGCGTGCGGCCAACGGCTCCACCCATGCGGCGCTCTGGACGTCCGGCAGGCTCACCGACCTCGGGACGCTCGGCGGAACCACGGCCGTCGCCACCTCGATCAACAGCCACGGGCAGATCGTCGGTACCTCCGGACATGCGTTTGTGTGGTGGAGAGGCGCTTTCACTGACATGACGCCGGGCGCGACGTCGTCGGGGGCCACGAAAATCACCGACACCGGCTACGTCATCGGCAGCGAGACCGACAACCAGGGCACCACGGTCGCGGCCGCCTGGAAAGTGGGATAACGGCAGGCCACAGTCGTTTTGCGGCGCCCGGCGGGGTAGAGAACTTCGAGGAGCCGCCAAACAATGCCGTAAGGCTTCAGCGCGGCAGGAGGAGTACGACCGCTCCGCGGCAAGAGCGGATGCCGCTCAGCGGGGAGAACGTCGAGCTCCGATGAGGGTCCGGGTGGAGTGGGCGACGAACATGCCGTGTTCGCGGATGTGGGTATCAAGCCGTTGGAGGGCGCCCCGGTAACGATCGACGGTGAAGTCGGGCACCCACCACACGCATTTGCGCAGGATGTAGACGACGGCGCCGACATCGAAGAATTCCATCCGACAGCGGGCGCTGCGTAATTGCATGATCCGTAGTTCCGCGGCCCGAGCCGCTGCGGTCTCCCGGTCGGGATCGCGGTCTAGCCGTTCCCGCGGCAGTGGGCCGAGGAACCACTCGATCAGCTCGAACGCCGACGCCGGCCCAACGTGCTGAGCGAAGTACGTACCGTCGTCAGTCAGCACGCGGGCGATCTCAGCCCAGTGAGGGCTCACCGGATGGCGGCTGCACACCAGGTCGAAGCTCGCGTCCGCGAACGGCAACGGTTCTTCCTGCTGGACGGCAACCACGTCCACCGGGCGGCCGGACAAGCCACGGCGAGCGCGTTCGATGTTCGGTGGCCAAGTCTCCGTGACGACCATCCTCGATGGCAGCAGCGACATTTGCGCGATGATCTCGCCACCGCCGGTATCGATGTCCAAGGCCGCAGCGGCACGGCCGAGGCGCGCGGCGAGCTGCTGCGAATACCCCCAGGGCGGCCGCTGCTCGGTGGCGCGGCCGTCCAGCCAGTCGAAGCTCCACCCCGCTACGTCGGCCGCGACAGCCTCATCGACTAGCTCACCGAACGGACGCATACGACCACCCTGCCGACAACGTCAACCGAGATCGGTCCGGCGCAATGCGGCAGAAGAGTGCGCGGCGATGCTAAGAGCGGTCCTTGCAACCTTCGGCGACTACCGTCACGGCATGCCGGAGCCCGAGGCCGAAGTCGTTCGCCTGCTTGCGAAATACGTTCCGCGAACGGAGGCTGCAGCGGCCGCGCTATGGTGCGCTAACGCCCTGTGGACATCCGCCAGGCGGATTCAGGACCTCGTCGACGAACGCGCGCCGGCGATCCGCCCTCGCGGCGATCGGGACTTGCTCGAGCATGTCGGAGGTCTCCGAGGAGAGATCCGGCTCCTGCAGGGTCAGGCCCGCGAGTGGCTATTCACGGCGGAGCGCTTCGGCTCCACAGCCTTCCGCTGGGAGGACTACGCCACCGACGAGGACCCGGATCCCGGCGCCTTGAGCCGGCATCTGCACGGCGAGGATGGCACATTGCCGCCAGGAATCGGATTCCCCTACCTGCCCGGACCGGAGAACGAACGGCCCTCGGACGATGACCGCGAGCCGTAGATGCTCACTGTGCGACGGAGACGCCCGGGCCGCGGCATGAGTGAGTGTTGCGAACCGAACGCTCGTGGCGTCAGACCGGCGAACGAGCAGGGCGTCGCTTCGCGGGAACCTGGTTCCAGGACGGGGACACACCCCGCGAACCGAAAACTTCCGGAGGTTGGACGACATGAGCGGCTGCTACGACTACTCGTACGACAACTGCAACGACTACTCCTACGAGGAGTGCAAGCCCCGCCGTCGTCGCCACCACAAGAAGCGCTACAACGACTGCTGGGACTACAACCCCTGCAGCTGAACCATCCAGCCGCCGGCCCGGAGCGCGTCACGCGCCCCGGGCCGCGTCACGTCCGGTCGTCAGCGACCGCCCCACGCAGGACCCCAGCGCTAGAACCGCGCGCCCATCGACGCGGACTGCCAGAACAATGTCGGCCTTCGCCGCCTGCAACCAACGGCTTCCTGGCAGTTTGCGCGAAGCACTACGACCCGACGCGGACGCGCAGCCTCCACACACGATCGGCGGCATGAGCGTGCGTTCGGTCGGTCAGGATAGTCTTGGTGACTCACTTATTTGGCGAGGACGACGCAATCTGCCAGCATGCTGGCCATGACGGAGCCGACGCCGATCGTCCAGTGGTGCGCGCAGTCGATCGAGTGCGCGGACCCGGAGGCGATGGCGGCGTTCTATCTCGGGTTGATGGGCGGACGAGTCACCCACCGAAAGCCCGACTGGGTCGGTGTCGAAGCCGGCGGACTGCGGTTGAACTTCCATCGGGCAGAGGAACACCGGGCACCGACGTGGCCGTCGATGGAGGTGCCGATGCAGCATCACTTCGATTTCGTCGTCGGAGATCTCGTCGAGGCGATCAGCAAGGCTCAGCGCCTCGGAGCGCGGTTCGCGGATTTCCAGGACGAGGACGATCCCAGTTACGTGGTCCTGCTGGACCCCTCCGGTCATCCCTTCTGCCTGATTAGCGCCAGCGTCGCCGTCAGGCCCTGACGCCTGCCCTCGGCCTTGCGCCGGCTACTCAGATCACGACGACCCGCTAGATTCGCGGCAAGAGAGTGAGTTGCCATCTGCAAGAGGTCTCAGCCTGCGGCGACTCGGTCAGTGGGTAGTTCGGTCGAACGGATTCCCGGGGATTCACTGGCGGGGATCCGGTGGATCAAGGTGCGGAAGTCACACCATGATCCGGAGGAATCGGCAGCCGATCGTCGACCGATTCGGACGGCAGAGCATGGTCTCGGTGGAGGTGATCGAAAGCGAGTCACGGCGAAGGCTAGCGGGCCTCGGAGCTTCGTAATTGCGGGTGACCACAACGGTGGGGCCCCGGTTCACGCGGCGACGCCATCGACGGCGGGGTGCGGGTCCTGCTCGAGTTCGTCCCGAGAGCCTCAAAGAAGAGCGGACCGGTGGCGTGGGTGGATCGTTAGCGGGCGATGAGGGTTGCCGCTTGGCTCCCCGGCGGTGTGCCGACTGGCTCGAAGACTGTTGTCATGAAGACGTGGAGGCCTGCGGCGGTCAGCATGTCCGCGACCGTCTCGGGACGGCGGCGGTGGATGGTCATGTCGATGTCGTGGCCCCACGCCTGGGTGAAGTGTTTGGGAGCGTCGCCCACCTGGAAGGTGAGCATCAGTGGGGCGCTCGGAGCCAGCACCCGGCGGAACTCGGCCAGCACGTTGGGTAGGTCCCCGTCGGGGATATGGATGATGGAGAACCAGGCATTGAGGCCGTCGAGACTGCCGTCCGGTTCGGAGAGCCGAGTCATCGAACCGACTTCGAAGTGTAGGTGGGGATAGGCGGCTCGGGCTTGGGCGACCATGCGGGGCGACAGGTCGACTCCGTAGACGTCCAAGCCCTGTTCGTGCAGGAAGGCGGCGATTTGGCCCGGTCCGCTGCCCACATCGGCGGTACGCCCAGATGCCAGCTCCGCGAACAGCGTCAGGAGGCTGCGTTCGACCGGTTGCCGGGGCAGGTCGTCGACGACAAGCGCTGCGTAACTGGCGGCCACGGCGTCGTAGATTGAGCGGATCTTGTCGAGTTCGAGGTCGTTCACGGCCTGGCAGCGTATCAACCGCTGCCAGTCGGATGACAAGTCGTTGCGGGAGACCGGCTCCCCGTCGAAACCCGGAGGCGGATTCCGTCATCGGAGTTGAGGTTGAGCCCGTCCCGGCCTCCTAGGGTCTGCGACCTCAGCCCGCCGGGTCGTGTCAGACGACTCAAGGAGGTACAGCGTCGGCGACGGCCGGAATAGCGCGGTGGGTTGGCGGTCTCGCGAATTCCAAGCCTCTTGTCCGTCAGCCGATCGGGAAGGGAGCGAGCTAGTTTCGGATGGCGTCGACGCGTCGTACATGGACTGTTATGTAAACGCTCCAATGAAGACTTCGCTCGGAATCTATTAAGTGCGGGAGCTTCCTTTCTCGGAATATCGACGGTTCGGCTGATTTGCGGCTTATGGATGTCGTGGCCCGTAAGCAGAGATGTTCATTTAGCCAGTTTATCGATGATGCACTCTCCTCGGCAGAAGCGGATGATCTCGCACCCGTGCGCGCCTGCCAGGCCTAGTTCCTTCGACGGCGACGACTCGGTCACGGCCTCGTCGGTAGCCGCCGCCGAAGATATGAGTCCGGCAGGCGCAGCGAACCGGACCTGCACCCGACGCGTACCGACGAGCGTCGCACCAACCAAGACGACGACACCCAGAACCACGGCCGCGCAGAGAATCCGTCACCATACCGACCGCCCCGACCCAGGCAGCGGAGCGAGCGGCGGCGTGTACGAGAACTGCGGCGGCTGCGGCGCGGTGATGAGCTGGCCCGTGGAGCGGGCACGACCCGCAGTCGCGACGACGACTCAGGCGCGACCGCCGTCCTACCCGCTTTGTTGGGCGCAAGACTGACGCTGTTGGCGACCAACGCGCACCCGCCGCGCCGGTATCCGCTCCCCCGCAGGCCTTCGTTCACGTGAACACGGCCACCTCAGCGCGGGAGCCACTCCCGATGCGCACTCCGGACGACACCCCACAACCCGCGCCCCACTCAGCCTTCGGAGTGCCACGCCACGACTCAATTGAACGCGACCACGTCGTGCCCATCGCCGTCTGGCGACTCAACGACGACGCAGCCGACTCAGACCACATCGGTCCGCGACTGGCCGAACGGCTCGTCGACATCTACACCCGCCGCGGCGAAGCCATCCTCGACTTCGACGACGACGCCGGCCTGCGCGACGCGGCCACCACAGCCGACCGCAGCTACCTGCCGATCACCGCGAGCGCCGACCTCGCCGCCTTCGCGCACGTAGCCCCACCGATCAGCCTGGTCAGTCTCCGCTGGCCCCGCCCCCAGGACCACGCCGGCATCGACGACCTCTTCACCGCCTGCCGCTCACTCCTCGCGCGCGAAGCCTGCATCATCGCCATCGTCCGCTCAGCCCCTAATGCACACGCCTTCGCCCACCACGAACAGGTCCTCCGCGCAGCCGCAGACACTGCCGGGCTCGCCCACATCCTGCAAATAGTCGCGATCAGCGCACCGGGTCACCGCGACCAGTACCACTACTACACAACCCAAACCGACGCCAAGAAGACCCGCAACCACGTCGCCGACGAGCAAACCGCGGTCCACATCGACTTGCTGGTCTTCAGCCCATGAACGACGCATCCACATGACGCGACGCGGCCGCCGGGCAACTCCTGTTGCCCGACGGCCGCGTCTCGCTGAGTCAGACGTGCTCGCCGATACCCAATCGCCGCTGCGTCTGCAGCGCCCGCTCAGCCGCCGCGCTCGCTCCGTAGTGCCGCGGCGTCATCCGATGCCCAGCTCAGCAGCACCATCAAGTCCCCGGTATCGCCGCCGGCCAGCTTCCACTCGTGCGCGAAACTGTGTCGCCACCGGTGCGCGTGCACATGCGTGACTCCTGCCGACTCACCGAACCGGCGCAGCCGGATCTTGATGCCGTTCGGCAGCAGCGCCCGACCACCCCGCTCCGCCAGCCACAACGCCGGCAGCTCAGCGCCCGGATGCGTGGCCCGGGCCCGCAGATGCCGCGAGAGCGGCCGAGCGGTCTTCGGCCCGAACCGCACGCGCCGATCCTTCGCGCCTTTGCCGTGCAGATGCACCGACTCGTTGCTCAGATCCAGATCGTCGAGCATCAGGTTGCCGATCTCCGACAACCGCGCCCCGGTCGACCGGTACAGCCGGATCAGCGCCGTGTCCCGCAGCGCCAGGAAGCTCCGCCCGCGGCAGGCTTCGAGCAGCTTCGCGGTGTCGTCATCGCCCAGCACCGGCACCAACTTCGTCGGCGTCGAGGGCTCCCGGACCCGCCGCATCGGCGACCGATCGATCGCCTCTTCATCCAGCTGCAGCCAGTTGAAGAACTGCTTCAAACACTTGCGCTTGTTCAACGCGCGGTCCCCGCCGACCGCGTCTCGATCATCCAGCCCTGGAACGCCTCCACGTGCGCCCGGGTGACCGACACCGGATCAGCCGCAGCCTCGTCGGCATCCGGATCCGGAGAATGCTCGCCCAGATACCGGGCGAGCTGAGCCGCGGCCAGCAGGTAGTTGTAACGGGTGGTCTCGGGCCGGTTCGCCGCGCGCAGCGAGCGGTCCCAGTCCCGGACGTAGCTGCTCCAGGCCGGCGTCAGACCGGCCGTCAGAGCGCTCAGATTCAGCAAAGTCATCGATTCGAAACCCGTCGAGTAAAGGGGTCCCACAGCGGCGTGCTCGACCTCGCCGAACTTCCACAGACACGAAAAAGGGCTTCCTCAGGTCATCTGACCTGAGGAAACCCTCACCGTTGTCGGGCTGACAGGATTTGAACCTGCGACCCCTTGACCCCCAGTCAAGTACTCGCTTCGGCGCGGCTCTGCCAGCGACCCGAAGTTCGGCGACCGATACTGCGGCCCGGAAAATCATCGGATCGCGGCCATCGTGGCTAGGCCACTTTGACCGAGTGCGGACCCACACTGACAGTGATGTCCAAGTGGCCGCCGAGGGCCGCCGCATAGGCGCGCAGAGTCTCCAACTCCATGGCCTTCAGATCGCCGTTCTCGATCTGGGAGATGCGAGATTGTGAGACGCCGAGGATGTCGGCAATCTCGGCCTGGGTCTTGCCGATGGCTCTGCGGAGCTCCCTGAGGTGGTGACCGGCGATGTAGGCGTCTGTCTCGTCACGGGCCCGCGCCTGACGCTCAGGACTGGCCAGCTCGGGGTGGCGTCGGTGCGCTTCAGCCTTGACGTCTTGCCAGTTGCGTCCGGTGCTCATCGCGTGTCCTTTTCCTTGGCCGCCCTGTATTCGGTGTAGCGAGCTTCAGCCAGCGGAATGTTCTCGTCGTACCACCGGGACCACTGCCCGGCCTTGTCTCCGGCTACGAGGAAGATCGCGGCTCGTTCCGGATCGAAGACGAACAGCATGCGAATCTCGGACCGGCCCCTGCTGCCGGGCCGTAACTCTTTGAGGTTACGCAGACCACTATGTTCCAGAGTGTCGACGAGCGGACGGCCAAGCGTAGGCCCAGCCTCCGCGAGCCTGTCGATGGCCTGCTCTATCAAGGCTGCAGTCCTGACATCTTCTTCGCACAGTTTGAGATACCAGCTCTCAACTGGTTCGAGAAGGATCACATCCCAGGCCACGAGATCAATATAACCTCGAGCTCATATCTAAGACGGCGGTGGTAGGCCGAGCGAAGAGCTCCCAGCACACGAAAAAGGGCTTCCTCAGGTCATCTGACCTGCGGAAACCCTCACCGTTGTCGGGCTGACAGGATTTGAACCTGCGACCCCTTGACCCCCAGTCAAGTGCGCTACCAAGCTGCGCTACAGCCCGAATGCCTCCGCGACGCCGTCGCGTTGACGTGACAACCCTACCGTACGGGCCCGACGAGATACGAACCCCGGTTGCCACCCAGGTGCAGATTAGTTGCGTATTCACCCAAACCGTAGCCGACGCCCCGAATCCGCCGGACAGTGGAGAACACACCCCTCACGAGGAGCTCCGCGATGACCATCCCCCTGCCCGCCGGCACCCAGTTGATCCTCACCGGTCCTGCTCAGGCCGTGGAGTTATTGACGCTGGCCTCGGCCGAGGTCGGCGACCAGGAGCAGATCTCGGTGCTCGTGATGGGCTCGGACGCCCCGCCGCAACGCGGCATGATCAGCATCCCCACCCCGTTCGGCGTCATGCGCACTATTGCCGCCCTCGACGCCGACGAAGGTGTCGTCACGCTCAAGATGTCCAAGATTCCGCCCGCGTGGCAGCGCCGCGACGCCCACCGGATGCCGCTGGGCGTCCCGCTCCGGGGCACCACGGTCTCGCTGCCCGCGCTCGCCGGCGCCGGGGCGCCCGGTCCGCAGCGCCCCGTCCGCTTCAACGGGACCACCCTCGACATCTCCCCCGGCGGACTCTCCGCGCGCCTCACCGTCGAGTCCGACGCGTTACGCCTCCCGTCGGGTGTCCGTGACGTGTTCCTCGAGATCGACCCGTTCAGCTCCCACCCGGTCGCCGCCACGCTGCGCGTCGTCGACGTGCGCTCCGACCGCCTCCGCGGCGAGTTCGAATACCTCTCCCCCAGCGACTGGCTCCACCTGGCCCAACTCGCCCGCGAAGCGTCCGACCTGCCGCCCCTGGACTAACCCAGCTCGCGGTTGAGTGCATCCACGACCCGCTGAACCTGGTCGCTGTCGGCGGCCTCCAGCGGACCGTGCATCTCCACCGACGACCACGGCGAGGCCACCCCGACGCTGCCCCGCAGCTGGTCGTCCCACGCCTCGCTCTCGCACAGCGACCACCAGTGGAACTCCTCGAGCGTCCCCAGTGACTCCGACCGCTGCTTCGCAGCTTCGTCGCTGCGCACCCAGATGTCGCCGAACTTGTCCCGCCACGCCGTGTTGTTCCCCGGCTCGTCCACTGTCCGTCTCCTTCTGCCGCCCGCTTCAAGCATCAGGCATATCGACGTTATTGCGCGCGCCGTTCGAGGTGGCTCACACGTCCCGGCCGCCGCAGGACTCGATGGTCGCCAGTTGCGTCTCGTACCAGGCAGCTTGCTCGGCCTCGGGGCGGTCCGTGACGTCGTCGACCGCGTCGAGGTTGGCGGGGTCGGTCAGCACCTCGCGGAGCTCTTCCGCCGCGGACCAGCGGGGCTCGCCGCCGGTGAGCAGGAGCCAGGTGGTGACGTGGTCGACGGCGGCGACCAGCGCGCGGTCGTGTTCCGGGGGCAGCGGTTTGCGGAAGCAGGCGTCCGGCGACGGGGTCATGTTCACGGCGAGCGTGAGCCGGACGAGGTCCGCCGAGTGCTCCGGCCCGTACTGGAACTGGACGCGACCGGGTCCGCCGGCCTCGCTGACCGTGGCCGGCATCGTCACCCCGTACGGCCGCCAGGCGCGGTTCATCTCGGCCACCACGGCCCCCACCTCGGCTAACTCGTCGACGTGTTCGGGCCGGAGGCAGATGCGCACGTCACCGTCGAAACAGCGGGTGTCGTCGGGACGGGGCTGGGCGGCGGCGCCGCGTACGACGTCCGGAAGAAGCAGTGCGGTGACGGCGGCGACCGCGAAGGGAACCGTGACCGCGACGATCACCGACCAGGCGGGACGCCCGGCGAGCGCGACGGCGGCGAGCGTGCCGACGAGCAGGGCTACGCCGACCGCGAGGGAGGCCCCGGCGGCGGGACGGGACCACGTTTCGTTGCCGGCGCAGCAACCGTCGAACGGACCGAGCCGGGGGACGAACCAGAGGCCCCAGAACACGACGAGCACGATCGCGGCGCGGGTGCCCGACAGCATCAGGCCGACCCAGCCGGCGAACACGATCTGGGCGAGCAGGACGACGAGGCTGACCGCCAGGATCGGGGCCGTGACCCCGGCGCCGCGGACCACCGCCACCACGCCGACGAAGGCGCACTGGGCGACGACCGCGAACACGAGCAGGGGCCATAGGGCGCCGAGGAGCGTCACGGGCCGGCGGATGCCCCCGGGACGGGACACACCCCCGCTCCGCAGGTCGGATGCCCGCACCGCCGCGGCGATACCGAACAGGATGCCGAGGTACACCGATCTGGCGGTCTGCGCGGTGAGCGAGACCGCGTAGTCGGGGTCCTCCGGCGCCATGATGTACACCGCGAGGAACGCGCAGTAGAACGGCAGAGCCAGAGCGAGCAGCCTGAGATCACCGGTTCGGCGCGCACCCGACATGCGGGCACCCTAGTGGCGCGGCGACAGCACGTGCTGGGCGGCCTCGAACGCTTCCTCCATCCCCTGGTGCTTGGCGGTGGCGATGGCCGCGGCGAGCTGTTCCGCGGTGAGGCTGACGATCTGGTTCGGGTCCTGCTGCCACTGGGCGCGGCTGGTGTCGATGAGCGCGGCGCCCATGCCGGCGTCGAGACCGGAGGCGTTCAAGCTGAGCTGGTGCTCGGAAATGGCCTCGCGGATCGCGTAGAGCATTTCCTGGTTGGGCGTGTCCACGGCCCCTCCTTCGCCTGGCGATGATGGCCGGGTCATTCCCCGCGGGAACACACTCGACACCGAAGCTACGAAATCGTATAGTCCGATCTCGTGACTTGGTCACCGCTGCTGGCGCTGCAACGCGCCACCCATGCCACCCTGCAGATTCTCGCCGCCGAACTCGTCGACCTCGACCTGACCGCCTCGGAGATCAACGCACTCGCCAACCTGGCCGACGGGCGCGCCCGCACGGTGTCCCAGCTCGGCGCCGACGTCGGCTCCCGACCCACCACGCTGACCAGCGTTCTCGACCGGCTGGAACGGCGCGGCCACATCACCCGCGGGGTGCGTCCCGGCGACCGTCGGGTCGTCCTGATCGAACTCACCGCCTCGGGGCGGGCCACGGCCGCGGTCGTCGCCGACGCGATCCGCTCCCTGGAACAGCGCACGCTCGGCCGGCTGCCGGCCGAGAGCCTCGCCGGTCTGCGCGCCGGACTCGACGCATTGACGGAGGTGCCCCGATGAGTTTCTCTTCGTTGATGGACGAGGTGATGGCGGACGCTCCGCGGTTCGGCCATCGCGAGCACGTGCACCTGACCTGGCTCGCCGTCCGCTCCCACGGCGTTCCCGGGGCGACTGATCTGATCAGCGAGGGGATCCGGCGCGTGGGCGGAGCGAAGTACCACGCGACCGTGACCCGGGCGTGGGTGGAGCTGGTGGGGTCGGACTTCGACACGTTCATTCGGGGGAATCCGGCGTTGCTCGACAAGGATCTGCTCCTTCGTTATTACTCGCCGGAGGTGCTGGCGTCGGGTCGCGACGGCTGGGTCGCTCCGGACAAGGCGCCGCTGCCGTGAAGGCCGTTCTGTTCTCGCGATTCGGTGGCCCACTGGCCGTGGCGGATGTACCGGACCCTTCCCCGGCACCGCACGGGGTCGTCGTCGAGGTCGATGCGACCGGCGTCTGCCGCAGTGACTGGCACGGCTGGCAAGGTCACGACGACGACATCACGCTCCCGCACGTCCCGGGGCACGAGTTGGCCGGGACGGTCGTCGCTGTCGGTTCGTCCGTGCGGAACTGGCGGGTCGGTGACGTCGTCACCACGCCGTTCGTCACCGCCTGCGGCGCGTGCCCGGAGTGCGCCACCGGCAACCAGCAGGTGTGCCGCGCGCAGACCCAGCCGGGGTTCACGGGCTGGGGTTCGTTCGCGGAGTTCGTGGCGCTGGACCACGCGGACGTCAACCTGGTGCGGGTGACCGGTTCACCGGTGCACGCGGCCGCGCTGGGCTGCCGGGTCGCCACCGCGTTCCGTGCGGTCACCGACGTGGCGCGGGTGCGGGCCGGGGAGTTCGTCGCCGTGCACGGGTGCGGCGGTGTCGGCCTGTCGGCCGTCGCGATCGCGGTGGCCGCGGGTGCCCAGGTGATCGCTACCGATCCTTCGCCGGACGCCCGGCAGTTGGCGTTGTCGTTCGGGGCGTCGCATGCGCTGGACCCGTCGTCGGCGGACGAGATCATGTCGCTGACCGACGGCGGGGCGCACGTGTCGCTGGACGCCGTGGGTCACCCGGCCGCGTGCGAGGCGTCGATCCGGTGCCTGCGCCGTCGGGGGCGGCACGTGCAGGTGGGGTTGTTGCCGCCGGTGGCCGGGCGGGCGGTCGTGCCGATGGAGCGGGTGATCGCGTTCGAGCTGCAGGTTCTGGGGAGTCACGGGATGGCGGCGCACGACTATCCGCGGTTGTTCCGGCTGGGGTTGCCGTTGGAGCGCCTCGTGACGCGGGAGCTTCCGCTGTCCTCGGGGCCCGACGCCCTGGCCGAGGTGGCTGCCGCAACCACCGCCGGCATCACGGTCCTTCGCCCGCTCGCAAGTAGTCGATGATCGGGTGGGTGGGGCGTGTCCGGCGACGCCCCACCGAACTCGTCAGACGCCGGCTTCCTCCCGGAGAGCCTGCAGATCGTGCTCGGCCTGCGCATCGCCGGCCTCGGCCGCCTGCTGGTACCAGCGCTCGGCCTCGGCGCGCTCACCGCGCTCCTTGGCGAGGACCGCGAGGTTGTTCATCGCACCCGAGAAGCCGGCCTTGGCGGCCTTGCGCAGCCATTTCTCCGCCGTGCGTTCATCGCCCGTGGCCAGCGCGAGCTGGGCCAGCGACCCCATCGCGTACGCGTTCCCCTTGCGGGCGGCCCGCTCGAGCCAGCGCAGCCCGTCGTCGTTCCGCTGGTCGTGGAGCAGCAATCCGAGCAGGTACATCGACTCGACGTGCCCAGCCTCGGCCCCCCGCCGCCACCACGGCTCCGCCTCCTCCGGCCGCCCGGCGTCATCCAGCAATGCACCGAGCCCACACCAGAAGTCCGGCTCCCCGCTGTCGCCAGCCCGCAGCGCGCCCCCGCCCCCGGCCTGCGTACCGGCGTTGCCCCCGGCGCGGGCTTCGGCGCGGGCTACGACCTCGGCGGCCTTTTCGGACTCGCCGCTGTCGCGGTAGAGGCGGCGGAGGGCGAGGGCAGCGGTCATGTCGCCGTCGTCAGCGGCCGCCCGGAGCCCGGGCTCGGCCTTCGCGCGGAACTCCTCGGCCTTCGCCAACTGCCCCCGCCGCGTGTGCACGGCGGCAAGGTTCAGCGCCGCTTCGGGCACACCGGCGTCGACCGCCTTGCGTAACCACTGCAGCCCGTCGATCGTCTTACCGGCACGGATCCGCTGCTTGCCCAGCTCGTTGCAGGCCGGCCCGTACCCGGCCTCCGCAGCCTGCTCGAACAGCGGCAGCGCAGGCCGTTCGTGCCCGAGCAGATCGAGCCGCCGCCCCTCCAGATACAGCTCTTCCGCACTCCGCCGCCGCCCATGAAACATGCGCCAAGTATCGCTCACCGCACATTCCGGGAAACCGGTCACGGACCTACGGGCGCGGACGTCCGCGTCGCGCGGTGGTTGTCATGCTGTCCACGTCATGGCGTGGGTAACGTGACAACCACCAGCAGCGTCAGACGGAAATCTGCCAACCATCTGCGCGGCCGGGATTCGGCTCGCTAGGGGGCTTCGCTGTGGCCCAGGGAGCGGCCGGGGGCTACCAGGTCGCGGATTCGGCGCTTGACGGCGGTGGGCTCGGGGAAGCCGTCGTCCTTGCGGTTCCAGACCACCGTGTCGTCGACGCGGACGGTGAAGACGCCGCCCTCGCCGGGGACGAGCGCCACCGCGCCCAGGTCGTTCTCGAACGTGGTCAGCAGCTCCTGGGCGAGCCAGGCCGCGCGCGGCAACCAGCGGCACCGGATGCAGTACTCGACCTCGACCCTGGGCTTGTCCCCCACCGTGCCACCTCTCGTCGACGAGCCGAGCATGATAAGTCGCTCGACTCCCCCTGTCTACCAAAGGCCGACCGCCGAACAGGGGCGCGAACGGCCGCACACTTCTCACGGGAACCAGGGTGCAAGGGGAGGGGATTCCCGTGCAGGGGGATCGGTGTGCGGGGGTGTCCGCGGTGCTGGTCGGGCGGGATCGGGAGCTGGGGGCGCTCCGATCGTTGCTCGACCGGACGGCGGCCGGTCGGTTGTCGCTCGCGGTGGTGGAGGGGGCGCGCGGCGCCGGCAAGACCCGGCTGTTGCAGGAGTTCGTCGGGATCGCGCACCGTCGGGGTGCGGCGACGGCGCGGGAGACGGATTGGATCGACGGCAGTGGGATGTGGCGGATCGTCGCGTCCGGGCGGGACGACGGGCCGTCCGGGCCGGGTGTGTCCGCGGGGCCGCGGCTGTTGACGTGTGAGCATCCGCAGTGGATCCACTCGCGGGTTTGGCTCGAGCTCGAGGCGATCGCCCGGACCGTGCCGCTGCTCGTCGTGCTGACCCGGCGTGTCGGCGCGTCCACGAGCGAACTCGATGCGCTCGCGGTGGTGGGGCCGCAGCGGGTGGTGTTGGGGCCGTTGTCGGGGCCGGCGGTCGGTGCGTTGCTGGGATCGCTCGTCGGGGGCGTGCCGGACGCGGAGTTGCGGAGCCTTGCCGAGGTCGCGGGTGGGAATCCGTCGGCGATCGAGGATCTGGTGGTCGGTCTGCGAGAGGAGGGCCTGCTGCGGGTGGGTTCCGGGTGTGCCGGTGTGGACGAGGTGCGGTTGCCCGCTCGCACGCGGGCACGGCTCGATGCGACGCTCGCGGGGTTGGCGCCGTCGACGCGGCATCTGGTGCAGGTGGCGTCGACGATCGGGGCGCGGTTCGATCTGCGTGAGCTCGCCGCTCTGCTGAATCGCAGCGCCGCGGCGTTGGTGCCGGCCGTGCACGAGGCGATCGGTTCGGGGCTGGTGGTGGGGGTCGAGGACGCGCTGCGTTTTCGGCACGAGTTGGTGCGGAAGACGGCCGAGGAGTCCCTCCCCCGTCCCGTCCGCGCCGCCCTTCGCCACGAGCGCACCCCCCGATCCTCCCCACCACGCCCCCACGCGGCCGCGGGGCCGCGCAAGGCCGGGGCCACGCCCGCCGGGCCGCGCATGGCCGGGGCCACGCCCGCCGGCCGGCGCAAGGCCGAAGCCACGCCCGCCGGCCGGCGCAAGGCCGAAACCACGGCCGCCGGGGCGCGCGCGGTCGGGGTTGCTCCTGCTGGCGCGCGCAGGGGTGGGGATCCGTTCGGTGGTTCGCGGGGTGCGGAGGGCACGCGTAGGTCGCGGGTGGGATCGGCGGAGGGCGCGGGCGGGGAAGGCTTGCGCGGCGGAGTTGAGGGGTGGGAGTCGCTCGGGGAGCAGGAGCGGCGGATTGTGGGGCTGGTGGGGTGTGCGCTCACCAATCAGCAGATCGCACGGCGGATCGAGAGGTCACCGCACACCGTGAACTACCACCTGCGGCAGATTTTCCGGAAGCTCGGCGTCAGGTCACGGGTGGAGTTGGCGCGGCTCGCGCGTGACTACGCCGACGATTCCAGTGCGGCGAGCAACTGATCGGTGGTGAGGGTGACCGCACATCGACGCGCGGCGTACCAGAGCGCCCAGCGGTGTTCCTCGGCGCTGAAGTCCGCGACCGCGTCGGCGACGAGGAACGGCTGCACGTCGTGCGCGTACGCGTCCGCAGCGGTCAGCAGGCACCCGATGTGCGCGAACACCCCACACACGATCAGCTGGTCACGCCCCGCTCCCACCAGATCCGCCGCCAGTGACGTCCCGTGAAACGCGCTGTACCGGTGCTTGACGAGCACCCCACCCCGCTGCCCGGTGAGCGCGCCACCGCGGGGCTCGAGCTGGGCGCTGGGGCGGGGTGGCGTCAGGAGGACGTCGGTGGGGGTGGGGGCGACCGTGGGGACTATGGCGCGGTCCTGGGGGTCGTTGGCCATGCCGGCGCCCCAGACGTCGTGCAGCAGGCCTCGTTCGGCGCGGGACATGCGGCCGGGCTGGGCGCTGTGCACGACCGGGATCCCACGGGCGGCCGCGGCTAGCTTGAGGCGGCGGACGTTCGCCAGCAGCTCCACCGTGGGCGACCGCCCCGGCGGGAAGAACCCGACGAAGTACCCCTGCATGTCGTGCACGAGCAGCACCGCCCGCGCCGGGTCGGGGCGCCAGGCCGCCGGGCCCGGGGTCAGTTCGGACTCGGTCGGCATCGGGTACGGATCGATGGTCGGAATGGGCACCGGGTTCCCCTCTCAGGCGCGGAGCGACGCTCCGCCGTCCACGTACAGGTCGTGCATCGTGATGTGGCGGGCGCGGTCCGAGGCCAGAAAGACAACCGCGTCGGCGACGTCTCGGGGCTCGGCGAGCCGTCCCAGCGGAATGCCGACGCGGTACTGGTGCGGCGCGCCGCGCAGGGTGGCGTCGTGGTCGGCTTCGGTGTGCCACATGCCGCGCAGCATCGGGGTGTCGGTCGAGCCCGGGGCGACGACGTTGCAGCGGATGCCGAACTCCGCGAGTTCGAGGCCTAGGCAGCGCGTGAACTGGGCGGCCGCGGCTTTGGATGCGGCGTAGGCCGCCATGCCGCTGCGGGGTACGCCGGCGGCGTTCGACGCGACGGTGACGATCGTGCCGCGGCGGCGCGGCACCATTCGCCGGGCGACGGCCCGGCTGACCCGGAACACTCCCCCGGCGTTGACGTCGAACGTCGTGGTCCAGTCGTCGTCGCGCAGCTCCACCACCGGGCCGGTGGTGAGCACACCAGCGACGTTCACCAGCACGTCGATCGGGCCGGCCGTCGCCTCCACCGAGTCGACGACCCGCTCGACCGCCACCGAATCCCGCACGTCGAGCACCACCCCACCCCCGCCACGCGAACCCCCCGGGTATCGCGTCCGGTCGGCGCCTACGACTCGGCACCCCTCCGAGGCCAGCGCGGCCGCCACCGCGGCGCCGATTCCCTGTGCCGCCCCGGTGACCAAAGCGACCTTGCCCGCCAACCCACTCGTCATTCGTCAGCTCCGATCGCAGCGAGGCGGCGGTCCCGGGATCGTTGCTCCGGGCCGTCGGGGAGGTGGTGTTCGTGAGCCGCGATGCGAACCGCGTCGGCTACCTCGGCGGAGGCGGGGGTGCGGATCGCGTCGTAACGCAAGAGCGCCGCCTCCACGGACGAAGACTCCGCGAGCGCCACGGCGAGCGCCGCGACGTCGAGGATGGCTTGGGACGCGCCCTGCGCCAGGTACGGCAGCATCGGATGTGCGGCGTCGCCGACCAATGCGACCCTCCCCGCGACCCGACTCGCCAGCGGCGCCCGGTCGAACAACTCGAAACGCACAGCAGCACGGGCGGCAGAGATCAACTGAAAAACGTCCACATGCCAATCGTCGAAAAAAGACCCGACAGCGACGACGTTGAGCAAGCCGGGCGCGATGGGGTAGCAGACGCAGTGCTGACCCGGCCCTAACCAGACGCGCACACGGGGCGGATCCGACCACGGGGCACGCACCGCGGCCCGCCAGGCAGACGCGCCCGCGGACCGCACCTGATCAGCAGAAACGGCTCTGCGCACCACGGAGCGGAGGCCGTCGGCGCCGATGATCAGGTCAGCGGCGAGGGTGTTGCCGTCGGCCAGGTGCACCGCCCCGTCCGACACACCGACGCACCGCCCCCCGCGAACGACACCGCCGGGAAACAGCGCCCGGTGGAGGTCCACGCGGCGCATCGCGCAGTACGGCGCCTCCAGCGGCATCCGCGCGATCAGCTCCCCGGAGCGCCAGCTCCGCAGCTCGCGCTCCGAAAGTCGCATCGCGAACGACAGATCGACGCCCCACTGCTCCAACAACTGCGCTCCGGCGGTGGCGAGCTGGATGCCGTAGCCCGAAGTCCGAACACCCCGTTCCACGACCACGCACGACAGCCCCACCGACGCCAGCGCGCGGGCCGTCGCCAGGCCGGCGATCCCCGCCCCCACCACGACGATCCTCATCAGTAGTACCGGTGGGCGGTGTCCCAGTCCTCGTCCGGACCGAACAGTGACCGCGGTTTCAGGACATCCGGCGACGACGTCAGACGGGTGATCGGCACCAAGCCTCCCGGGGGAACAGCGGTGACGCGCACGTCGCCGATCGACGCGGTCAGGTCCGCGCAGGCAGCGGCCCGGTACCGGTCGGCGACCTCGATCTGGATCTCGAGCCCCGAATCGACCCGGCCCCGCCAGAACAGCACGCCGTACTCGGCCGGGAGCGAGAACACGTGCTCGTCCAGCGTCGCCTCGGACACGCGTCCCGTCCGACCCAGAATGCGGACGTCAGGCAGCCACCAACCACAGGCGCAGTCGCGGTAGGACACCTCGACCTCGTCCTCGATCGCATACCGGAGCAGCGGCATCGCATCCCGGTACAGGGGCGTGACGACGAGCCGGCCGCGGCCGTCGGGTCGGATCTCGTCGGTGTCGGTGTGGACCTCGAACATCACCCGGTCCGCCCAGAGATGCAGCCGCCCTTCCGGGCACGCACCGGCCAAACTGCCCGCCTCGGTCGCGCCGTACTCCTCGACGACCGGAACGCCCCAGATCTCCTCGATCCGCGCCCGGCGTGCCGGGCTCAGGGAATCACCGCCGACAAAAAGGGCCCGCAGCGCCGGGAAATCGGCTCCCGGCGAATACCCGGCCAGCCGCGCGGCCGCCGCCCAGAGCAGGGTTTCGGTGGCCATCGACCAGGTCACCGACACGTCGAGGTCGTGCAGCACCCGCACGAGCCGGGCGTACGGCATGGCGAGTGACCGGTTGTCGGCCGGAACGACGGTCGCCCCGGCGCGGCGCGCGGCCGCGTGCGCGAGGTGGCCGGTGATCATCAGCGCGTACGGGGTCCGGACCAGGAACGTGTCGTCGGCGCGGATGCCGACGTGTTTGCGGGCGTAGCGGGTGGCCAGGTCGTCCCAGTCCGACTGCGTGTAATAGGAGGCCGTGGGCGAACCGGTGCTGCCGCTGGACTCGTGGTAGGTGGCGAGTTCGGTGCGGTCGACCGCCAGGAGTCCGAACGGGTAGGCGTCGCGGAGGTCGGCTTTGGTGGTGAGTGGAGCGTCGCGCAGGGACGGGGGCACGCCTCGTGCGGCATAGAACGGCGATCTGGACGCCGACGCCAACACCGCGTCGAGCCGGGTCTCTTGTACACGGGCCAGTTCCTCGAACGAGGACCAGTCGCCGAGCGTCGGCAGGTTCATGATTCCCCCAGGAGGCGGCGGGCGTTCGTGTCGGTGACCGCCCGGTAGGTGGCGGGGTCCAGGTCGAGGGCGGCGAGTTTGGCCAGCTCGACGCGGGGGTCCTGGAGTGGGTACTCGGTGCCGAACAGGACGCGGCCGGGTCCGAACCGGGCTATCGCGAGCCGGGCGATCGCGGTGAAACTGCCGGAAAGCTCTGCGGCGACGTTGGGCAGCGGGGCGAGCGTGGTCAGGCCGGCGGCGTCCAGGCCGGTGAAGCCGCAGTGGCCGAAGACGAAATGGACGTCCGGGACATCGCTGGCGAGCGCCGCCAGGTCCGTTGCTCGGGTGCCCGGGCGGGCCAGGCAGACGGTGTAGACGGGGTGGTTCGCAGCGCGGGCGGTGGCGATCAGATCGCGGACGTTCGGATCGTCGTAGCGGAAGCCGTGGATCGCCGGGGAGATTTCGAGGCCGCGGTAGTCGCTCGCGGCCTTGGCGTAGGCCTCGACGTCGGTGAAGGGGTCCGCGAAATAGAACGGGACCAGGCGGTCGCCGGCCGCGGCCAACACCGCCGCGTTGTCCGCGCGCGGACGCGCCGCAGCCGGAGGCGCCGACGCCTCCGGGGCAGCTACCAGCTCGGACAGCCGATCCAGGGTCACGAGACCGCCCGCCGACACCGCGGCCCGCGCGATCCCGGCCGCATCCATCGCGTCGAGCAGCCCGGCTCCCAGACGAGCATGGAAATCGATCATTGCTCGTAACACAGTTCGTCGATCGCGTACCCCACGTGCCGCGCCCGCTCGGGCAGATGGCCCAACAACGAGTCCCCAGGCCGCAACGCCGTGGAATTCAACACCGCCGCCCCCGGACCCAGCACCCGCACGTGCCAGTCGTCCTGAACGATCAGATTCACCGGCTCCCCGGACCCGGCCACCGCTGAAATCGACAGCAGCGGCCGCGTCTCGATCTTCACCCGCCCGACCGTCACGGGCCGCGTCCGCCCGTCCGCCCCCACCGCGAGCACCGTGCTCCCGGCGCGCAGCTCGGACAGGTACCGCGTCCGCGCCCCGGGTGCCAGCGTGTACGACATGATCGCCCCGGCGTTCACCCGGAACGGCCGCGTCGGCATGTACGGCAGCGGATGCGTCTCGCTGACGCACAACACCAGCGCCCGGGCCCGCGACCCCACCAGGATCCCCTCGTCCTGCTCCAGGTACGTGCAGGTGTCGACGCACGCCCGCTCCCCCAGTCCGGCGTGTTCGATCCCCGTGACCGTCAGCGTCTCCAGCGCCAACGGAGGCGTCCGGTGGCGCACCGCCGCCGCGAGCCGTGTGCAGTCCCCCGGAGCCGCCGACGCCAGCATCACCGCACCCGGCCCGTGCTCCAGCACCCCGGCGTGCACCGCGCCGGCGTCCACGTCGTCCACGACCGTGACGATCAGCCCGTCCGCGTCGGCCGCCGCGGCCAGCACGATCTCCAGCGGGATGTTCGTCGGGTCGGCGAACCGCAGCACCGTGCACGGGTCCCGACGCGCGCTCGCGCACGCCTCCGCGAGGCTCTCCGCGTCGTCGACAGTGAGGGTCCGCACCACCAGGTCGGCGACCCCGACGGGCTTCTCGGATCCTTCGGTGGCCAGGACCCGCTTCACGGTCGGCGGCAACGCCGCCAGGTCGTCCGCCTCAGCGGCCACGATCCCGTCGAACCCACAGTGCACTGCTTCTTCCCGGACGACGTCGGTCACGTCGCCGAGCCCCCGGGTGTCGAGCCACAACCCGGTCATCGAGCCACCACCGCGGGCCGCCCGTGCACCAGGGCCGAGAGCCGCCGCACCCGCTCGCCCGGCTCGTCGGCGGTGAACACGAACCGCCCCGCCGCCACCCCACCGGCCCCGCCGTGCATCGCGCTCAACAGCTGGCCGAACGTCTCCTCGGGATCGGCGGACGCCCCACCGGCCGCGATCACGGGGATCGGGCAGGCGGCGGTTATCGCGGTGACCTCGGTCGACGACGCCGGCAGCGAGGTCTTCACCAGGTCCGCACCCAGCTCCGCCGCGATCGTCACGGTGTGCGCGACGACGTCCGGGGCGGACGGGTCGGTCACCGCCGGGCCCCGGGCGTACATCATCGCCAGCAACGGCAGGCCCCACCGGTCACAGGCGTCCGCGACGGCCGCCAGGTCGGCGATCTGCCGCTGCTCGGTCGCCGAGCCGACGTTCACGTGGACGCTCACCCCGTGGGCGCCCAGACGCAGGGCCTCCTCGACGCCGCAGACCAGGTACTTGGCGTCCGGATCGCCGGCCAGACCGGTGCTGGCGGACAGGTGCACGATCAGCGACAGCGAGCGGAACCGGTGCGGTCGGACCTGACGCAGCGCGCCCTTGTGCAGGACGACGGCGTCGGCGCCGGAGTCGGCGATGACGCCCACCAGCCGGTCGAGGTGTCCGCTGTGGGCCGCCGGTCCGACGCTGATCGCGTGGTCGAGGGGAACGATCAGGAGTCGGCCGGAATCCCGGCGGTAGAGGTTCTGGAGCCGAACGCTCCGGGCGAAGGTGGTCACGGAAACGACGGTAAGGAATTCCGCGGCGCGGTCCCACTACCGTTTCGAGTAGCCCCTACTCGAGTGGGTAGTTGCCATTCCGCGCATTGATTCGGCACAACGGAAGAATGTGGAACGACGCCTTCGCGCTCATTCGCCGGAACTCTGCTGTGGAGATGCTCACCGGGGAGGTGGATCTCGTCGCCCGGATCGCCGATCTGCCGGTGCCGGTGCGCGGGGAGCACGGCGTCCTCGCGATCGTGCCGTACCGGCAGATCGCGGAGCGCGGACTGAACGCCGTCGACGACGGCGAGCCGCTCGTGGCGATGCGTGTGCGGACCTGCACGACGGTGCCGATCGACTCGCTCCCGTCGGGGAGCGGCACCACGATGACCGGCGGTTTCGACCTCTCGGACGCCGAGTACGCCGCCGCCGTGCGACGGGTTATCGACGAGTGCATCGGACGCGGGATCGGCTCGAACTTCGTGCTGCGCCGCGCGTTCCGCGCCGAGATCACGGGGTGGTCGCGGGAGGCCGCGCTCGGCGTTTTCCGGCGGCTCGTGGAATCCGAGCGGGGGGCCTACTGGACGTTTCTCGTGCACTGGAACGGGCGGACGCTGATCGGCGCGACACCCGAACGTCAGGTGCGGTACGCGGACGGAATCGCGACGATGAGCCCGATCAGTGGCACGTATCGGCACCCCGCGGGAGGGCCCGACGATCGGGAGCTTCTCGCGTTTCTCGACGACCGGAAAGAGACCGAGGAATTGTTCATGGTCGTCGACGAGGAATTGAAGATGATGGCGCGGATCTGTGACCGTCCGCCGCGGTTGCGGGGGCCGTGGTTGCGTCCGATGTCGCGGGTGACGCACACGGAGTACGCGGTCGAGGGGCCGACGTCCCGCGATCCCCGGGACGTGCTGGCCCGGACGTTGCCCGCGCCGACGGTCACCGGGAGCCCGCTGCGGGCGGCGTGCGACATGGTCGCGACGCACGAGCGCGGTGGGCGCGGCTATTACGGCGGAGCGCTGGCGTGGTTCGGCTGGAAGGACGGCCGGCGCGTCCTGGACTCCGCGCTGCTGATCCGCACCGCGGACGTCCGAGCGGACGGCGCCCTGACGCTCGGCGTCGGCGCCACCCTCGTCCGCCGCTCCGATCCGGCCACCGAAGCAGCCGAAACCCGAGCCAAAGCAAGAGCGCTGCTCTCCGCCTTCGGCCGAAACCCGGCCGACCCGGCCGACTACGGCGAGTCGGCCGATCGGCACGCGGCGGCGGACGCGAGTGCGGCCGCGGTGGAGCGGGAGGTCGCGGAGCGGGTCCGGGTGGCTTTGGAGGGGCGCAACCGAGGGCTCTCGCGGTACTGGCGCGGGCTGGGCCGCAGCCGGATCGCGGCGCCGCCCGCGGAGAAGCTCGTGCTCGTCGACGCGGAGGACGACTTCACCGCGATGCTCGCCTCGATCGCGCGCTCGCTCGACGTCGACGTGCTGGTCCGCCCCGCGACCACGCCGGACGACGCCCTCCTCGACGGCCTCACCCCGTACGACCCGGTCCTGATCGGACCCGGCCCCGGCGACCCACGCGACGTCGCGGTGCCCCGCATCGCCCGCCTGCACTCGATCACCCGGTCACTGCTGGCCGGCCGTCGCCCGATCCTCGCGGTCTGCCTCGGCCACCAGGTGCTCTGCCAGGCACTCGGCCTCCCGGTCCGGCGTCTCCCGACCCCGGCGCAGGGCCTGCGCCGCCGGATCGACTGGCACGGCAACCCGGAGTGGCTGGGCTTCTACAACACGTTCGCCGCCGTCTCCGGCAGCGACCGCATCCGCTGTCCGACGACCGGCGAACCCGTCCGCCTGCTGCGCGACGCCCGCACCGGCGCCGTCCACGCGCTGGCCAAAACCCGCGTCCGTTCGGTGCAGTTCCACGTCGAATCCGTCCTCACCGAGCACGGCCCGTCGATCGTGGACCGCCTCCTCCGCGCGGTCACCGCGGAGGCAAAAATGCAAATATGCCCGCAAACGGCGGGTACCGGCCCCACCCTCAACCGGTAACCTTTTCGGCGTGCCCGGGCAAGGCCTTCCCCCGCCGGTCGGCCGCGCACGTGAACTCGACGTGCTGCGGCGTGCCCTCGCCGACACCGCGAACGGCGCGGGTGGCTGCCTCGTCCTGAGCGGCCCCGCCGGCATCGGCAAGTCCCGGCTGCTCCGCGCCGCCGTCGACCAGGCCCGGGAGATCCCGCTGTCGGTCGCGTTCCGCCGCGCGTTCGAACTCGACCGCGCGGTCGGGCTCCTGACGCTCGGCTCCACGCTCCGGGCCTGCGATCCCCCGACCGACGCGTTCAGCTGGCTCGCCCGCGACAGCGGCCACTCGTTCGCCACGCTCGAGCGGCTCGGCGCCACCCTCGAAGCCCACGCCGCCCGCCGGCCCCTGCTCGTCGTCATCGATGACGCCCACTGGATCGACGAGTTCAGCGCGGTCGCGATCCGCCAGCTCGTCCCGGCGTTGGCGTCCTCGCCGGTGCGGTGGCTGTTCGCCCGGCGTCCCGAGCCGGTCGACACCCCCGGCCGGCGTGTCCTGGACTGGCTGATCCGCGACGGTGCCACCGAACTGCCACTCGGACGGTTGGCCGACGAGGCGGTCGGGCAGCTCTGCGCCCAGGCGCTCGAGGCCGCTGTCGACGACACGGTGCTCGCGCTCGCCCGCGGCTTCGGCGGTATCCCGCTGCAGGTCACCCAGCTGATGTCGTCGCTGCGGGTCACCGACCAGATCGTCGTCGCCGACGGGATCGCCTCGGTCGTGGGCACCGACCTTCCGTCGAGCTTCGTCGCGATGATCCGGCAGGTCCTCGACCAGCTGCCGGAGGAAACCCGCCGGCTGGCGCGCGCCGCGTCCGTCTTCGACCGGCCGTTTCTCATCGACGAGCTGGCCCGCCTGCTCGACCGCCGGCCCGCCGAGCTGATCCCCCTGGTCGAGCAGGCCATCGACGCCCGGGTGCTGGTCGAGGAGGGGCCCTACCTCACGTTCGTCCACGACCAGGTGCGCCGGGCGATCTACCACACGCTGAGCCGCGCGATCGCTGTCGTGCTGCACCAGGAGGCGGCCGCGCTCGCCCGCGCCGACGAGCGGGCGCCGATGGAGATCGCGTATCACCTCGTCCGCGGTGGCGCGGGTGGCCGCAAGGACACCGTCGACCTGCTGCGCGCCGCCGCCCACGACGTCGCCGACGTCGCCCCGAGCACCGCCGCGGACTTCGTCCTGCACGCGCTGGAGGCGCTCGGCGAGCACGACCCGGAGCGCTCTCCGGTCGTCGCGGAGGCGATCGGTTACCTGGCCCGCGCCGGGCGGCTGACCGAGGCGCAGCAGCAGGGACGCACGGTCCTGCGCGCCGGGCTCGACCGCCACGTCGAAGCGTTGCTGTTGTACGGCCTCGCCGAGGCCTTCAAGCACGCCGGAAAGAACGAAACCGCTGTCGACTACGCCGATCAGGGGCTGGCGCACGTCTCCGACACCGACGCCCTGGCGGCGCGCCTGCACGCGATCCGCGCCCACGCACTCGTGTACGCCGGAGACCTCGCGGACGCCGACGCGGCCGGTGAGCGCGCCGACCGGATCGGGCGCGCGACCGGCGAGATCGGCGCGTCGGTCTTCGGGCGCACGGCCCGCAGCCTCGTCGCCCAGACCACCGGTGATCTCGACGCGGCCCTGCGGCACGCCGCCGAAGCCACCGAAGCCGCCGACGCCGCCGGCGGCGAGGCCCTCCAGCGCCATCCCCGCATCTGGTTGGCCAGCGCGCTCACCGCGCTCGACCGTTTCGGAGAGGCCGGACGCGTGCTCGAGCGCGGCCGGGCGGAGTCCGAACGGCTCGGTACCGGCTGGTCCGCGCCGCTCTGGCACTACTACACCGCCGCGCTCCTGGCCGCGCGCGGCAACCTCGACGAAGCCCTCGCCGAGGCCGACGCCGGGGTCGCGGTCGCCGAGCAGCTCGGTTCGCACCAACTCGCGGTGCCGCTGCTCGCGACGCTGACCCGGCTGGCCGTCGAGCGCGACGAGCTGCCCGCCGCCGAGGAGTACCTGCGGCACATGCACCGGCTCATGCACACCGGCATCACCGCCGCGCCGGAAGACGTCGACTGGGCCGAAGGCGTGCTGTTGAACACCACCGCCGGACCGACGGCCGCGATGCCGGTCCTGGCCCCGCTCTACGACGCGCTGCCCGACCGGCCGGTCCTCGTGGGTCAGGACCCCGGCAACGCGTCGACGCTGGTGCGGGTCGCACTGGCGGCCGACGACGCCGAGCGGGCCCGGACCGTCGCGACGACCGCCCGGGACCTCGCGCACCGAAACCCCGGCCTGCACGCGCTCACCGGTGCCGCCGCGCACGCCGACGGGCTGCTGCGCCGCGACGAGCAGGCGCTGCGCACCGCGATCGGGCACTTCCGGCAGACGCAACGCCGCCTGGCGCTCGCCACCGCCCTCGAGGACGCCGCCACGCTCACCGACGAGCCGCACACCGCACGGGGCTGGCGGCGGGAGGCGCTGACGCTCGCCGTCGCGTGCGGTGCGCACCGGATGCGGCAGCGCCTCGAACGGGCGCTGGGCGTGGCGTCGGAATCGGTGCTCAACCAGTTGTCGCGCGCCGAGCGCCGGGTCGCCCTGCTCGTGGCCGACGGGCTCACCAACCACCAGGTCGCCCAGCAGCTGCACCTGTCCCGGCACACCGTCGACAGCCACCTGCGCAAGATCTTCGCGAAGTGGAACATTCAGAGCCGAGTCGCGCTGGCCAACATGGTGGCCACCCAGAATCACGGAAAGACGTGATGGCGTAGGTACCGCGCCCCGCCCCAGCATGAGCAACACACGGGGGATTCACGGGGAGGTCCGATGGGCGGCGACGCATCGGAAGCACAGGTACTGGTCGTCGGCGCCGGAGCCGTGGGATCCATCCTGGCGCTGGAGCTGGCGCACCACGGTGTTCCGAGCGTTGTCGTGGACCGCGCCGTGAAACCGCCCCAGTCCACGAACGTGGACTATCTCGACGGCCGCAGCATGGAGTTGCTGCGGCGGTTGCGGCTGGCGTCGGCGATCCGGGCGCAGGGCGTCGGGGCGGAGAATTCCGGCGGCGAGGAGTGGCGGAGCCAGGGTCTGGACGAGCCACCGGTGCTCGTGCTCTCGGTTCCGTCGCTCGACGAGTTGCGCGGCCGGTACGCGCAGGTCGAGGACGGCAGCGCACCGGTGGAGCTGCCGCAGCGGGTGTCCGGCGTTCGGCTCGCTACCGGGCTGCGGACCGCCGTCGAGCAGCACCCACTGATCGACCTGCGCCTCGGCTGGACGTTCACGGGCCTGCGCGTCGAGGGCGGGCGGGTCGTCGCGACCGCGATCGACCGCGACGGGCCCACCCGCCGGGTGCTCGAGACCAGGTTCGTCGCCGGTTGCGACGGCGCGCGCAGCACCGTCCGCCAGTGCCTGGACATCCCGATGGCCGAGCTCACCGCGCCGGTGCAGCACTGCTCGGTGTACTTCCGCAGCCCGGAGCTGACCCGCCGGTTCGCCGCGCGTCGCCCGTCGACGGTCATCGTCGGCACGCTGACGCTGCAGTACCGCGACGACGGCGACGACACCTGGGTCGGTCACCTGCGGGTCGCGCCGGGTGACCCGATCACCGCCGACCCCGAGGCGCTCCTGCGCGCCGGGTTGGGCAACCGTCTGGAAGCCACCGAAATTCTCGACGTCACGCAGTGGGACGACGCGCTCGCGGTGGCCGACCGGTACCGCGCCGGGCCGGTGTTCCTGGTCGGCGAGTCCGCACACCGCTTCTACCCCCTGGGCGACAACGCGGCGACCAGCGTGGGCGACGCCGTCGACCTCGGCTGGAAGCTGGCCGGGGTGCTCAACGGCTGGGGCGGCGCCGGCCTGCTCGACAGCTACGAGGCCGAGCGGCGTCCCCGGGCGTTGATGGACCGGGAAGTGGTGGCGCGCCGCCTGGAGACCCGTCGTCGCTTCGGGCGGCTGGTCGCCGCCGGGGCGTCCCGCGAGTACCTCGCCGGTGTGCTGCGTCGGGAGGTCGCTCCGGTCGACGACGCCGGGCTGCCCGAGGGCCGGGCGCCGGCCGTGCGGATGGACGACGGCACCCAGCTGTTCGACCGGCTCGGCCCCCAGTTCACGCTCGTCGACCTGACCGAGGACGAGGCAGGACGCGAGCTGGTGCTGGCGGCGCGCCGACGCGGGATCCCGATGGCCCACCTCGTCGTCACCGATCGGGCGGTGCGGACGCGGTGGAACCGTCGGCTGGTGCTGGTGCGTCCCGACCAGCACATCGCGTGGCGCGCCGACAGCGCACCGTCGGACTGGGGCACGGTGCTCGACCGGGTCAGCGGTCACCTCGACCGGGAAACCCCGTGATCACGTCATGTCGTCCGGCCCCGCGGCGCGGGAGGCTCTCGGTGTCGCCTTCCGCAGCCGGAGGCAGCACTGGAGGGGTGTGCTGCCTTCGGTAGCGGCGCGACCCGCCGGGACCAACACGGGGGTGGTCCCGGCGGCAGCTCCGGATGCGGTTTCGCGTGGTTCGCGCGAGGCTGACCGGATGGGGCAACGGTTGCGGTTCGACGGCTGGATCGCCGGGGTAGGGACGACCAGCGGTACGCGGTTGGTGCTGGGGCACTGGCCGGATTCGCCGTTCGGGCCGGTCAGCGACGTGATGGTGGAGGACGGTTCGGGGCGGCGGACGTTGCTCGCGTCGACCGGGGAGCTCGCGGAGTTCGTCGCGGCTACGTATCGGTTCGACGAGGTGCAGGTCGTTCCCGTGAGCGTGCGGCGGGGGGCTCAGTGGGCGGTGGAGGCCGGACCGCTTCGTTACGCGTTCAGGCCCGGAAAACGGCGCCCGCTCGGTTGGCTGCTCCAGGCTGTTCCGTCGGCGCTGGCCGGGGTACCCGCGTGGGTGCGGCTGATCGATCTGCCGGCCCGGGTCGTGCTGCCCGGAGTCCGGACGCACGGGAGCGCCGGCAACGGGCGGTACGAGTGGTACGGCGCCCGGGACGTGCATCCGATCGTGCGTGCGTCGGCGTCGCTCGACGGGGATGATCTCGGGTCGTTGACCGCCATCGAGCCACCCGTGAAGTTCGGTTTCGGCTCTACCCCGCGCGATCCGTCACTGGTACGGATCACGACGACGGTGGCTGTTCCGTGACGGTGCCGGCCGGACAAAAGCGAATCGGCCCGGGCCGACGCTGTCGGGTCCCCGGGCCAATTCGGCAGTGCTGACTAGCCGACGCGCTCGATGAGTGCGCGGCGGATCAGGAACTTACCGGGCTCGCGCACCTGCTCGAACGCCGCGTTGTTCAGCAGCGCGCAGCTGCCCGACGCGCCGGTCACCGAGACGGTGATCGACTTGTTGTTGTCGAGGTTCGTCACCCGCAGCTGCGTGCCGACCGGGAACTGGTTGCTCGACGCCGCCGGAGCGCCGTCCTCACCGGAGAGCGTGATCGTGCTGCCGTTGCAGACCTGCTGCGCATTGCCGCCACCGTTGTTCGCCGGCGGAGCGGGCGCGGCGGTCGTGGGGTCCGCAGCCGGGGCTTCCGCGGCCGGGTCGGCGGCCGGCGCTTCCGCGGCGGGCGGCTGAGCGGCCGCGGGCGGCTGGGCCGCCGCGCCGTCGGCGACGACGTTCGCGGTGCACTCGGCGACCACGCGCCGCTGCTGGATCAGGTCGACGACGGCCTGCCGGTTGGCGATCCGCGCCTCGGACAGCGCGTCGGGGTTGGCCCGCTGGGCGGCGATGAAGTTCAGGTTGTTCTTCAGCGCGGTGTCCAGACCGCCGCAGTCCTCCTTCGGCGCCTGCGGTGCGGCGGCGTTCTCGCCGGCCGAGCTGACACCGATCCCGACCGCGGTCGCGCCGCCGAACACCACCAGCATCCCCACACCGACCGCTGCCTTACGACGCCATCCCAGCTTCCGATTCGCCACGACACACCCTTCGACCGATCACCATTGACGCTGTGCAGGGCCCCCTGCACTTTCGATAGCGAGTTACGGGCGAACCAGGGCAGTCGGTTCGAAATATCGGAGCTCTTAAGGTTTCCGGTTTTCCCGTGCCTGGTCCGCGGCCGCCGGGAACAGGTCCTCGGGTCTACTGTCGACGGTCGACACGTGCACGTGGTCGTAGTGCCCGCCGTCGGGGGTGGAGACGTCGTACACACCCGCACCGAGGTACGGACGCCAGCTCTGCTCGTGGTGCTCCCACGACCAGATCCGGCCCTGCCAGATCACGTAGTGGACGCGAAGGGCGATCGCGTTCACGCGGAACCACCGGGCGAGCAGCCACCCCCGGGCGACGTCGTCACCTTCGGCGAACGCACCGGTCTTGCCGATGACGTAGTCGCACGCGCGGCCGAGCGGATGATCGCTGGTCGGGTTCCACGCGTGCTCGTCCCAGCACTGGGCCTTCAGATCGCCGAACCGCAGCCGGACCTGACCCATGAGCCAGGCGGTCGGCGCGGTGACACATCCCCCGGTGCCGGACGGGTCCGGGATGACACAGCCGGCCGTCCCGCTGACGTACGGCGCCGGGGCCGCCGGAAGCGGTGTCATCGGCGGCACCGCGGGCGGACGCGGGTCTGCGGCACCGAGAACAACTGTGAGCACAAGAGCGATACCCTGAGCAATCATGCAAACAGGGTAAATCGCCCTAATCGTCTAGAAGCTCACGAACGCGCGGAACAACTTTCGTGCCGTACAACTCGATCGCGGTCGCCATGTGCTCGTGCGGAATCGGGCCGTTCGTGTACTTCAGGTCGAACCGCTGGATGCCGAGCGCCCGGATCGTCCGGGCGATCTTCTGCGCCACGGTCTCCGGCGATCCGAGGTGCAGCGCGCCGTGGTTGATGTCGGACTCGAAACGCCCGCGGGTGTACTTCGGCCAGCCGCGCTCGGCGCCGATGCGGTTGTGCATGGCCTGGGCGTGCGGCCAGACGATCTCCGCGGCCTCCTCGTCGGTCGCCGCGACGAACCCCGGCGAGTGCACCGAGATCGGCAGCGTCTGGAGTCCGAACTCCGCGAGCGCCCGGTGGTACAGCTCGACGAACGGCGCGAACCGCGCCGGGTCACCACCGATGATCGCCAGCGCGAGCGGCAGCCCGTACTTCGCCGCGCGCACCACGGACTCCGGGCTCCCGCCGACGCCGATCGACGCCTGCAGCCGCCCGGACTCGACCTTCGGGTACACGTCCTGGTTGACCAGGGGCGGGCGCACGGTGCCGCTCCACGACACCGGCCCGCCCTCCAGCAGCGCCGCGACCAGGTCGAGCTTCTCGCTGAACAGCGTCTCGTAGTCGCTCAGGTCGTACCCGAACAGAGGGAACGACTCGGTGAACGATCCGCGTCCGAGCGTCATCTCGGCCCGGCCGCGGGAGATCGCGTCCAGCGTCGCGAACCGCTCGTAGACGCGCACCGGGTCGTCGGAACTCAGAACGGTGACCGCGGTACGTAACCGGATGCGCTCCGTGCGCGCGGCGATCGCGGCGAGCACGATCTCCGGCGCCGAGATCGCGAAGTCGTCGCGGTGGTGCTCCCCCACGCCGAAGCTGTCGACGCCGACCTGCTCGGCGAGCACTCCCTCGTCGACGACGTTGCGGATCACCTGCGCGTACGGGATCGGGTTCCCGTCCAGGTCGACGCTGCGGTCACCGAACGTGTCCAACCCGAACGCTAACTCTGTCACTCCCCGGTCTCCACGGGATCGAGTATCACCCGGAACAGCGCGCGCGGATCCTGCAGGGTCGCCGGGGGCCGGGCCGCCGACCGGGCCACCACGTGGGTGAACCGGGCCGGGCGGCGGTGCGGCAGGGGCTGCCCCGGTACCCACAGGTAGTCGCCCACGACCTCGCCCAGCAGCAGCCCGGCGCCCTGCTCCACGGGCACGCCGACCAGATCGCCGGGCTTCATCTCGTCGAGAAAAGACGACAGCTGCCGGAGGGCCTTCGCCGGCCTCCGGCCGGACAGCTCTTTTGCCAGGTTGCGGAGTTCGACCGGCTCCAGACCGGTCGCGTCGACGTCGACGCCGGAGTCCGTGCCGATACCGACGACGCCCTGCGAGAGCGCCGTGCCCAGTTCCAGCGGCCCGGCGGGTCGCACGATCCACACCGGCACTCCGGACGGAGGCGCGGGCGGCGGAACGTCGTCCGCCGGCGGCCAGACGTACGGCAGGTCGTCGGGCGTGTCCGGGAACAGCGGGCCGTAGAACGCCGGGTCCTTCGCGCGCAGGTTCGAGCGGTGCGACCGGTGCACGTCCTCGTTCCCGATCCAGCTGGGCAGCAGCCCGGCCGCTGCCGCCTCGGCCTGGGTCATCCGGGCGGCATCCGGCGCGAACTCGGCCATCTGCGCCGCGGTGCTGTCGGCGAAACCCCGCGCCTGCCAGGCCCGCACGGTCGCGAGGCCGTAGACGACGAGCCCGGCCGTGCGGCCCCGCCACATGATCGTGACGGGGTGGTTCGCCCAGCCGTAGTCGGGCAGCTCGAGCGCGCGCAGCACCTGGAGCGTCTCGACGCGCTGCTTGCCGAGGCGCGGCGAGTCGAGGAGCTCAGCGGAACGGTCGAAGTCGGCGACGGGCAGGAAGGTTTGCAGTTAGATCACCAAATCGAGGAGAAGGACGCCGACCAGTCCGCAGACCGAGATGAGGCACTCCATCACGGTCCACGTCTTGAGGGTCTGGCCGACGGTCGTGCCGAGGTACTCCTTGATCAGCCAGAACCCCGCGTCGTTGACGTGGGAGAGGAACAGCGAGCCGGCGCCGATCGCCAGCACCATCAACGAGACCTCGCCGCTGGACAGATCCGCGGCCACCGGGGCCAGGATGCCGGAGGCGGTGACCGTCGCGACGGTTGCCGACCCGGTGGCGACCCGGATCAGTACCGCCACGATCCAGGCTAGGAGAAGTACCGGCAGTGCGCTGCCCTCGACCGTGTCGGCGATGATCTGCGCGAGGCCGGTGTCGATGAGCACCTGCTTGAGGCCACCACCGGCGCCGACGATGAGCAGGATGCCGGCGATCGGCGGGAGCGAGTCGCCGAGCGTCGACGCGATCGCGCCGCGGTCCATGCCGGCGCCGAGGCCCAGCCCGACGATGCCCACGAGGACGGCGATCGTCAGCGCGATCAGCGGTGTGCCGACGAAGTCGATCGCGTCCTTGAGCGTGTTCTCGGCGTCGGGCGCGACGACGTCGGCAATCGCTTTGGCGAGCATGAGCAC
The DNA here is from genome assembly GCF_043197895.1 of Cryptosporangium sp. NPDC048952. Classification (NCBI taxonomy): domain Bacteria; kingdom Bacillati; phylum Actinomycetota; class Actinomycetes; order Cryptosporangiales; family Cryptosporangiaceae; genus Cryptosporangium; species Cryptosporangium sp. NPDC048952. Next base: position 1,291,274 of record NZ_JBICTY010000003.1, on the reverse strand, counting down.
GACCGGTAGCAGGATGCACGCGAGCGTGACACCGAAGCTCGGCCGCTTGCGAGCCGCCGCGACCGCCGTGGTCCCCCGCCCCCGGTAGTCGTCCGTCCCGGACGACGCGTCCGCGGCGTCTTCGACATCGCTACCGGCGGTTCCGGCCGTCCGCCGCCCGGGCTCGGCGGCGGACGCGCTGCCGCGGCCGGGTTCGGCGGCGCCGTCACCGGATTCGCCACGCGCGTCGGGTGTGCCGCCGTCGTGGCCTCCCCGGCCGCCCGAGGTGTCCTCGTCGGTGTGGAAGAGGTTCGGGATCGGGACGTCGACCCAGCGGGCGGCGAAGCGGCTGAACAGGGGCCCGGCGATGATCACGGTGGGGATCGCGACCAGCAGGCCCAGCGCGAGCGTGAGTCCGAGGTTCGCGTTCAACGCGCTCACGGCCACCAGCGGGCCGGGGTGCGGCGGCACCAGACCGTGCATCACCGAGAGACCGGCGAGCGTCGGGATCGCGATCCGGAACAATGGCAGCCCGGACCGACGGGCCACCAGGATGATCACCGGAATCAGCAGTACGACGCCGATCTCGAAGAACATCGGCAACCCGATGATCGCCCCGACCAGCGCCATCAACCACGGCAACGCCGCCGGCCTGGCCCGCCCGACGATCGTGTCGACGATCTGGTCGGCACCTCCGGAATCGGCGAGCAACTTCCCGAACATCGCACCGAGACCGATCAGCAGACCGACCGACGCCATCGTGTCGCCGAACCCACCGCTGAAGCTCGTCGCGACGTCGGCAGCCGGCAGCCCGGCGCCCAGCCCCAACCCGATCGCGCCGACGGTCAGCGCGATGAACGGGTGCATCTTCACCCAGGTGATCAGCACGACGACCACCGCGATACCGATCAGCGCGGCGATGATCAGCCGCGGATCGGAGCTGGCGGGCGCTGGCGCGTCCGCCGCCAGAACGGTCGTGACATCCATGCGGGCTCCCGGTCTTTCCCCGGCGGGCCTCGGCGCCCGCCACGGTCACCTACCCCAACTTCAGCCCTGGTAGTCGGGTCGTACCACCCCGCTCTCGTACACCGCGATCACGAGCTCGGCACGGTCCCGCGCACCGAGCTCGGGGGGAGTACGCCTGACGAAACATCCCGCCGTCCGGTAAACCGGATACCGACCAGTACCAAAGGGAGGCGCTGTGGCCGACAGTGACGTGCTGAACACCCAGAAGCGGGGCCGACGGATCGCGCTGTCGAAGGAGGAACTCGACGCGTTCCTCACCGACAGCCGCACGTGCCGCGTCGCCACGCTGACGTCGTCGGGCGCGCCGCACGTCTCACCCCTCTGGTACGTGTGGGACGGCACGTCGCTTTGGCTGTACTCCATCGTGAAGAGCCAGCGCTGGGCCGACATGCTGCGCGACCCGCGCGTCGCGGTCGTCGTCGACGCCGGCCACGACTTCTTCGAACTGCACGGCATCGAACTGCGTGGGACGCTGGAGCAGGTCGGCGAGGCGCCGCGCACCGGCGGGGAGTCGATCCCGGAGCTCGACGCCGCAGAGCGGCTGTTCGCCGCGAAGTACTTCGACGGCGAGCAGAACATGTATCACGACGGCCGGCACGGCTGGGTACGCCTGACGCCGAGCAAGATCGCATCCTGGGACCACCGCAAGATCGCCGGCCTCAACGGCGCCGGCTAGAGACAGCCGGCTAGCTGCGGCGGCTAGATCACGAAGCCGCCGGTGGCGCGGAGATTCTGGCCGGTGATCCACGCCGAGTCCGGGCCGGCCAGGAACGCGACGACGCGGGCGATGTCGAGCGGCTGACCGATCCGGGCCAACGCGGTGAAGGCCGTGGCTTGCGCGATCGCCTCGGGCGGGTTGGTCTCGTGGAACAGCTCGGTCTCGGTCGAGCCCGGCGAGACCGTGTTCACCGTGATGCCACGCGGCCCGAATTCGCGGGCCGCGACCGCGGTGAACTGCTCCAACGCACCCTTGCTCGCGCAGTACAGGCTGTGCCCTGGCGCGGGGATCACCGTGTTGAGCGTCGACACGTTCACGATCCGCCCGTGATCGCGCAGCAGCGTCGCCGCCCGCCGCATCGCGAACAGCGGGAACTTCGTGTTGATCGTGAACACGCGATCGAACTCGTCGGAGGTGAGGTCGACGATCGGCGCTCCGGGGTTGATCGCCGCGTTGTTGACGAGGATGTCGAAACCGTCGGCGACCGGGGCGAACAGCGCGTCGAGGTTCGCGAGGTCGGCCTGGTCGGCGCGGACGGCGGTGGTGCCGTGAAGTTCCGGGGCCGGGGCATCACGGTAGCTGTAGACGACACGGGCGCCGCGCGCCGCGAGCTCGGTCACGATCGCGCGGCCGATGCCCCGCGAACCCCCGGTGACCACCGCGACCTTCCCGGTCAGCTCCATGCCGCGGACGCTAGTGAGCGGGACGCACCGCGTCTTGGACGAATGCGAACAGCTCCCCCGGCGTGGAGCCGACGAGTGCCCGGGTTTCGCGGCTCAGATGCGACTGGTCGGCGTAGCCGAGTGCCGCGGCGCCGCTGAGGGTGGCGTCCGGCGCGGTGAACGCTCCGAGCGCGCGTTGCAGGCGCGCCACCCGCGCCACGGTCTTCGGCGACTGCCCGATCCGCCGCCGGAACTCCAACTCGAGATACCGCCGACTGACCCTCAGCTCCGCAGCGACCGTGCCCACCCGCGCCCCAGCTTCCTGCAACCGCCACCAAGCCCGATCGACGATCAGCTCTGGCGCCCCCACCCGAGACACCCGACCACCCACACCCCGACCCGCGCCATCCCAGTCCGCGCTCTGCCGGGGCGCGTGGGGCATTCCGAGGCGGCGGGCGAAGGCGGTATCGAGCGTGGCCACTCGGGACCGCCAGTTCGGGAGCTCGGCGAGCTGATCGGCCAGGACACTCAGCCGGGTATCCAGGGAAACCACGTCGTCGGCCAGGTCGGCGGCCTCGGCGTTCAGGAGCGCGCGGACACCGGCCGGCGTGAGGCCGACCGAGACCCCCGACCGCCACGGCGGGCCGTCGTGCACCCCGCCGCTGCTCCGCGCCCCGGTAATCAGGCGCGCACCCTCGTTCGCGTCGAGAAGGAGCGTGGTGAGCGTGACCGGGAACATCCGTCGACGCACCGGCGCACCACCACCGACCCGGTACCCGCCATACCCCACCACGTACGGCCGGAGCTCCGGCGCGGCCACGGCCACCGCGCTGGCACATCGGCCCACGCCCGGCTCGGCGAGCGCGGAATGCAATTGGGCCAGCACACCCCCAGTATCGCTGTGACGCGCGACTCACTAGAACGTTCTAGAGATCCGGATTAGCCTTACCAGCGTTTGTCCGCGATCCGCGCACCGGTGCGCAGACCGAACCGCACCGGAGAGGTCGGAATGGAAGCCGTGTCGCGCGCGCGTCGGAACGCCGCCGTGCTGTCGCTCGCGCTGGGTGGGTTCGCGGTCGGGCTGACCGAGTTCGTCGCGATGGGGCTGCTGCCCGAGATGGCGCAGGGCCTCCTCCCCGCGGAATATGCGCGCTCGACGTCGGACGCCGTGGCCCAGACCGGCTGGACGATCACGGTCTACGCGCTCGGGGTGGTGGTTGGCGCGCCCACGATCGCGGCGCTGACCGCGCGGGTGCCGCGCAAGCGACTCGTGATCGGTCTGCTGGCGCTGTTCGCGGTCGGAACGGTGGCGTCCGCGCTGGCGCCGACGTTCCCGCTGGTCCTGCTGGCGCGGTTCGTCGCCGCACTACCGCACGGAGCGTATTTCGGCGCGGCCGGCATGGTCGCGGCCGCGCTGATCGGGCCCGGTAGCCAGGCGAAGGGATTCGCCGCGGTACTGACCGGACTGACCGCAGCGAACGTCTTCGGCGTCCCGCTGATCACGAGCCTCGGCCAGGCGACGAGCTGGCGTATCGCGTACGCCGCCATCGCCGGGATGTTCGTGCTGACGCTGCTCGCCGTGCTGGCGACCGTGCCGTCGATCGCGGCAGCGCCTGGTGGCTCGCCGCGGGCGGAGCTCAGCGCGTTCCGCTCGCCGCAGATGTGGCTCGCGGCGTCGATCGGTGCGATCGGGTTCGCCGGGTTCTTCGCCGTTTACAGCTACATCTCTCCGGTGACGACGAACACCGCGGGGCTGACGTCGGGCGCGGTGCCGTGGGTGCTGGCGACGATCGGGCTCGGGATGACGGTCGGGAACCTGCTCGGGGGCATGCTCGGTGACCGGAACGTGCGGCGCAGCATCGTGCTGGGACTCGGTTCGGTGGTGCTCGCCGCGACCGCGTTCGCGCTGTCGGCGTCGCATCCGGTCGGATTGTTCGTGACCGGGTTCCTGGTGGGGGCGGCGTGCCTGGTCACCGCGCCGGCGTTGCAGGCCCGGCTCATCGAGGTGGCGCCCCGCGCCCAGCTGATGGGCGCGGCGATCAACCAGTCGGCGACCAACATCGGCAACAGCCTCGGCGCCGCGCTCGGCGGCCTCGTCATCGCCCGCGGCCTCGGTTACACCGCACCGGCCTGGGTAGGCGCCACCCTCGCCGCCGCCGGCCTGGCCATCGCCGTAGTCAGCTTCCGCCTCGACCGCCACCACCCCGCACCCGTCAACGCAGACAGCGCCACCCCCAACCGCACCCCATCCGACAGCGCCGCTCGTAGCGCCGGCGATGGGAGCGCCTCGGCGCGAGTCGGGGGCGGCGACGGCGGCGGGGCGGCTGCTGAGGGGGCGCGGTCGGCGGGGGCGCGCACGCCTGCTGCGCGGCCGTGAGCGCTGGACGCTCCGCGCGTTGACGGCTCAGTACGCTACGGCGATGGGTAATCGGCGGCCTACCTTGGCGGACGTCGCTGCCGAGGCCGGGGTGTCGGTCGCGTTGGTGTCGATCGTGATGCGGGGCGCGCCGGGGGCCAGTGCGGCGACGCGCGAACGGGTGCTCGAGGTCGCCGACCGGATCGGGTACCGGCCCGACAGCCGGGCCCGATTACTCCGCAGTGGTCGCAGCCGACTGCTCGGCGTGGTGTTCGGCGTGCAGCACGCGTTCCACGGCGACCTGCTCACCGGCCTGTACGACGCCGCCGCGCGCCACGACTACGAGCTGACGCTCAGCGCGGTGACACCGCTCCGCGACGAACGCACCGCGATCGCCGGTCTGCTGCAGGACCGCTGCGAGGCGCTGCTCGTGATCGGACCCCAGTCCCCGACCTCCGCGCTCGCCGCGATCGCGGCGCAGATGCCGGTCGTGGCGCTCGGCCGTGACGTCCGCCACCACGCGGTCGACGTCGTCCGGAACGCGGACTGCCAGGGCCTGCACCAGGCGGTCGAGCACCTGGTGTCGCTCGGGCACCGCACAATCGTCCACCTCGACGGCGGACGCACGCCGGGTACGGCCGAGCGCCGGCGCGGTTATCGGGACGCGATGCGCGAGCACGGTCTGGAGGCCGAGATCCGGGTGCTGCCCGGTGGGCCGACCGGCGAGGACGGGGCGGCCGCGGTCGCCCCGCTCCTGCCCGACCCACCCACCGCGATCACGGTGTTCAACGACCTCGCCGCGACCGGCGTGCTCGACACCCTGCGCCGTGCCGGGCTCAGCGTGCCCGGTGACGTCAGCGTCGTCGGCTACGACGACAGCCGCCTCGCCCGGCTGACCTACCTCGACCTGACGACGATCGCCCAGGACACCGAAGCGATGACCACCCAAGCCATCCAACGCGCCATCACCCGCATCGAAGGCGCCCCCGTCCTCCAGCGCGAGGTGGTCACTCCCCCACACCTGGTCGTCCGCGGCACCACAGCGCCCCCACCACGGAACGCCGCGCTAGCGCGCCTCGGGCCCGGAGGCGTCACCGGCTAGGAGCCAGGCCGCCGCCGCATCGCGGAAGGGCGCCAGGCCCTTGTACGACGCCATGTCCTCGGGAAGCTCCGCGAGCACCCGCCCGAGGCGCACCCGCCACGCAGGCACGGTGGCGATCTCGGCCAGCGAGGCCAGATACGTCCTGATCAGGAATAGGATCGCGCCGGAATGCCCCAGGCGGATCAGGTGCTGCACCTCCACCCGCAAATGAAGGCGCCGCGCGAGCTCCGAGCCCACCAACGCCCCTGCCGCGGTTCGCTCCGGGCCCCACTCAGGCCACGCCTCGGTGGACTGATCCAACCGCCCATCGAGCGTCGCCGACCAGTTCGTCCGCCGGTACTCCTCCCCCGGCTGCAAGCGCATGATGAACCGCTCGGCTCGAGCGACCACGCCCGAATCGTGCACCCGCGGCACCGGCCCGTGGATCTCCGTGAACGTCATCCCGACGTCGAACGCCACCGACCAGCCGGCCGCGAACGTGACGAGCCCGGCCTCCATCCACAACGCCCCTTCGCGCTGGTCGAGCAGCACGATGTCGTCCTGGATCTGGCTCCCGAGGAACCCCAGCGGCCCGCCCGGCAGGGGGTCACCCTCCCGGAACCGGACGTCCACTCCGAGCAGCTTGTTGCGCCATCGAAAGCTCGCACCAAAAACGTCCAGGCTCATGACGTCGGAATAAGAAACGGAGAGCTCACGCAGGACCGTGAGCAACGCATCCCAGCAGGCCGGGATGGCCGCAGACCGGACGGCGAGCCGACCCGGATCCGCGCGCAGGATCCGGGCCCGCTCGGCGAGTTCCGCCTGGTAGGCCGCGTCGACGTCGATCAGGCCCGAGCCCCACGAGCCCACCTCCGTGGACACCGGGAGCCGGGCTCGTGAGACGTTCGTCCCGTACCGGAACGTGTCGGACCGGAACGGGAACGGAAACGACGAAATCACCCGGTGATGGCCGCCACCTCAGCCGGCGACAACTGCAGCGATGCGGCCGCGATGTTCTCCTCGAGGTGCTCGATCGACCCCGTGCCCGGAATGGGGAGAATCTGCGGAGACCGCGCAAGCAACCACGCCAACACGATCTGCCGCGGCGAGACCCCGTGGTTGACCGCGGCGTCCTTCACCGCGGCGATGTCGCCACTGATCGGCGCCCACGGCAGGAACACGAACTGCGACTGCTCGGCGAGGTCGACGACCGTCTCCGACGACCGGTCCTCGACGTTGTAGCGGTTCTGCACCGAGACGACCGGCGTGAGGCCCTGCGCGATCGCGATCTGCGTCTCGTCGAAGTTCGAGACCCCGATGTGGCGGATCTTGCCGGCGTTCTTCGCCTCGATCAGCACACCGAGCGACTCCTCGATCGGGACGTTCGGGTCGGGGCGGTGGAATTGGTAGAGCGGGATCTGCTCGAGCCGCAGCCGCGACAGGCTGCCGTCGAGCGCCTTGACCAGGTGCTCCGGCCGGCCGTTGACCGGCCACTGGCCCGGCCCGGTCCGGGTCAGGCCCCCCTTGGTGGCGATGACCAGGTCGTCGGCGTAGGGGTACAGCGCCTCGGCGATCAGCTCTTCGCTGACGTTCGGCCCGTAGGAGTCGGCGGTGTCGATGAAGTTGACGCCGAGCTCGACGGCCCGACGCAGGACGGCCTTGGCGACCTCGCGGTCCGGCGGGTCGCCCCAGATGCCGGCTCCGGTGATGCGCATCGCGCCGAACCCGAGACGGTTGACGGTGAGGTCCCCGCCCACGTCGATGGTTCCGGCTTCTCCGGCGTTGAGAGTCATGCTTGAAAAGCTACGCCGCTCACCAGGGAACCGCCCCGTGGCGATCCTGGAACGTTCCGGTCGGGCCGTCGGCGCCGATCGAGGCCAGCGCGACGATCGCGTCCGTGCCCTCGGTGACGGTCTGCGGGCCGCTGTGCCCGTTGAAGTCGGTCGCGGTGTACCCCGGGTCGACGACGTTGATCCGCAACTCCGGGAGCGCCTTCGCGTACTGCGTGGTCAGCATCGACACCGCCGCTTTCGACGCGTTGTACAGCGGCATCGCGAACGTCGACTCGAATCGCTCGGGGTCGTGGGTGATACCGAACGAGCCCAGGCCACTGGCGACGTTGACGATCACCGGCGTGCCCGACTTGCTCAGCAGCGGCAGGAACGCGTGCGTCACCCGCACGATCCCGATGACGTTCGTCTCGAACACGTACCGGGCGTCGTCGGCGGTGATCTCGGCGGCCGGCGGGTTCACCCCGGGCACCCCCGCGTTGTTGATCAGCACGTCGACGTGCCCCTCGTGCGCAGCGACGTCCGCGGCGGCCGCTGCCACCGACGCGTCGTCGGTGACGTCGATCTGGACGAAGCGGGCGTTGAGCTCAGCGGCGGCTACCCGGCCGCGCTCCGCATCGCGAGCGCCGACGATGACGGTGTGGCCGGCCTCGATCAGACGACGGGCGGCTTCGAAGCCGAGGCTCTTGTTGGCCCCGGTGATGAACGTGGTGGTCATGGGGTCGACGGTGCGCCCGGTCGACCGCGACTACCAGTGCCTCCCACGACGGTAGGACCAGCAGTACCAGGGATGTCCCGGCGTTCCGGAGGGAGACTGGGACCATGGAAACCACTCTCGGCGACACGCTACGGATCTGGCGTGACCGGTTGTCGCCGGTCGACGTCGGGCTCCCGGCGGCCAGTGGCCGGCGCGCGCTCGGGCTCCGGCGGGAAGAGCTCGCCAGCCTCGCGGGGCTCTCGGTCGACTACGTGGTGCGGCTCGAGCAGGGCCGGGCGACGACCCCGTCGCCGCAGGTCGTAGCGTCGCTGGCGCGGGCGCTCCAACTGGGCACCTGCGAGCGCGACCACCTGTACCAGCTGGCCGGGCTCGCCCCGCCGTCGCCGGGGCTGATCTCCGACCACGTGCCGCCCGGCGTGCAACGCCTGCTGACCCGGCTCGGCGAGATTCCGCTCGGCGTGTTCCGGGCCGACTGGACGCTGATCCAGTGGAGTCCGCTCTGGGCCGCGTTGATCGGCGACCCGACGTCGTTTCCCGCGGATCGGAACCTGATCCGGGTGCGGTTCGGCCTCGCCGAGCCGCGCGCGATCGCGCGGTGGCCGGTGGTTTCCCAGCTGGGCCCGGACGTGCTGGACACGGCACTGGTGTCCGACCTGCGTGCCGCCGCGGCGACGTATCCGGACGATCCCGAGGTCCGTGCGCTGGTCGCCGAGGGACGGGCGGGAAGCTCACGGTTCGCGGAGATGTGGGCGCGAGGCGCGGTCGGCGTACACATCGCCGACCGGAAGACGATCGATCACCCGGTAGTGGGCCCGATCGAAGTCGACTGCGACGTACTGACAGTTCCGTGCTCAGACTTGCGGATCGTCACGTACACGGCGCCGGCGCGCTCCGAAGACGCCGAAAAACTCGACTTCCTCCGGGTGGTTCCCGTCGCCGGTTAGGGGCGTCCCCGCGGGCTAGCGGCCGTAGGTCGCGTACGGGGCGCCGACGGCGAAGGGGTGCTTGGCTTCGGCGCGGTCGGTGACCAGGGCGAGTTGCTCGGCGCAGAGGGTGGGGCGGTCGGCGGCCCAGGTGAGGAGATCGTCGCCGGTGGAGGTGCGGAGGCGCTGCTGTGCGGTGGCGAGGGCCTCGTCGACGGTGTCGGCGTCGAGACGTTCGGCGCCTGCCAGCTCGTCGTGCAGCCAGGTGGTGAGGACGGCGGCGGTGAGACCGTCGACCGGCGCGGCGCTCGCGACGACGGCCCGCGCCCCGGCCTGGAGCAGCGCGTCGACGAGGACGGCCGGGACGCCGCCGCCCTCCCCCGAGCTGAGCACGACGACCGCGCCGGTCCAGGGCAGCGCGGCGAGCCCGGCGACATCGACGCGAACGGGCACGCCGTCCGGACCGGCCAGCAGGAGGCTGGTGCGCTGCGGACGCCGCTCGTCCACCACGATCCGGCAGGCCACATGCACCATCGACACCGTCCCCCGCAGCGCCGCCGCAAGGTGTTCCGCACTGGCGTCCGGGCCCCGCAGCACTATCGCATCCCACCGGGCACCCGCGTGCTCACCAGCAACTCCACCGAACGCCAGATCACCGCTGGGCCCAACCAGCACGACACCCCGCCCCGCCCCGCCGAGCACCGCTCGGGCCGGCGGGCGTGGGGACGCCGTGGGGAGCAGGGAGACGGCGCGGCGGGCCGCGCCGTCGGCAGTGCGGTGCACCGGGGTGCCGTACAAGGCGCCGAGCGCGGTGACGACCATCGGACCGTGCATCGCGGCGGCGTCGACGACCGCGGCGCACCGGGCCTGCGACGGCCCGCCCGGCGCGGACGAAACGACCTCGCCGATCACCGGCTCACCGGGGATCGCGGTCAGCGCGTACACGCCGCACGCTCCCGGCAGGAACACCACCCGGACGACGTCCGCCACAGATCCGCTGAGCGCCGCGTCCTCGGCGGGCGCCGGGCCGCGGGTCAGGCGCTCGGCGAGCGTGAGAGCCTCGGTGAAGCGGCCCAGGCGGATCGCGACCTCGGCCGCCGTGAGGTACGGCGGCTCGACGTTCGGGTCGGGGCCGATCGGGTGGGCCCGGAGCTCGTCGTACGCCGCGCACGCGTCGCGCAGGCGCTCCCAGGCTGCGTCGGTCCACTCGCCGGCCGCCGCGGCGATCCGCCCCACCGCACCGCCCGCGGCCGCCCGGACCAGCGGGTCCGTACTCTGCTCCGCCAGCGCCGCCAGCCGCGTGCGCAGCGCCGCGACCTCGTCACGCTGACCGGCCCCCCGCCGGGTCACAATCGTCACGAGCCCAGCCAACGCACTGGCCCGAGCCCCCTCCGCACCCCCCACGCCGGTGGCGCCGCCCGCGTCGGGTAGGGCCGCGGCGCGGCGGAGGTAGTGCTCGGCCAGATCGAACGCCCCGTACCGCACGCACAGCACAGCCGCGGAGGCATCCGGCGTCTCGGGGGGCTCACCGCGCTCGGCGAGGAACACAGCCAGCGCACTCGCCTGCGCCAGAACGTCGAGCAAGCGCAGGTCTGCTGGCAGTTCCCCACCCAACGGACGCGGCTCCGCGACCTCCACCCCCACCTCCGCGAGCGCGGAAAGCGCAGCAAGTTCGGTGCGGGCGTCACCGAGCGCAGCGGACTGCGCCCTCGCCCGCTCGAGCAGCGATCGCGCCGGAACAAGCGCCCCCCGGCGCGCGGCGAGCCGGGCCTGCGCCACCCACACCCGCGGCAGCACGTGCGCGGCCCCGAGCGCCGACCACATCACCTCGGCCATCCGGAGTTTCGCGTCCGCGTCCGCGAACCGACCGGCGGCAGTCAGCGCGGACCCCTCCTCCAGCGACCGCTGCCCGATCATCGCCGGCGCGCCGACCGTCACCGACCGCACGACCTCGGGCCCGAGCCCCCGCGACGCGGCCAGCACCGCAGGCGGCGCCACCGCGGGCAGCTCACCCATGGCCGCGCGACGCTCGGTCTCCGCCTCGACCTGCCGCACCCGCGCGGCGAACCCGTCGGTGTAGTGGCGCACGTCGATCGGCGGCAGCAGCGAATGTGCCAGGTCGTGCGCACGGGTGAACGCGTCCGCGGCCACGGCGGGGTCGGTCTCCCGCGCGAGGCCGGCGAGTGCGACGAGCGCCGCGTACGTCTCGCCGTCCGCACCGGCTTCGGCGAACAGCGCGGCCCCGCTGCGCAGCCGCTCGGTGCCTGCCGCGACCCGTCCGCGTCGGTGCAGCTCACGGCCGAGTGCGACGAGCATCGCCGCGCGGCTCGTCGCGTCGAGCCCCGGCTGGTCGAGGGCCTCCTGGTAGAACGTGGCGGCCCGCGCGTCGTCGACCCGGACGAGCAGATCGGCGTAGTTCCGCAGCACCGCGACCCGCCCCGGACCCGGCGCCAGCGTCCGAACCAGCTGCACCGCCTGCCGGAAGTACCCGTCGGCGCGGCTCAGATCGTCCGCGGCGAGTTCGACGAACGCCATGCCGCTGACGGCCGCGCCGGCCAGGTCGGGGTCACCGAGCGCTTCGGCGACGTCCAGCGCCCGGCTGTAGTAGGCGCGGGCGGTGTCGAGGCGACCGGTCGTGCGAGCGCACTGGCCGAGCAGGCGCAGCGTCAGGAAGGTGTTGGCGTGCGGGCCGACGGCGGTGAGCAGCGGCAGCGCCTCGATGAGGGTCTGTTCGGCCTCGACCGTGCGTCCCTGTGCCAGCAGCGTGTGGCCGGCGATGACCCGGTCGCGCAAAAGGGTGTCAGGAGCCAGCTCGGCGGGTCGACGCTCCCGTCGACGCCTGCCGAACATGCGTACCTCGGCTCGACTCGAACTGATGATTCTGCCCCTACCCTGCGCCAGCGCTCTGCTCCGGCAGAGTAACGACGGATGACAAGCCGGGTTGAGGTTGACCCGGTGGGGTAGCAACGAATCATGGAGACCGACGCCAGCTATCCGGTGCGTCCGGACCTGCGGACCTTCACTCATGCCGGCGCCACGGTCACGCTCGTGGATGCCGAACGTCTGTTGATCATCGACGATGGTCAGCGTGTCGAGCTGCTCGGCGGGGTCGTGTTTCCGCCGCCGGTGCGCGCGGTCTCCCTCACGTTGACGCGCGACGAGATCGACGCGTATCTCGACGCGAGTATCCGCACCGGTACCGAGCCGTCGGACCGCACGGGTGTCACGGTGCTGGGGAACGACCCGATCGGTGTGTTCCTGTCCAAGCGGGTCGAGTCCGGTGATCCGTGGGCCACGCGCCTGGTCGACGGGGTGGGCGGATTCCTCGCGAACGTCTCCCGCCGCCTGGACCCCGACCGAGACCGCCCCACTCCCCCCGCCCGCCCCACCGGCCCGGACTCCGCCGCGAGCCGTGGCAGCACGGATTCCGCCGCGACCGGCGGAGCCACGGCCGGTGGAGCCGCTACCGATGGAGCCGCGGTCGCCGTCGGCGCCGCCGACCACGTCACGGACCCCGCGGACGGAGCGATCGGCGACGCCGAACCCGAGGTCATCGACGGGGAGGCGGAGGTGCACGACGCCCCGAGCGGCCTCGTCGCCACCACCAAAACCACGGAACGCACGATCGCCCTCCGCTCCACCCTGCCGCTCGACGAGCTCAGCGTCGAACACATCGAAGGGTTCTGCCGCCTGGTGCTCGACGCCGTCGTCGAAGCCTCCGCACCGGAGGCGCTGGTAGGACAGGTGGTCACGGTGTCCGCCACCTCCGGCAGCCCCGACCGCGTGACCCTCGACCAGGTCGGCGGCCTCGACGACATCGTCCAGCAGCTCCGCGAGATCGCGGCCTCGTTCCGCCACCCCCAGGCACTGGCCCGCTGGGGCGCCAAGCGACCCCAGGGCGCACTGTTCTACGGCCCGCCCGGCACCGGCAAGACGATGCTCGCCCGCGCCCTCGCGAACGAGATCGGCGCCCGGTTCCGCGAAATCCGCACCACCGAGATCCTCGACAAGTGGCTCGGTGCATCCGAACGCAACATCAAGCAGATCTTCCGCGACGCCCGGCGCTACACCGAACCGACCGTGATGCTCTTCGACGAGTTCGACACGATCATCGGCTACGCCAGCGAGGGCGGGGACGCCGCGAGTCAGGCGATCAACTCGGTCGCGGGCATCTTCAAGCAAGAGATGAACACTCTGATCGACGCCAACCCGAACGTGTTCGTGGTGGCCACCACGAACTTCCCGGAGCGTATCGACCCGTCGCTGGTCCGGTCCGGACGGTTCGACATCAAACTCGCGGTGCCGGCACCCGACACCACCGGGCGCGCCCAGATCCTCGCGAAGATGATCCGCCAGCAGATCGTCGAACACGAGGTTCCGGGGTTCCGGATGTTCGCCGACGACGTCGACATCGCGGCGTGCGCGACGCTCAGCGCGGGGCTGACCGGCGCCGACCTCAAGGAGGTCCTGCGCCGCGCCCAGCTGGCGAAAGCGATGCGGGAGGCACGCACCGGCACGCCCGCGAGCGCGATCAGCCAGGACGACCTGCGCCGCCAGATCGAAGCGGTCAAAGCCGCCGCCACCCCGGCCCGCCCACCCGTGGACTTCCCCGCCCTGGGCCGCCTCTTCCCCTCACCACGCCAGGCGGCCCCGCCAGCCTCTCCGGCTGCGGTGCAGCCGAAGCCCGACGCGGCTCCGCCGGACCCGGCGGCGCCCTAGCCACCGCCGGGCGCCCGCGTCAGTCAGGCGCGCGCCAGCACCCGACGCATCGTGGCGTCCAACGCAGCGGCGGGATCGTCGGGCAGCGACCCCACGCGATACGCCACATAGTTGTCAGGCCGGGTGAGCACCGCCCCGGTGTCCCCCACACCACGCACGGCGGCCCAATCGCCGTACAGATCCTCGTAGTCGCCTCCCGGCCCGATCACGACAACAGCGATCTCGACGCCGAGCGCAACCCCCACCGCCCGAGCCGCGTCGAGCCACGCCTCCCCACCGATGCCGGTGAGCAGCGTGAACCGTCCCTGACCACCGAGATCGAGCGTCGAACGCCGCGCAGAACCACTCCCCACCCATGCGTGCGGCACCTTGGCGCCCGGCACCGTCGTCGCGTGGTGGAACAACTCGTCGTCACGCGGGTTCGAGACCGCGCTCCCGTCCGGCACCACCGCCGCCGACACGTACCGCTGGTTCAGCTCCACCCCGTGCGTGTTGAACTCGTAGTCCTTGAACGCGACCGCCTCACGCAACGCCTGCCGCTGCTTCTCCGCGTCCGGACCCGCGTTCTTGCGTGCCGCCATGTTGGCCTGCATCTGGTCCGGATCGTCGGTCGAGAGCAACCCGAGCGCGTCGAAGATCCGGCGCGTGTCACCGATGCTCTGGTTCGCCCGGTCGACGATCTGCTTCCCGATCGGCGCCCGCTCGGCGTCGTAGGTCTCCAACAGCCCCGGCCCGGCCGCCCCCGACAACACCAACCTCAGCTTCCACGCCAGGTTGTAGGCGTCCTGAATGGAAGTGTTGGAGCCCAGACCGTTCGACGGCGGATGCCGGTGCACGGCGTCCCCCGCGCAGAACACCCGGCCGCTCGAGTACCGCTCGGCGTAGAGGTGGTTCACCGTCCACGCCGAGGACGAGACGATGCGCACGGGGACCGAGTCGTCCCCGATCAGCATGTGCGCGATCTGACGCGCGTACTCCTCGGTGAGGTTCGGCGGCTCACCGTTGATGTCGTAGCCCCACACGATCAGCCACTCGTTCCACGGCCGCACGCACCGCACCAGCCCCATGCCGATGCCGCCGACGTCCGACCCGGTCTGCAGCACCCAGTACAGCGTGCTCGGCCGGTGCGCGACGTACTTCGTGAGGTCGGCCTCGAACACGATGTTGATGCTCCCGGCCACACCCATCTGACCGACGGTGGGCAGCCCGATGTCCTCCGCGACCTGGCTCCGGCCACCGTCGGCACCGATCAGGTACTTGGCCCGGATCTGGTACTCGTCGCCACGCAACCGGTCGCGCACGGTGGCGGTGACACCGTCGGCGTCCTGTTCGAGGCCGACGTACTCCGTGTCGAACCGGAACCTCGTCCCACGCGCGATCGCGGCGTTGACGAGCACCGGCTCCATCAGGTGCTGCGGCATGTCGCAGATCGACGTCGGCGAAGCCAGGTCGTGCTCGGCCTTGCGCGCCGGATGCGTGTACCAGGTGTGCAGCCGCCCGAGCTCCTCCCCCGCCAGCGACGTGCAGAACGGCGTGTCGCCCATCAGGTGCTGCGGCGTGGCCTGAGCTTTCACGATCTCTTCGAGACCGGCGTCCCGTAAGACCTCCATCGTGCGCTGGTTCGTGATGTGTGCACGTGGGGTGTCGGCGAGCGCCGAGTACTTCGTGACGACGACGTTCGGGACGCCGTACGTGCTCAGCAGAAGCGCCGCGGCACCGCCCGCCGGCCCGCTGCCGACGACGAGCACGTCGGTTTCCACAGGAGGCATGTCATCCCATCCGGAACACGTAGGTGAGCAGGCGCCACTCGCCGTCGACCGCACGGCCGTCCGGCGGGGGTCCCTCGCCGGGGGCGAAGTCGACGACCAGGTCGTCCTTGACGCCGAACACCGTGTCGGAGTCGAGGTACGCGCCGCCGCGGACGAAGAGCTGGGTGATGAGCTGTTTGTGGCCGGGGGCGTTGATCAGGAAGTGAAGGTGCGGGGCGCGATAGGGGTGACGGCCGGTCGCCTCGAGCATCTGCCCGACCGGACCGTCGACGGGCACCGGGTACTCGCTCGGGAGGATCGTCCAGAACCGGACCCGGCCGTCGGAGTCGCTGGTGAGCCGACCGCGCAGCACCGGCCCGTCCAGGTCGGGCAGCTGCAGGTCGTAGAACCCGTCTTCGTTGCTCTGCCAGACGTCCACGGCCGCGTCCGCGACCGGCTCTCCGTTCACGCCTTCTATGCGGACGTCGACCAGGAGCGGAGTTCCGGGGAGGTCGCCGGAGATGTCGGCGCCCTGGGTCACGGCGGGTGGGCCCGGGACGTAGAAGGGGCCGAGCACGGCGGAGGGAGTGGTTTCGGTCGTGCGGGAGTTCGTGAGCAGGTCGACCATGCTGGAGATGCCCAATGTGTCCGAGAGCAGGATGAATTCCTGGCGGGTGGGGCTGGTGATCTCGCCGGTGCGGGTGAGGAAGTCGATCGCGTACTGCCACTCGTCCTGGGTCAGGTCGTGGTGTTCGGCGAACGTGTGGAGGCGTCGGACCAGGTCGGTGATCAGCTGGCGCAGGCGCGGGTCGGGGGTGTTCGCGAAGCTCGCGACCACCTGGTCGGTGAGCCAGGAGAAGTCCTGGGCGCCGGGCGGGCGGGTGCCGGTCAGCGCGTCGGTGAGCAGCGCGGTGATGCCCTCTTCGGTGACCTCGCGGGGGTTCGGGTACGGCTTGGCCGTGGCCAGCCGCGCCGCTTCGGGGATGTCCTCGGCCGTGAACCCGATCTCCGCCAACGAGGTGGGCCCACCGACCTCGACGACGAAGTCGAACAAAGCAGCCCCCACCTCCCGCCCTTCCGCCCCCAACGCCGCCGCCACCCGCCCCAACGGATCGCGCCCACCGCCCCCGCCCGCCGCAGGCCCGGAGCCGTCGCGCGAAGCGCTGGGGGTGGCGGGGGCTTCGCCCCCGCCCGCCGCGGGCCCTTCGCGATCGGCGAAGGCGAGTGCGTTGTAGGCGGCTACGTGGGGGAGCAGCACGGTGTGGGTTTCGGCGTGGGGAAGGTTGAAGGAGCCGCCGAGGGTGTGGCAGAGCTTGTGGTGCAGACCCATACCGACTGCGCCGAGGCACGTGCCGGCGAGCCACGCCCCGGTGAGCGCGTCGGCGCGGGCTTCGGGGTCGGTCGGGGTGGCGACGATTCGGCGGAGACCGGACGCGAGGAGCCGGATCGACTGTTCGGCCACGGCGTCGATGGCTGGGTTCGCGTCCGGGGAGTACAACGCTTCCACCGCGTGCGCCATCGCGTTGACGCCGCTGGTCACCGACGTTCCGACCGGTAGACCGAGCGTCAGGTCGACGTCGTAGATCACGGTGGCGGGCAGGATCTCCGGGGCGGAACGCGTGGTCTTCACTCCGTTCTCGGTCTCACCGAGCGTGGACGTGACCTCGGAGCCGGCGTACGTGGTCGCGACCGCGATCTGCGGCACGCCGAGCCGCACCGCGAGCGCCTTGCCCAGGCCGGTCGCCGATCCACCGCCGATCGAGACCACGCAGTCGGCGTCGTGCGCGGATTCCATCGCGCGGACGGTCACCTCGACCGGCGTGTGCATCGCGGCCTCGGTGAACGTCGCCGCGAGCAGGTCGCCCAGTCCTTCGGCGGCCGCGGCGACCACCTCGGGCTGCGAGGTACCGCTGACCAGCAGCACCCGGCGCCGCCCGAGCCGCTCGACCTCCGCACGCAGCGAGCCCAGCGTGCCCGCTCCGAACACCACCCGCACCGGTGACGCCGTATGCACAAAGCTCCGCACGCTGCCTCCAGCATCGTCGCCGCTGACCCGGCCAGTATCCCGCCGCCCAGCCCTCGATTCCTGCACGTTCCCGCTGCACAAAACCAGCACCCCGCCGCCCCTCCCCGCCAACCCACTCGAAGCGGCCCCGATCCGACGACCTGACGCCCGCCCGAACGGGACCACTCGCAGCGGCCACTCCCACGCACCCCGGCGCGCTAGCGGCACGGTTCGAGGGGGTGGCCGCTAGGTGGGGCGGCGTAGGGAGGCTGGGGTGGTGCCCCGGTGGGTTCGGAAGACTCGGGTGAGGTGTTCCTGGTGGGTGAAGCCGCAGCGCGTGGCCACCTCGGCGATCGGCACGGCGGGATCACGGAGCAACGCTGCGGCGGCGTCGACGCGTAAGCGCAGCAGGTACTGGTGGGGCGCGAGCCCGGTCCGTGCCTTGAACTGGCGCGCGAACTGGCTCACGCTCAAGCCGGTCACCGCTGCCATCTCGGCCAGCGGCACCGGTTGCGCCAGCCGGGCGTCGAGAAGAGCTCGAACCTGAGCGAAGGAACGATCCCCCAGCCCGCGCCGCTGCGAAGGCGGCGACACCTCGGCGGCCGCAGACCCGCGGTTGCTGTGCCGCCGCACCAACTGCGCGGCCATCAAGCTCCCGAGCTGGTCCACGTACGTCCGCGCAGCCGGTTCCCACGCGGTGAGCACCCCGTCGAGCGCGAGCACCAGCTGCTCGAGTAGCGGATCCTCGGTGCCGAGCTCCTCGGCCAGATCGACGCCGGGCCCGTCGTGCGCCTGCTGCAGCGCGTCGTCGCTCACGTACACGTGCACCGTGTCGAGCGGACCGCACAGCTCGACGTCCAGCGCCTTCCCCGCGGGGTGCAGGAAAAAGCCGCCCGGCTGCACGGACCGGGAGAACGAGCCGCGGCTCACGGTGACCGGGCCGTCGCGGTGCAGGATCACGAGGTGGCTCAGCGCCCCGCCGAACGAGGCCGCGTACGGCTGCTCGCGTTGCGTCGAGACGTAGAAGTCCGGCCAGCCGAGGCCGGTACTGGTGCGCGAGGGGTGCACCCACGGCTGGCGGAGGATGCCGTTGGTGTCGGCGAGCGAGAGCTCCTCCATGACTGCAGGCTACCGTTGAGGTGTGACAGAGGCACCGGCTATCGACCTGAACCGCCACGTCTACGGCAACCCCGAGGCGCCGCTCACGATCGTGGAGTACGGCGACCTGGAGTGCCCGTACTGCGGTGCGGCAGCGCCCGTGCTGCACGAGTTGATCGACAACTCCGGGGGGCAGGTCCGGCTGGTCTTCCGTCACTTCCCGCTGTTCCAGGTGCACCCGTTCGCGCTGACCGCGGCATTGGCCGCCGAGGCCGCCGGGGACAAGTTCTGGGATCTGGCGTGGGTGCTGTTCAAGCACCAGTCGAAGCTCGCCGACCCCGATCTGGAGGCGTGGGCCGGCAAGGTCGGCATCGAGGACCCGGCGAGCATCGTCGGGTCCTCCGCTCAGGCGTACCAGCCCTACATCGAGGCCGACTACGCCGCCGGCGTGGCCGCGGGTGTCCGCGGCACGCCGACGCTGTTCATCGACGACCGCCTCTACGCCGGCCGCGTGGAGTCGCGGGAACTACGTTCCGCTCTCGGGCTCAACCGGTAGCGCGGGCTCGGCCGCCCGCGCGGGCTCGGCCGGCAGGGATACGGCGCGCGCCTGGGCCACCCGCGCGATCGTCGGATCGAGCCACGCCCCCGTCGGCAACGGCGGCGGACCGTCCTCGGTGTCGATCGTGCAGAGCGGCAACCGCTCTCCCAGGTACCGCAGCAACAGGGATCCGAGCACCGCGGCGATCAGCGACCCGGCGAGCACGCCGATCTTCGCGTCCTGACGCAGGGCCTCGTCCTCGAATGCGAGATCGGTGATGAACAGCGAGATCGTGAACCCGATCCCGCACAGCATCGCGCCACCGATCAGGTGCCCGTACCGCACCCGCCCGGGCAGCGCCCCGAGCCCGGTACGCAGCGCGATGCCCGCGAACAGCGAGACGCCGATCGCGTTACCGGCCACGAGCGCCACCGCGATCCCGATCGTCGCGCCGGACGTGGCCGCGTTCGACAGCGTCGCCCAATCCAACGGGACCCCGGCGTTGGCGAGCCCGAACAGCGGCAGCACGACGAGCGCGCTGACCGGGTGCAACGAGTCCTGCAGCCGTTCGTTCGAGGAGACCGTCGCCCGCGCGGCCGTGTTCGCCAGGCGCACGCGCGCCGGGGTAGCGGCCTCCAGCACGGCGCGGCCGTAGTACGCCAACCGCTGACGCTGGACCGGATCCACAGCGGCCGCCGGGACGATCAGGCCGAGAAGAGCCCCGGCGAGCGTCGGGTGAACACCGGACTCGAACACCGCCACCCAGAGCGCCAGTCCGATCAACAGATAGGGCGCCAGTTGCCATACCCCGGCGAACCGCAGCCCCAGCAGCACCACGATCAGCCCGGCGGAAATCATCAGCGCGGTCGGCGACACGTGGTCGCTGTAGAAGATCGCCATGACGCCGATCGCGCCGATGTCGTCGACGATCGCGAGCGTCAGCAGGAACAGCCGCAACTGGTCGGGGCACCGTGGTCCGAACAACGCCAGCACACCGACGAGGAACGCCGTGTCGGTGGAGATGGGGATGCCCCAACCGGCAGCGGCGGGGCCGCTCGGCTGGAAGGCCAGGTAGATCAGGGCCGGCAGCGCGAGGCCACCGATCGCACCGAGCGCGGGAACGATCACCGTGCGCCGGTCGCGTAATTCGCCGACCGTCACCTCTCGGCTGATCTCCATGCCGACCACGAGGAAGAAGATCGACATCGCGGCGTCGTTGACGAAGTGCCGGAGGTCCATGTCCAGCGACCAGGTACCGACGGCCGCGGAGACTTCGACGTGCCAGAACTCGTCGTACGTGTCGCCGGGCAGGTTCGCCCAGACCAGGGCGGCGACGGTCGCGACCAGCAGGACCGCGGCACTGCCCGCTTCCCGGGACAGGAAGTCCCGGACACCGGGTGACAAGTAGGGCAAACCGATCCGTGGCGCCGGGCCCGGACGTCCCGGAAGCGGCAGCGCACTACTCACCAAGGTCCTCCCGCGCTGTATCGATCACGCGAGGGAGCTTACCGATCGTCGGGAGCACGGCCACCGTCGTGAGCAGCATGAGTACCGCTCCGACGACGAACGGAGTCGGCAACCCGAAATACCGGGCCAGGAACCCACCACCGAGTCCACCGACCGCCAATCCGCCGAGTGCGACAGTGAAATACACCGCGTTGACGCGACCGAGCATCCCCGACGGCACGATGCGCTGCCGCAGCGACACGATCGCGACGCCCAGGATCAGCACGACGAACCCGTCGAGCGCGAGCAGCGCCGCCGCGGCCGCCGGATTCGTCACGAAACCGAGCCCCGCCACCGCAGCCGCCGAGATCACGCACGTGCCGAGGATCAGCACACCCGGCGACACCAGCCGGGCGACCCGGTCGGCGAGCAGCCCGCCGATCACGGCCCCGACCGCCCCCACCGCGAGCAGGATGCCGTAGCCGCGCGGGCTCAGGTGCAGGTGCCGGTCCCCGATCAGCACCAGCAGCCCATAGCTCGCGCCGGTCATCGCGTTCCCCACGCCGGAGAGGAACGACAGGCTCCGGACGACCGGGTTGTGCCAGTACCAGTGGGCGCCGGCCCGGATGTCGTCGGCGAGCGACGTGCGGACCTCGGGCACGATCCGCGGCACCCGCGGCAGGAACAGCAGCACGATCATGCTCGCCACCAGCCCCAGCGCTCCGGCCGCGAACGGCAGCGCGACAGCGATCGCCAGCAGGAACCCGCCCACCGGTGGTCCGGCGAACTCGTTCGCCACGACGAACGTCGTCTGGATCCGGCTGTTGGCCTTTTCGAGACCGTCACCCGGGACGATCGTCGGAACCAGCGCGCCGGACGCGTTGTCGACGAGCGTCTCGCACAAGCCCAGAACAACGAAGACGACGTACAACAGCGGAATCGACGCCAGGTGGAACGCGACCGCCACCGCGAGGAGGCCGAGCACGAGCGCGCGGACCCCGGTGGCGACCTGGAGGATCCGACGCCGGTCGAGCCGGTCGACGAGCGCCCCGGAAACCATCGACAGCAGCCACGGGGCTCTCTGCGCCACCAGCAGGCCGGCGATCGCGGCCGGGTCGTCGGTCAGGGTCGCGGCCAGCAGCGGCGCGGCGGCCACGTTGATGCCGTCGGCGAGGTTGGAGAGCCCGGCCGCGGCCCACAGCGTCCGGAACGGGGGCATTCGCACGGTCCGATGTCTACTCGTGTGACGGATCGCCCGTTTACCCGACCCGGCATGAGCCGGCTCGACGACGACGACGCGCAGCCGGTGGACCTCGGTCAGTGGGCTCTTCACGATGACCCCTTCAGGCGGTGACGGCGGTCCGGTGGAACACGGGGGCACCGCTCGGGGCGTCAGTACCGAGGATTACCGGGGCGCCGAGCGCCTCCTCGATCGACAGGACCCAGTCGGACGGGCGGTGCGACTGTCCGACGGTGGCGCGTCGCAGTGCTGCGGTTAGGCGTTCCCGAGCCTGCAGATCGCCGGGAGACTCAACCGGAATGTGGCTGATCGCTGAGTAACTGGTGCAGATCTCCACGGACGGCGGCACGTCCAGGTGCGTGACCGCCAACGCGTCGACCCCGCCGCACACCTCGACGGCGTACCGGTGGGCCGGCGCGTCGAAGTGACCGAGCCGAAACGCGCCCTGCCACTCCCCCGCGCCGTTGTGCGGCTCGGGGAGCCGCAGCGAAGGATCCTCGGTGACGAGCGGCCCGGCGCCGTGCCGGGTGGTGTAGGTCCGGACGACGCCGAGCCGCTCCACCGCACCCGCCGAAGACCCCTCCGCCTCGGCGAGCCCCCCCACCTCGGCCAGCAGGGCTTCCGCGTTCGCGAACGTGGTCGTCGACCACGTCGTGTGGGGGTGCCACCCGTACCACTCGTCGAGCAGCACCCCCTGGGCTCCCTCGAAGACGCACCGCCCCCTCCGCAGCACGTCCGGGAGGTAGCCCCGGTCCACGATCCGAACGGCATCCCGGAACGCTGTGATCACCGTGAGCACAGCGTCCACATCAGGCACTGGGAGGGCTCCCAGCTCCTCGGACAGCCGGTCGCGGACCGCGACCAACCGCTGGCGGAGCCGCCCGGGATCCCGCACGTCACCGACGCGCGGCGCATCCGGGTGGGCCAGCGCGTACGCCGCCGTCTCGCCGACGCCGAGCCCGCAGCTGCCGTGCCGGTCGGCACCGCGCCGACGCTCCCGGACCCGGTTCGCCGCCCGGTGCCACGGTGTGGCGAGCAGGGCGTCCTCGTCGATCGTGAGGAGCGCGAACGGGTCCGGCACCCCGACCGTGACGAGGTGTGCCGCTTCCGCGGCGAGCGCCAGCGGGTCGACGACCACGAACCGGGACAGGTGGGTCGGCACGCCCCGGAACGTGCCGGCCCCGAACTGGGCGAACGTGTGGTGCCGACCGTCGGGCAGCACCACGTTGTGGGCGGCCTGCGCTCCCCCGTTGAACCGGACGACGGCTTCGACGTCCGACTCCTCGCAGAGCAGGTCGACCACGCGCCCCTTTCCCGCGTCCCCGTAGCCGAGGTCGACGACGATGGTGTGGGTCATAGCCGGACGTTCTTGCTCGACCGCCTGGTCGCGGGCAGCTGAGCACGCACCGGACGCGCCCGGCGGCTCACCACGCGACTGAGCGGCATCAGGGCCTTCCCGACGGTCGCGCCCGCGGACGAACCCAGGTCCGCCAGGTCGGCGAGGCCGGCGTGCAGGTCGACGGTGTCCTCGTTCAGGCCGATCGTGAGCGCGATCGTCTCGCACACCGCGTTCAGGTCGTCGAGCTCGATGACGTTCTCGCCCAGCAGCTCGCGCCAACGCCGCAGCACGGTCTTGTCGCCGGCGTAGGCCGCGCCCTTCGGGAGCAGGTAGTACACGTGGTACTTGCGGCTCAGCTCGGCGACGATCGCCTCGACCGTGATGTTCTCGCGCAGGTCGTCGCCGATCACGCGGCGCACCTCGTTGGCCTTGACGGCGTCGTACGGCAGTTCGTCGCCGATCAGGAACACGTAGCCGCGGCGGCCGTGCCGGGTGGCGTCGGTGTCGGTGTGGCGGGCCAGGAAGTACATCGCCAGCTCGTAGGACTCCCGCATCTGGCCGCCGCCACCGCCCTCCAGGACGATGTTCGCCAGGTCGTCGTCCATGCGGTTGTCGGACTCGAACTGACCGACCTGCAGCGGGGCCCGGTCGCAGGTCGCGTCGCCGACGGCCCCGAACAGGATCTGCGGATCGGTGGCGTAGCCCTTGCGCAGCAGCAGGCCGAGAAGCTGGGGCAGCTTGGTCTGCAGCGTCCGCGGCACCGACCCCATCGAGCCGGTGACGTCGAACAGCACCGCGACCGGCGTGCTGCGTGGGTGTTCGTCGCTGTCGCGGCTTTCGCGGGCGATGACGCGGTGCGGGTCGAGCGTGGAGTGGACCGACCGCGCGCCGCCGTCGCTGTAGGCGAACGCGCTCGTGCCGGTGGCCGCACGGTAGTTCGCAGCGGCGGAATAGACGTCGGTGGACCAGCGTCCGCTTCCCATGATGTGCCTCCTCGTCAGGCAGGGACGGTGAACTTCCGGAACTTTCGGGGGCCGTACAGGGTCTGGAGGAGCTCGTCGAGCTCGGCCAGCAGCTGCCAGGCGTCGTCCGGGCGCATGCGCGGGGCCGTGAACCGGCAGCCGTTCGCGAAGCGGCGGAGCTTCTCGTGGGCCCGGCCGCCCATGAGCCGGAGCATCAGGCCGGACGCCAGGTACAGGTCGGTGGCCGGTACGGCCGGCTCCTTCGCGAGGATTTCGGGCGGATACGCGTCCCGGTAGCGCTCCACCAGCGCCGGGACCGACGCGCCGGCGAGCGCCGAGTAGCACCAGTCGACGAGCACGAGCCCGTGGTCGTCGGGGTGGATCAGCACGTGCTCGGGCAGCACCGCGCCGTGCACGACGCCCGCCCGGTGCGCCGCGCCGAGCGCGACGAGCAGCCGCCGCCACATCCAGGCCGCATCGCGCGGATCGACGCCGTCCGGATACGCGCGTTCCACGTCGGCGAGGCTGACGAAACCGTCGCAGTGGTCCAGTACGTTCACCGCGCGGTAGTCGCCCTCGTCCTCGACGACGAACGTCTCGCGCAGCAACGGGAAGTAGGCGCGGTAGCGGCGGTCCCCGGGCAGTAGCCGGAGCGCTTCGGCCTCGGTGGTGAGCAGGTCGTTGTCGGCGGGGTCGCGGGCGATCTTGAGCAGCGCGGTGCCACTGGGAAACAGGTCGGCGAGGTCACCCTCGATCGCTTTTCCCACGGGGTAGCGCCCGATCATCGGCGCCCGCGCAGTTCGACAAGAATCAGTGCGGGAACTGCCAGGACGGATTCTTGCCGAATCCCAAAGCTCAGTCAGCCGCGTGAACGCCGACGTCGCGATGCCCTCGCTGCCCGGCGGTGCGACGTCGGGATGGACCGTCCGGCGCAGCCGGCGGAAGGCGTCCTCGCTGTCGAACAGGTCGGCGGGTTCCTCGGCGGCGAAGATGGCGAACACCGCGTCCTCGAAGCTGCTCACCGCACGGCCTCCTCGGCGGTGGGCCGCAGCAGCGGCGGGTGCAGCACGCGCGCGTCGCCGGCGCGGTAGAGCTTCGCGCGGGGGCCGCCGCGCTCGCCGCCGCGCGCCGTCGTGGTGCCGGTGCTCTCCACGAACCCCGGCACCGACAGCACCTTGCGGTGGAAGTTGCCCGCGTGCAGGTCCTCACCCCAGACCGCCGCGTACACCGCGCGCAGCTCCGCGATCGTGAACTCGGGCCCGACGAACGCGGTGGCCAGCGGTGAGTACTCGAGCTTCGCCCGGGCCCGCTCGAGGCCGTCGGCCAGGATGCGGCCGTGGTCGAACGCGAGGTCTTCGGCGCCGCCCACCGGCTTCCACCCCGCCGCCGCCGCGTCACCGCCGGCCCGCGGGTCGGGCAGGCTCGGGGCGAACGCCAGGTAGGCCACCGACACGACTCGCATCCGCGGGTCGCGCCCCGGATCGCCGTAGGTTTTCAACTGCTCCAGATGGACGCGGGACAAGTCGCCGTGTCCCGCGGTGAGCCCGGTCTCCTCGGCGAGCTCGCGCAGCGCCGCATCGTCCAGCGTCTCGGACTTGACGAAGCCACCCGGCAGCGCGAGCCGCCCGGCGAACGGCGCCTCGCCGCGTTCGACCAGCAGCACCTGGAGCTCCCCGTCGCGAATCGTCAGCGCGACGACGTCGACAGTCACCGCGACCGCCGGGAAAGACCGGGGGTCGTAGGACTCCAGAAATGCCCGCTCATCCATTCGCTCGCCGTTCTTCTCAGATTGAGTATTACTCGAACTGAGAAGAACCTAGCACGGACGGGCAAGCGGCGCTACGGTCGTCCAATGCGGATCCTCTTCTCCGGCCGACCCGCCTACGGACACCTCTATCCGCTGCTCCCCCTCGCCCGGGCCGCCCGCGATTCCGGGCACCGCGTCACGATCGCCACCGGGCCGACGTTCGTGCCCCAGCTCGCCGAGTTCGGCTTCGATACGCGTGCGGCGGGGACGTCGATCGGCGTCGCCGAGGCCGAGGCCGTCCAGCGCCATCCCGACGGGCCGGTCGTCGCGGTGCTGGCGACGATGTTCGCCGACGTCCTGGCCAGGCGGACGCTCGCCGACCTCGAGCCGATGCTCGAGGTCGACCGGCCCGACCTGGTGATCTACGAGATGAGCGACGTCGGCGCGGCCGCCGCCGCCTTCCGGGCCGGCATCCCGGCGGTCTCGGTGACCATCGGCCGGTCGATGCCCGCGGAGGTCCGGACGCTCACCGCGCCGGCCTTCGACTGGCTGTGGGACGGCGCGACACCACCCGCCGACCTGATGCTCGGCGACGCGTGTCTCGACCTCTGGCCGTCCGGGCTCGCCGACCCGGTCGCGGCCGCGGTGCCGACGCGGTTCCCGCTGCGCCCCGTGCCGTGGAGCGCCCCGGCACCCCCGTGGAGCCCGCCCGGCCGGCCACTGGTGTACCTGACGCTCGGCACCGTCTCGTTCCATGCCACGGACGTCCTGCGGGCCGCCGTGGACGGACTGTCGCGGTTACCTGTGCGGGTCGTCGTCGCCGTGGGGCCGGGCGATCCATCGGTCCTCGGTGAGGTGCCGGGCAACGTCCAGGTGTCGCA
This sequence comes from Cryptosporangium sp. NPDC048952, assembly GCF_043197895.1. Classification (NCBI taxonomy): domain Bacteria; kingdom Bacillati; phylum Actinomycetota; class Actinomycetes; order Cryptosporangiales; family Cryptosporangiaceae; genus Cryptosporangium; species Cryptosporangium sp. NPDC048952. Next base: position 1,264,298 of record NZ_JBICTY010000003.1, on the reverse strand, counting down.
GTTCGTGCCGCAGGGGCGCGTGCTGGCCGAGGCCGATCTCGTCGTCCACCACGGCGGCAGCGGCACGACGCTCGGCGCGGCGGCGCACGGCCTGCCGCAGCTGCTTCTCCCCCAGGGCGCCGACCAGTTCGGCAACGCCGACGTGGTGTCCGCCCAGGGGTCGGGCCTCGCCCTGACCCGCGACGACGTCATGCCTGACGTGATCGCGGAGTGCGCGCGGACGCTGCTCGGCGAGCCGGTGCACCGTGCCACCGCGCAGGCGCTGGCCGCCGAGATCGCCGCGATGCCCTCGCCTGCGTCGGTACTGCCGGATCTCGAGGCGTTCGCCGACCGGTGAGGGGTCAGCTGACGTCCCATCGGTTGTGTCAGACAACTCGCACGTTTGACCTGCGTGCACTCTGAGCAGCGGCGATGCGATGGTTGCTCACTCTGCGCGATTGTGGTCCACGTCACACAGCTGAGCCTGTGAGGTTTCTCAGCCGTCCCACCGGTTGACCGCATTCACGGTTATTCCATCGTGGAGGACTCCGGATGACGAGCACGCCGCAGCGACCAACGAGCAACCTCGATGGGGGGTTGCCACCTTCCGCGCGGCGCATCGCTTCATCGCGCCGGGCGGCTTCCGTCTTCGCCGTAGCGGGACTCGCTCTCGCGACGGCCATGGTCGGCTTCGGACCGGGGAGCGCGCAGGGCTCGAGTCACCGTGAAGCACCGCTGATCGCTGCCGACCCGGCGGTCGACAACACCGACTTCTACGCGTTCGCCAGCCCGGACACCCCCGGCTCGACGATGCTGATCGCGAACTTCCAGCCGTTCGAGGAGCCCAACGGCGGCCCGAACTTCTACCCGTTCGCCACCGACGCCGCGTACAAGATCAACGTCGACAACGACGGTGACGCCAAGCCGGACGTCGTCTTCCGGTGGACGTTCAAGAACCAGGACGAGCGCGGGAACGACACGTTCCTCTACAACAACGGCGAGGTCACGTCGCTCGACGACGAGAACCTGCTGTTCAAACAGGTCTACACGCTCGACGTGTCGTACGACGGCGGTCGGCGTTACAGCCAGACGATTCTCCGCGACGCCCCCGTTGCGCCGTCGTTCACCGGCAAGGCTTCGATGCCGGACTACAAGGAGCTGCGCAAGGAAGCGATCCAGAAGAAGGGCAAGGTCAAGGCGTTCGCCGGTCAGGCCGACGACCCGTTCTTCGCCGACCTGCGCGTGTTCGACCTGCTCTACGGCGGTGACCTGAGCGAGACCGGTCAGGACACGCTCGCCGGCTACAACGTCAACACGATCGCGCTGCAGGTGCCGAACGAGGCCATCGCGCTGAAGAACAAGGTCGACCGGAACCCGGTCGTGGGTCTCTGGTCGACGACCGAGCGCAGCAAGTACCGGCTCTCCGGTGACTCGAAGGCCAAGCTCGACCGCGACACCGTCCAGGTGTCCCGGCTGGGTCAGCCGCTGGTCAACGAGGTCGTGCTCCCGGCGGGGCTGAAGGACGCGTTCAACTCGCTCTCGCCGGACAAGGACGCCGACATCAAGGAGGTCGTGGACCGTGTCACCGACCCCGAGCTGCCGAAGCTGATCGAGGCGATCTACAAGATCCCGGCTCCGGACGCCCCGCGTGACGACCTGGTCGAGATCTTCCTGACCGGTCTGAACAAGGAGCTCGACGGCCCGATCGACGTCGACCTCAACTCGCAGCTGCTGAACAAGGACGTCAACGCCAAGCGGTTCCGGGCGTCGGAGATGCTCCGGCTGAACCTCACCACCAAGCACAACCCGCACCCGAACGTGCTCGGAGTGATCGGTGGCGACACCCAGGGCTTCCCGAACGGCCGTCGCCTCGGTGACGACGTCGTCGACATCGCCATCCAGGTGATGGAGGGCGCGGCGCAGGACGGCAAGCTCGTCGACGCGCTGAAGGACGGCGACAAGGTCAAGTCGAACGACGCGCGGTTCCAGCACGAGTTCCCGTTCGTCGCGCTGCCGAACGAGGACGGCGTGAACCAGGCCGACGTGCCGACGAACACGAAGAACGTGGCGCTGACCGACCGGCTCGGACCGACGGGGGTCTCGCTGGTGACGGCGGTTTCGACCACCGCGATCCTGTGCGCGATCGCCGGGTTCGTTGCCTGGTACCGCCGCCGGCCGACGACGGCCACGCTCCCGTCACGCGCCGGCCGACGCCGCCGCTGACAGTGAATTTCTAGGCCGATCGTGTGCCGCCGCCCGTGCTCCATGCGGGCGGCGGCACCTGTCGCGAGGAGACCCGAATGACCCGCACGGCCGCCACCGAGGCGTCCTCCGCTCCGGCCGCCGACTCACCGGCCGCAGCGGACTCCTCCCCACCGGCGGACGTCGCAGCGGCAGCCGCGGCGCCGACGCCCCCCGACGCGTCAGCGGCCGGCGCCACGCCGGCGGGCGCTACGCCCGCCGCCTCGTCGGCCGATGCGGCGGGCGGCGCTTCGGCGCCGGATGCGGCCGCGGCGGGGCGGTTGGGGCGGGTAGTGCGGGGGGTCGCTGTGGTTGCGGCGCTCGCCGCGGTGATCATCGCCGTGGGCGGCGTGCTCGGGCACCGGGACACCCCGTCCACTCCCGAGGCGGCGGCCCCCGCACCGAAGCGGGACTCCTCCGCCGCACTCGACGCATCGATCTCCTCCACACAGGAACGACTGCGCCGCCTCCCCCACGACTACGTCGCCTGGGCCGCCCTCGGCGGCGCCTACCTCGAAAAATCCCGCATCACCGCCGACCCGACCTGGTACGCCAAGTCCCAGGGCGCCCTCCAGCGCTCGCTGAAGGAGCGACCGAACCCCAACCCGGCCGCCCTCACCGGCTTGGGTGCACTCGCCAACGCGCGCCACGACTTCGCCACCGCCCGCACCCACGCCCTCGCCGCGCTGAAGCAGAACCCCTACAGCGCCGACGCCTACGGCGTGCTCGCCGACGCCGAAACCCAACTCGGCCACGCCGACGCCGCCACCGCCGCGGTGCAACACATGCTCGACCTCCGGCCAGCCCTGGCCGCCTACACCCGCGCCTCCTACGACCTGGAACAACACGGCAAGAACACCGAGGCCGCCGCACTCATGCGCCAGGCCCTCACCTCTGCCGTCGACCCCGCCGACGTCGCCTTCTGCCGCTACCAACTGGGCGAACTCGCCTGGAACAGCGGCGACCTGACCGCCGCGGCCCGCGAATACCAGGCCGGCCTCGCCGCCTCCCCCGACTACCTTCCGCTCCTGCAGGGCACCGCAAAGGTCGCCACGGCACGCGGCAACCTGAACGCGGCGATCACCAGCTACAAGACCCTGACCCAGCGCTCCCCCACCCCGGGCTACCTGCTGGAATACGCGGAGCTCCTGCAGGCTGCGGGCCGCACCGCCGAGGCCGGCGAACAGCTCGCCCTCGCCGACGCAGCCGGCCAGCTGTTCGCGGCCAACGGCGGCTCCGACGACCTCACCACCGTCTCGCTGGCCCTCGCCCGCGGCAAGCCCACCGAGGCGCTGGCCGCCGCACAGCGCGAGTGGAAGCGGCGCCAGTTCGCGGACGTCGCCGACGCGATGGCCCAGGCACTGCATGCCAACGGACGGGACGCCGAGGCACTCCGGTACACCCGAAAGGCGTCCGCGCTGGGCGTCCGGAGTGCGCGTTTCCAGTACCACCAGGGGGTCATCCTGGCCGCGCTCGGCCGACCCACCGAGGCGCGCCGCGCCCTGTCGGGCGCGCTCGCTCTGAACCCGCACTTCTCACCGGTCGAGGCCCCTGCGGCCCGGCGCGCCCTCGCGGAGCTTCCGTCATGAACTTCCTTCGGACGTCGTTGAGCCGCTTTCTCGTGGTGGCGTTGGCGCTGGGGGTGGTGCTGGTGTGGTCGGCGGACCCCGCGGACGCCCACCCGCTCGGCAACTTCTCGGTGAACCAGCTCGAGGCGATCACGTTCCGGGCGGACCGGGTCGACGTGGCGGCCACCGTGGACACGGCGGAGCTGCCGACCCTGCAGGAGAAGTCCGCAGTCGACCGGGACGGCAACGGGACGGCGTCGCCGTCGGAGCTCGCCGCGTTCGCGGCCTCCTCGTGCGACGGGCTCGCTGACGGGTTCGCGGTGCGGGTCGGGGGCGCGGCGGTGCCGTGGAGCGTGTCGTCCTCGTCGTTCGCGTATGTGCCGGGATCCGCGGGCCTTTCGACTTCTCGCCTGACCTGTGCGTTGACCGGGCCGGCGTCGCTCGGGTCGGCCGTTTCCGTGGACGTGCGGAACGCCTACCGGACCGACCACGTCGGATGGCGGGAGATCACCGCGGTCGGGGACGGCGTCGGGCTGGTGGACTCACCGCTGCCTGTTTCGGACGTCAGCGACGGTTTGCGGGCCTACCCCGCCGACCTGTTGAGCTCGCCGCCGGACGTGCGGTCGGCGTCGTTCTCGGTGCGGCCGGGGGCGTCGAGTGGGTCGTCGGTCGAGGTTCCGGCCGTGACCGACGGGTCGTTCGTCGCGCGATGGACGGCATCGGCGGACGCGGTGTTGCGCTCGTATGTGGGGCGCGAGTCGCTGACGCCGACAGTGGGGTTGTTGGCTGTGCTGCTCGCACTGGCGCTGGGTGCCGGGCACGCCGCGCTGCCCGGTCACGGCAAGACCGTGATGGCCGCGTACCTGGCCGGACGCCGCGGGCGGCGACGGGACGCGGTGGTCGTCGGGGCCACGGTGACGGCCACCCACACCGGCGGTGTGCTGCTGCTCGGGTTGGTGCTCACCACCGTGGCGGGGTTGGTGGGCGAGATGGTGCTCGGCTACCTCGGCGTGGTCAGCGGCCTGCTGGTGGCCGCAGTAGGCATCGGCATGCTCCGCGAAGCCCACCGCCGCCGCACCCACTCCCACTCGCACGACCACGGGTCAGCCGGCGAGGAACACGAGCACGCTCCGCAGCGCGAGCCGGCCCTCGTGGGCGCGGCCCACCCGCACGCGGCCGAGCACGCGACCCACACGCACGCGGCCCACGACCACGCAGGCGCCACGGCCCACGTGCACGAAACCGAGATCGAGCACGTGCACACGCACGAGACCGACCACTCGCACTCGCACTCGCACGAGGCGGGTCACTCGCGCGGGCATGGTGAGGGGCACACGCACTCGCACTCGTTCTTCGGGGGGCACTCGCACGGGCACGGGCATTCGCACGGGGACGCGAAGCCGAGTCGGCTCGGGCTGATCGGGATCGGCATCGCGGGTGGGCTGGTCCCGAGCCCGTCCGCGCTCGTGATCCTCCTCGGCGCGATCGGCCTCGGCCGAACCTGGTTCGGCGTCCTGCTGGTGATCGGCTACGGCCTGGGCATGGCCGGCGCCCTCACCGCAGCCGGCCTAGCCCTCATCGTCCTGCAGGAACGCGTCACCCGCTGGCGCCGCTGGGAACGCATCCCCCACCTCGCCGCCCGCTGGTCCGCCGCAGCCCCGCTGGCCACAGCAGGCCTCGTACTGGTCGTAGGTCTGGGCCTGGCCGGCCGCTCCCTCCTCGCGGTATGACCTTGCCCGGCGGCAGACAATGACGGCGTGCCGAACTACGACGTCGCAATCGTCGGCGCGGGGCCGGCCGGATCAGCCACCGCGCTGCGCCTGGCCCGCACCGGCGCACGGGTCCTCCTCCTCGAACGTTCACACTTCGAACGCCCCCGAGTAGGTGAGTCCCTCTCCCCCGACATCAACCCACTGCTCCACGACCTGGGCATCGAACTGACCGGAGCCCAGCCGGCCTACGGCATCCGCAGCCACTGGGGCGGCCCCGCCGCGAACTCCAACCTGTTCAACCCGTACGGCACCGGCTGGTACGTCGACCGGGCCGCCTTCGACCGCCACCTGGCCGAGAGGGCCGCCGCAGCCGGCGCCGACCTCCGCGAGAACACGGCCTGCCTGAACGTCGTCCACGACGTTTCTTGGACGCTCACCCTCGCAACAGGCGCAACCACAACCGCAACGACGCTGGTCGACGCCACGGGCCGCACCGCCCGCATCGGCCGCCAACTGGGCGCCGAGCGGATCGCGTTCGATCGGCTGGTCGCGGTGACCGCGTTCGTCCCGGCGACCGACCCGGGCGGCTTCGGCCTGGTCGAGACCGTGCCCGAAGGCTGGTGCTACTCCGCCCCGGCCGGCGCCGGGCGTCTCGTCGCCATGGTTCTGACCGACGCGGACCTGGGCCGCGACGCCTCCCTCACCACCCCGGAGCGCTGGCGCGCCACCCTGGGCCCGGAGACCGCGGCGCGCCTGGCCGACGCCGGGATCACCGACCTCCACGTGGTCTCCGCCGCCAGCCAACGCCTCCACCGCCCGACGATCGACGCGGCGTGGCTCGCGGTGGGTGATGCGGCGATGGCCCAGGATCCGATCACCGGTACGGGCGTGGTCCGGGCGCTGCGAGCCGCGAAGTCCGCCGCCGAAACGGTGCTCGGCGGCGAGCCACTCCGAACCGGTCCCGTTCCGCCGGCCCCCGGCACGCCCGAACGGGACCGCTTCGCGGCGTACGAAACGGCCCTCGACCGCGAGACCACCACCTACCTGCACCGCCGCGCCACCTACTACGCGGCCGAAACCCGCTGGCCCACCGCCCCGTTCTGGCAGCGACGCCTGCGCACGCTCACCGCGAGATGAGCTTGTGCACCCGTGCTCGCACCAGGAGCCGCAGCATGTCCCGCGTCGGGGGCCGGTTGTAGACGATGAAGTCGTCGTACCGGAACACCCCCCGACGCGGCCCGATCGCCAGCATCGCGTCCCGCACCGCCACCAACCGGTCCGGCGCCATCGGCAACGGACGCTCGTCGGGCTGCGACACCGCACCGAGCGGATAGTCCTTCCCCGGACGCCGGCTCATCTCGACGTGACAACCCCGCACCGACGTCACCGGCTCCCGCGCCGCGAACTCCACCAGGCGCTGCATCGTCGCGAGGAAGGCGTCGGTGTCGTCGACGTAGAGGCGGCCGGGCAGCACCGTGTCACCGGTGAGCAGGAAGCCGGTCCACGGGTCGAAGATCGTGATCGACGCCCGGTGATGTCCCGGCGAGCCCAGCACCGTGAGCACGCGGCCACCGAGATCGAACGTGACCGAGCCCTCGGGCCAGTCGGCGCCGAAGCCGAAGAACTCCGTCACCGCGTCGAGTTCGCGCCCGACGACGACGGTACCGGGCCGGTCACGGAACTGCTCGTCCGCCGCGACGTGGTCACAGTGCCCGTGGGTGTGCGCGACCACGAGCCCGTAGTCGGCGCGAGGGTGCGTCTCCAGCCAGGCGTCGATCAGCCCGTCGACGGTCGCCCGCAGGGGGAACAGCGCCGGGTCCTCCGTGGCGCCGGTGTCGAGTAACAGCGCACGCTCCTCGCCGAACAGCAGGTACAGGAACGGCGCTTCGTAGTGGACCGACTTGCACTGGCGCAGGATCACCGTGTGCTCGTCGTGGGCTGTCACCTGGATCGGCGTCTCAGTCATCGGACTCCCCTTCGACGGCGGGATCCGGCAGCGGGGTCGCTGCCAGGAAGAATCGGACGTGCCGCTGCTCGGGCCCGGCGGCTTTACGGGCGAGATAGGGCGCGAGCAGGTCCAGCCACGCGCGACGCAGTTCCGCGGCTTCCTCCGGCGTGACCACCGCCAGTGCGCTGACCGGACCGCCGTACGCGGTGTCGGTGGCGTCCAGAATGGACCGCATCTCGCGCTCCACCACCAGGCGCTCGAGCTCGTGCCGGACGACGGGATCGTGTTCCGACCCGACCCGAATGGTGGGCGCGGCGTCCGGGAGGCGCCACCGCCGCTGCCGCTTGTCGTCCCCCGGCCCGCCGTCCTCGATGAAGCCGTACTTGGCCAGCTGCCGGAGGTGGAACGAGCAGTTGGCCTGCGGGGTGTCGAGGTAACGCCCGCACTCCGCGGCGGTCGACGGGCCGTGCGCCGCCAGCGTCTCGAGCAGATCGAGGCGCAGGGGGTGCGTCAGCGCGCGGATCGCCCGGGGGTCGGTCAGCTCCATACGTCAAAGGTATCTTTGGCTTTCCAAGAAGTCAAAGCTTTCTTTGGGATCACACCAGCCACTCGCGAAACTGTCGCAGGCGTGCGATAGGAACTGAGGTGCCCCCGGCTCCGAGCAACAACGGAGGTCACCCCTCGTGCAAGCCCGAAGTACAGCAAGGGTTCTCCCGCCCGTCCGGCCGCGGAAGCTGGCCAAGGTTCCGTTCGTGGAGCTGGCCGACGGCCGGTTGCAGGGCGTCGTGTCGAGCGGCTCCGACATCGAGCGGGTGTACGTCTCGTCGATCGTCGCCGGCACGCTCACCTACCACTGCAGCACGAACAACAACCGGCCCTGCGGCGGTCTGCGCGGCCACCCGTGCAAGCACCTGCTGTCGCTGGCCGACGAAGCGGTGCTCCAGTACGGCTACGAGCGGGTCGGCCGGTACCTCGGCGTCGACCTCGTCGAGGTGCCCGACGAGCGCGCCCTGATGCACAACCTCGGCGGACACGAGGCGTCCGCGGCGGCCACCGTGTTCAGCCGCTTCCTGCGGCACCTCGCCTACCTCGAGCTGCCCGAATCCACCGAACCGCTCCCCGAGCTGCAGTGGTTCCCTTCCCGCACAGACGATGCTGCCGGGGCGGTGCGCTGATGCTCGCGACGCAGCTCGCCGCGCTCGTCGACGGCGAACCCGTCGGTGTTCCGGAGGCCGTGGAGCTGGTCGCCGGTTTCGACGCCTGCCTGGTCTCCGGTTTCGGCCGGCTCGGTGACGACGGAGCCGCAGCACTTTCGGCCCTGGCCGCCGGGGTCGCCGTGACACCGCTGGGCGAGCGTGCCGCCGAGGCCGCCGCCAAGCTCGCGGCCGGTTCGGTCGCCGACGAGCAGCTCACCGTGCTCGCCGCGGCGCGATCGGCCCTGTTGGGTGCCGTGCACGACGGGCTCGTCGACCGCGTCGACAGCGCGCTGGGCCGCACCCGCACCGAGTGGACCGACAGCGCCGGATCCCCCGACGCTCCCCGCAGCCTGCTCGAAGGTTGCCGCTCCTGGCTGCGCGAACTGGCGATCACCGGCTGGCGCGGCGTCGACCACGACCTCGTCTCGTCGTCCTCCCAGGTCCTCGAAGCCATGCTGGTCGACCCGCGGTTGCGCCGCTTGGCGGTGCTGATCGACGGCCTCGCGGCTGAGCTCCGCGGTTCCGCACCGATCGCGACGATGGACGAGGTTCCCGAGCGTCGCTGGGCCGACCTCTGGTCCCGCGCGATGCTGCTCTGCCAGGCAGGCGGTTGGTCCGCCGGTGCGGCCGCAACCGTCTCCGGTCGGTTCCTCCTGCTCGGTGTCGACGTCACCGAGCACGCCACCGCCGTCCAACTGCAGGTGCACGGGCTGCTCGAGGTGCGCGGCGAGACCGCACCCCGGCTGGTGCGCACGAGCGTGGCGTCCGCGAAGGTCGACACGATCGTCGGCCCGGCGATCTGGCCGCTGTTCGAGGCGCACCCGGTGCTGATCGCCGCACTGACCGACCGGCGCGCGATCGAACTCACCGACGCGACGCTGCTCGCCGGCGGTGACCTGGTCTGGGCCGACGACCGGGCCGCGCCCGGCGAGGAAGCCGACCCGTTCGCCACCGCGCGTCTGCATCTCGCGGGTGCGACGGCTGCGGCGGCACCGCCGCTCGACCGGCACCCGGTACGCCTCGGCGAGCCCGTCCTGGTCGAGGGGTACACCGTCGACGGTGACGCCCTGGTGCTCGACGGGCACCGCCTCGCGCTGGACGTCGATCGTCTGCCGACGTTGGGCCCGCTGACGCCGGAGCTGGTCGCCGGCTCCACCGCGTGCCTGGGCCTGCTGCGGTGGGACGCCGGGCAGTGGGCGCTGCAGCCGCTGGCGATCGTCGCGACGGTGAAACGCAAACCGGTGCCGATGCACGTGGGTGACTGGGCGTCCGGCCCCACCGATCCCAAGGTGGCGAAGGCGGTGAAGGCTGCCGGTGACACGGTCGCGGTACTCCGCGAGCGCGCGGGCCGGCTGCTCCGCACATGACCGCCCCCATCCCGCCCGCCGCGGAGTCCGCCGGCGCGGAGTCGGCCGGCGCGGAGTCGGCCGGCGCGGAGTCGGCCGGCGCGGGGTCGGCCGGCGGCGCGGCTGATGCGAATCGGCGGCAGGTTTTGTACTGGCGGATGCTCGCGCGGATGTTCGATCCGGCCGAGCAGCCCACGCTCGAGACCGCGAGCGCGGCGGTCGTCGACGACATCGGCCTGCCGGTGCAACTGCTCGACCCGGGCGTCTCGATCGACACCGTCCTCCAGCGCTTCCCCGAACTCGCCACCGAGATCGACGGCGTCATGAAGCCCCCCGAGGAGGAGACCCGCGACACCGAGGCCGAGGTGCGCCGCGCCGCAATCGTCTCGAAGCTGCTGCTCAACGTGTTCTCCACCGGCACCGGCAACGTCACCGCCGGCCAGCTGTCCGCCTGGCAGCAGGACGCCGGGTGGCTGGAACGGGCGCTCGGCCACGAACCCGGCGGCCTCCGCGGCGGCTCCGAGGAGAACGGCCTCGGCGAGACGCTCGGCGAACTCGAGGGCGACCTGATCAAGCGGATGGCCCTGCGTGAGGTGCTCGCCGACCCCACCCTGGCCGCGAAACTCACGCCGAGCATGTCACTGGTCGAGCAACTCCTGCGGGACAAATCGAACCTGTCCGGCGTCGCGCTCGCCAACGCCAAGTCGCTGATCCGGCGCTACGTCGATCAGGTCGCCGAAGTACTGCGCACCCAGGTGGAGAAGGCCACCGTCGGTGCGATCGACCGGTCGATCCCACCGAAGCGCGTCTTCCGCAACCTCGACGTCAACCGCACGATCTGGAAGAACCTCACCAACTGGAACCCGGACGACGAGCGCCTCTACGTCGAGCGGCTGTACTACCGGCAGACCGCCCGCAAGACGACGCCGTCGCGGCTGATCGTGGTCGTCGACCAGTCGGGGTCGATGGTCGACTCGATGGTGAACTGCACGATCCTCGCGTCGATCTTCGCCGGGCTCCCCCGCGTCGACGTGCACCTGATCGCATTCGACACCCGCGCGATCGACCTGACGCCCTGGATCCACGACCCGTTCGAGACCCTGCTGCGCACGAACCTCGGCGGCGGGAACGACGGACCGGTCGCGATGGCGATGGCCCGGCCGAAGATCGCCGATCCGCGCAACACCGCGATGGTGTGGATCTCCGACTTCTACGAGTTCGACCGCTCGCAGCCCCTGTTCGAGGGCATCCAGGCCGTCCACCGGTCCGGTGTGAAGTTCATCCCGGTCGGGTCGGTCACCAGCTCCGGCAGTCAGCAGGTCAACCCGTGGTTCCGCGACCGCTTCAAGAACCTCGGCACGCCGGTCGTGTCGGGGCGGATCGACAAGCTCGTGTTCGAGCTCAAGAACTTCCTCACCTGAAGGGCCTCGACAGATGAACGACATGCTCCGCGCCCCCGCCGAGGTCAAGTACGCGGAGGAGCTCGACTGGCTCGAATCGATCGACGACGGCCCGAAGCCGTTCTCGTGGCGGCTCTCGCCAAAGATGGTGCGGCTGTTCGTCCTGGGCGCCGAGCGGGCCGACGGGCTCGACCGGCCGGTCGCGCAGAAGTGGTTCGGTGACCGCAGTTTCGTCGAGCGCAGCATCGTGACGCTGGCGTCCGACCGCGGGTTGCTGCTGATCGGGGACCCCGGTACCGGCAAGAGCTGGCTCGCCGAGTTGCTCGCGGCGGCGATCTCGCGCAATTCGACGCTGGTCGTGCAGGGAACAGCCGGCACCACCGAGGACCACATCAAGTACTCGTGGAACGTGTCGCAGGTGATCGCGAAGGGGCAGTCGCCCGAGTCGCTGATCCCGTCGCCGATCATGACCGCGATGCAGCGCGGGGTGATCGGGCGGTTCGAGGAGCTCACGCGCACGACTTCCGACGTGCAGGACGCGCTGATCTCGATCCTGTCGGAGAAGTACGTGTCGATTCCGGAGTTGGCTGGGGACACGGTCGACTCGAACAGTATTGTTTTCGCGCAGCCCGGGTTCTCGATCATCGCGACCGCGAACAGTCGTGACCGGGGGGTCAACGACCTGTCGTCGGCGTTGAAGCGGCGGTTCAACTTCGTGCGGATCCCGGTCGTGACGAACAAGAAGAGCGAGGCGGAGATCGTTCGGTTCCGCACGGTGGAGCTCTTGCGGCGGCACGAGATCGAGCTCGACGTCCCGCCGACGCTGCTCGACATCCTGCTGCAGAGCTTCGCCGATCTACGTGCCGCGGCAGCCTCGGCCACCAGCGACGACGAGAAGCTCGAGTCGTCGCTGTCCACGGCCGAGCAGATCGGCGTGCTGGAGGACGCGATCCTGCACAGCCAGTTCTTCGGTGACCGCTCGCTGCGGTCCGAGACGCTCGCCCGGTCGCTCGTCGGTTCGCTGGCCCGGCGTAGCCCCGAGGACCTCGCGATCCTCAACAAGTACTGGCACGGCACCGTCGAGAAACGCAGCAAGTCCGACGCCGGCGAGTGGACAGGCTTCCTCGAGGGCGGCCGCGAGGCGATAGCGACCCTCTCGTGACCCCCACTCCCGACACCCACCCGACCGTGGAGCCCGCCGCCGCTGTCCCGTCCGCCGCCGCTGTCCCGTCCGCCGCCGCAGGCGCCGCGTCCGCGGACGCCGCTGCCGCGGACAGCGCGGTCGCCGTCGTCGCCGCGGGCGGCGCGGCAGCCGGTGGCGCCGCGGGCGGGGCGGCAGCCGGTGGCGGCGCGGGCGGGGCGTTCGCGTCGCTTCGTGACCAGCTCACCGGGGCTGCGGAGGCCTTCGCCGGCAGTCGCGGCGACCTCGGCGGGATCCTCACGGGGCTCGTGGATGACGTCGATCGGGCGTTGCGGGAGCCGTTGGAGATCTTTCCCGTGTGCCACCACTCGCCGGCGTCCGCCCTGGCGATGGTGCAGCGGCTGCGCAAGAAACAGCCCCGGGTGATCTACCTGGAGCTCTGCGAAGACCTCCAACCCCTCCTCATCGAGCTGCGCAACTGCAAGCTCCCGGTCGCGCTGCAGGCCTTCGCATCGGAACTGGACGGCCACCCGGAAAACTGGGCACCGCTCTCGATTGTCGCGCCGATCACCGCTGCCTCGGCCGAGTACCAGGCGATCGCCTACGCCCTCGAGACGCCGGGCGTCGAGCTCGTACTCGTCGACCGGTCCACCGACCACGTCTTCCAGTGGCTCCCACGAGCGCCGAAGTCCCCGGAACACAACGAGGAAAGCCTCCACGGCGACGCCGTAGGCCTCGAAATCGGCGACCTCCGCCCCGGCTTCGCCGAACTCGAAGAACACCTGCTGCACCACGGCAAGGTCCGGCACTGGTCCGAATGGTGGGACCAGTACGTCGAGCAACCCCTGGTCGGCGCCGACTACGACACCTACCGCCAGGTGATGGTCCTCATCGGCAGCCTGTTCCGCCGACTCCGCCCGCCCGACGCCGCGAAGCACGACCGGGACGAGGACCGCGAACGCTACATGTGGACGCGCATGCGCGAGCACTTGGCGCGCACGGGCACCGACCGGTCCCGTGCCCTCTACATCTGCGGCGCGTTCCACGCCGCGAGCCGCGTCGAGGAGTTCGGCGTCGATGCCGCACCCACCGACTTCACGATCACCGAACGCACCGCCACCAAGTGGCTCTACGGCCTGATCCCGTCCAGCCACTCCGCGATCGAGTCCCAGTTCGGTCTGGCACCGGGCTCGGTGTCGATCGCGGCGGCCACCTGGCAGAAGTCGGTCTCGAAGACCGGCGCGAAGCCGTTCACGCTCGGCGGCAAGGGCGCCCGCTCCGAGCGGGCCCTCGCCGACAAGAAGCTCGCGGCGAGCCCTCCCACCCCCGCTCAGACCGAGATCGCGCTGCGCCGCGCGAAGCCCCCGACCACCGTCGACAAGCTCTCCGGCTTCCTCTCGCAACCACCGAAGCTCGACGACCGCGACGAGGCCGAACTGCTCGGCTGGTGCGTCGACATCGTGCGCCTGGCCCGCCGCAACGGTTACCTGTCCAGCACCGCCGACGCGATCGCGATCTTCGAGACGTCGATCCTGCTGGCCGGGATGCGCGGCCGCGCCCGCCCGACGCCGTACGACTTCCAGGACGCCGCGATCACGTGCATCGAGAAGGACAGCGTGCCGGGGCGTCGCGACGTCCAGCGGCTCTGCGAGATCCTGCTCGGCGGTGACCGTATCGGCAGCGTGGGGTACTACTCGCTGCCGCCGCTGGCCCGGGACGTCTACGACCGGTTGGAGCCGCTCGACCTCAACCTGGAGGCGCGCACGGTCCAGCGGGCGCTGCTGGATCTGGGCGCCCGCCCGGAGCTCGCACCGGCGTCCCGGCTGCTCTGGCGCCTGCGTTACCTGCTTCCGTCCGGCGCCGTCCGCCCGATCATGGGTGAGCGCCGGCTGGGGGAAAGCGCCCCGCTGCAGGAGAGCTGGGACCTCGCGATCGGCAAGCACCAGCGTGAGCTGATCGAACTCGGCTACGAGGGCGTCGCGATCGAGCAGGTGCTCGAACAGCGGCTGCGCCAGGCCGTCCGGGCGCCCGAGGCCACGGCGGCCACCGCGCTGGCAGCGGTCGAGGACGCGATCCTCTACCTCGACAGCCCGACGTTCGTGAACGAACTCGGCGCCCGCGCGGTCGAGTTGCTCGCTGCCGAACGCACCGTCGACGACGCTCCGGCGGTGCTGCGTCGGATCCGGCGTCTACTGGCGCACTACCGGGCCACGGAACCCGACCTGCCCCAGTGGTGCGAGCAGTTCGTCACCGCCGGATACGCGCACTACTGCACGCTGCTGCCCACCGTGTTCGTGGACGAGCAGACCGGTGTGCGGCAGGTCGCGGCGATGCTGGGGTTCCTGTTCAGCCTGGAGAGCCTGGCGTTGACGCTCGGCTGTGACCGGGCCCAGTTGGAGCTGGCCGTGGCGCAGTCGCATCCCGAGGCACCGTCGAAGCTCGCGCTGGTCTGGGCAGCGAAGGTCCAGCTCGGCGCGCTGACCCGGGCGGAGCTGCGCACCCGCTGCGACGAGCTGCTCGACAACCCGCTGGTACTCCCGGCGTTCCCGCAGTACCTGAGCGGGTTCGTGCAGGCGCTCGAGCCCGTGCCGAACCTGGCGCCGTTCGTCGTCGAGGTGCTCTCGAAGGCGTTCGGGCGGCTGCCCGACCCGGTGCTGCTGCCCTGGTTGCCGTCGCTGATCACGACGCTCCGCGAGCAGGCGGGCGAACTCGTGCCGACACTGGTCCGCGAGGCGGGCCGCACGTTCCCGGGCACCCTCCCCGCGCTCGACGCGTTCACCCCACCCTGGGAAGCACCAACCGCACCCCGATCGGCCCCCGCGCCGGTCGCCGGCGGCCCGGTCGCCGACCTACTCACCGCCCACCCCACCACCACCGACGCCCTGGCCGCGGTGCTGGGCCTCGAACCGGCCTGGCCCGATCCCGGCGCGCCGGGTGGCCCCGACCCAGCAGTGGCCGCGCTACTCAGCGCGTACCCCGATCCGGCCGTAGCACTGGCGGAGCTGCTCCCCGCGTGACCTCCACCGGCTGTTCCAGGGCTCCGGCGCGCACGGCAAGCAGGCGCTGACGATCATGATGGGTACGGCTGCAACGCAACGCTGAAGGTCCTCAAGCGGGCCGTGATGGCCGCGCCGGCGGGCGCGGTGATCTGGATCAGCTGACGCTGGCGGCGAGCGGTGCCGGGCCTGCCGGTGTGCTGATCGACGCCTACCGTACTGACGCAGGTCGGCGGCTGGACCGTGCTGACCGCCGTCAACCTGACGCTGCTGCCGCTGGGCCTGGGTGTCCTGGCCACGTGCACCACGGCGACACTCGCCCGGCTATGAAGCGGCCTGCGCAGGGAACCGATCCGCGCGCGCTACCGTCTCATCATCATGGTTGCGAAGCGGATTTTTCGGTCAGCACTGCTCGGAACGGTGCTCGTTGCCTCGGGCTGCGGGACCGTCGCCACCGCCGAGGTGGGCGCCTCGGAGAGCCCGGCGCCCTCCGACGAGCTCGTGCTGCGGGTCGAGGCCGTCGGCGGGTTCACGCCCCCGAGCTGGACCTACAGCCGGATCCCGATGGTGAGCATCTACGCCGACGGCCGCGTGATCACCGAGGGCCCGCAGGTGACGATCTATCCGGCGCCTGCCCTGCCGAACCTGCAGGTCAAGACACTGCCCCAGAGCAAGGTCGACGATCTGGTCAGCAAGGCGCGCGAGGCAGGCGTCGGGACGAGCACCGACTACGGGCAGCCCGGCCTGGCCGACGCGACCACGACCCGGTTCACTCTCGTCGAGGATGGCAAGAAGGTCACCAGCGAGGTCTACGCGCTGAGCGAGACCCGTGAAGAGGACCCCGCGCTGACCGCGGCCCAGCGGGAGGCCCGCGACCGGATGCGGACGCTGCTCGGCACGCTCCGGCAGCCGCGGGGCGGCGACGAGACGTCGTACGCGCCGTCGTCGGTCGCCACGATCGTCAGCGCCTACACGGCCCCCGGCGAGGAGACCCCGCCGCCCGCCCGCGCCTGGCGCGGCGCCGCGCTGCCCGGCCCGGTGGTGGGCCCGGCCGACCTGCACTGCGTCACCACGACCGGCGACGCACTGGCGAAGGTGCTCACCGACGCCGAGTCCGCGAACGTGCAGACGCCGTGGACGTACGACGGCAAGCAGTGGTCGGTGTCGTTCCGTCCGCTGCTCCCCGACGAGAGCGGTTGCGACTCGCTCGGAAAGTAACGGTGAGCAGGTAGCCCCGTCCCGCCCCGAACGGAGCTACCTGTCACCCGCCTCTGTTGCGATCTGACCGGCCGTCGGGCCGGCTTCCGCGATCCCGCCGGCCGTCAGGCCGGTTTCCGCGATCCCGCCGGCCGTCAGGCCGGTTTCCGCGATCCCGCCGGCCGTCAGGCCGGTTCGCGCAGCTCCTCGTCGGAGCCGATCTCACCGCGCGCCTCGGCCTGGAGCACGAGCTCGGCCCAGCTACGGCGGTAACACGGCCAGTCGCCGGGATAGACGTGCGTGGCCGACCAGCAGTATCCCGGGTTCGCCGTGTCGATCACGTGCTCGGCGATCAGAGCCCGCGCGGTCACTACGTCGTCCCGGACGTAACTGCGGTGCCAGGCACCCATCGACGCACGCTCCCACTGTCCATATCAGACACTCGTTGAACGGTATCGACCGTTCCGGTGTTCACGGGGCTGGACCGTGTCCTGAGAATGAACGGCAAATCTACAGAGCGCAAGACTCAAACTGCTCCGACGCAATACCAGTTCTCGTACGCAAAACGCGGTCCCAGAATGCAAGACTGCAACGGGACGCCTAACCCGAAGGGACGTCTTTCGTGGACGAAGTCAGCCCCACGCTCGCGCGGCGCATGCTCCTCTCGACTCTGCAGCGCCTCCACAAAGCCGACGGGCGTTCCACCGATGTGATCGGCACCGAGGTGGGGGTCGACGGGTCCACGGTCGCCCGCTGGTTGGCCGGTGGGAAACGAAAGCTCCGGGCACACGAGATCCGTGGGCTGTGCGACGCGTACGGCGTCGACGAAGACACGAAGAACCAACTCGTGCGGTTGGCCCAGGATGCCGGAAGCGCGGGCGTCACCCAGCGCCTGTCGTGGTTCGCGACGTACCAGTTCGGCATGTTCCTCGACCTCGAGCGCGACGCGCGGCGCGTCGTCACGTTCGAGTCCACTGTGGTGCCCGGCCTGCTGCAGACCGCGGGCTACGCCCGCGCCGTGATCCTCGCCGGTGCTCCCGGTGCCGGTCTGAGCGAGGCCGACGTCGACGAGCGCGTGCAGTTACGCCTGGACCGCCAGGCAGTGCTGCGGCGCGACCGGCCGGTCGAACTGCTGGCCATCCTCGACGAGGCAGTGCTCCGGCGTCCGATCGACGACCCGGACGCCATGCGCGCGCAGCTGGCGCACCTGCTCGAGGCCAGCGCGCTGCCGAACGTCACGATTCAGGTTCTTCCTTTCTCGGCCGGTCCGCACGCCGCTGCGGCGACCGGCCCCTTCGTCCTCTTGTCGTTCGACCATCTCGGGGACGCTCCCGGGGAGATCGCCTACGGCGAGAATCCTGCCAACGCCCTGTATATGGAGACACAAGAGGAAACGGACCGGTATCAACGCGTTGTTGATTATTTGGTAGGGCAGGCACTGAGCCCGACCGCTTCAGCGGAGATGATCGCCGGTGCGATGCAGGAGTACGGAGCCGAGAAGGAGGAGAAGAATCATGAGACCGCCCGAACCTGAATTGGACGTCAACAGAGCCCGTTGGCGGAAATCTGCCAGGAGCGGCACGAACGGCAACTGCGTCGAAGTAGGAACCGGCGTGGGAGCGATCGGCGTGCGGGACACCAAGGACCGGGGCCACGGCCCGGTGCTGGCGTTCAGCCGCCCGTCCTGGCAGGCGTTCCTGGAGGGTTGCAAGGCAGGCGAATTCAGCCTGTAGTCCGCCTGTTCAGACGAGGGCGGCCGACCCATCCGGCGCTTGGGTCGGTCGCCCTCTGCGCGTGTATATACCCAGGCGGTAGCCCGAGTCCATCGTCGACGGTAGGCGCGTGTCGAACCCCGACGGGCGCGGGCGCCGCGCCCACGGGTCCGGTCCGCCGCCGGCGCTAGACCTCGATGACGAGGGCGCCGCCCTGGCCGCCACCGGCGCACATCGCGGCGACGCCGATGCCACCGCCGGTGCGGCGAAGTTCGTGCACGAGCGTGGTGACCATACGCGCGCCCGACGCGGCGATCGGGTGTCCCAGGCTGCAGCCGCTGCCCGAGAAGTTCACGCGTTCCTCGTCCAAATCGAAGTGTTTGCAGGCCGCGACGGGAACCGAGGCGAAGGCCTCGTTGATCTCCCACAGCGCGACGTCGCCGGTCGACAGACCGGCGCGGTCCAGCACCTTCGAGATCGCGGACAACGCACCCGCGCCCGTGCGCTTCGGGTCGACACCGACCGACACCCACGCCCGCACTGTCGCGAGCGCCTCGAGCCCTGAGTCGGCACCGGCCACGGTGACCGCGGCCGCGGCGTCGTTCGTGCCGCTCGCGTTGCCCGCGGTGATCGAGAACCCCTCGATCTCCGGGTGCAACACCTTCAGCGACGCCAGCCGCTCGGCGCTGGTGTCGCGCCGCGGGTGCTCGTCGACGGCGAACTCGACGACCGACCCGTCGAGCGTGGCGACCTTGATCGGCACGATCTCGTCGACGAACTTGCCGGCGTCGATCGCCGCGACCGCACGCTGGTGCGACCGCAGCGCCCACGCGTCCATGTCCTCACGCGAGAGCCCGAACTCCTGCGCGGTGTTCCACCCGACGGTGATCGACATGTCCGTGTTCGGCGCCTCGGCCGTGTTCGGGTGGGTGCCGGGGTACCACGGCTCGACTCTGTCCACAGTGACCGGAACGCGCCGGGTCAGCCGCGGGGAAAGCGACGACGCCTGCACTCCCCCGGCGACGACGACCTTCTCCATGCCGCTGGCGACGCCGGCCGCAGCCAGGCCGATCGACGACAGGCTGCCGGTGCAGTGCCGGTTGACCGCGAGCCCGGGCACCTCGGTCATCCCGGCGACGACGGCCGCGTACCGCGCGAGATCGCCGCCGCCGTAGAGCGATTCGGCGAAGATGACGTCGTCGACACGCTCCGGGTCGACGCCGGAGCGGCGCACGGTTTCGAGCAGGATCGCTGTCGCGAGGTCCTCGGCGGGCGTCTGCGCCAGCGTTCCCTTGCGGGCGGTGCCGATCGCGGTCCGGGCTGCGCTGACGATGACGGGCTGAGCCATGGCGGAACCTCTCCTCCTGGGCGGATCCTCCTTACTGTAGCGCTTACCGGTAAGCCAACAGTAGGCTGCGGAGAGCGTCCAGTTCAAAGGAGAGACACGTGGAGCTGACCGGATCATCTGCCCTGGTCGTCGGTGGCGCAGGGGGCTTCGGTGCGGCCACGGTGCGCCGTCTTCACGCGGCCGGTGCGCGCGTCGTCATCGCCGACCTCGCCGAGGACAAGGGGAAGGCGCTCGCCGCGGAGCTGGGCGAGAACGCGCTCTACGTGCACACGGACGTGACCAGCGAGGAGTCGGTGGACGCGGCGGTGACGTCGGCCGTGGAGCTCGGGCCGCTCCGCACGAACGTGATCGTGCACGGTGGGCCTGCGGCCGGGAAGCGGATCGTGAACCGGTCCGGCGAGCCGTACCCGGTCGCGACGTTCCGGCGCACCGTGGAGATCTTCCTCGTCGGCACGTATCACGTGCTCAGCAAGGCCGCGGCGGCGATGTCGCGGAACGAGCCGCTGGAGTCCGGTCAGCGGGGTGTGGTGATCACGACCGCGAGCATCGCCGGGTTCGAGGGGCAGGTCGGGCAGTCGGATTACTCCGCCGCGAAGGCGGGGGTCATCGGCATGACGTTGACCGCGTCGCGTGACCTGGCGGTGGCCGGGGTGCGGGTGATGTGCATCGCGCCGGGGGTGTTCTTCACGCCTGCGTACGGCTCGATGACGCGGGAGGAAGCCGAGGCCCGCTTCGGCAGCAACATCCCGAACCCGAAGCGGCTCGGCGACCCCGACGAGTACGCGCGGCTCGCGCTGTCGATCGTCGACAACGACTACCTGAACGGCACGACGATCCGGATCGACGGGGCGCAGCGCTTCAACATCTGATTACAGTCGCCGGCGTGACTACTTCCGTTGCGCTGGCCGCGCCGCATCCTGCCGCTCTCGACGCCGCGCGGGCGGTCGTGGCGGCGGGAGGCGGCGCCGTGGACGCCGCGGTGGCGGCCGCGGCCGCGCTCGCGGTGGTGTATCCGCACCAGTGCTCGGCGGGTGGCGACCTGGTCGCGCTCGTGCGGTCGGCCGACGTGGACCGCCGGGGGGTGCGGTCCGGTGACGGGAAGACCCGGGCGGTGTTGTCGATCGGCGCGGCGGCGGTGGGGATCGATCTCGCCGGTCATGACCGGATGCCGTTCAGTGGGCCGTTGACCATCACCGTGCCCGGTGCGGTGGCGGGCTGGGCCCGGGTCGCGACGCTCGGCGCGCGGCTGCCGTTCGCCGAGTTGCTGGCACCGGCGATCGCGCTGGCCGAGAACGGGGTCGCGGTCAGCGAGGGGGTACGCCGGGCCGTGGAAGGTCGCCGGGAGCACGTCCGAGCGGACCCGGGGTTGTCCGGGCTGCTGCTCGACGCGGCCGGCGAGCCCCGGTCGGTGCTGCACCAGCCCGCTCTCGCGTCGACGTTACGGACCGTCGCCGACGACTGGACGTCGTTCTACCGTGGGCGGTTGGCGGAGAGGCTGGTGGCCGGGCTGGGTCGCCTGGGGAGCCCGCTCGCGGCCGTGGACCTCGCCGCGCACGAGGCGGAGGTCGTCGATCCGCTCTCGACGACGGTGGACGGGGCCACCTGGTACGCGGCCCCGCCGCCCACCCAGGGCGCCACCCTGCTGGCGATCCTGGGCTCGTCCGACCCTCTCGGCGACGCCTATCGGGCCCGGGCGGCCCGCGACTCGTTGCTCGGCGACCCCCGCGGCGGCCCGATCGACGTCGACGCCCTCCGCCTCCGGACGAGCGGGGTTGCGGTTGAGGCCGTGGTGGCGCCGAAGCCGTGGGGAGACACGGTGGCGGTGACCGCGGTGGGTGCCGACGGTACAGCGGTGACGCTGATTCAGAGCGTGTTCCAGAGCTTCGGCGCGGGGCTGTTGGAGCCGGAGACCGGTGTGGTGCTGCACAACCGGGGCGCGTCGTTCACGCTGCAGACCGGGCATCCCGGGCGGGTCCGGCCGGGTGTGCGTCCGCCGCACACGCTGTGTCCGTCGCTGGCCGTCACGCCCGACGCGGTGGTGGCACTGGGTTGCATGGGTGGCCGATCGCAAGCGTGGATCCTGGCTCAGGTCGCCGCGGACGTGCTCGACGCCGACGACCTGGCCGCGCTCGTCGCCCGGCCGCGCTGGGTGATCGGTTCGCAGGAGATCGACCGGGAGGTCGACACGCTCCTACTCGAACCCGGGACGCCCGGCTCGGACCCGCTCGCCCACGCGGCCGGAAATCTGGGCCTCGCCGTGGAGACCACACCGCACCGCCACGACAACTCCGGCCACGTCCAGGTGGCCCGCCTCCGCAACGGCGTGGTCGACGCCGCCGGCGACCCCCGCGCCGACGGTCGCGGCGCGGTCTTCTCCCAGCGCGGTGGTCACGACGGTTAGCCGGGTCCCCAGCGCGCGGATTGCCGGGAGGTCAGGCCACGCCGCGACCGGCGGCCGGCTCCAACAGGGGGCGGAGGCCGCGGACGATGTTCGTGATGCCGAACTCGAGCTCGCTCGACGGGTCGTGGCCCTTCCGTTCGACCAGCAGGTAGCCCTGGGTGAAGACGGAAAGCGTGAAGAACGCGTGTTGCACGAGCGGGGCCGGCAATCCGGCCTTCTCGAGCGCGGCGAACAGCTCTTGGGCGCGTGGCCACGACTGCGCCGACAGGTCCGCCCCGGGCACGCCGATCTGACGCACGATCAGGTCGCACGCGAGGTCGTCACTGGCCAGCAGGCCGTGGAAATCCAGGAAGAAGTTGCGCAGCAACTCCTCCCAATCGTCCCCCCGCAGCGGCGGCATCCGCTCGTAGAACGACGTGAGCGCGGCCTCGGTCATCGCCGCGACCAGTTCCCGCTTCGTGCGGAAGTACCAGTAGATGCTGGTGACCCCCACGTCGAGATGGGTGGCCAACTGCGGAATGCTCCACTGCTCGATCGGCGTCTCGCGGTAGAACTCGAACGCCCCGGCGATGATGTCGCCGGGATTGATCGAGCCACGGGCCCGCCGCGTACGCGCCGACTTCGGCATGGTGGACCTCCCGCTCGACACACCGGACCGGTAAAGCCTACCGGAAGGCCTGCGGGAACCCGCTAGCCCAGCAGAACCGCCTGCGAGATCTGCACGACGGGCGCTCCGGACCCGGTCCGGAACTCGGCCATCGCGTGCGCGTGCGACTCGGTGGACACCCCGCCGAGCCGGTTGAGCGTCAGGCCCGTCCCTACCGGCCCGCTGAAGGCAATTGTCGACGCCACCACGGTCGCCGGAACCCCACCGGGCACCGCCGCCGCGACCCCCACATACGCGAGCAACGCCCGCTGAGCAGTCGGATCAAGCCCTCCGATCGCCTCGAGCACCCCCGCCGGCACCAGCCCGCTCCCGGCCGTGCCATCAGCGGCGCGAGCGCGGCCCACCGCGCCCCCGCGGCCGCCCGGCGCGCCATCAGCGCCCGGCGCGTTCCCAGCGGCAGCATCGCCGCTCGTCGCGTCGTCGGCGGCGCCGCCGCGGCCCGCCGCACCACTACCGCCGCTCGGCGCGCCCCCAGCGGCTTCGCCGCCGCTCGCCTCGTCGTCGGCGGCCGGGGCGTCGGGGATGAGGAGAACCACGGCGTGGCCGTGGGTGCGGCGCGGGCCGCGGGGTGAGCCGCGCTGGTCGACGGTGAGGCGGGCGGTCACGTCACCCGCCGCCCCCTCGTGCACGATCTCGACGCGAATCCGCAGCGACCGGCGCGCCGACGCCACAGCCCCGGGCGACCACGACACCACCGAAACCCGGCACCCCGGAACAGCCCGCTCCGCGGCGACCACCAACCCGGCCACCACCTGCGCACCGGGAAACACCGGCCACTCGGCGTCGGCCGCCATGGCCAGAAAGTCCCCGGCACCCACGCGCCACACGTTCAGCGCGCGAATCAGCCGCTCGACCTCCGGCGTCCGCCAGACGTCCGCCGCCTCGCCACCTAACCTTCCGGCAGGGACGGCCCGCAACACTCGTGCTCCACCCACACCCCTAGTCAGCCATATGATTAGATAGTCGTCAACATTTAGATGGATTAGAGGGTGCCCATGGACTGGGTAGATGTCGGTCTGCTGCTGATCCGCCTGAGCCTCGGCGCCACCCTGCTGATGCACGGCTGGAACCACTGGTTCGGCGGCGGCAAGATCCCCGGCACCGCCGGCTGGTTCGAGAGCCTCGGCTTACGCCCCGGCGTCTTCCACGCCTGGGCCAGCGTCGTCACCGAAATCGCCGCCGGACTCGGGCTCGTCGTCGGCCTCTTGACGCCGCTGGCCTGCGCGGCCACCGTCGGAGTCATGGCCGTGGCCGCGATCGTCGCCCACCGGCCGAACGGCTTCTTCGTCTTCCGCGACGGCTACGAGTACGTCCTGATGATCGCCGTCATCTGCGTGGCGCTCGGCGCTATCGGGCCGGGCAGGATCTCCCTCGACCACGCCCTCGACATCGAGATCACCGGCCTGGCCGGGTTCCTGATCGCCCTGCTCGTCGGCCTCGGCGGCACCGCGTTCCTGCTGGCCACGACGTGGCGGCCGGCCAAGACACCCGCCGAGTGACGACCAATGCGTTGACATCTCTCTAACGAAGACGGCAGGAGCACGATGAACCTCCTCACCCTGCTCGACATGACCGTCGCCGGGCACGGCGATCGGGTCCTCCTCGGTACCCTCCAGAACGGGCTCACCGGCTTCGACCTGCAGCAGCGCGCGCGGGTCGGCGCGGCCCACGTGCTCGACGCGCACGCCCGCACCGTGGTCTACCTCGGCGAGAACGGCGTCGGCTTCCCGATCGCGCTGTTCGCCGCGTCCACGGCCGGTGTGCCGTTCCTCCCGCTCAACTACCGGCTCTCACGTGAACAGCTGGTCGATGTCATCAAGGCGCAGGACAGCCCGTACGTGATCAGCGAGGACCCGTCGATCGCGCCCGAGGCGATCACTGTCGACGACTGGCTCGCCCTCACCGCGGGCGGTGCCCCCGAGGTCACCCTCCCGCCCGAGCCCGACCCGGACGCCGAAGCCGTGCTGCTCCTCACCAGCGGCACCACCGCGGCCCCGAAGAGCGCGGTGCTGCGCCACAAGCACCTCGCGTCGTACGTTCTCGACACCGTCGAGTTCAGCGGGGCCGCGGACACCGACGCTGTCGTCGTCAGCGTGCCGCCGTACCACATCGCCGCGGTCGCGAACCTGCTGTCCAACCTGTACACCGGTCGGCGGATCGTCTACCTGGACAAGTTCACGCCGGAGGGGTGGCTGGGCACGGTCGCCGAGCAGCGCGTGACGCACGCGATGGTCGTGCCGACGATGCTGTCCCGGATCGTGGACGCGCTCGAAGCGGGTACCGAGAGTCCTACGACGCTCCGTTCGCTCTCGTACGGCGGGGCTCCGCTCGCGCCCTCGATTCTGCAGCGGGCGCTGGCGTTGTTGCCGGGGGTCGGGTTCGTCAACGCCTACGGGCTCACCGAGACGTCCTCGTCGATCGCGGTGCTCGGCCCCGACGATCACCGGGCGGCCGCGGCGAGTGACGATCCGGCAGTCCGGGCCCGCCTCGGTTCGGTCGGACGGCCCTTGCCGAGCGTCGAGATCGAGATTCGGGATGCGAACGACGTGCCTGCGCCCGTGCAGCAGATCGGGGCGATTTTCGTGCGGGGACCGCAGGTCGCCGGGGAGTACCGGCAGGGGGGCAGTCGCGTGGACGCGAACGGCTGGTTCCCGACCCGCGACGAGGGTTACCTGGACGCCGACGGCTACCTGTTCGTGAAAGGGCGCGCCGACGACACGATCATCCGCGGTGGCGAGAACATCGCGCCGGCGGAGATCGAGGACGTCATCCAGCAGTTGCCGGGGGTGGCCGAGGCGGTCGTGGTCGGGATTCCGGACGAGGAGTGGGGGCAGCGGATCGGCGCGTTCGTGATTCCCCGGCCCGGTGCGGACCTGAGCGAGGACGGTGTGCGCGCGTACGTGCGGAGCGTGCTGCGCTCGTCGAAGACGCCCGACGTGGTGACGTTCGTGGCCGAACTCCCCCGGACCCCCACCGGCAAAATCCTCCGCCGAGAACTCATCCCCGCAACTCCCCCGGCCCCCTAGGCCGCCGCGACGGCCGAGCCGCCCGCCGGCTCGGCCGCAGCGCAAAGGACCACCCACCCGGGTGGCCCTTTTCGCGTGGGCAGTTAGGCGCGGCCCTGCTTCACGTCCTTGAACGGGACGTCCCGGTCGGCAGCGGGTTCCCGCGGCATCCCCAGCACCCGCTCGGAGATCACGTTCCGCGCCATCTCGGTGGAGCCACCACCGAGACTCCCGGCCTGCCGGTTCAAGAACAGCTCCCCCACCTCACCAGTGGGACCCGTCACCGCAGCACTCCCGGCGATCTCGAGCCGGATGTCCGAGTCACGCCAATCGGTCTCGGCATGGAACAGCCGGGTCATCGACGCCGACGGCCCCGGCAGATGCCCACCCGCGAGCCCGGCCCCCACCCTGGTGATCAGCGCCGCCTGCACCAGGTGATTGGCCCGCGACTCCCCGATCAGTTCCCGAACCTTCACGTCGTCGAGCCGGCCGACAGACCGGGCCAGGTCGGTCAGCGGACGCGACGCAGCCGGCGCCACACCCCGCCCGACCCCGCTGACGTACGGCGACCCGCCCCCCATCGACGTGCGCTCCCAATACAGCTGCCGCGACGCCACCGCCCAGCCGCCGTTCACCTCACCGACGACCGCGTCGGCGGGCAGCATCACGTCGTCGAAGAACTCCTCGCAGAACTCCGTGGAGCCGTTCACCTGGCGGATGCGCCGGATCGTGACGCCGTCCGCGTGCACGGGTACCAGGAACATCGTGAGTCCGGCGTGCTTGGGCACCGACCAGTCGGTGCGGACCAGGCAGAGCCCGTAGTCCGCGGCATATGCCCCGGAGCTCCAAATCTTCGCCCCGTTCAGGATCCACACGTCACCGTCACGCTCGGCACGCGTCGTGACCCCGGCCAGGTCCGACCCACCACGCGGCTCCGACAGGAACTGCACCATGAGCTCGTCGCCGCGCAACGCCCCGCCGATGCGGTCACGCTTCTGCTGCTCGCTGCCCATGTCGAGGATCGTCGCCGCGCAGATCGAGAGCGTCGGGATGTTGATCCGGAACGGCAGTTCGTAGGGCCGGCTTTCGGCGTTGAACGCGCGCTGGTGCTCCGGCGTGAGGCCGAGCCCCCCGTACTCGCTGGGGAACGCGATTCCGGCGAAGCCCCCGTTCCACAGCATCTTCTGCAGCTCGCGGGTGCGGTTCCAGGACGCCGTGTCGTTTTCCGGGTCGTCCAGCGTCGGATCGCGGTCCTCGATCCGCGGCATGTTGTCGGCGAGCCAGGCCTTCGCGCTGACCCGGAACTCCTCGACCGAAATGCTCATGCCGCCTTCCCCTTCGCGATGACGCCCTGCTGTCCGATAACGAGGCGAGCGAGCGTCCGCCGGTGCTCTTCCGGTGTCCCGTAGAGCGCCCGGTTGACGGTTGCGCGCCGTAGGTAGAGGTGCAGGTCGTGTTCCCAGGTGACGCCGATGCCGCCGTGGATCTGGACGCAGTCCTGAATGATCTCGACGGACTTCGTACCGACGTACGACCCGGCGGCGGCCACGAGCTCGGCGGCGTTCGGCGCACGGTCCTGCACCGCGCGGCCGGCCGCCGACACGATGCCGTGGATCGCTTCGAGCCACGTCTTCATGTCCGCGAAGCGGTGCTTGAGCGCCTGGTAGGACGCCAGCGGCCGGCCGAACGAGTAGCGGTCGAACGCCCACGCGACGGTGAACTCGAAGACGCGGTCGACGGCACCGGCGGTCTCCGCGCTCTGCAGCAGCGATGCGATCAGGCACTGCCGCTCGACCGACGCGGACACCAGCGCCGACGCCGGCACGTGCACGTCGTCCAGATGAACCGTGCCGAACCGCCGGACCAGGTCCAGCGACTTCACCGGCTCCACCCGCACGTCCGCGGCCGGCACCAGGAACTGTCCGGCGTCGGCGGTGACCAGGAACAGGTCCGCCTGGTCCGCGGTTTCCACCGGGTTCTTGACGCCGTTGAGCGTCCACCCGTCGGCGGTCTCGACAGCGGTCACACCCGGTGCGGAAGGGTTGAACCCGCTCACTGGCTCGTGCACGGCCCACGTCGCCACGGTCTCGCCGGAGACGAGAGCCTCGAGAGTTTCCGCATGTCCCCCGGCCTCCACCAGCGCCGCGATCACCGTATTCACCGGCCCCAACGGCCCCGGCGACACCATCCGCCCCATCTCTTCGGCGACGATCAACAGGTCGAGCAGCCCCGCGTCGGAGACGCTGCCCCCGCCCTGGTCCTCGGGAACCAGCAGCGCGGTCCAGCCGAGTTCGGCACCCCGCGTCCACCAGTCGCGCCGGAAGCCTTCGGACGCCCACTCCCGCACGGTGGATAGCGGCACCTCGGTGTCGAGGAACTTTTTGGTCGTCGCCCGGAAGAGTTTCTGGTCCGGGGTGAGGTCAAAATCCATGAAGCTCCTCCGGCGATATACTTTGACAGTTCTGAAATTATGCAGGGATGGCCGACCCGTCAAGGAGCCTCGTGGCATTCAACTCTGCCCAGGACGTCGCCGACCGGTTACGTGCGGTCGACTACCTTCCCGACGACCGCATCGCCGGCACCGTCCACCTCGCCGCCCGGATGGGGAAGCCGGTGCTGGTCGAAGGCCCCGCCGGCACCGGCAAGACCGAACTCGCGAAGTCCGTGGCCCTCGCGACCGGCTCCCGGCTCATCCGCCTGCAGTGTTACGAAGGCCTCGACGAAGCCCGCGCGCTGTACGAGTGGGACTTCCGCAAGCAACTCCTGCACATCCAGGCCGGCTCCGGCACGAACGACCTGTTCGCCGAGGAGTTCCTGCTCGCGCGGCCGCTGCTCGCCGCGATCCGCGCCGAGGACCCGGTCGTGCTGCTCGTCGACGAGGTCGACCGGCTCGAAGTCGAGACCGAAGCGCTGCTGCTCGAGGTGCTCTCGGACTACCAGGTGTCGGTGCCCGAACTCGGCACGATCACAGCGACCCGCACGCCGCAGGTCTTCCTCACGTCGAACGCGAGCCGTGAGCTCTCCGAGGCGCTGAAGCGGCGGTGCCTGTTCCTGCACCTGGACTATCCGGATGCCGAACGCGAGAAGGACATCGTGCTGGCCCGCGTGCCCGGCATCTCGGAGCGGCTCGCCGCCCAGGTCGCGGACGTCGTGCGGTCGCTGCGGGCGATGGATCTGAAGAAGCGCCCGTCGGTGTCCGAGACGCTGGACTGGGCCCACGCGCTCGTTCTGCTGTCGCAGGAGAGCGTCACCGATGCGGGAGTGCGGGATTACTTGCACGTGCTATTGAAGAACCAGAGCGACATCGCCCTGGCCACTGAGCGCTTCTCCGGAGTGTCGGCATGACTGTTTTGCTGGTGCACGGTGCCGGGTCGACGATCGAGCACAACTACCGGCGGGCCGGGTGGATCGATCTGTTGGAGGCGTCCGGGCGGGAGGTCGTCGGCTACCACCTGCCGGGACACGGGCCCGGCATGGCGCCCGACCTGCCGGACGGTGACGCGATCGTCGACGACGTCCTGCGGTTTCTCGGTGACCGGGAGCCGGTGGACGCTGTTGCGTTCTCGGCGGGCGCGCAGCTGTTGGCGGCGGTGGCGGCACGGGAACCCGCGCGGTTCCGGCGGCTCGTGCTGATGGGGGTGGGCGACGGGGTGTTGCGGCCCAACGTGCGCGGCATCGCGGAGCTTGCGGCCGCGTTGGCCAGTGGGGAGGACGTGAGTGTCGCGCGCGTGTTCCGGCGCGCGGCTCGGTCGGCCGGGAACGACGTGGACGATGTTCGGCGGTACCTGGAGATCCCGAAGCCGCCGGTTTCGGCGGATGACCTCGCGAAGGTGCAGGCCGCTGTCCTGGTCGTTCTCGGTGACCGTGATTTCAACGGCCCCGCGGACGATCTCGTGGCGGCGTTCGGTAACGCGTCGTTGCGGATGGTGCCGGGGGTCGATCACTTCGGGTTGACGTCGGACGTGCGTTGTCTGGAGGCTGTTTTGGCCTTTGTGGAGGCCTGATGCTTTCTGCGGTGGAGAGCCTGGTCGCGGAGTTGCGGGCGGTCGGGTTGCCGATCTCGGTGAGCGAGCAGGTCGACGCTCTGCGCGCGCTGGAGTTCACCGATCTGGGTCGGCGGGCCGACGTACAGGTCGCGTTGCGCGCCGCGTTGGTGAAGACGTCCGCGCACGAGCACGCCTTCGACACGGTCTTCGACCTCTTCTTCCGCCCGGTCCGCGCGGGTTCCGGTACGGGGTTGGCTGAGCTCACCGACCAAGAACTCAAAGCCCTCCTGATCGACGCTCTGAGGGCGGGCGATGTCGCGTTGCGGCGTGCCATCGCCGTGGTCCTCGTGGACCGCCACGCCGACGTCCAACCGGGCCGCCCGGTAGCCGGCACCTACTACCTCTACCGCACCCTCCAAGCCCTCGACCCCGACTCCCTCACCACCGCCCTACTAGCCGCCACCGCAAAACCCGCAGCGCCCCCTTTTCCCCCGGCGCCGGGAACCGACTCCCTCGCCGCGCGGCTTGCGGTCGAGCGTGCCGAAGCGGCGGTGCAGGGGTTTCGGGTGGAACTCGAGGCGGAGATCCGGACTCGGTTGGTCCGGGATCGGGGGGCCGCGGCGGTGGCCAAGACGTTGCGGACTCCGTTGCCGGAGGATGTGGCGTTCCTGAACGCGTCGGCCAAGGAGATCGCCTCGCTGCGGGAAACCGTGGACCCGCTCGCCCGCGTGCTGGCGGCCCGGCTCGCGCAAGGGAGGCGCCACCGCAGGGCCACGCGCCCGGACGTACGCCGCACCGTCCGTGCGGCACTCTCCACGGGCGGCGTGCCCGCCACCGTGCACTACCGCCCCCCGCGCCCGCCCAAACCGCGCCTGGTCGTGCTCGCCGACATCTCCGGCTCGGTCTCGACCTTCGCGACGTTCACCCTCTACCTCACCTCCGCCCTCCGCGGCGCCTTCGCCTCGGTACGCACCTTCGTCTTCGTCGACGGCGTCGACGAGGTCACCGACCTGCTCGCAGCAGAACCAGACCTCGCCGCCGCGACTCACCGCATCAACACCGAGGGCCTCGGTGTCTGGCTCGACGGCCACTCCGACTACGGCCACGCCTTCGAGGAGTTCTGGAAGGCCTCGAACAGCGCGATCACCAGCCGCACGACGGTGCTCGTCCTCGGCGACGCCCGCTCCAACTACCATGCCCCGCGCACCGAAACACTCCAGAAGATCCAGGCGAGGGCGGCCCAGCTCTACTGGCTCAACCCCGAGCCCCGCGCCGCCTGGAACAGCGGCGACTCCGTGATCGGCGAGTACGCACCGCACTGCGACGAGGTCGTCGAGTGCCGCACGGTGCGGCACCTCACAGCCTTCGTTGACAGCCTGGCCGATCAAAAGTAGAAACTTAGGCAAGCGTCAAAGCAATGGAGGCTCCATGCCCACGAACGTGTCCGACGCCATGCGGGGCGCGCTCGGCAACCTGCTCACGCGTCGGATCAGCTACCCCGTGTCCGCGTCGGACATCCGCAAGTGGGCACTTGCCGTGTACTGGCCGGAGAAGCCACCCCGGGAGTTCCTGGACGCCGACCGCGCCCCGGAGGACTTCAATCCGTTCGCGTGGGCCGTCGCAGGCGCCGAGAGCACGGGCCGCACGAGCGGGGGCACCAACGCCGCGGACCGCACCGAGCAGCTCGCCGGCATCCCCGGCCCAGGGCTGCAGTTCCAGCTCAACGGTGGCCTGGAGACCGAGTACGGCGCGCCGATCCGCCCCGGTGACGTCATCACCAGCGAAAACCGGCTCGACGCGTACTCCGAGCGCGAGGGCAAGCTCGGTCTGATGCTGTTCACGGTCACCGAGGACACCTGGACCAACCAGGACAGCACTGTCGTGAAGCGCAGCCGCATGACGCTGATCCGGTATTGAGGAGCGGGCAATGACCCAACAGGCCAGCACGGTACCGGTGGAAATCGGCGAGGAACTCCCGCCGTTCGTCCGGGAGACCGGGTTCGAGGTGTGGAACCGGTACGCCGCGGTGAACGACGAGTTCGTTCCGATCCACATGGACGACGAGGCGGGCAAGGCCGCGGGATATCCGTCCGCGTTCGGGATGGGCAATCTGCAGTGGTCCTACCTGCACATCCTGGTGCGGCAATGGCTGGCCGGTCGGGGGCGGATCGTCACGCTCTCGTGCCAGTTCCGGAACCCGAACCTCAAGGGCCAGACCGTGACCGCGCGAGGCGTCGTCGAGTCGATCGAGCCGGACGGCTCGGTGGTGCTGAACATCTGGACCGAGAACCAGGACGGCGCCAAGCTGGCCCCCGGCAGAGCCACAGTGGACTTCAACTGACCGGCGACGACTTCTCGGTCTTACGACGAGTTCCCGGGCCTACGGCGGGCCGCCGTAGGCCCGGGGACCCGTCGTAGGCCCAGGAAGTCGTCGTAGGCCCGGGAAGACGTGAGGGCCCACGGTGTGCGCGGGCCCTCACAGACGAAACGGCTACCAGGTCAGCAGCGTGACCTCGGACTCGCGGCCCTCGTCGCCGGCGGCCTGGCGCAGGCGGGTGGGGGCGGCGGCGCGGCGCCGACGGATCGGCGTCGGCTTGTGCTCGAGCTGGCCGCTGTCGGCGACGGCCCGGGGCTCGGGCGCGAGCGCCCAGATGTCGTCGATCAGTCCGCGCAGCACGTCGCGCCGGAGCGTGTAGAAGAAGTTCCGACCCTGCTTGCGCGTCGAGATCAACCCGGCCTGGCTCAGGATCTTCGTGTGGTACGAGATACTGGGCTTCGAGATCGGAAGCGTCTCTTCGAGCGTGCTGCACGCGAGCTCGTCGGTGGCAGCCATCTGCTGCACGATGCTCCAGCGGATCGGGTCGCCCAGGGCCTTGAAGACCTCGGTGGCGCTCACCGCGTCGGCGGAAGGTGGAGTCACTCTTTACTCCTCGCTTAGCCTGGCTAGACTCCCTCGGCTAGCGCTCGACATTCATAGAACTATCAATATACGCCGTGGAGCACAAAGCGAGCGGAGTGCTGCTCGTCACAGACCCTTGAAGTTCGGCGCGCGCCGGTTCCGCTTGGC
This sequence comes from Cryptosporangium sp. NPDC048952, assembly GCF_043197895.1. Taxonomy (NCBI): domain Bacteria; kingdom Bacillati; phylum Actinomycetota; class Actinomycetes; order Cryptosporangiales; family Cryptosporangiaceae; genus Cryptosporangium; species Cryptosporangium sp. NPDC048952. The sequence goes on along the minus strand of NZ_JBICTY010000003.1, from coordinate 1,231,388 downwards.
GAGAATGCCCTCGTGCAGGTCGTCGGTCGTCATCGTGACCGGCTGAGCCAGCGCTTCCCACTGCAGCGAGGCTTCGAGCCCGTGCGCCGCCTGCTCGAGCCCGGCCTTCGTGAGCCGGGTGGCGATCGGCGCCGCCCCGGCAATTTGTTCGGCGATTTTCAAAGAATGCGCCAGGACGTCGTCGGCGACCCCGCCGATCAACCCCCACTCGAGCGCCTCCTCCGCGAACACCTCGCGGCCGGTATAGAGCATTTCCCGCGCCCGGGCGACGCCGATCGCCTCCTGGAGCAGCCAGGTGGCGCCCATCCCGGCGTGCGTGCCGAGGTAGATGAACGGCGTGCTGAACATCGCGCCCGGCCCCGCGTACCGCAGGTCGCAGGAGAGCGCGAGACACGCGGCCGCGCCCACGACCGGGCCGTTGATCGCGGCGATCACCGGGAACGGCAGCGACCGCGGTCGCAGCCACGTGCGGTAGAACGGCAGCATCCGGTCGCGCAGGCGGTCGGTCGTGACGTCGTGGCCGGCGGCCTGGTCGAGCCAGGACAGATCCGCGCCCGAGCAGAACGAGCTGCCCGCGCCGGTGACGACAGCGACTCGGGTCTCCCGGTCCTCGGCGACCTCCTCGATCGCTTCGGTCCAGGCGGCGGTCATCTCGCCGGTCATCGCGTTGCGCACGTCGGGCCGGTTGAGCGTGAGCAGCCGGACACCCGGCGAGGGCTCGTCGATCAGCACCGCGTCGTCCGTAGGCATGGCTGACACCTTAACCGCAGAAAGTCCGTGTTCAGATCGCCAGGCCGACGAGCTTCTCCTCGAGGTACTCGTCGATGCCCTTCGCGCCGCCCTCGCGGCCGAGGCCGCTCTCCTTCGTGCCGCCGAACGGTGCCGCCGCGGCCGTCGGGTTGATGTCGTTGATGCCGACGATCCCGAAGCGCAGCCCCTCGGACACGCGCGTGGCCCGCCCGATGTCGTTCGTGTAGACGTAGGACGCCAGCCCGTACGTCGTGTCGTTCGCCGCCTCGATCACCGCGCGCTCGTCGTCGAACGGCATCACCGCGGCGATCGGTCCGAACGTCTCCTCGCGGTAGATCGCCATGTCGGGCGTGACGTCGGCGAGCACGGTCGGGGCGTAGAAGTACCCGTCGTCGAGACCGGGTCCACTCAGCCGCTCGCCCCCGGTCAGCACCTGAGCGCCCCGCGCACGAGCGTCGTCCACGTGTCGTTCCATCTTGCTCAGAGCGTCGCCATCGATGAGGGGACCGATCCCGACGGCGGGATCCAGACCGGAGCCGGCGCGCAGCGCGGCGACACGTTCGCAGAGCGCTTCGACGAACCGCTCGTAGATCGGACGCTGCACGTAGATGCGGTTCGGGCAGATGCAGGCCTGGCCGGTGTTGAGGAACTTCACCAGCGCGGCGCCCTTCGCGGCGCGCACCGGATCGGCGTCGTCGAAGACCAGGAACGGCGCGTGGCCGCCGAGTTCCAGCGACACACGCTTCATCGTCGCGGCGGCGCGGGCCGCGAGCTGCTTGCCGACCTCGGTGGACCCGGTGAACGTCAGTTTCCGCACGGCCGCCGATTCCAGGAAGACCTCTCCGGTCGTCACCGGGTCGCTCGTCGTCACCAGGTTGACGGCACCGGCCGGTAACCCCGCGTCGTGGAAGATCTGGAACATCGCGACCGCGCAGAGCGGCGTCTGCTCGGCCGGTTTGAGCACGATCGTGCAGCCCGCGGCCAGTGCGGGCGCGACCTTGCGGGTGATCATCGAGATCGGGTAGTTCCACGGCGTGATCGCGGCGACGACACCCACCGGCTGACGCAACACCGTGAATCGCTGGTCGGCGCGGGCGGACGGGATCGTGCTCCCGTAGACGCGCTTGGCCTCCTCGGCGTACCAGGAGAGGAAATCGGCCGCGTAGCGCACCTCGTTGCGGGCCATCTTCAGCGGCTTGCCCTGCTCGCGGGTCATCAGCAACGCGAGGTCGTCGGCGCGCTCGAGCATCAGGCGGTGCGCGGCGGTCAGGAAGTCGGAGCGCTCGTAAGCGGTGCGCCGGGCCCAGGGCTCGAACGCCGTGGCTGCGGCCTCGACGGCGGAGACCGCGTCGCACCGGTCGGCGTCGGCGACCCGCCCGATGACCTCGCCGGATGCCGGGTCGGTCACCGCGAACGTCCGACCGTCGGCGGCGTCCTTCCAGGCTCCGTCCAGGTACAGAGTTCCGTCCATGAGCGCGACCCGCAATCAAAGCGTCGATAGTTTTGCAATCACCTAACGATAGCGGACGGATCGGGCTCCCACGGGTGATGCGAAGCCTTGTCCGCTCGCCACCCGCTCCGGTATAGATACATAGACAACATTCGAATTAGGCTGGCCTGCGAGGAGTTCGCGTGCAGATAAAGCGGGTAGCCGTGATCGGCTGCGGGACGATGGGCGGGGGCGTCGCGCAGGTCGCGGCTCAGCGCGGCTACGAGGTGGTCGTCGTCGAGAAGGACGCGGCTGCCGCGGAGGCCGGTCAGCAGCGCATCGTCACCGGGCTCGACCGGCAGCTCGACCGCGGCCGCATCACCGCCGGCGACAAGAAGGCTGCCCTCGACAAGCTGCGCTTCGGCACCGAGCTGGAGTCGATCACCGAAGCCGACCTCGTCGTCGAGGCGGTCTACGAGGACGTCGAGCTCAAGAAGGACCTGCTCAGCCGGATCGACGCGATCGTCGGCCCGGAGACGCTGATCGGCTCCAACACCTCGACGATCCCGCTGGTGATCCTCGCCGGGGCCACGAAGCGCCCGGAAGCGATCGTCGGGCTGCACTTCTTCAACCCGGTGCCGGTGATGAAGCTGGTCGAGGTCATCAAGACCCCGATCTCGCTGCCGGCCAACGTCGACGCGTTCACCGCGTTCGCGCGTGACCTCGGCAAGACGCCCGTGGTGATCAACGACGTCCCCGGCTTCGTCGGCAACCTGCTGGTCGTCCCCTTTCTGCTGGACGCCATCCGCGCGTTCGGGCGGGGCGTCGCGCCGAAGGAATCGATCGACGAGGTGCTGCAACTCGGCTTCAACCACCGCATGGGGCCGTTCCGCCTCGCCGACCTGATCGGCCTCGACATCGTCCACGACATGGCCGCGTCGATGTACGAGGAGTACAAGGATCCGAAGTATTTCCCGCCACCCCTGCTGAAGCAGTACGTCCGGCTCGGCTGGCTGGGGCAGAAGACCGGTCGCGGTTTCTACACGTACGACGGAGGTCAGTAATGGCAAAGACGCTGTTGCTCGTCTGGTCGACGCCGGCATCCCCGGACGTCGAGGCCGAGTTCAACCGGTGGTACGAGGAGACGCACATCCCGGAGCTGCGCGCCGCGGTCGGATCGATCGAGGTCGTGAACCGGTACCGGAAGCACGGCACCGACGGCGCGACCCGCTACCTCACGGTCTACGAGGTCGACGACGCTGACGTCGACGCCGCGACGGCCACGTTCTACGCCGGGATCGGCGGCACGACGCAGACCGACACGATCGACATGACCGGCAACCCGCCCGCCATCGAGTGGTACTCGCACCTCTGAGCCAAGGAAGTCCCTCATGCACCGAGTACCGAAGCAGACCGGTGACTACGGCATCGGCATCATGATCCACACGATCCACATGACCGACGACGTCAAGAAGCTCAACGACTTCTACCGCGACGTCTTCGGAGCGCAGATCTACATGGGCGCGGACGAGCCCAACTACCTGCCGCCGGAGGACCGGTGGGCCAGCCTGATGATGGTCTCGGACCTGTGCGTCGAGACGATGGCCCCGAACCTGGCGGTCGACGCCACGAAGCCGGTCGGCAAGTTCTACTCGAAGTTCGGGCGGCACTGGCACTCGGTCGGCTACAAGGTCGACGACCCCGCCGGCCTGGCGAACTACATGATCGAGCGCGGCATCTACATCGGCAGGCCGGGCGGCGGCAAGGTCGAGAAGATGGAGCCGGGGGTCCACTACTTCTTCCCGAGCCCGCGCGACATGTTCGGCCTGATGGCCGAGATGTGCGTGGTCGACATGCCGGGTGACCCGCGACTGCTGGACGACTGGTCGGAGAAGCAGCGCACGTGGGAGACCGACCACCCGCTGACGATCCGCCGGGTCGCGCACGTGATGCTCGGCGTCAAGGACGTGGAGGCGGCGACCGAGTCGTACGTCAAGCGGGTGCAGGCGGTGCCGCTGCAGAGCGGTGTCGACGACGTGACGCAGGCGAAGTTCCAGATCGTGCAGCTGGGGGACTCGCTGCTCAAGTTGGTCCAGCCACTGGACGACACGTCGGATCTCGGCCGTCACGTCGCGAAATACGGCAACATGATCTATGCCGTCACGTTCCGGGTCGCCGACCTCGACTCGGCCGAAGGATGGCTGGCCAAAAAGAACATCCGCACGAGTCGGCCGACGCCCACCACTGTCGCCGCAGACCCGGCCGACACCTGGGGTGCTCCCTACTTCTTCACCACGGAGTCGGTACCCAACGACCCGTTCGAAGCCTGATCCACCGCGAGGAGACCTCCGATGCCTACCTACTCCGTCGGGCAGCGCCTGCGTAGCGCTGTGTCCAGCGTCGAAGCGATCGTCGTCAAGGTGCCGAAGGGGGACGTGACGATCTCCTGCGCCGGGGCGCCGATGCTGCGGCCGGACGACAAGGCTGACGGGTCGCTGCCGCTTGCGGATCCGGCGCAGCGTCACACGCTGCTGGGGAAGCGGTACCTGGACGCGGACAGCGAGCTGGAGATGTTGTGCGTGGCGGCTGGGCCCGGTGAGATCGCTGTCGACGGCCGAACGCTCACGATCAAGACCGCCCAGCCCCTACCGGCATCGGACTGAGCACATGACGGAGGGGGCGGCCGATTCGGCCGCCCCCTCCGTCGCGCTCAGAACCGTCGCGGCTGCACCGGCGGCGGAGACGCCGGCCGCGGCTGCACCGGCGGCGGGGGCACCGCCGTCGCGATTCCCTTGCCGATCGCGGCGTACACCGTGGGGCGCGAACTTCGCAGCGTGAGCGCGTACAGCGCACCGGCGCAGAAGACCACAGCGATCAGCGCGGGGACCAGCCACGCGGCGTACGCCGGGGCGCCGGGCACGACAGTGCGCAGCCGCAGGACGCCGTAGAGGAACAGGCCACCGGTCAGGAACACCGCACTGACCCCCGCCACCACCTGGCCCTCCCACCCGAAGAAGCCACCTTCGTCGGCCTCCCCACGCATGAACCACAGAGCAGTCGCCGCCGAGGCCAACGTCAGCGAGCCGACGATCGACAGCCCGGCCGCGACGATCAGCCACTGCGCCAGCACACCGGTCTCCGAGAACGACGCGGCGAGCGCGACCAACCCACCGACGACCGGCTGGACGAGCCGGGCAGGCACCGGCGGCTGCTCCCCCGGCCGCTCGACCCGGAACACCGGCGGCAGGACCCCGTCCCGCGCCAACCCCGCCAACTGCCGCGAGGCAGCGTTGTTGATCACGATCGCGGTGACGAACAGGCCGATGACCAGGTTCGTCAACACGAGGTCCAGCACCAGCGACTGCGTTCCGACCCCGGCGAACTGGACGACGAGCGCCGGCACCAGCGTTACACCGTCAGCGGGCGACGCGGCAGCGTTCTCCGCTCCGGCCGCCACACTCACCGCCCAGGCACTGAACACCAGCACCAGCGTGGTGAGCCCGTACGACAACGAGGTGGCCTTCGGCACCGAACGCGCCGGATCAGCCAGCTCGGTGCTGTACGACGTACCGACCTCGGACCCGACGAACGCGGTCACCGCGAACACGAGCGCGACAGCGAACGAGCCGGACAGCAACCACGCCGGGTCCAGACTCTGGAACGAGACGCTGCCGCCACCGGCCGGGTTGCGCAGCGCGACCAGGTCGAACCAGAGCACGCCGACCGTCTGCTCGATCGCGACGACGATCGCGATCCAGGCGATCGCGCGCAGCGACAGGCGGATCGCCGCCAGAATGACGGCCAGCCCGATCAGCAGTGCGACAGTCGGTGCGAGGTCGACGCCGAACACGCTGGCGACGAGTGCCTGCAGGACCCGGGCGAGGAACCCGTAGAACCCGGCGGCGATACCGAGGTACGCGACGAACACGAGCGCCGCGGTGCCCAGGCCCACGACGCGGCCCAGGCCGAACGTCACCTGGACGTAGAGGCCGCCGGGGTGCCGGATCTGGCGTCCGAGCCCGCGGTAGCCGACGACGTATCCGAGCAGGATCACGCCGGCGAGCAGGAAGATCAGGGGTGTCGCGACCACCCGGCCGTAGGACCAGGCGGCGGGCATGACGGACCAGAGCAGCATGAGCGGTGCATGGGCGACGACAAGCAGTGCGACGAGGTGAGGGGTTCGGAGTCCCCGCTCGGTACGAACGGGGGTAGTGGGTCTGTAGGGGTTGTCGAGTCTGGACAACGCTGTCCTTTGGTCGGGGAGCCTCAGCGCACGACGCCGCCGATCAGCTCCTGCATGAGCGAGGTGATGGTTCCGCGGTGGGCACCTGCCGCCACCTGCCCGCGTAGACGAGGCAGGAAGCGCGGTGCGCCGAACGCCGCGACACCCACGACGGTGTCGCCGGCGAAATAGGCGACCACGGTGCCGCGCACCGGGCCGCCGTCCAAGCCCTCCCCGGTCAGCGGGAGGAGGTTGTCGGCCAGGTCGGGCCGTCCGACGAGCTGGATCTTCAGCCCGAACTGGTCGGACCAGACGTACGGCACCGACGGCGGCGGGAGTTCCGCGCCGAGGATGTCGCGCGCGACGATCGCGGCCTGGTCCACGGTGGTCGTCCAGTGCTCGGTGCGGCAGCGGGCGCCGCGCACGTCGTCCCACCAGGCCGCGACGTCACCGAGCGCCCAGGTGGAGGACGCGCCGTCGACCCGGCCGGTGCGGTCGCAGTGGATGCCGTTCGTCTCCAGCCCCAGCCAGGAGACGTCGGGCGTCGCGCCGATCCCGACCAGCACGATGTCCGCCGAAAGCGTGCTGCCGTCCGCGAGTTCCACGGTGTGCGCGTCGACGAACCGCGTCATCCGGGTGCCGCAGCGCAGGTCGACGCCGGCCTCGGTGAACAGCCGGTTGGTCAGCGCGCCGAGCTCCGGCCCGAGCGCGTGCTGGCACGTCGTCGGCATCGCCTCCAGCACGGTGACGTCGAGCCCGCGCTGGCGCGCCGCGTGCGCCACCTCCGCGCCGATGAAACCGCCGCCGACGACGAGCAGCGACTGCGAGTCGCCCAGGGCGTCGCGCAGCGCGGTGGCGTCGTCGAGCGTGCGCAGTGTCCAGACGCCTTCGGGCTGGCCGGGGATCGTGCGCGCGGCGACACCGGTGGCGATGACGATCGCGTCGCCGGTGACGGTGGAACCGTCCTCGAGTTCGACGGTGGTGTCGTTGAGCGCCACGGCCGCCGACCCGAAGCGGTAAGCCACGTTCAGACCGTCCAGAGCGGGTTTGTCTTTCAGCACCACCCGCTCGGCGTCCCAGACGCCCGAGAGCACCTGCTTGGAGAGCGGCGGCCGGTCGTACGGCGGGTGCTCCTCGGCGCCGACCAGCGTGATACGACCCTCGTGCCCGTTGGCACGCAACTGCTCCACGACCCGGACACCGCCGAGGCCGGCGCCGACTACGACGACGTGGTCCATGTCAATCCCTCCGGAGGAGCAGCACGCCGCTCGGGGTGAGTCCGCCGCTGCTCACGACCGCGGTGCGGGCGCCGGCGACCTGGCGCTCCCCCGCGTCGCCGCGGAGCTGCACGATCGCCTCCTGCAGGAGGCCCATGCCGTGGGTGCGGCCGTGCGAGAGCTGGCCCCCGTGGGTGTTCAGGGGTAGGACACCGTCTCTGGCGATGTTCTTGCCGCCGTCCAGGAAGTCCTTGGCCTCGCCGATGCCGCAGAACCCGAGCGCCTCGAGCCAGGACAGGCAGTTGAACGTGAACCCGTCGTAGAGCTGGGCCACGTCGACGTCGTCCGGGCGCAGTGAGGTACGGGTCCAGAGGTGGGCGGCCGGGCCGAGTACCTGTGGTTCGTGCGTGGACGTCGACTGGTCCCACTCGACACGTTCGAGCAGCTGGGTGCCGACGGCTTCCACGCGCACCGGCGGCCTGCGCAGGTCGTTCGCGGTGTCCGCCGCGGAGACGATCACCGCGATCGCCGCGTCCACCGGCACGTCGCAGTCGTAGAGGCCGAACGGCGTCGTGATCAGCCGCGCGCCCAGGTAGTCGTCCATGTCCATCGGGTCGCGGTAGGTCGCGGTCGGGTTCAGAGCGGCGTTCGCGCGCTGGTTGAGCGCGATCCAGCCGAGCGTCTCCCGGGTGGTGCCGTACTTCTGGAAGTGACGCTGGGCGTTCATCGCCAGGCCGTGGGCCGCGGAGGTGGCGCCGAACGGCACGGACCAGCCGCTGTCGCCGGGGACGCGGCTCCCCATCGAAGGGATCTCGCCGTGTTTCTGCATCTCGTCGTGCGTCGATTGCCAGATCGTGCGGAAACAGAGCACGTGACGGGCCAGCCCGGCGGAGACAGCAAGCATCGCGGCGATCACGGAACCGCCGGGACCGAAGGTCTCGGCGCCGCCGTTGTACCAGGTCGGGCGGGTGCGCAGCGCGGCTTCCAGCGCGGTGACGCCGCCCTCGCCGAAGCCGCCGGCCGGGCCGCCGCCGGGGTAGCTCGAAAGACCGTCGATGTCGTCCATCGTCAGGCCCGCGTCGGCGACGGCCGCCTCGCACGCCTGGACGGTGAGCACGAGCGGGTCGACCCGCAGCCGCCGACCCATCGGAGACGCGCCGACGCCGGACAACACGACGTCGTCCTCGAACTTGCGCGTGGTGAGCAGAGGCCGGACGCGGGCCCGGATCTCCTCCGGTCCTTCCTCGTCCTCAGCGATCAGCCCCGGTTCCCCGTCGATCGCCCGGAAGAGCGGCAGCCAGACGTCCTCGACCTGCTCGAACTCGACCCGCACGCGCTGGCCGAGGGTGGGCTCCTCGACCCCCAGCAGGCGAGTCGTGAGCCGCACGCGCGGGTCCTCGTCCGGTACGACCCGCGCGATCACGTACGGCGGCGGGAGCCCCGGCAGCCCGAACCGGTGATTCACGGTGAAGCTCACGACCGTGCCTTCACCCGAGAGGTCGCGGATCTCCAGCGCGGTGCTGCGGCATCGGGGGCACGCCGGCTTCGGCGGGTGAACGAAGCCCTCGCACTCCGAACACTGCTGCATGCGGAGCACCCCGTCGGCTCCGGACTTCCAGTAGAACTCGTTCAGGATCGTGACGTACGGGAGCGGCGCGTTCATTCGGACTCCTTGACCGGCAGGGCCGCCACGAAGGCGACGTCCGGCTGCGGGCCGGAAACCTTGGACGCCCCACCCGGCGAGCCGATCGACGCGAAGAAGACCACGTTCGCCTCGGCGAACGGCCCGTAGTGCTCGGGCAGGTCGTCCTCGTAGAAGATCGCCTCCACCGGGCAGACCGGCTCGCACGCGCCGCAGTCGACGCACTCCTCCGGCTGGATGTACGCCATCCGGCCACCCTCGTAGATGCACTCCACAGGGCATTCCTCGAGGCAGGCGCGGTCGAGGACGTCGACACACGGCTCGGCGACCACGTACGTCATGGGTGTTTCTCCTCTAGAGCTGAGCGCTGGACGTGCGGACGGTGACCGGTTCGGCCAGCCGCTGCTCGTCACAGACGACCTGCAGCTTCGCGATCGTTTCGTCGAGTCCCGGGCCCAGACGCGGACCGGGAGTGAACGTCGCGGGCAGGTGTTTCATCCCGTTGATGATTCCGGTGGTGTCGTAGTGCACGGCCCCGTCCTTCTCGCAGACGAAGTCGGGCATCCGGTCCAGGACGTGGCGGATCATCGTCTTGAACGTCGCCCGCGCGACGTTCGAACCGATGCACCGGTGGATGCCCAGCCCGAAGCTCGCGTGCCGGTTGCCCTTGCGGTCCAGCTGGACGCTGTGCGGGTCCTCGAACACGGTCGCGTCCCGGTTGGCCATCGCCCACGACATCCAGATGCGGTCGCCCTCGGTGAACCGCGTGCCGGCGATCTCGCAGTCCGCGGAGATCGTCCGGCCGTCCCCCTGGGCGGGGGTGTAGTACCGCAGGAACTCCTCGGTCGCGGTGTCGCGCAGCGTGTCCCACTCGGCGCTGAGACGCGTACGCTCCGCCGGGTTCTCGGAGAGCCACTCGAGCGCGTGTGCGCTCAACGACGTCGTCGTGTCCAGGCCACCGCCGATGAGGAGCCCCACCGCGCCGAGGACGTCCCGGTGGGTCGGCCTGCCCCCGTTGACCTCTGCCTTGATCAGCGCGTCGATCAGGCCGGGGCGCGGGGTCTCCCGGATCTGGTTGATCCAGTGTTCCGACCGGTTCCGGGCGTCCAGGTACTTGGTGAAGACGTCCATGATCTCCGGCGAGTCCATCCGCGTGTACACGGTGGCGTGCGCCGGTTCGCAGTGGATGACCCACTCGGCGAGCGGCATCCCGAGCATCGCCATCGTCAGCACCGCGGGCACGATGTTGACGAAGTCGTCGACGAAGTCGATCCGCCCGGACTCGATCTTCTCGTCCAGCGCGGCCCGCGTGATCTCGTCCAGCACCGGCTGCCAGCGCTTCACCGCCGCCGGCGACAGGTACGGGTTGAGCGCCTGCCGGTAGTGCCGCTGCTCCGGCGGATCCATCTCCAGGAACCCACCGATCGGCTCCCCCGGCATCCGCGGCGGCGGAGGGATCGTGATGCCCCAGTAGCCGCGCTTCACCTCGTCCGGGTCGTTCTCGTGCGACAGGATGTCGGCCCGCCGCGCGATGTCGAACACTTCCTTGTTCCCGCTGGTGAACCAGTACCCGCCGTGCGTGTCGTTCCACGCCACCGGGCACCTTCCGTGAAACTCGTCGGCCAGGGACTCGAAGTCCTCGCGGTAACGCGAGGAGAGCCGGTCCAAGCTGATGCGCTTGTCATCGGGCATGTTCGCTCCAGCGAGTGCGCGAGACGGCACCCGGGCCCAGGCCCGAGTGCCGTCTCTGGAGGTCAGTCGGTCAGTTCCGCTTTGTCCCTGTGCACAGTGACCGGCTCGGCGAGCCGCTGTTCGTCGCAGATCTTCTGCATCCGCTCGATCGTCTCGTCGAGGCCCGCGCCGAGACGCGGTCCCGGCGTGAACGTCGCCGGCAGGTTCTTCATGCCGTTGATGACGCCGGTCGACGGGTAGTGCACCGCACCGTCCTTGTCGCACACGAAGTCCGGCATCCGGTCGAACACGTGCCGGAGCATCGTCTTGAACGTCGCCCGTGCGACGTTCGACCCGATGCACCGGTGGATGCCCAGCCCGAAACTCGAGTGCCGATTGCCCTTACGGTCCAGATGGATCGTGTGCGGGTCCTCGAACACCGTCTCGTCCCGGTTGGCCATCGCCCAGGAGAGCCAGAGCCGCTGGCCCTCCTCGAACTTGACGCCGTTGATCTCGGCGTCCAGCTGGATCGTCCGGCCGTCGCCGACCGCCGGCGTGTAGAACCGCAGGAACTCCTCGGTCGCGGAGTCCCGCAGGTCGTCCCACTCCCGGCTGAGGCGTGCCCGCTCGTCCGGGTGTTCGGAGAGCCACTCCAAAGCGTGCGCGGTCAGCGCCGTCGTGGTGTCGAAGCCACCACCGATGAGCAGCCCGGCGACGCCGACGACGTCCCTGTCGTCGGGCATCCTGCCGTTGACCTCGGCCTTGATGATCCCGTCGATCAGACCTGGCCGCGGGTTCTCCCGGATCTTGCGCACCCACTCCTCGGTGTGGGCGCGGGCTTCGAGCATCTGCTGGAAGACCCGCATGAAGTCCGGCGAGTTCGGCGGCGTGTAGACGCTGGCGTGCGACGGCTCGCAGTGCACGATCCACTCCGACAGCGGCATGCCGAGCATGGCCATCGTCAGCACCGCGGGCACGATGTTCGCCAGGTCGTCGACGAAGTCGATCTGCCCGGACTCGATCTTCTCGTCCAGGGCCGCCCGGGTGATCTCGTCGATCACCGGTTGCCAGCGCTTCACCGCGGCCGGCGACAGGTACGGGTTCAGCGCCTGTCGGTAGTGCCGCTGCTCCGGCGGGTCCATCTCCAGGAACCCACCGATCGGCGAGCCCGGTTGACGCTGCGGATGCGGGATCGAGATCCCCTGGTAGCCCCGCTTCACGCCGTCCGGGTCGGCCTCGTTCGACAGCACGTCAGCCCGGCGTGCGATGTCGAACAACTCTTTGTTCCCCGACACGAACCAGTAGCCGCCGTGTTCGGTGTTCCAGGCCACCGGGCAGCGTCCGTGGTAGTCGGTCGACAGCTCCTCGAACTCCTCCCGGTACCGGGTGGAGTGTCTGTCGAGCTGGATCTTCTCGATCATCCGGGCATCGTCGATCGTCATGGTGCTCTCCGCTCAGAACAGGATGATTGCCTGCTCGGGGCAGGTGCGCGCGGCTTCCTTGGCGAGGGTCTCCTGGTCGGCGGAGACGTCCTCGTCGACGGCGTGCGCGTGGCCGTCGATGTCGGACAGTTCGAACAGGTTGGGCGCGGTCATCGCGCACAGGGTGTGCCCCTGGCAGATGTCCGGATCGACACGAACCTTCATGGGAGCAGCACCTTTCAGACGTGGTAGTCCTGGAACTTCAGGTACGAGCCGGCGTCGACGCGCATCTGCATGCCGGTGACGTAGCGGGCCTCCTCGGAGGCCAGGTAGAGCACCATGTTGCTGATGTCGCGCGGCTCGACGTAGGGAACCGGCATCAGCTGCTGGAAGTAGAAGGCCGGCTCCGCGTCCTCGCGGGTCGGGTTCTCCAGGTCGGGGCGGAACGCCTTGTACATCGGCGGGCTCTGCAGCATCGGGGTGTTGCAGTTCGTCGGGTGCACGGCGTTGGCGCGGATGCCGCGGGGGCCGAGGTTGCGGGCCAGTTCGTGGATGAACTCGCAGACGGCCTTCTTGGCGTACTGGTACGACGCGCCACCGGGGTCCTGACCGACCTGCCCGGCCGCGCCGAGGCCCGCGCCGGTCATCGCGACAGCGGCCGAGGCCGTGGCGATGATCGAGGCACCTTCCTTGAGGTGCGGCAACGACGCGTGGATCGCGTTGATGACACCCAGTAAGAGCGTGTCGACGCCGTCCATCCAGGCCTGGACGGCGGGCTCGCCCTTCATCGGGGCGATGCCGGCCTGCGCGACGACGACGTCGAGGTGACCGAGTTGCGCGATGCCCTGCTCGACCGCCGCGATCAGCTGCGAGCGCTCCCGGACGTCGGCTTCGACCGCGACGATCCGCCGGTCGAGCGCCTCCACCAGCGCGACGGTCTCCTTGAGGTCGTCCGAGGACGACATCGGGTAGTTGACCGTCTCGAAGTCCTTGCAGATGTCCACGGCGATGATGTCCGCGCCCTCTTCAGCCAGGCGGATCGCGTGACTACGCCCCTGCCCCCGCCCCGCGCCCGTTACGAACGCGACCTTTCCTTCTACTCGTCCCGCCATCTCAGACCTCTCTGTCTCGGATCAGCGCCGGCGCGGCCGCCGGTTGTGCGTTGTGCGACCGCCGCTTCGCGGCGGTGGGTGGGGTCGGGGGCGGCGCCAGTCGGCCGCCGGCCGTTAGCCGGCAGCGGTGGGCCAGGCGATGGTCTTGGTCTCGAGGAAGTCCTCGAGACCCTCGGTGCCCCACTCGCGGCCGATGCCGCTCTGCTTGTAGCCGCCGAACGGCGACTGGACGTCGAACCACATGCCGCCGTTGACGCCGACCGTGCCGGTGCGCATCCGCCGGGCCAGGTTCAGCGCGCGGTCGAAGTCCGCGCTGTGCACGGCCGCCGACAAGCCGAAGATCGTGTTGTCGGCGATGCGGAGCGCGTCCTCGTCGTCGTCGAACGGCAGCACGACGATGACCGGGCCGAAGATCTCGTCCTGCGCCACCGACGACTTCGGGTCGATGTCGGTGATCACGGTCGGCTCGACGAAGAAGCCGCGATCGAACCGGTCCTGCGGCTTGCCGCCGACCGCGATCCGGCCCTCGCGGGCGCCGGCCTCGTAGTAGCTGAGCACCTTGTCGCGCTGCGCGGCGTTGATGACCGGCCCCATGATGTTGCCGGGGTCCGTCGGGTCGCCCCACGGCATCTGGCCCATCGCGCCCGCGAGGATGCCGACGGCCTCGTCGAGCTTGTTCCGCGGCACGAGCAGCCGGGTCAGCGCGGCGCACCCCTGGCCGGCGTGCACGCAGATGCCCATCGCCAGGCCGGGCACGATCTGGGTCAGGTCGGCGTCGTCGAGCACGACCGCCGCGGACTTCCCGCCGAGCTCCAGCGTGACCCGCTTGATCGTCTCGGACGCCGCGCCCATCACCTTGCGGCCGGTGCCGGTCGAGCCGGTCAGCGTCACGTGGTCGACGTCGGGGTGGGTCGCGAGGATCTGCGCGACGGCGTTGTCCGAGGTCGACACCACATTCAGGACGCCGGCCGGTAGGTCGGTGTGCTCGGCGGCGATCGCACCCAGCGCGAGCGCGCTGAACGGGGTGTCCGGTGCGGGTTTGAGCACGACCGTGCAGCCGGCTGCGAGCGCCGCGGCGACCTTTGCGATGTTCAGGTAGAACGGGTAGTTCCACGGCGTGATCGCGGCGACGACACCGGCGGCCTCCCGGCGCACCACGCGGCTGGTGGCGGTGCCGTAGAACTCCTTCTCCGGCAGCGGGCGCTCGAACTCGTAGGTGCCGAGCAGGTCGATGTAGTGGTCGATGAACCGGATCGGGTCCTCGAGCTGGATCGCACCGGTCAGCGAGACCGGGCTGCCCGCCTCGGACACCACGATGGTCCGCAGTTCGTCGACGTTCGCGCGCAGGGCGTCGCGCAGCTGGGTGAGGCAGTGGCGGCGGAACTCCACGTCGGTCGACCAGTTGCTGGTGTCGAAAGCGCGGCGGGCGGCACCGATGGCTTTTTCGACGTCGGTCGCGTCGGCGTCGGGGGCCGCGCCGATGACTTCCTCGGTGGCCGGGTTGAGGTTGTCGAACGTGCGGCCGCTTCCGGCCGTGACGAGTTCGCCGTCGATGAGCAGGCGGTCTCCGAGCGATGTCATGGGTGAGCTCCTGGGGATCTATGCGAGCGCGTGGGCGTGCGCGGGAATCAGCTCGGCGAGCGCCCGGTGCGCATCGGCGAGGGCGCCGAGGTCACCGCCGAGTTCGGCGACGACGCGGCGGACGACGGCGACGTCCTTGCCGATGAATTCACCGGCGGCGTGGGCGAAATTCTCGACCGAACCGGCGCGGGCTACACCCGCCAGCGCGAAGCTGTTCGAGCTGCCCTGGGGTAGGGCTTCGAGCAGTGCCTTCTGTTCGATGCCGAGCTGGACGCCGAGGTCGACGGCTGCCGCGAGCAGGCCGATGTTCGCCGCGAACAGCGCGTTGTTGATGAGCTTGACGCGTTGGCCGTTGCCGCGGGGGCCCACGTGCAGGATCGGGTCGCCGTAGGTTTGCAGCGCGGGGCGGACCCGTTCGACGGCGGTGTCGCTGCCGCCGACGAGCAGGGTGATGTGGCCCGCTGCAACGTCGTGCGGACCCCCGCTGACCGGTGCGTCGACCACCTCGACGCCGTGTTCGGCGAGGGCGTCCGCGGTGGCCGGGCTGCCCGTGGTGTGCACGACCAGCACCGCGTCCTTCGCCATCGCCGCAACGAGCCGGGGTCCTACCTCCCGCACCTGCTCATCGGTGTGCACACAGACGAACACCACCTCAGCGCCCGCGGCGACCTGCCTCAGTGTGTCGACAGCAGTCGCGCTCCCGGCCTGCGCAGCCGTGGGCGGGGCGGCCGCGGCCTCCAGGGCCGCGCGGGCGGCTTCGGAGCGGGTCAGGACCTGGACGGTGTGGCCGGCGGCGGACAGCCGCTGGACCATGGGGCGGCCGATGCGGCCGGCGCCGACGAAGCCGAGCCGCATCGGCCCTCCTCTTCCGGACATGGGTGAAGTCGGCGTCGATCAGGCGGGGAAGTTGAAGATGCGACGGGCGTTGCCCTCGACGATCAGCAGCGCCTCGTCATCGGGCACGTTCGCGAGCTGCTCACCGAGCACCTTGCGGGTGTGCGGCCAGTTGCAGTCCGAGTGCGGGTAGTCGCTCTCGAACAGAATCTGATCGACGCCGATCGAGTGCCGCAGGTCGATCCCGTTCTGATCCGAGATGAACGCACCGTAGATGTGGTCCTTGAACATCTCCGACGGCTTGCGCTCCTGGTCGATGTTGCACCAGAACTTGTGCCGCCCCCACGAGTAGTCCGCGCGCTCGAGGATGTACGGGATCCACCCGATCCCGCCCTCGGACAGCACGAACTTCAGGTTCGGGAACTTGTAGAACACCGGTGAGATCAACAGATCGACGCACGCCATCATCGAGTTGATACCGAACAACGCGATCGTGACGAACATGTCGGCGTCCTGCGCGACACCACTCGGCGCCCCACCGGACCCGAAGTGCACCGACAGCGGCAGGTTGCGCTCCTCGGCGGCCCGCAGGATCGGGTCCCAGTGGTCGGTGTGGTAGCTCGGCAACCCGACCCGGTGCGGCGCCTCGAGGAAGCTCACCGACCTCGCGCCCTTGTCCGCGGTGCGCTCGATCTCCTTGACCGACGCCTGCACGTCCCAGAACGGAATCATGACGAGCGGAATCTGCCGCTCGGGGGCGTACGCGCACCACTCGTCGAGAATGAAGTCGTTGTAGGCGCGGATGCACTCCGCGGCCAGCTCCTTGTCCTCGCTGGCGTAGAACGTGCTGCCGGCGAAGCCACCCATGTTCGGGAAGCAGAGCTGCGCCCAGACGCCTTCGACGTCCATGTCCTTGATGCGCTCGGAGATGTCGTGACACCCCGGGCGCATGTCGTCGTAGCTGCGCGGGTCCATGCCGAACTCGCGGGGATGCTTGCCGGCGACCGCGTTCAGCGCGAAGTTGCCGGACGGCTTGCCGTTGAAGATCCAGGTGTCGTTGCCGTCGGGCAACTTTTCGATGCGGGGAGCGACGTCCTGGTACTTCGCGGGCATGCGGTCGAGCCAGACCCGGGGGTGCTCGATCACGTGGTCGTCGACCGAGATGATCTTGGCGTCATCGGGGAGCGGCATCGGGAGTGCCTCCCTATCTAGAGGGCAGCGCGGTGGGTTCAGCGAGCGTGCTTCATGGAGGTGAGCGCGGAGTCGGCAGCGGGGAGCACCGCACCGGCGTCCACTCCGGCTGCGGCGGCGAGGTCGACCGCGAGCCGAACGTCTTTCTGCAGGAGCGGCCCGGCGACCTCGGTCATCCGGGCGGCCGAGTAGGGCTCGCCGGAGAGCAGCAGCGACGCGGCGAAGCTGTTGCCGCTGCCGGAGGCGAAGACCTTGTTGAGCGACGCGAGGTCGAGCTCGAGGGCGCGGCCCAGCGCGTAGGCGGCCTCGGCGACGCCGAGGTTGGCGGTGAGCAGCAGGTTGTTGAGGATCTTTGCGGCTTGGCCGGCGCCTAGCGGGCCCAGGTGCAGGAACGGGTTCGCGTAGGTGTCGAAGATCGGGCGGGTCTTCTCGATGACGGCGGGGTCGCCGCCGGCCATCACGAGCAGGCGCTGTTCGGCGGCGGCCTGACCCCCGCCGCTGACCGGGGCGTCGATCAGGGCGACGCCCTGCTTGGCGGCCTGTTCGGCCAGGGTGCGGCAGGTGTCGGGGTGCACGGTGCTGTGCACGACGAGAACGCCACCGCCGGCCAGCCCGTCCAGCACCTGCGCGCCGACCTCACGCACCCCGTCGTCGTCGACGACGCAGAGGCAGACGACATCACTGGCCTTGGCCAACGCCGCCGGCGAGTCGGCTGTGGCCGCCGCCGTGTCGGCATAGGGCTCGAGACTCTCGGCGCGCCGCGCCCACAACGTGGTCGGGAATCCTGCGTCGACGATCCGCCGAGCCATCGGGCCCCCTTGGGACCCCAGCCCGATGAACCCCACGCGCAGAGTCGTCACGTCACGGCTCCGGCTATTTTGAATTCGAGGGACTTCTCGTCGGAGAAGCCGAGCTCGGACAGGATCTCGTCGGTGTGTTCGGCGAACTGCGGAGCGCGGGTGATCACGGCCGGCGTGCGATCGAACTGCACCGGGTTCGCGACGAGCTTCTGGGTGTTGCCCTCGAAGTCCACCACGTCGGTGACCTGCCCCGTAGCCTGCAGCTGCGGGTCGTTACCCAGCTCGAACGTGTCCTGGACCAGCGCCCACTGGCCCTCCATCTTCTCCGCGGCAGCGAACCACGAGTCCTTCGTGAACCCGGCCATGATCGCGGTGACTTCCTCCACCGCGGCCAACCCGTTCGCCATCAACTTCTCGGTGGTGTCGAACCGCTCGTCGACGATCAGGTCGGGACGACCCACCGCCTGGCAGAAGTCCGGCCAGTACCGCCCGGGCTGCAGCATGCACAGGTTGATCCACCGACCGTCCGAGGTCTGGTAGTTCCCGGTCAGCGGATTGTTCGGCTGCCCCCCGGCCCGCGGCGCGAACTTCGGCAACGCCTTCCCGGCCTGCAACGCCAGGTTGACGTTGAGCTGGATCGCCCAGGCGCCGACCCCGAGCAACGAGACGTCCACGACGGACGGCTCCCCGGTCGTGGCCCGTGCGAACAACGCCGCCGCGATACCCCCGGCGATCGTCATCCCACCGATGTTGTCGCCGTACGCCCCACCCGGCGGCGGCGTCGGCGCCACCGCACCATCGGGAGTCAACGCGTCCGCCGTGCCGGCGCGAGCCCAGTACGCGGTGCCGTCGTACCCACCCGACTCCGCCTCCGGACCGGCGTGCCCGAATGCTGACCCGACCACGAAGATGATGTTCGGGTTGACCGCCCGCACGTCGTCGAGGTCGATGCCGAGCTTGCGACGCGCGGCCGGCAGGAAGTTCGTGAGGAACACGTCGCTGCGCCGGATCAACTCGTGCAGCACTTCCTTGGCTTCCGGCTTCTCCAGCGAGAGCCCCAGGCTGCGCTTACCCCGGTTGGGGCCTTCCATGATCGGCGCGAACGTCGACCCCTTCGAGATGACGTCGTGGCCCAACGCCTTGACCAGGCCGCGCTGAGCGTCGCCCTTCTCGGCGTGCTCGATCTTGACGACGTCGGCGCCCCAGTCGGCGAGCACCGCACCGGCGGACGGCACATAGGTGAACTGCGCGACCTCGAGTACCCGAACGCCTTCCATGGGCCTTAACACGTGACGCACCCTCATCTCTTGCTGAAGGTGGAGGAGAGCCGAGGTGCGGCGACATGCGGGCCTGCGCTCCGGGCGGTCCGCTGTGTTCCTCCACGTCGAAACCATGCGCCTTAACTGCAGCACGAGCATCGTATAGTTCTAAAACTATCAATCTCAAGAGCTTGAACAGGCTCGAGACTTGGAAATTCGTTGAAGTGTGCAACCGGCCGAACGCTTCCTAGCACGTGCTAGGAACGCACCCTACGCGTGCCGTGGGTCACACGGAAGACATGGAACCGAAACGTCCAACGAGCTACAGTCCTGTTCGACTAGCACGTGCTACCAACCTCGAGGGGTGCTCATGGGCGGACGGGTCGCAGGAAAGGTCGCGCTCATCACCGGCGCGGCCCGCGGGCAGGGCCGGGCGGACGCCGTCCGCCTCGCGCAGGAGGGCGCGGACATCATCGCCGTGGACATCGCCGGGCAACTACCCGGCGTCGACTACGACTCCCCCACGCCGGAAGACCTCGCCGAGACCACGGCGCTCGTCGAGAAGCTCGACCGGCGGATCGTGTCCGCGCAGGTCGACGTCCGGAACCTGGAGGCGTTGACCGCCGCCGTCGACGCCGGAGTGGCCGAGCTCGGCCGGCTCGACGTCATCGTCGCGAACGCCGGCATCTGCATCCCGCGGGCCTGGGACCAGGTCACGCCGCGGATCTACCAGGACACGATCGACACCAACATCACCGGTGTCTGGAACACCGTGATGTCCGGCGCGCACTACCTGGTGGAGGCCGGGGGTGGCTCGATCATCCTGATCAGCTCCGCGGCGGGTCTGAAGGTGCAGCCGTTCATGGTTCCGTACACGACCAGCAAGTGGGCGGTCCGTGGCATGGCGAAGGCGTTCGCGGTCGAACTGTCGCGCCACGGCATCCGGGTCAACAGCGTCCACCCGACCGGTGTGAACACCCCGATGGGTACCGGGGACATGCAGGCCGCGATCGGTGCGGCGATGGCCACCGACCCGCGACTCGGTGGGATGTTCCAGAACCTGCTGCCGGTGCAGAGCACCGAGCCCGAGGACGTCGCGGACACGGTGCTGTTCCTCGCGTCCGACGAATCGAAGTTCATCACGGCGCACGAAATCGCCCCGGATGCCGGTGTCACCGAGTTCTAGGTAGTTTGAGCTAATGGCCACTGCACGCCGTTCACGCGTGACCAGCACCGACGTGGCCCGAGCCTCGGGCTTCTCCCGGCAATTGGTCGGGTTCGTCCTGAACAACACCCCCGGCCAGTCGATCCCGGAGACCACACGGGCGAAGGTGCTCCGCGCCGCCGCCGAGCTCGGTTACGTGCCGCACGGACCGGCCCAGGCGTTGCGCCGGGGCCGCGGCCGCACGGTGCTGCTCGCGATCCCCGACCTTCCGCAGGGCGGGACGATGGGCACGGTGATCGAGACGGCGGCGGACGAACTCGCGGCCGAGGGCCTGACGCTCGTCACGTACCTGCTCGGTGCCGAGCAGCGGTCACCGCGGGAGGTGGCGGCCGCGCTCGCGCCGGTGGCCGTCGCCGGGATGCTTCCGTTCAGCGATGCCGACGTCGCGACGTTCACCGCGAGTGGCGCGGCCGTGGTGCTGCCGCAGCCCGGCACGCACTTCGGATCCAATCTCGACGAGTCGATGCGGCTGCTCGGCGAGTTGCAGGTCGAGTACCTGGTGGGTCGTGGTCATCGGCGGATCGTGTTCGCCGCTCCGGACGACGCGCGTACGGCCGGGCTCGCGTCCGGGCGGTACGAGGGTGCGCGTGCCGCCGCGGAGCGTCTGGGGTTGCCGCAGGTCAAGCGGCACGTCGTGCCGTCGGAGGGGGCGGACGACGCGGTGCGGGTCTGGCGCTCCGGGCGCCATCCGATCACCGCTGTCGCGTGCCACGGCGACGAGATGGCGTTCGCGGTGCTCGCGGCGGCGCGCGGGGCCGGCGTCCGGGTGCCCGAGGACCTGGCGGTGATGGGTGCCGACGAACTGCCGATCGCGCGGTTCGCCGAGCCGCCGCTCACGACGATCTCGGTCGATGGTCGCAACGCGGGGATCCGGCTCGCCCGCGCGATAGTCGACCTCCTCGCCGACCGCACCCCACCCCCGTTCGACTACCACGACGGAATCACCGTCGTCCCCCGCACCTCGGCCTGAGCCGCCGCAACCCCGCCCCGGCGCCGCAACCCCCGCAAGGGTTGCACGCCTTGGCGGCGTATAGCCCCCTGAAGCGTGCAACCCTCAGCCCAGGCGCGCGATGATCTGCGGGAGGTCGGCGGACGTGCGGATGCCCGGCGAAGCCGCGACCACGGCGGGGATGGCGTTGACGGCGCGGTTGGCGGTGTAGGCGGGGCTCATCGCGGCCATGCGCTCCAGCGGTACCGGGAACACCAGGTCGATCTCGAGCGGCGCGTCGCCGTCGACCACCACCCGCCACCCGGTCGTCCGTAGGTCCCAGTGCGGATCCAGGTCCCGACCGCAGAACCAGTTCGCGCGGAACGTCAACAGCGGAACGCCACCGCGCCGACCCGTCACCGTGATCCGCTGCCCGGCCACCGATCCCGCGGGGAGGGTTCCGGCTGCGATCGTCAGCGGATCCTTCGTCACCGCGAACTCGCCGGTCGCCTCCACCGAGTCCAACGGCATCCCGAGCGCGTCGGCCAGCACCTCGAGCGACGGGCCGAACGCGTTCCGGAGCGCCACCAGCCGACGGTCACCGAATCCGGCCGGCGGCTTGCCGAACCCCATGACGTCGAACAGCAGCGCCGGCGAGTCCCGCCGGGACAGGTCCGCGAACTCGTCGATCAGCAGCCCGTCGAGCCGCCGCTGGATCGACGTCACGACCAGCGGCAACGCCTCGGTGATGAACCCGGGGCTGCTGCCGGTGCTGTGGATCGACGTGCCACCCCGCGCACATGCCTCCTCGATCCGCGCCCGCACCCCCGGCTCGAGCGACGCCGGACGGTGGAACTCCCCGCGCGTCGACACCACGTTCGCGCCCGATCCGAGCACCGCGCACACGTCGTCGAAGTCGCAGGCCAGCGGCGTGTAGATCACGCAATCGGCACCGAGCGCCAGGATCTCGTCCCGGTCGGCGCTCGCCCGGACACCGACGGGATCGAGCCCGCAGAGCTCCCCTGCGTCCCGGCCCACCTTTCCTGGCGAGTGGGCGTACACCCCGACGAGCTCGAGCCCGGGATGCTCGATCACCCCGCGGAGCGCCCGCGATCCGATGTTGCCGGTGGCCCACTGCACGACCCGGATTGCCATGTGATGATTATAAAACTATCAATGATTAGCGGGACCAGAATTGCTCCATCATCGGCTGGAGCGCCCGACTCACCAGCTCGATCCGGGGCCCCGCGGCAGACCGGTGATAGGCCCAGCGCCCTGCGGCCACCTCGACCTCGTAACCCTGGGCCACCAGCGCCGCGGAGTCCCCCGCGACGTCGTCGGACCAGTAGCCCAGGTGGTGCACACCCGAGTCCGCCGGCTGCCAGATCGGGTTACCCGGAACGCTCCGGACGAGCTCGACCCGGGCCGTCGACCGGGAGTACTGACAGAGCAGCTCGACGTCGGCCGCGCCGGAGGCCAGCGTCACCGACTGCACCCCGCCCGCTTCCGGTGCCCACTCGTAGCCGAAGAGTGCGGTGAGACGCTCCCGTGCGTCGGCCAGCTCGTGCACGACGATGCCGACGTGGAACTGGTCCTCGGCCCTCATGCGCGGTACTCCGTCGAGGCGGCGAGCGACGCGGCCCGCTCCATCAGGTCCAGCGCGATCCCGCCGAACGCCTGCAGGGTGGTGTTCTCCCCCGCCCGCTGGAAGCCCTGCTCCAGCACGATGCTCATCTTGAAGCGGCTGAGGATCAGGTAGTAGTCCAGGTCGTCGACCTGCCGCCCGGACACCTCGGCGTACCGGGCGATCATCGCGTCGCGTCCCGGCATGCCGTGCAGGTCGACGTAGCTCGGCCCGCCGGCGTCGTTCGACGGGTCGGACGGCCAGCGGTCGATCAGCCAGGCCAGGTCCAGCTTCGGGTCACCGATGGTTCCCATCTCCCAGTCGACGATCGCCGCCAGCCGCGCGGGGGCTCCGTGCTCGAACATCACGTTCGCGAACTGGTAATCGCCGTGCAGCAGGCCCGGCACGTAGTCCAGCGGGTGGTGCGCCCGCAGCCACGCCGCGACGTCGTCGAAGCCCGGCAGTTCGCGCCCGCGGATCTTGTCGAACAGCGCGGTCCAACGGGCGACCTGCCGCTCGTGGAACCCGTCCGGCTTGCCCAGGCCCTCCAGACCGCGGGCGCGCCAATCCACCGTCGACAGGCGGGCGATGCCGTCGACCAGCTCGATCGCCAGGCCGCGCCGGGCGTCGAGGTCGGTGTCGAACGGCGCGGGCCACTTCCCACGGGTGGCCATCGGCGACCACCCGTCCACGAACCCCATCAGATAGAACGTGCGCCCCAGCACATCCTTGTCGTCACACACCGCGTAGGCCCTCGTCGAGGGCACATCGGTGCCGTCGAGCGCCTGGATGATCCGCCACTCGCGGAGGATTCCCGCGTCCCGGTTCTCCGGCGCGGTCGCCGGCGGAATCCGCAGCGCGGCGTGCAGGTCGCCCCGGCGGATCTCGTAGATCTCGTTCTGCGCACCGCCGGTCACGAACCGGTGCTCGATCGGCGCCCCTTTCCCCGGCAGGTCGGTCCGGTCGAGCCAACCGGCCAGCGCGTCGACGTCCAGCGCGCGCTCGGTGACGCCGATCCCGGCCGCGACCTCACTCATTGCCGGCCTCGCGCTCGAGCAGCGCGGCGTACTTCACACGCGCGGCCTCCACCCGCTTCGGCAGGTGCTGCGTCGGCCAGAGGTCGTCGCTGGCCTTGTAGTTGCGGAGCACCTGACGCGCCACCGTCACCTTGTGCACCTCGGTCGGGCCGTCCGCGAGGCCCATCACCGACGCGCCGAGCACCTGCTGGAACAGCGGCATCTCGTTGCTGACGCCGAGCGCGCCGTGCACCTGTACCGCGCGCCACGCGATGTCGTGCAGCACCGTCGGCATCGTCGCCTTCACCGCGGCGATGTCCTTCCGCACCTTGCGGTAGTCGTTGTACTTGTCGATCGTCCAGGCCGTGTACAGCACCATCAGCCGGAACTGCAGCAGCTGGGCGTAGGAGTCGGCGATGTAGCCCTGGACGAACTGCTTCTCGGCGATCAGCGTGCCCTGGGTCCGCCGGCTCAGTGCCCGCTCGCACAGCATGTCCAGCGCCTTCTGCGCCTGGCCGATCGTCCGCATGGCGTGGTGGATGCGGCCACCGCCCAGCCGGGTCTGCGCGATCGCGAACGCCTGCCCCTCACCGCCGAGCACCGCGTCCGCGGGAACGCGGACGTCCTCGTACCGGATGAGCGCGTGGGTGCCCTCGTGGTCGCCGGCGTCCATCGCGAGCCCGGTGTTGCGGACGATGTTGATGCCGGGCGTGTCCGCGGGGACGAGGAACATCGACATGCCCTGGTAGGCGGTGACGTCCGGGTTCGTCACCGCCATCACGATGAAGAACGACGCGGTGCGCGCGTTGGACGAGAAGTACTTGAGGCCGTTGATGACCCACTCGTCGCCGTCGCGGACGGCGCGGGTCGTGAACTGCGTCGGGTCGGCGCCGCCCTCGGCTTCGGTCATCGAGTAGCACGAGAACAGCTCGCCGTCGAGGAGCGGCTGGAGATAGCGCTCCTTCTGCTCGGGCGTGCCGTAGTGGGCGATGATCTCGGCGTTGCCGGTGTCGGGGGCCTGGCAGCCGAACACGATCGGCGCCCAGGACGCCCGGCCGAGGATCTCGTTGAGTAACGCGAGCTTGACCTGGCCGAAGCCCTGGCCGCCGAGCTCCGGCGTGAGGTGGGTGGCCCAGAGGCCCTGCTTGCGGACCTCGTCCTTCAGCGGGTCGATGATCCGTTTGCGGTCGCCCTCCAGGGCGGTGAACTGCAGGCCGGGCCACTGCAGGTCCAGCGGTTCGACCTCTTCGCGGACGAACGTGTCGGCCCAGTCGAGCTTGGCCTGGTAGTCGGGTTCGGTCTCGAAATCCCACGCCATCGCGGCTCTCCTCGTTGCTGTGGGGACTGTCGCAGAATATGATTCTGGGCATGCAGAACGTAATTCTTGGCGACGGCGATCCGCAAGACGTCGCTTCCCGCATCGCCGCCCGCTCCCGTGATCGACGGGCCCCGGATTACACCGACGAGGTGCAGCGATTGCTCGCGGCGGCGCTCGAAACGATAAAAAAATGTGGAACTAAATCCCGACCGCGGGTGGCTGACATCGTCGCCGCGGCCGGGTTGTCGAACGACGCGTTCTACCGGCACTTCTCGTCGAAGGAAGCGCTGGTCACCGCCCTGCTCGAGGACGGTGCCGAGAAGCTCGGCAGCTACCTCGCACACCAGATGGGCAAGGAGTCCGAACCGGCGGAGCAGGTGCGGCGCTGGGTGGAGGGGGTGATGTCGCAGACGAACGACGACATCGCCGCGACGACGCTCGCCGTGCTCTACAACGGAGGGAGCGCCGGGCAGGGCCTGGCCACCGGACGCCACCCGGCGAGCAGCCCGCTGGGCCGGCTCCTCCACGAGCCGTTCGCCGCGCTCGGCAGCACGAACCCCGAATTCGACGCCTCTCTCGCCGCCAACGCGGTCTTCGGAAAACTCTCCGACTACCTCTGGACCACCACCCGCCCCACCAGCGCCGAGCTGGACCGAATGACCACCTTCTGCCTCGCCGCAGTCCGCGCCTGACCCACCCGCCCCGAAGCCGGCGCGCCCGCACCCATGCGCCTCGAACCGATGGAGGACCAATGAGCACACTGGCGGAGTCGAACGATCTGACCGGGAAGGTCGCGGTGGTGACCGGGGGAACGCGGGGGTTGGGGCGGGCGATCGTGCAGGCACTGGCCGAGGCCGGAGCGGACGTCGTCGTCGCGTCGCGGAAGCCCGAGGCGGTGGAGGCGGTCGCCGCCGAGTTACGCGCCTCCACCGGCACGAAGGCCGTCGGCATCGCCTGTCACGTCGCGAAGTGGGACGACTGCGACCGGCTCGTCGAGGCCTCGCTGGAACACTTCGGCCGGCTCGACGTGCTCGTCAACAACGCGGGCATGTCCCCGCTCTACGAGAGCCTCGACTCGATCAGCGAGGAGCTCTTCGACAAGACGATCGGCGTCAATCTGAAAGGTCCTTTTCGGTTGGCGGTGCACGCCGGCACGCACATGGCCGCCCACGGCGGTGGGTCGATCATCAACATCAGCACCGCGGGGTCGCTGGTGTCGGGGCCGGGGCACCTGCCGTACGTGTGCGCGAAGGCCGGGCTGAACGCGATGACGGTCTCGCTCGCCGAGGCATTCGCGCCGACCGTGCGCGTGAACACCGTGCTACCGGGCCCGTTCCGCACGGATTCGTCGAAGGGCTGGGCCCCGCCCGAGGGCGAGAACGTGCCGTTCGTCCCGCTCGGCCGGATCGGCCGACCCGAGGAGCTCACACCCCTGATCGTGCACCTTGCCAGCGAGGCGTCGAGCTTCACCACGGGTGCGAGCATCCGAGTCGATGGTGGAGTCACGAAAGCTGTTTGAAGGAAGTCGGGGCGCAGCCGTCCACTAGGGCGGCGGGCGGGGGGCGCAGAGGCTGGGATGGACGGACCCTATTGCGTGGCCCAGATCACGGCTTTACAGTCGCGGAACGAATGTTTGGTTTGAGCCCGTAGCGCTCGCCGACAAATCCCTCGCGACCGACACCGACGTCGAAGGGCTCCCACATGACCGTCGCCGACCTCAATCCGCAGTACACCTGGGCCGAGGGCGATGAGGCTCCCACCGGGGTCAACCCGCCGGAAGTCCAGGCCAAGGTCCCGCACCCGATGACCGATCCCCGGTTCGTGCCGAAGGAGCGTTACTACTCCCGCGAGTACTTCGAGCTGGAGAAGAAGCACCTCTGGACGAAGACCTGGCAGATGGCCGCCCGCGAGGAGGAACTTCCGAACCCGGGCGACTACGTCGAGTACGAGATCGTCGGGATCTCGGTGCTGATCGTCCGGCAGAAGGACCGGTCGATCAAGGCGCTGCACAACGTCTGCCGGCACCGCGCCACCGAGCTCGCGAAAGGCGCCGGACGCCTCCCCGGCGGCCAGCTGGTGTGCCCGTTCCACGGCTGGCGTTGGAACCTCGACGGTTCGTCGTCGTTCGTCTTCGGCGAGAAGGCGTTCGAGCCGGCGTGCCTCAACAAGGACGACCTGGCGCTCCGCGAGTGCCTGGTCGAGACCTGGTCGGGCATGGTCTGGATCAACATGGACCTCGGTGCGCGTCCGCTGAGCGAGCACCTCGCCCCCGTCCAGAAGCTGCTCGACGGCGTCGGCGTCGGCAACATGCGGGTCAAGTGGTGGAAGCAGGTCATCCTCAACGCCAACTGGAAGATGGCGCAGGAGGCGTTCTTCGAGGGTTACCACGTCACCCAGACCCACCCGCAGCTGCTGATGGGCAACGACGAGGAGTACGGCGAGAAAAGGGCCGAGCAGGTCGCCTACACCACGTTCAAGAACGGGCACGCCCGCTTCCAGAGCGCGAGCAAGGGCGAGGTCGAGTACGAGCCGATCTACGACTCTTCAGAGTTCATCGAGGCCGGCCGGCTGCTGGTGACCGGCCAGGACGCGATGACGCTCGAGAACGACCTGCGCGTGTTCGAGGGGCTGCGGAACAAGATCCCGCAGGACGACCCCCACTTCGCCCAGAAGGCGATCATGGCGCTCTACGAGTACGCCGAGGGCGCGGGCATCCCGATGGCGCCGATGGGCCCGGCGATGCAGCTGTGGGGTGGGGACATCTTCATGTTCCCGAACTACCTGATGCTGCCGATGTACGGGAACTGCCTCGCGTACCGGTCGCGTCCGTACAAGGACGACCCGGAATGGGTCATCTTCGACGTCTGGTCGCTGACCACGTACCCGCGCGGCCAGGAGCCGGAGCGCGCCGAACTCGCCGGCGTCTTCGACAAGGACGACACCGAGAACTGGGGCCTGATCCCGCGGCAGGACTTCAGCAACATCGAGCGTCAGCAGCGCGGGACGCACTCCCCCGGGTTCACCGAGCTGCGGTTGTCGAGCCAGTACGAACTGTCGATCAGCAACATGCACGAGGAGCTCGACCGGCGCATTGCAAGCCAGCTCGGTATCGCCGCGCGGATCGACGAGTAAGTGGCAAAGGTTCGAGTCGAGCCGTCGGGCGTGGAGTTCGACGTCGAACCGAAGGAGTCCGTCGCGGAGGCGGCGTGGCGTCAGGACGTCGCCTGGCCGACGAAGTGTTTCGGCCAGGCGGAGTGCATGGTCTGCTTCGTCAAGGTCGTCGACGGTGAGCTTTCGACAGTTCCGCCGGACGACGAGGAGCTCTTCGACATGCGCACCAAGATGCCGCGCCGCCTCCGTACGCCCTTGACGCGGCTGGCCTGCCGCCTGCGTATCAAGGGCGATGGGGTGGTGCTCGAGAAGAAGGGCGTGCAGTAAGCATTCCAGCCCCTACGCCCCCGCCCTGCTGCCGGAACAAACGTTAGGTTCGCACATGCTCATCGATGCGAGCGTCCACATCTTCTTCCGCGACAATCGCGACTTCCGGACCCACCTCCGCGAGCCCTACGCGAGCCGTGGCATCCCCGACTACGAGATGGACTGGTACGGCGCGCCCGGCGGTGAGTACGTCCCGCACGCGGACGGCGACCACTACCCCGGCTCCGACCCGGACGTCGTCGGGCAGCACGTCTTCGAGTACGCGGACCTCGCGATCCTGCACCCGATGAGCCGGGGGACTCTCCCCGACCGCCACCTGACGTCAGCGGTGCTCGCCGCGCACAACGACATGCTCGTCACCCGCTGGCTCGCCGCCGACCAGCGGTACCGCGGCACGATTCGCGTCAACCCCGAGGACATCCCCGGCGCGCTCCGCGAGGTCGAGCGCTATCGGGACCACCCGCAGGTCGTGCAGGTCGCCGTGCCGATGCAGTCCCGCGAGCCCTACGGCAAACCGCAGTTCTGGCCGCTCTGGGAAGCCGCGGCCGCCGCGGGCCTTCCGGTGGCCGCGCACATCGAGGCCGGCCAGGGCGTCGGGTACCCGCCGACCCCGTCGGGCCACCCCGACACCTACGAGGGCTACCTCGGGTTCATGGCGCTGAACTACCTCTACCACCAGATGAACATGATCGCGGAAGGCGTCTTCGAGCGCTTCGACGCGCTGAAGTTCGTCTGGGCCGACGGCGCCGCGGACTTCCTGACGCCGTTCAGCTGGCGCATGGACGTGTTCGGCCGGCCGCACCTCGAGCAGACGCCGTGGGCGCCGAAGATCCCGAGCGACTACCTGCCGGGTCGCGTCTTCTTCGTGCAGGGAAGTCTGGACGGCCCCGGAGACACGGACTTCGCGGGCGAGTGGCTGGACTTCACCGGCAAGGACCGGATGGTGATGTTCGGGTCCAGCTATCCGCACTGGCAGCACGCGAAGCCCGGCGACCTGCCGTCCGCACTGAGCGACGCACAGCGCGACCGGATCCTCTGGCGCAACGCCGCCGATCTGTACGGCCTTCCCGTCCCTGAAGGAGTGGCGTCATGATCCCCAGTACTGCGCAGGTGCCGGTGCGTGTCGTCGACTCGGATGTGCACCCCGTTCCGCGGGTCGGTGCGATCGCGGAGTACATCCCGGACAAGTGGCGGAAGTTCGCGCTCTCGCATCCGGTCGGCGACACGATCAATTACGACGCGCCGGACTACGCGCACGCCTACGCCATGCGCGTGGACACCTTTCCGGCTGACGGTGGCTTTCCGGGCAGCGACCCCGACATGATGTTCAAGCAGCTGATCATCGAGGCCGGGTCCGACATCGCGATCCTCGAGCCGGCTTCGAAGTTCACGCGCATTCCCGAGGCCACCTCGGCGATGGCCACCGCGACGAACGAGTGGCTGGCCAACCACTGGCTCGACAGCCGCAACAACTGGCACGAGCGCTGGCGCGGCTCGATCTGCGTCGCCATCGAAGACCCGGACGGCGCGGCGCGCGAGATCGAGAAGTGGGTCGGCCACCCGTACATGGCGCAGGTGCTGATCAAGGCGGAACCCCGCCCGGCCTGGGGAAACCCGATCTACGACCCGGTCTGGGCGGCAGCCACCAAGCACGACATCACAGTCAGCTGCCACCTCTCCCGCGGCAACTTCGAGACGATGCCGATGCCGCCGGTCGGGTTCCCCAGCTACAACCACGACTTCATGGTCACGTACTCGCTGCTGGCCGCGAACCAGGTCATGAGCCTGGTCTTCGACGGGGTCTTCGACCGCTTCCCGACGCTCCGGATCGTGCTGGTCGAGCACGCGTTCACCTGGATCCTGCCGCTGATGTGGCGGATGGACGCGATCTACGCGGCCCGGAAGTCCTGGATGGGAATCAAGCGCAAGCCGTCGGAGTACGTCAAGGACCACATCAAGTTCACCACCCAGCCGCTGGACTACCCGGAGGACAAGACCGAACTGACCCGGGCGCTCGAGTGGATGGAGGCCGAGAAGATCCTGCTGTTCTCGTCCGACTACCCGCACTGGACGTTCGACGACCCGAAGTGGCTGCTCAAGCACCTGCCGGAGCACGCCCGCGAGGCGGTCATGTTCAAGAACGGCATCGAGACCTACAAACTGCCGTCGACGGTTCCCGCCGTGGAAAGCCAAACCCGTGTCTGGTGACGCTCCCGAGGGCGGTCGACCCGCGGCCGCGACGCCGGCGAGGCTGGCGCAGGGGCGGGAACACGCGGTGGCGACGCTGGACGAGATTCCGCCCGGCAGTTTCAAGGTGGTGCCGATCGGGCGGCACGGCGTCGGCGTCTACAACGTCAACGGCACGTTCTACGCGATCGCGAATTACTGCCCGCACGAGGGTGGCCCTCTGTGCAAGGGGCGGGCGCGGGGACGAACCGTCGTCGACGAAAGCGTTCCGGGCGACGCGGTGATGGTGCGCGACCTGGAATACATCTACTGCCCGTGGCACCAATGGGGATTCGAACTCGCCACCGGCACCACTGCCGTGAAGCCGGAATGGAGTATCCGCACGTATCCGGTGCGGGTGGTCGGAAATGACGTACTCGTAACCGCGTGAGGAGATCGATGGAGATCAACGGCGGGAATGTCGTCCACGAGATTCTGGGTGAGTCCGGAGAGTTGATAGTTCTCACGCCGGGCGGCCGATTCAGCAAGGACATCGAGGGGTTACGGCCGTTGGCCGAAGCACTCGTGGACGGCGGGCGACGGGTCCTTCTGTGGGACCGGCCCAATACCGGGGCCTCCGACGTCCAGTTCTTCGGGGCAACCGAGTCGCACATGCGCGCGGCGACGCTGAAAGGCCTGCTCACCGAACTCGGCGAAGGCCCCTGCGTCCTCGCCGGCGGCTCCGGCGGCGCTCGGGACTCGATGCTGACCGCGATGCTCTACCCGGAACTCGCGACGAAGCTGGTCGTCTGGAACATCGTCGGGGGCGTGTTCGGCTCGTTCGCCCTCGGCGCTTTCTACGCGCTGCCGAGCATTCAGGCGGTGCAGGCCAAAGGCATCGAAGGGCTGTTCGACCTGCCGGAATGGCAGGAACGCGTCGCGGCGAACCCCGCCAACGCCGACCGGCTCCGCGCGCTCGATCGCGACGAGTTCCTCGCGCTGATGTTGCGCTGGCTCAACGCGTACGTGTCGAAGCCCGGCCAGACCATCCCGGGCGTCGACGACCTCGACTTCACGAACATCCGCGTCCCGACGCTGATCATCCGCGGCGGCAAGGACGACTGGTATCACCCGAAGCGCACGTCGCTCGAGGTCAGCTGCCTGATCGAAGGCAGCGTGGTGATCGATCCGCCGTGGCCGGAGGACGCGTGGGAGCGGGCCACCGAGGACCGGGCGGCCGGGCGAGTCGATCGGTACAACATGTTCGATACGTGGGTGCAGGCCGCGCCCTCAATCCTGAAGTTCCTCGACGAGTAGGCGCACCTCGGCGTTGAGCGCGGCCTCGAGCGCGGTCTGAACCCGGCTTTCCGGGATGCGAGCGAGGTCGGACCTGCGCAACCGGACCTCGACGACGTCGTAACCGTCGTCGTCGAGGCTTCGGGAGATCGTTCCGGTCAGTCCGAAACCCGCCAGGACGCCTGCTGCGTCGTCGTCCGTGCCGCGGCTCAGGTACGTCACGGCTCCGGCATTCGGTTCGACGCCGAACGCGCGTCGGCAGAGTGTCGAGGCGGTGGCGCGCACTGTGGTGGGGTCGTCGGTGGCGGCGAGGAACTGTAATTCACGGCGGTTCGGGGGCAGGGTGTCCAGATTGATGCTGACCAATTCCAGGCCCGCTTTTTCTGCCTCTCTCGAGAGGGCCTCCATGCGCTCCCGGAGGGTTGATTGTTCGAGTTCCGCACGCGGGTCGACGTTGATCCGGACCACCGCTGTTCTCATGGCTGAATTCTAGGGGCTTCGATGGATTCAATAACGGCGTGGACGAGTATTCGTATCGTTCCCGGCGCGGATTCGCGGATTCTCGGCGCGGACTCCGAGGCTGAATTGGTGTTGCCCTCGCCGGAGGAGTTGCTCGATCTCGTCGACGAGTCGGGGTTGCTCGGGCGGGGCGGCGCGGCGTTTCCGCTCGGCGTGAAGCTCCGCTCGGTCGCGTCGTCGGGCCGCCCGGCGGTCGTCGTCGCCAACGGCGAGGAGGGCGAGCCCATGTCAGCCAAAGACCGCTGGCTACTCCGCCACCGCCCCCGCCTGGTCCTCGACGGCCTCCGCGCCGCCGCCCACGCCGTGGGCGCAGAAACCACCTACGTCTACGTCTCCCACCCAGCCTCCGCCAACGCCATCCGCGACGTCGCCGGCGCCGCGACCGGAGCCGGTGCGCGGCCGCGCGACGCCGCTTCCGCACGCACGGATGCGGGCGGGTGGGGGGCTGGGGTGGAGGTTGTTGTGGTGGAGGTGGGGGCGGCCTATGTGGCTGGGGAGGAGACCGCGGTAGTGCGGGCGATCGGGGGTGGGCAGGCGTTGCCCACGGACAAGCCGCCGCGGCCGTACGAGGAAGGGGTCGAGGGGCGGCCGACGCTGGTCAGCAACGTGGAGACGCTGGCGAACCTCGCCTGGCTGGTCCGGCACGGGGCGCACGCGTTCCGATCACACGGGACGCCGGGCTCCCCCGGCACGTTCCTGGCGACGGTGACCGGCGGCCCGGGCCCCGCCCTCTACGAGCTCCCGCACGGCCTCCCGTTCGGCGACCTGCTCACGCTCCACGGCGTCGACGCCGACGATCTACGCGGCGCGCTCATGGGCGGCTACTTCGCCGGGGTCGTGAACCGGCGGATCCTCGACCTCACCCTCGACCACGAAACCGCACGCCGCTTCGACACGGGCCTGGGCTGCGGCGCGATCGCTCTCCTGACCACGAACGACTGCGCGGTCGCGGTCGCCGCCTCGGTTCTGGCGTACTTCGACCGCGAAAACGCCGGCCAGTGCGGTTCGTGCTTCAACGGCACGGCCGCGATGAGCGCGGTCACCGCCGCTCTCCGCGACGGTGTCGCCGAGCAGGCGGACGTCGACCGCCTGGCGCGCTGGTCGGTGGTGCTCCGCGGCCGCGGAGCCTGCGGCACGCTCGACGGTGCCACGAACGTCGCAGCGAGCCTCCTGCGCGAGTTTCCCTCCGAGGTGGAGCAGCACCTGGACGGCACCTGCACGAGCTGCAACAGCACCCCGTACCGCGCCGACAAACCCTTCGAGGTGACGTTCCCGTGAGGATCAAACTCGACCGCACGCTGTGCGACGGTTTCGGCATCTGCGCCAAGCACGCCCCCGAGCATTTCTCCCTCGACGACTGGGGCTACGCGTCCCTCATCGGCAACGGCACCGTCCAGCCACCCGATGAAGCCGACGTCCACCGAGCCCTCCTCGACTGCCCCGTCCACGCGATCATCGAACTCTCCCCCGAGTGACGATTGCTCCGTCCAGACACCGGGTGGTGTTCGCGGCGGTGGGACCGGCGTTCGTGGCGGCTGTGGCTTATGTGGATCCGGGAAACTTCGCGACGAACTTCGCGGGCGGGGCCGAGTTCGGGTACCGGTTGGCGTGGGTGATCGTGGTGGCGAATCTCGTCGCCACGCTCGTGCAGTACGTGACGTCGAAGGCCGGGCTCGCGACCGGACGCAGTCTGCCCGAACTGTGCCGCGCACGGTTCGGACGCCGCACGAACATCGTGCTCTGGCTGCAGGCCGAGGTGGTCGCGATGGCCACGGACCTCGCTGAGTTCGTCGGGGCAGCGGTAGGGCTGCACCTCGTTTTCGGTATGCCGCTGCTGCCGGCGGGCCTGCTCACCGCGGTGGTCGCGTTCATGATCCTCGCGCTCGAACAGCGAGGACAGCGACGGTTCGTGATCGCGATCGTCGCGCTGCTGGTCGTCGTCGCAGGCGGCTTTGTGTATTTGCTGTTCGTGGCCGGTGCGCAGCGCTGGGGAGCGCTTGCGGGTGGGTTGGTGCCGCAGGTACCGGGGGGTTCGGTGCCGCTCGTCGTGGGGATCGTGGGCGCGACCGTGATGCCGCACGTGATCTATGCGCATTCGGCGCTGCGTACGCCGGGGTTCACGCCTGACGACGTGACCGAGCGACGGCGTCGGTTGCGGCTGAACCGCTGGGACTGCGTCGTGGGACTCGGCACAGCCGGGGCGATCAACCTCGCGATGCTGTGCGTCGCGGCCGCGCTTCCCGGTGAGGTCGGGGCCGATCTCGGTGACATCCATGGCACGCTCGGCGCCGTGGCCGGGCCGGGCGCCGCTCTCGCGTTCGGGGTCGCGTTGATCGCGTCGGGGTTCGCGTCGGCGAGTGTCGGGACGTATGCGGGGCAGGTCGTGATGTCGGGGTTTCTCGACCGGCGGATCCCGCTGTTCCTGCGGCGCGGGCTCACCATGCTGCCGTCGCTGGTGGTGCTGTGTACCGCTGTGAATCCGAGTCAGGCGCTCGTGGTTTCGCAGATCGTGCTCTCGTTCGGCATCCCGTTCGCGCTGGTTCCGTTGCTCGTGTTGACGCGGGACAGGTCCGTGATGCGGGAAATGGTCAATCGCCGCCTCACGACCGCGGCCCTGGCCACCGCGTCAGCCGTGATCATCGGGTTGAACGGCTTCCTGATCCTCGGCGTGGTCGCATAAGGGGTTCGCGCGGTACGAGAGCGGCCACCGGCCGCTGCGGCCGGGGATCGTCAGCGGGCGGTCCAGCCGCCGTCCACGACGATGGTCTGGCCGGTCACGTAGCGGCCGGCGTCGCTGGTGAGCCAGAGGATGGCGCCCACGACGTCCTCTGGGGAGCCCTCCATGGGTAACGGGGTGTTGCGGCGGAGGTACTCGGCTCCGCGTTCCCCCTCGTAGAGGGGACCGGTGATCTCGCTGCGGAAGAAACCGGGAGCGACGGTGTTCACGCGGATCGAGTGGCGCGCCCACTGCACGGCGAGTTCGGCGGTGAGGCCGGAGAGTCCGGCTTTGCTCGCCGCGTACGACGCCTGCGGGATGCCGGGGATGCCGACGCGTCCGCTGATCGACGACACGTTGACGATCGATCCGCGGCCGAGGTCCCGCATGTGCGGGAAGACGCCCTGTGCGAGCAGGAACGGGGCCATGAGGTTGAGCGACAGCGTGCTCGAGATCGCGTCGAGCGGTTCGTCTTCGGCGCGCGCCTCGGTGAACATGCTGCCCGCGGCGTTGACCAGGATCTCCGGTGGCCCGAGGCCCTCCGCCACGGCCGGGACCACGGCACCGACCAGTGACGAATCGGCGAGGTCGCACGGCACGGCCAACCCCCCGAGCTCCCCGGCGAGCGCCTCGATCCGATCCTTCCGCCGCCCGACCAGAGCAACCCGCGCCCCCAGCCCGGCAAGCGCCCGAGCCACCGCCGCCCCCAACCCCGACGACGCCCCGGTGACGATCGCGATGCGCCCCTCGAGATCCGTCATCCGATCAGCGACGGTCCGATCCGCCATCCCTGGCCTCCTCCGCATCGCGATCCAGACCGCATCCAACCGCCCCGGCCACCGGCCACCCAGCCACCCGGCCACCCGACCGCGGCCGACAGGGCCGGCCGGACGGAGCGTCCGCGACCGCGGCGCGTCAGCCTCGGCGGAAGCGTTTGCGGCTTCGGTCGGAGGCCGCGTCGATCACGGTGGTCTTCAACGTGCGGCACACCACGCGCTGCGCCGCGGTGAGGTGCTCCTCGGCGATCCGGCTCGCCGACTCGGCGTCGCCGGCCTCGATGCTCTCCAGCAGACGCTCGTGCGCGTGCTGCGCCGCCTCACGGTCGCCGTGCGACGGGTACGAACCCCGCGACATCTGCGCGTCCGCCCACGCCTCCTCCTGCACCGACCACAGCGACGTCAGGCTCTGCACCACGACCCGCAACGTGGCGTTCGGGTCGTAACTCACGACCGCGTCGTGGAACTCGCGCGACGTCCGCGTGAACACCGCCCCGTCGTCGATCGCGGCCTCGCTGCGGATCAACAGCTCACGCAGCCGCGGCACGACAGTCTTCTTCCGGTCGGCCCGCGCGGCACAGTGCGCCGCACACAACGGTTCGAGCGTCGACAACGCAGCCCCGAGATCGGGCACCTTCACCTGCATCGCCTGCAACGTGAGCCCGAGCGCGTACCCGGCCGTGCCGATGTCGGGCGCGTGCACGATCGCCCCACCCCGGTTGCCGCGCCGCACGGTGATGAAGCCTTCGGTCTCCAGGATGCGCAGCGCTTCGCGCACCGACGGGTAACTCACCCCGAACTCGGCGACGAGCTGATCCTGCTTCGGCAGGGACGAACCGTCGCGGATGCCTCCGGCGAGGATCCGATCGCGCAGCGCCGAGGCGACCTGCTCCGCCATCCGCAACTGCCCGATTTTAGTCGGCTCAGTTCCTGCAAGCTCCATGATTGCAAACTTAGCAGCGATGGCCGGACCCCCTTCGGACGAGCTCCGGCAGCGCCGTGCGCTGCACTTTGCCCATCGGATTGACCGGCAGCGCGTCGACTTCGATCCACTGCTCCGGCACCTTGTACCCCGCGAGCGCTCCCCGGCACAGCGCCGTGAGGCCGGAGAGATCGACCTGCCCCTCCACCAGCGCCACCACCCGCTGCCCGAGCCGCTCGTCCGGCACCCCGCACACCGCCACCCGCACCACCCCGGGATGAGTAGCGATCACCCGCTCGACCTCCAGCGGGTACACGTTCGCACCGCCCCGCACGATCACGAGCTTTTTCCGATCGACGACAGTCAGCCACCGATCCTCGTCCACGGAACCGATGTCGCCGGTCGGCACCGGGCCGGGTTCCGGAGCACGGATCCCGCCCGACTCCCAGTACCCCAGCAGCGGCGTCCACGGGCCTCCGGGCGTGCCCGCGAGCCGGAGTTCGCCGCGCTCGCCGGGCGGCAACCGGTGGCCGTCGTCGTCGTAGGCCGCGACGTCGTAGTGCGGTAACACCTGGCCGCTGGTGCCCGGACGCCACTGGCCGCCCGGAGGGTCGATCGAGACGACGGTCGGCGCCTCGGTGAGCCCGTACGTGGCTCGAGGCACCAGGCCACCGTGCGCGTTCGCGAACGCGGACCGCAACGCGTCGGGGGTGTCGCTCCCACCGCTCCACACCTCGCGCAACGAGCCGATCGGTGCGTCCGGACGCCGTGCGAGGTCGTGCACCTGTGCCGGCGCGCCGTTCCAGACGGTCACCCGGGTGGCGTCGATCCACTCGGTGACCCCGTCGACGTCGCGGCGGTCCATCACGATCGCGCACCCACCGGCCTGGGCGGTGAGCAGCGTCGAGAGCACCATCAGGTTCAGGATCGTGAACGGGAAGCTGTCGCCCTTGCGCAGGTCGGGACCGTACCCCCGGGTCTTCACGAGCACCGCGCCCGGCGTCAACACATTGTTCTGGCTGTGGACGACGGCCTTGGGCCGGCCGGACGTTCCGCTGGTGAACGCGATGCCGGCGGGGGCCTCGGGCGAAGTCCGCAGGGTCGGCGCGGACGACGCGTCGGACAGCAGTGCCCGCCAGCGGTCGAGCGGCACCCCGTCGACATGGCAGCGCGGGCCCGCCAGCACGACCGTCGGCGTGATCAGTTCGACGAGCTCTGCCTGCTCGGCGGCAACGAGCGCCTCGCCCACGCCGGCCCAGATCGCTCCGATGCGCTGCGCGCCGTGGAACGCGGCGACGATGTCGAGGTCGTTCGGCAGGCACGCGGCGACGCGGTCACCGGGCCGGACCCCCAGCGCCCAGAGCGCCCCGGCCGCGCGGTGCGCCTGTTCGTCGAGGTCCGCGTAGGACCAGATGCCGGAGGCCGCCTGGACGGCGGGCGCCTCGGCGTCCCGGTCGAGAGCCTCGTCGAGCACTTCAGCGATCGACTGCACGCACCCTTGATATCACAATCCTTGTAATGATTGACTAGTTTGCATGACACACACTGGTCCACTGGCGGGTGTCCGAGTCGTCGACCTGACCACGATGGTCATGGGCCCGTACTGCACTCAGATGATGGCCGACCTGGGCGCCGACGTCCTGAAGATCGAACCGCCGGGCGGGGACAGCACCCGGTACATCTCGGTCGGCCCGGAGCCGGCGATGAGCGGCGTCTTCGTCAACGTCAACCGCGGCAAGAGAAGCGTCGTCCTGGATCTGCGGACCGACGAGGGCAAAGCCCGGTTACGCGCCGAGATCGCCGACGGCGACGTGTTCGTCCACTCGATGCGGGCCAGCGCGATCGACCGCCTCGGGTTCGGCTACGAGCGGGTCGCCGCGATCAACCCGGCGATCGTCTACACGAACTGCTACGGCTACCGCCGGGGCGGCCCGGACGCCGACCTGACCGCCTACGACGACACGATCCAGGCCGAGTGCGGGCTCCCCTACGTGCAGGAGCAGCTGACCGGCACCGCCGGGTACGTCGGCACGATCATGGCCGACAAGATCGCCGGGATGACCGCCCTCTACGCCACCGCCATGGCGCTGTTCCACCGCGAACGGACCGGCGAGGGCCAGGAGGTCGAGGTCGGGATGTTCGAGACGATGGCCGCGTTCATGCTGGTCGAGCATGCGAACGGCGCGCTGTTCGATCCCCCGCTGGGCCCGGCGGCCTATCCCCGGGCGCTCGCGCCGAACCGGCGCCCCTACCGCACCAAGGACGGCTACGTGTCCG
Source organism: Cryptosporangium sp. NPDC048952 (assembly GCF_043197895.1). Lineage (NCBI taxonomy): Bacteria > Bacillati > Actinomycetota > Actinomycetes > Cryptosporangiales > Cryptosporangiaceae > Cryptosporangium > Cryptosporangium sp. NPDC048952. The sequence continues at coordinate 1,192,038 of NZ_JBICTY010000003.1, read as the reverse complement.
CGCTGGTCTACAACGACAAGCAGTGGGACGCCTTCGTCGGCGCTGTCGACCCGCCGTGGGCCGACGACCGCTTCGCGACGCTGGCTCTGCGCGCGCAACGCATCGACACCGTCTACGAACTGCTGGGCAGAACGTTCCTCGAACGCACCACGCAGGACTGGCTGGACCTGCTGCGCTCGCTCGAAATCCCGGCCGCACCGGTGCGCAGCCTGGACGACCTGTTCACCAACGAGCACCTGAACGACGTCGGATTCTTCGAGACGGTCGATTCGCCGTACGGGCCGGTGCGCTTCCCCGGTCCCCCGGTGGGGTTCTCCCGCACGCCCGCACGAATCTCCGGCCCCGCACCCCGCCTCGGTGAACACGCATGATGATGCTCGACGAAGACCAGCAGGGAATCCGCGACGGCGTGCTCGAGTACTGCACCCAGTTCCCCGACGACTACTGGCTCGCCCGCGACCGCGACGGCGCGTTCCCCCGCGACTTCCACGCCGCGATGGCCAAGGCCGGCTGGCTCGGTGTCGCGATGCCCGAGTCGGTCGGCGGTGCCGGGCTCGGCATCACCGAGGCCGCCGTGATGATGCAGGCCGTCGCCGAGTCCGGCGGTGGCATGGCCGCGGCGTCCAGCATTCACGGCCCGGTGTTCAGCATGCAGCCGGTGATCGAGTTCGGCACACCCGAGCAGCGCGAACGCATGATCCCGCCGATCCTGCGCGGTGAACAGCTGATGTGCTTCGCGGTCACCGAACCCGACGCCGGCCTGGACACGACGAAGATCCGCACGCGTGCCCGGCGCACCGACAGCGGGTACGTCGTCGACGGGGAGAAGGTGTGGATCTCGGTCGCCCGCGAAGCGGACAAGATCATGCTGCTCGCCCGCACGACGCCCCTCGACGAGGTGCAGCGCAAGACCGACGGACTGTCGCTGTTCTTCACCGACTTCGACAGGTCGCGGATCGACGTCCACCTGATCGAGAAGATGGGCCGGCACGCGGTGGACTCGAACACGCTGTACCTCGACGGCCTGGAGATTCCGGTCGAAGACCGGATCGGCGCCGAAGGCGACGGGTTCCGGATCATCCTGCACGGGCTGAACCCGGAGCGGATCCTGCTCGGCGCCGAAGCGGTCGGGCTCGGGCGAGCAGCGATCAACCGGGCGGCCGCCTACGCGCGGGAACGGATCGTGTTCGACCGGCCGATCGGCATGAACCAGGGAATCCAACATCCGCTCGCCAAGTGCTGGGCCCAGCTCGAGGCCGCGAACCTTCTGGTGCTGAACGCCGCCACCCGGTTCGACCAGGGGCTCGACTGCGGTGTGCAGGCCAATGCCGGGAAGTACCTGGCCGCCGAGGCCGGTTTCGAGGCGTGCCACACCGCGATGCTGACGCTCGGCGGCATGGGGTACGCGCAGGAGTACCACGTCGAGCGCTATCTGCGGGAGATCCTCATCCCCCGGACCGCGCCGGTGAGCCCGCACCTGATCCTGAACTTTCTCGCCGAGAAGGTTCTCGGACTGCCGAAGTCGTACTGATGCTGGAACAACTCCTTCGCCGTGGCGACCGGATCGTGATCGGCCAGGCCTGTGGCGAGCCCACCACGTTGATCGAGGCGCTCATCGAACAGGGTCCGGCGATCGGCGACCTGTCGGTGTTCATCGCGTCGAGCTTCTCCGGGCTGTTCACGCCGGCGGCGACGAAGTCGTTCGCGGTGTCGAGCATGGGCGCGATCGGTGCGCTGCGCGCGCTCACCGCGGAGCACCGGCTCACCGTCATCCCCTGCCACGTCGGCCGGATCGGGTCGCTGATCGCGGCCGGAACGATCGGGTGTGACGTCGCGTTCATCCAGGTCAGCGCGCCGAACGCGCGCGGGGAGCACAGCTACGGGCTGATCAGCGACCACGTGCGGACGGCGGTCGCGACGGCCCGGCTCGTGGTGGCCGAGGTGAACGACCAGGTGCCGTTCACGTACGGCATGACGCTCCCGGCGTCGGCGATCGACTTCTCCGTCGAGGTCTCCCGGACGCCCGTCGAGGTGCCGCCCGCTCGGATCGGTGCGACCGACCGGGCGATCGCCGCGCACGTCGCCGGCTTCGTCGAGGACGGGTCGGTGCTGCAGGTCGGGGTCGGCGCGGTGCCGGACGCCGTGCTGCAGCTGCTCACCGACCGGCGTGACCTCGGGGTGCACTCGGGGCTGGTCGGCGACGCGCTGGTGGACCTCGTCGAGGCGGGGGTGGTGACGAACGCGCGGAAGTCGATCGACACCGGGGTGTCGGTGTGCGGGGCGCTGATCGGGACGCGGCGGTTGTACGCGTTCGCCGACCGCAACCCGGCGCTCACGATGTACCCGGCCACGTACACGCACGACGCGGCGGTGCTCGCGCGGTTGGAGCGGCTCGTCGCGATCAATTCGGCGGTCGAGGTGGACCTCACCGGTCAGGTGAACGCCGAGCAGAGCGGGGATTCGTATCTGGGCGGTACCGGGGGCCAGGCGGACTTCGTGCGTGCCGGGGCGCGGTCGCCCGGGGGTCGTTCGGTGATCGCGCTGCCGTCCACCGCTCGGCGAGGAACGGTCAGCCGGATCACGGCCGCACTGCAGGGCCCGGTCACCACCCCACGCAGCGACGTCGACGTCGTCGTGACGGAGTTCGGCGCGGCGGAGCTCACGGGCCGGAGCATCCCCGAGCGCGCCCGCCGCCTGGCCGCGGTAGCCCACCCTTCCTTCCGCGACGACCTCGAGCGGGAAGCGATCGCGCTGGCCAGGCGAGGCTACTGAAAACCGGCGCTACGACGAGTCCCCGGGCCTACGCGGGCGCTGCGTAGGCCCGGGGACTCGTCGTAGGCCCCGGAAGTCGTCGCTCAGGTCAGCGTCAGGCCTTTGAGGTCGCCGGCCGAACGCCACTCCTGCAACAGATCGCCCATCGCGTAGAAACCCGGGCCGTACGGCTCGCCGAACTGGGACCGTAGGCGAGGCTCACCCTCGCCGTTGAAGTACCCCGGCGTGCAGGCGCGCGAGAAGTCCGAGTTGTCGAACGCGGTCTCCCGCACGGTCCGCACCCACGCGTCCTGCGCCTCTTCCGACGGCTCCACGACGGTGGCGCCCCGCGCGAGCGACTCCCGGATCACGTACGCGATGTGTTCGGCCTGCTGCTCGAACACCGACGTGACCGCCGCCGTGATGCCGCCCTGGATGAACCCGACGAAGAACGCATTGGGGAACCCGTGGCTCATCATCCCGTGCAGCGTCTTGAACCCGTCGCCCCAGTGGTCGTAGAGCGACAGCCCGTCCCGCCCGGCGAACGGCTTCACACCCATCTTCCGGTCCAGGTCGGTGGTGGCCTCGAACCCGGAGGCAAAAATGATGCAGTCCACCGGATGTTCCACGCCGGAAGCCACCACCCCGCGAGCCGTGATCCGCTCCACGCCACGCGACGAAGACACGTCCACCAGCGTCACGTTCGAGCGGTTGAACGCCGGCAGGTACTCGTCGTTGAAGCACGGCCGCTTGCACATGTAGTTGTAGTACGGCTTGAGCTTCTCGGCCGTCTCCGGGTCGTCCACTATCGACGCGACCCGCTGTCGGAGCCGCTCGGTGTACCGGTGGTCGATCTCTTCCCGGAGTGCCATGAAGCGCACGGGGTCGGTCAGGGCCGACCAACCGTTCGTCGCGTCCAGATGAGCTTGCAGGTTCCGGGAGATCTCGGTCCAGCCATCACAGATCAGGTCCGGCTGACCGGGCGCGAACGCCTCGAACGCCGCGGTGTGGAAGTTGCGCCGCCGCTCCTCCTGCCACCCGGGTTGCAAGGAGTCGGCCCACTCCTGCGTGATCTCGACGTTGCCCCGCTCGTTGATGTACGACGGCGTCCGCTGGAACACGGTCAGGTGCTGCGCGGCGGCCGCGAGGTGCGGGATCGTCTGCACACCGCTCGAGCCGGTGCCGATGATCGCCACCCGCTTGTCCCCCAGGCGGTCGAGCCCGCCCCGGACGTCACCGCCGGTGTACTGGTAGTCCCACCGCGCGGTGTGGAACGTGTGCCCCTCGAAGTCCGCGATCCCCGGGATACCCGGCAGCTTCGGCCGGTGGAACGGCCCCTGGGCCATCACCACGAACCGCGCCCGGATGTCGTCGTCCCGGTTCGTCCCGACCCGCCAGCGGCTGATCGACGCGTCCCAATGCAGCGACCGCACCAGCGTGTGGAAGATCGCGTTGTCGTACAGCCCGAAGTGCTTGCCGATCCGCTGGCAGTGCTCGAAAACCTCGTCGCCCAGCGAGTACTTCTGCGTCGGCAGATACCCGATCTCTTCCAGCAGCGGGAGGTACGCGGTGGCGTCGGTGTCGATCTGGATGCCCGGGTACCGGTTCCAGTACCAGGCACCGCCGAAGTCACCGCCGAGCTCGATGATCCGCACGTCGGAGATGCCGGCCTGCTTGATCCGACCGGCCGCGAGCAGCCCGGAGAAGCCACCGCCGAGGACGACGACCTCGACGTCCTCGTGGATCGGCAGTCGCGGCACGACCGGGGTGTAGGGGTCGGCCTCGTAGAACTCGGCGAACTCCCCCTCGGTCACCAGGTACTGCTCGCCGCCCTCCGGACGCAGTCGCTTGTCCCGCTCGGCGCGGAACTTCTCTCTCAGAAAATTGTGGTCGACGTCAGGCGTCTGCGTCGGTGCGCAGGACTGCAGGCTGTCAGAGCTCACGCGGCGCTCCGGTTCCCATGTATCGCGCGAGGTTGCGGTGGAAGTTGACGATGCCCCGCTCGCGATACGGGTTCGGCTTGTTACCGGCGAACCCGTGCCGCTTCATGCCCTTCTGGATCGCGGCCATGTTCGAGAAGTCCTGGGGCAGCACGATGTGCGTCTCCCAGTACTCGTCGTCGACCGGGGTCTTGATCCACGGCGCCTGCGGATCCTCGCCGGGCGGGAAGATTTCGTAGACAGCGGCCTCGAAGATGCACTTGTTCGGGTCGTCGCCCAGCGGGCGGGCGCCGTAGCAGAGCGCGTTGTTCAGGCCGTGGCCGATCTGGAAGTTCGGGAAGACCTGCCAGGCGGTGCCGCTCGCGGCGGTCTGCTCCGGGGTGGGGCTCGGCCAGATCACCCCGCGCTCCTCGTCGTCGCGCCGGGCCGAACTCAGCCAGTGCTTGAGGACGACGTCGGGCGGGGTGCCTTCCGGCAGTTCGTCGACGAGGCGGTTGGCGGCGTCGACAAGCGTCTGGGTGGTGTTGGTGTTCACCGCTTCCCAGGTGAAGTTCTGCATCGTGGCGGTCGAGACGCGGGCGTCCTCGGTGCCCTGGGCGATGCGGACCTTCGCCTGGTTCTCCTCCATGCCCTTGGGAGCGTCGTAGCCGATGTGGCTGTGCGTTCCCTGGGCCCGCGACCAGCCGAGGAAGCTGCCGAAGACGCGGAACTCCGGGTGCGTCACCGGCACGTGGTAGGTCTCCATGAAGGCCTCGAGCGCGACCTTCCAGTTGCAGTCGAACTCCAGCCACCGACGCCAGCGGCAGCGCATGTTCTCCAGCTGGAACGGCTCGAGCAGGCCGGCCATCGGCGACAGGTAGTCGCGTAACGGCTCGGCGTTCGGGTTCATCGTGAGCCAGATCCAGCCGCCCCAGGTGTCGACCTGTACCTGCGGGAGCCGGTAGGAGTCCAGGTCGGGCCCGTTCGGGCCCCAGTCCTCGGGTTCGGTGACGTACGTGCAGGCGCCCTCGGTGTCGTACCGCCAGCCGTGGAAGCCGCAGACGAACTGCCGGCGGCGGCCGCGCGCGTCGTGCTCACCGGGTTCGGTGTCGACCAGTGGACGTCCGCGGTGCGAACAGACGTTGGAGTACGCCTTGAACGTGTTGTCGCCGGTGCGGATGACGATGAATTCGTCGTCGGCGATGGCGTAGGTGAGGAAGTCGCCGAACTTCGGCAGCTCGGAGACCCGGGCGACGTTCAGCCACACCTTGGACCAGAGCTTCTCCTTCTCCGCCTGCGCGTACTCCCGGGAGTAGTAGGCCTCCACCGGGATCACGTACGACTCCGACAGCGCCTCTAACGGGTTCTCCACGATCTCGGTCATGACGCCCTCCTCCTCGGTTGAGATCTTGATATCACAATCCTTGTAAGGATTCACTGGATAGCGCTAGCGTCGATCGACATGACAACGGACATCACGCGGGCCGACCGCGAGTTCGCCTCGATCGACGAGCAGCAGGTCGAACACCTCCGGAGCATGATCGGCAAGCCGATCCGCAGCGACCGCCCGCACATCAGCGAGCTGACCCCGGACGCCGTCCGGCACTACGCCCACGGCATCGGCGACCGCAATCCGCTGTGGACCGCCGGAACGCTGGCGGTGCCCACTGCCCTGCTCGCGATGGACAAGGTGTTCAGCGGGTACGTCACCGGCCTGCCGGGGATCCACGCGATGTACGCCGGGGCCACGTTCGAGTTCGAGCGGGCGCCGCGGATCTCCGACCGGCTCACCGGCGACGCCACGCTCGCCGAGCTGATCGAACGCCCCAGTCGGTTCGCCGGGCGCTCGTGGCAGCAGATCTACCGGGTGCCGTTCCGCACGCCGGATGGCGAGCTGGTCTGTACCGGGCACTCGTACTGCTTCCGGGTCGAGCGGGACAGCGCCCGGGAGGCGAAGAAGTACGAGGAGATCCGGGTCGACTGGACGCCTGCGCAGATCGAGGACATCGCCCAGCGGTATCGCGACGAGGAGGCTCGCCGTCGGGGCGCGGAGCCCCGGTACGTCGAGGACGTGCGGGTCGGCGATCTGGTTCCTGCACTGACCAAGGGGCCGTACACCGCGACGACGGCGATCGCGTATCTCCTCGGCTGGGGCGGGCTGTACGTGCGTGGGCACGCGGACGCGTTCGATCTGTTCACGCGGCACCCCGCGCTGGCGATCCCGAACGAGTGGGGGGTGCCGGAGCCGCCCGAGCGGGTGCACTGGGATCCGGACCTCGCCCGCCGGGTCGGTGTGCCCGGCGCGTACGACTACGGGCCCGAGCGGGTTTCCTGGATGGGGCACGTCGTCACCGACTGGATGGGGGATGACGGGTTCCTGCAGTACCTGGACGTGCAGGTGCGCCGGCACAACGTGCTCGGTGAGTTGGTGACCGCCGACGGTGTGGTGACCGCCGTCGACGGCGACACGGTCACGCTGACGCTGAACGCGGTGAACCAGGACGGCCTGGAATCCGCCCGCGGCACCGCCCGCGTCGTGCTACCGCAGCGCAGCGTGCCGCCGCGCTAGCTGCACCGCCACTGCGCTAGGGCGCCACCCCGGCGTGGGCGCCACCCCGGCGCGGGCGCCACCCCCCGGGCGTGGGCCGCGGCAGCGGCCACGCCCGGGTGAGCCCGTCATTCGGAGGGCCACGTCGCGATGAGGGTTGGTTTCAGTACCTTGCCGGCGTCGTTCACGGGTAAGGGCTCGTTGCGGATCCACCAGCGGGTGGGCACCGCGAAGTGGGCGAGCGACTCCTTCGCCCACTGCTCGAGCGCCGCCAGCTCGAAGCCCGGCGCGGGCACCACGGCGGCGGCCACCACCTCGCCCAGATCCGCGTCCGGCAGCCCGACGACGGCCACCTCGGCGACGTCGGGATGCTCGTAGAGAACGGTCTCCACCCGCGCGGCCGACACGTTCTCCCCGCCGCGGATGATGACGTCCTTCCGGCGCCCGGTGATGTACAGGAACCGGTCGTCGTCGACGTGACCGACGTCGCCGGTGTGCAGCCAGCCGTCGGCGTCGAGCGCCGGGTCGTCCGGCAGACCCCAGTAGCCGTCCATCACGGCCGGCGAACGCACCAGCACCTCGCCGTCCACGACCTTCACGTCGACGACCGGCGCGAGCTTCCCCGAGCTCCCCGGGTGAGCGGTGATCTGGGCGCCCACGCCGGTGCTGACGACGCCGCCGGCCTCGGTGAGCCCGTAGGTGCGGCCGAGGCGGCGCCGGCTGTTCGGGAACGCGACAGCGACGCGTTCGAGCAGCTCGTCGCTGACCGGGGACCCGCCGAGCACGACCGTTCGCAGGGTCGGGCACGCGGTTCGTTCGGGATGGCGCAGGAGACGTTCCATCATCGTGGGCACGGCCGACAGCATCGTCACGCCCTCGTCCTCGATCAGGCGCAGCACCACGTCCGGTTCGAACCGGCCGGGGAGGAACACCACGGTGCCGCCGGTCATCAGCGGGGTGAGGATCAGTTGGATCGCGCCGATGTGGAACAGCGGCAGACCGACGAGCGTGACGCTCGGCGGATTCTCGTCGGTGATCTCGTGCGGGAGCTTGCGGGAGACGACCAGCAGCGTCTGCAGGTTCGCGATCAGCGCCCGATGCGAAAGCGTCGCCCCTTTCGGAAACCCAGTGGTCCCCGCCGTGAACAACACCATCGCCGCCTCGTCCTCCCCGCCCCGGCGGTCCGTGCCGACCGGGTCGACCCGGTCGGCCGCCGGGGGGCGGCCGGGGGCGGCCATTAGGTCGGGCAGGGCTATTCGGCGGACGGTTGGTGGGGTGCGTTCGGCGCGGCGGGCGTCGCAGACGACGACGGTCGGGGTGACGACGTCGCAGGCGTGGCGCATTTCGGCGGCGGACCACCAACCGTTGCACGGAACGACGACCGCGCCCACCTCGAGCACGGCGAAGAACGTCACGACCCAGTCGGGCGAGTTCGCGGCGTAGAGCCCGACCCGATCACCGGGGCGTACCCCGTGCTCGCGCAGGCGTGCGGCCACCGCGTGCACGGCCCGTTCGTGCTCGCCGAACGTCATCCGGCGCTCACCCTGGACGAGAAACGTGCGGTCGGCCCACCGCCGGGACGCCGCCACGACCTCGGCGATCCGCCGCGGACGTTCCGCGTACATGCGGCAGGGATGGCCGTGCAGGGTGCACTGTGACACCTCGTTCCCCCACATCACGGCCTCGGCAGATAGGGACGGAGCTCCGGCTCCGCCTCGACCCCGCACGTGCGCAGCACCATCGCGATCGTCGAGTACGCACCGACCGTGAAGATCACGTCGAGGATCTGTTGCTCGGTCAGCTCCTCGGCGAGGGCTTTCCAGATGCCGTCGCTGAGCGCACCCTCGGTCATCAGCTCGTCGGTGGCTTCGATCAGGGTGCGGTCCAGGGACGTCCAGGCGTCCGGGCCCTGGGCGACCCGGGCGATCTCCTCGTCGGTGAGGCCGGCGACCCGGCCCAGCAGGTGGTGCTGGGCCCATTCGTAGTCGCTGCGTCCGACGTGGGCGACGCGCAGCACGAGCAGTTCGCGCCGGCGCGGGGTCAGCGTCGTGCCGTAGAGCAGGTGCCCGTTGAATGCCAGGAACGCCTTCGTGAGCGCCGGATGGTGCGCCAGCGTCCCCAACAGGTTCCCCCCGCTGGCCCGCCCTTCCTCCGACCGCCCCGCCCCCACGCTGGCCCGAAAGCCAGCAACGTATTCGGCCAGATCCGGCGCCCACTCCGCCCGCGCCACCGGCGCGAGGCGCGGCGCAGTACCAGCGCCCGACGCAGACACGGCGCCCGCACGCGGCGCGGGCACGACGCCCTGCCGCGGAAAGAGCGCGCCCGGAGGCGCCGGGTCAGGGACGCTCACGTGTTTCGTCCTCCGTTGACGCCGATGATCTGGCCGGTGATGTAACCGGCCTCCGCACTGCAGAGGAACGCACACGCCGAGGCGATGTCCTCGGGACGCCCGGCCCGACCGACCGGCGTCATCGCGATCGCCCGGTCCATGTCGACGAACCCGCGATCGACCGTCTTGCGCAGCATCGGCGTGTCGATGAACCCCGGCGGAATCGTGTTCACAGTGACCCCGCGCTTGGCGAACTCCAACGCCAGGCTCTTGGTGAGCCCCACCACCCCGGACTTCGCGGCGACATAACTCGTCATCCCCGCCACCCCACTGTGCGTACTCGACGAGGAGATGTTCACGATCCGCCCCCACCCCTCGTCGATCATGTCCGGCAACACCGCCTGGCAGCAGTGGAACGTCCCCGTGAGGTTCACGGTGAGTACCCGGTTCCACGTCTCGAGCGACAGGTCGAGGAACGAGCCGGTCACGCTCATGCCCGCGTTGTTGACCAGGATCGTCGGCCGCCCGAGACGCGACCGCAACTCGTCCACCGCGGCGTCCACCGCACCTCGGTCGGAGACGTCGGCCCCGAGCCCCACGGCCTTGCCCCCGGCCTCCTCGATGGCGGCAGCCGTCGCCGACGCGGCGTCCGGATCCAGGTCGAGAATCGCCACCGGAGCCCCGTCGGCAGCCAGGCGCTTGCTGATCGCCTCACCGATACCCGAGGCCCCACCGGTGACGATCGCTGTACGTGTACTCATGAGATCGGTTCGTCTCCACGAAGAGTCGTGCGGTGCATGCGCCGCGGTTCCGTACGGTCGAACGGGCAGGCCCGGTGCACGAGCCCGCGGTTGTCCCAGATCACGAGGTCACCGACCGACCAGGCGTGCCGCAGCACCCGGTCGGGCGTGGTCGCCCGTGCTTCCAGCTCGTCGAGGAGCTCCCGGGAATCCGTGCCGATCACGTGCGAGGCCGTCACCCCGAACACCAGCGAGCGACGTCCGGACGCGTGCGACCACACCAGCGGGTGTTCCCGTACCTTCCGCGACGCCCACTCCGCCAGCTGCTCCGGCGTCGGCTCGGGATACGCCCGACGCTGCACGGCCTCGAACGTGTGCAGCACGCGCAGGTCGGCGTAGTCGGCTTTCTCCCGGTCGGACAGCAGGTCGTAGGCGGTGTAGGTGCTCGCGAACTCCGTCTCCCCACCCTCCGACGCCAGCACCCGCGCGCTGAGCAGCGCGGCCTTCGCCGGGATCGCGTCCATCGCGCCGTCGATGTGCCAGTAGTCGTTGCTCGCGAAGTACTCGGCGTTCGGGTTGGCCGGGTCGAAGCTGATCTCCATGACCTCGGGGTTCGCGTACGCCGGGAACCGCACGAGCTCGCCCAGGCGGCGTCCGAACGCCGCCTGGACCGCATCGTCGGCGTGCAGCTCGCGGAACAGCAGGACGCCGTGCTCCTCCAGCGCCTCCAGGCACGCGCCCGGCAGATCGTCGTCCTCCAGCAGGCGGGAAGCATCGACGTCGAGCACCTCGACGCCGAACGGACCCAGGCTCCGTGTCCGCATCTCAGTATCCAAGGATCCCCTTGACCTCGAGATAGTCGGTGAACCCGAACTCGCCCCACTCGCGTCCGTTGCCGCTCTTCTTGTAGCCGCCGAACGGGCTGCCGAAGTCGAACGCGTCGTTGACGTACACCGCGCCGGCGCGCAGCCGCCGGGCCACCGACCGGGCCTGCTCCTGGTCGGTGCCGGACACGTTGGCGGCCAGCCCGTAGTCGGTGTCGTTCGCGATCGCCACGGCGTCGTCGAGGTCGTCGTAGCCGATGATGACGAGCACCGGGCCGAAGATCTCCTCGCGGGCGATCGTCATGTCGTTCGTGACGTCCGCGAACACCGTCGGCTTCACGTAGTACCCGGTGTCGAGCCCGGAAGGCCGGCCGGGCCCGCCCGCCACGAGAGTGGCCCCTTCCTCGATGCCCTGTGCGATCAGGCCCTGGACCTTGGCGAACTGGGCCTCCGACACGACGGGCCCGATCGCGACCTCTCCGGTCGGATCGCCTACGGAAGTTGCCTCTGCCGCACTGCGAGCGGCCGCAGCCGCCTCGGCCATCCGCCCCCGCGGCACCAGCATCCGGGTGGCCGCGCTGCACGTCTGACCCGAGTTCATCATGACGCCACCAACACCCTTGGCGACGTTCTCCGCCAGCGCCTCGTCGTCGAGGATGACGTTCGGTCCTTTGCCGCCCAGTTCCTGGGTGACCCGCTTGACGGTCGCCGCGGCGTTCTTCGCCACCTCGATGCCCGCCCGCGTCGAGCCGGTGAACGACACCAGATCGACGTCCGGGTGCGCCGACAGCGGCACGCCGACGCCGGGCCCGTCACCCTGCACGAGGTTGAACACGCCGGCCGGCACCCCGGCGGTGTCGAGGATCTCGGCGAAGATCTGCCCGACGCCCGGCGCCTGCTCGGACGGTTTGAGCACCATCGTGCAGCCGGTCGCCAGCGCCGGGAACACCTTGACCGCGATCTGGTTCAGCGGCCAGTTCCACGGCGTGATCAGCCCGCAGACGCCGATCGGCTCCTTCACCACCAGCGTCACACCGCGCTGTTCCTCGAAGACGAAGTTCTCCAGCAGCTCGATCGCGGTGGCCAGATGTCCGCCGCCGAGCCCCAGCTGGAAGCCGCCCGCCAGGGCCGCGGGTGCGCCCATCTCCTCGGTCAGCGCGGCAGCGAGGTCCCCGCTCCGCTTCTGGTAGGCGTCCTGGATCGAACGCAGCAGTTCGAGCCGCTCCTCGCGCGTCGATACCGCCCACGTCGGGAAGGCACCGCGCGCCGCCGCGACCGCGCGATCGACGTCGACCGAAGAACCAGCCGCCACCCGTCCGCTGACCTGTTCGGTCGCGGGGTTGACGACGTCGATCGTCGCCGGACCAGCCGGGTCGACCCACTGGCCGCCGATGTAGAACTTCGAGTATTCGCGCATGTCACTGCGTCCCTTCGGCGTACCAGGTCCGGAACTCGTCGTACGACGGCATCTCCTCCGAGTTAGCCTTCGGGTCGACCACCACGTGGATGACCGCCGTCCTGCCACTGGCGTAGGCGCGCTTGATCGCCGGGGCGATGTCCTCGTCGCGCTCGACGTACTCGCCGTAGCAGCCGAAGCCCTCGGCGACCTTGTCCAACCGGGTCTGGGTGCTCCAGTGCGTGCCGGTCTCCCGCGAGCCCTGGCCGAACGTGCGCTTGTAGACCCCGACCTCGAGGCCCCACGAGTAGTCGACGCCGACGACGCAGACCAGCGGCAGGTTCAGCCGGGCCGCGGTCTCCAGCTCGCCGATGTGGAACAGGAACGACGAGTCGCCGGTGATCAGCATCAGCGGACGCTGCCCACCGTCGGCCACCCCCGCGCCGATCGCGTACGGCAGGCCGGTACCGAGGTGCCCGAAGTTCTGGTTCCAGATGACGTCGTTCGGCTTGGCCTGGGAGTACGTCCAGCCGAAGATCGTCGTCGCGCCGCCGTCGCGGACCATGATGCCGTCGGCCGGGAAGACCTGCGTGGCCTCGACGATCAGCCGCGCGGGGTGCACCGGTGAACCGCCGGACGGGGCACTCTCGGCGAGCTCCGCGAGCCGCTCGGCGTCCTGCTGCACCCAGGCGGCGAGTTCCGGCCCGGCGGTCCGCCGGGGAAGCGCGTCCACCAACTGGGGGACGACAGCCCGCAGGTCACCGACCAGCGGCACGTCGATCGGCCGGTTGACGCCGATCGCCGCCGGGTCCTGCTCGACGAGGATCCACCTCCGGTTCGCCTCGTTCGCGACCCAGTGCCGGCCGCGGCCGTAGTGCACCGGCTCACCGAGCTCGGTGCCGAGCGCGATGCACAGGTCGGACTGCACGACCGCCTCGATCGCCGACGGCGAGAAGCCGTACGGGAACGTGCGGTCCTCCAGGCCCTTGATGTACGACGTCCCGCCGGAGGTCTGGATCACCGGGCAGGCCAGCGCGTCGGCCAGGGCACGCACCGACTCCCCCACCCGCGCGGTGTGGACGCCGTGTCCGACCAGCAGGATCGGCTTCTCCGCGGCCTGGACCAGCGCGGCGGCCTCGGCGATCCGGGCCGTTCCGGCCTCCTGGTCGACCAACCGGTACCCGCTCGGCGGTAATGCCGGCTTCTCGTCCAGGTCGGCCATGATCACGTGTGACGGGTACTCGATGTACGCCGGGCCGGGTGTGCCGGACATCGTCGCGCGCAGCGCCTGACGGATGATCTCGTCGGTCTGGTCGGCGTACTCGAGGCTGGCCGAGTACTTCACCGAGTTCTCCACCAGCGGCGCCTGCTGCACGAACTGGATGCGCCCGCGCCGGACGCGCTGCTCGGTGACGCGTGCCCGCTGGCCGCCGAGGAAGATCACCGGCGAGTTTTCGACCTTCGCGCACATGATCGCCGGGGCCAGGTTCGCGATGCCGGGGCCGAGCGTGCCGATGCAGACCGCGGGCTTGCCGGTCATCCGGGAGACCGCCTCGGCCATGAACCCGGCCGACGCCTCGTGGTGCGGGGCGACGACGTTCCAGCCGCGTTCGTCGGCCAGGTGGAACAGGTGCACGAAGTTCGGGTCGGGAATGCCGAAGATCGTGTTGATGCCCTCGGCCTCGAAGAGGTCGAGGAGCCGTTCGTAAACCTTGGTCATGAGTTCCTCGCCGTCGTAGAGGTGCGGGCCATCGTGAAACTGCGGCCGATGTGCTCGCCGAACGCCGACGGGACGACCGGCAACGTCCAGGGATCGCTGGTGTCGCGGATCGTGTCGATGTCGTCGGCGACCTGCTCGATCGACCACTCCGGGTGGTAGACACCGCGGCTCTCCGCGACCCAGGCCCGCGCGACCCGACCGGCCATCGTGACCAGCACCTCGCCGCTGATCGAGCAGGACTCGTGCGCGAGCCAGCCGACGACCGGCGCGGTCAGCTCCGGGTCCATCGGCGGGTACGCCGACGTGTCGAGCCCCTCGGCGAGCCGGGTCAGCGCGCCCGGCGCGATGACGTTCGACCGTACGCCGTGGGCGGCACCCTCCAGCGCCACCACGTGTGACAGCCCGATGACGCCCGCCTTCGCCGCACTGTAGTTCGCGACCAGCTGGTTGCCGTACAGCCCGCCGATCGACGAGGTCAGCACCACCCGTCCGTAGCCGGCGGCGACCATCAGCGGGAACGCCGGCCGCACGACGTGGAACGCACCGCGCAGGTGGACGTCGAGGACAGCGTCGAAGTCCTCGTACGTCATCTCGGTGAGCGGCGCCCGCCGATTGTTGCCCGCGTTGTGGACCAGGACGTCGATCCGGCCGAACGTCCGCATCGCGGTGTCGACGACCGCCCGGCCACCCTCGGGTGTCGCCACCGAGTCGGTGCAGGCCACGGCTTCGCCGCCGGCCTTCTCGATCTCCCGGACGACGTCCTGCGCGGGCGCGGTGTCGGCACCGTCGCCCGCGATCGACGCGCCGACGTCGTTCACCACGACCTTCGCGCCTTTCGACGCGAGGAGCAGCGCATAGGCGCGGCCCAGACCCCGGCCGGCGCCGGTCACGACGGCCACCCGGTCGTCGAACCGGCTCATGTCGGCGTGCCGATGTGCTCGGCGCGGGCGTAGTCGGCGGAGACGTAGGCGTCCACGGAGATCTCGGTCATCAGCCCTCCGAGAGGATCGCGGCGCGGAAGTCCTCGTTCTTGAGGAACAGGGAGGTGTTGTCGGCCCCGAGGTGTGTCCACTTCAGGTTGAGTCCGCCATCCACGAGGACCGTCTGGCCCGTGATGTAGGCGGACAGGTCCGAGAGCAGGAACAGGATGGGTCCGGCCTGTTCCTCGGGGCGGCCGCGGCGGCCCATCGCTATCGCCCGGAGGTCACGTTCCGGGTCGTGGTCGACGTAGGTGCCTGACGCCGGGGTCTCGGTGACGCCCGGCGCTATCGCGTTCACCCGGATGCCGTGGGCGGCGAGTTCGACGGCCATCGTGCGGGTTGCGGCCACCAGCGCTGCCTTGGCGGTTCCGTAGGCGATGTGCAGCGGTGCGGTGTTCATGCCGCTGATCGACGAGATCGAGACGATCGAGCCCGGGCGCTTGATCTCCTTGAGCCGGGCGGCCACGGCCTGGCTGAAGAAGAACATCGTCTCGAGGTTCTGGTGGAACAGGGCGCGCCAATCGTCGCGGCTCACCCGGGTCGACGGCATCCAGGTGCCGGGTGCCGCACCCCCGGCCACGTTGACCAGGCCGTAGAGGTCGCCGTCGGCGTTGTCGGCGGCGGCCAGCGCTGCCGCGATGCCCTCGTCGGTGGACGCATCGGCCGCGACCGGCACCACGCTGCGCCCCTCGGCCGCGAGCGGCTCGATGTGCTTGCCGAGATTCTCCGACGACCGACTGACCGCGACCACCGTCGCCCCGGCCTCGGCCACCATCCGCGTCACCGCGGTACCGATCCCGCCGCCCCCGGCCCCGGAGACGATCACGATCCGCCCGTCCAGTCGAAGATCCATGCGCTACGCCTCCTGGCACAGTCGGATAGTCATTGCGCATCCCGGCGCAGGGCCAGGACGCTGCCTTCGGCGTCCGCGGACAGGTACAGGGCGCCGTCGGGGCCGGCGGTGATCCCGGCGAACGGGCCTTCCGGACCGGAGAACGGCGCGATCCCGACGAGCGGCTTCGGCGTCACGCCGGGCGGCGGTCCCACCGGCAGGTTCGACGCGATCGTCTGCCGCGCCTTACTGCCCAGGTCGACGCCGACGAGCGCCTTCGCCCCGACGTCGACAACGAGCAGTTGGTCGTTCTGAACGAGAAGCCCGTGCGGCTGCTCGAGCCCGTCGACCACCGTGTCCACGGACGCCCCCGTGACCGCGACGACCCGCCCGGCCCCCGACTCGGCCACGAACAACGTGCCGTCGGGCCCGAACGCCACCCCGAGCGGCCGGTCGAGACCGGTGGCGAGCTCCTCCACGCCGCTGGTCCGCACGGCCAACACCCGCCCGACGCCGAACTCGGCCACCGCGCACGACCCGTCGGGCGCGACGTCGATGCCGTAGAGCTGGTCGAAGCCCTCGGCGAGCACCTCGCTGGTCTGCTCAGCCGGCCGGTAGCGGGTGACCTGACCGGTCGAGGTGGTCACCCGGAACTCACCGGCGGCCGGCGACGCGACCCCGCGGACGTACCCCGGGTAGCCGGGGCTGAACAGCATGCCGACGGTCTCGGGTGTGCTCCCGGGAACCAGCCGGTAGAAGAACGCGCCGTCGGCGAGGTACAGGGCTCCGTCGGCGCTCGCGGTCAGGTCGAGCGGCCCGTTCAGACCGGCCGGCAGCGTCTGCCGGGTCGTCCCGTCGGGAAGGATCTCGATGATCTCGCCGGTGAAGCGGGAGACGAACAGCCGGTCGCTGACGAACGTCAGGTTGTCCAGCCCGGGGCCGACGTTGGCCAGCACCGTGCGCTCGCCGGTCCGCGGGTCGATGCGCAGGACGTCGCCGGTCGCGGCCTGGGTGGAGACCACGTAGCCGTGCGGATCGAACTTCACCGCGTCGGGGCCACCCAGGTCGCCGGCGACCCGCTCGGGTTCCCCACCCTGGGGGTCGACCCGCCAGATCTCGTTCGTGCCCAGCAGCGGGTAGTAGAGCAGTCCGTCCGGGCCGGCCTCCATCGCGTTCGGCATCATCAGCCCGTCGAGCAGGACCCGCGGCTCAGCGCCGTCGAGCGGCAGTTCCAGCAGGCGCCCGCCGATCCGGCACTCGTTCACGAACAGGCGGCCGGCATGGAACGTGATCCCGTTCGCGCCGGGGAGGTCGTCGCGTAAGACGCGGGTGCTTCCGTCCGGACTCCGGACGCTGACCCGGCCCTGGTAGTACTCCGTGGCGTACAGGTTCCCGTCCGCGTCGAAGGTGACGTCGTCCGGCCCGACGATGTCGCTGCCCTTCGCGCTGATCGTCTCGAGCGCTCCGGTGGCCAGGTCGAGCGCACTGATGGTGCTGCCCGAGACCTGGGCGATGTAGATCCGGCCGTCCGGGCCGGTGCGGAGTCCGTTGGCGCCGAAGAGCCCGCTCGGCGGCAGGAGCGCCTCGGAGCTCCACCCGCTGATGAGGCTGATCGTCGCGGGCGTGGAGTGGCGTGAGTGCAGCTGCGTCATCGGAACGGCTCCCGGCAACCTCGTCGTTGTCCCAGCGTCCGCGCTGATTACCGTGACTTGATATCACAATCCTTGTAAAGATTCACTAGATGGGGACGCTACCGAAAGCCTTGCAGTTTGGACTACGGTTCCATACTTTCGGTCCAGGAATCCAGAGTGGAAGGGCGGGCGCCGGGTGTTTTCCGCGGTACTGATCCAGAAGGACGACAACGGGCGATCCGTCGGGGTGACAGCGGTCGACGAGAACGACCTGCCCGAGGGCGACGTCACCGTCGACGTCGAGTACTCCACGCTGAACTACAAGGACGGCCTGGCCATCCTCGGGACCTCACCGATCGTGCGCACCTACCCGATGGTTCCCGGCATCGACTTCGCCGGCACTGTCACCGAGAGCACCCACGCGTCCTGGAAGCCCGGGGACGCGGTCGTGCTCAACGGCTGGGGCGTCGGCGAGACGCACTGGGGCGGGCTGTCGCAGCGCGCCCGGGTGAACGGCGACTGGCTGATCCCGCTCCCGTCGGGTCTGACGCCGCGGCAGACGATGGCGCTCGGCACCGCCGGCTATACCGCTGCGCTCTGCGTGGACGCACTGCTCGCCTCCGGCGTCGACTCCGGCGACGTGCTCGTCACCGGCGCGACCGGGGGCGTCGGCAGCGTCGCGATCGCGCTGCTCGCCCGGGTCGGCCTCAACGTCACGGCGTCCACCGGAACGTCGTCGGAAGAAGCATTTCTGAAGGCCCTGGGAGCAACCGCGGTGATCGACCGTGCGGAGCTCAGCGAGCCCGGGCTGGGTAAACCGGCGAGGGCATTGCAGAAGGAACGCTGGGCGGGTGTCGTCGACTCGGTCGGCAGCACCACGCTGGTCAACGCGTGCGCGCAGACGCGCTACGGCGGGGCGGTCGCGGCCTGCGGGCTGGCGCAGGGCATGGACTTCAGCGGGACCGTCGCGCCGTTCATCCTGCGGGGCGTGTCGCTGCTGGGCATCGACAGCGTCCGGGCGTCCCGCGCGCGGCGGGTGGCCGCCTGGGAACGGCTCGCCCGCGATCTGGATGCGACGACGATCGACGCGATCGCGTCGGAGGTGGCGCTGGCCGACGCGATCGAAGCGGCCGGACAGCTGATGGAAGGCAAGATCCGCGGACGCGTGGTGGTGAGGACCTCATGAACCTCGACCTGTCGGACGTCGACCACCGGGTGGGGAAACCGGTCGGTGGCGGTCAGCTGTGGGATCCGTGCAGCAAGTCGGACGTCCGCCGCTGGGTGATGGCGATGGACTACCCGAACCCGCGGCACTGGGACGAGGAGTACGCCGAACAGTTCGGTGGCCTGGTCGCACCGCAGTCGATGGCTGTCGCCCTGGACTACGGGCACGGGGCCCAACCGGCCTGCGTGGGGTACATCCCCGGCAGCCACCTCATCTTCGGCGGCGAGGAGTGGTGGTTCTACGGCACGCCGATCCGGCCCGGCGACAAGCTGCTTCAGGAGCGTCGCTTCCACGACTACAAAATCACCGACACGAAGTTCGCCGGCCCGACGATGTTCTCCCGCGGCGACACGGTCCACCGCAACCAGCACGGATCGCTGGTCGCCCGCGAGCGGTCCACAGCGATCCGCTACCTCGCCGCCGAGGCCGAGAAACGAGGCATGTACGCCGACCAGCTCGCCCCGGTGAAGAAGTGGACGGCCACCGAGCTGAACGAAGTCGAAAAACTGCGGCACGAGTGGCTGCTGTCGGGTCGCGACGGTGTCTCGCCGCACTTCGACGAGGTGAACGTCGGTGATGTGCTGCCCCGGCGGGTGCTCGGCCCGCACAGCATCGCGTCGTTCACCACCGAGTACCGGGCGTTCCTGTTCAACATCTGGGGGACGTTCGGGTGGACCGCGCCGCCCGGCATCGAGGACCCGTGGATCAACCAGGACCCCGGCTGGGTCGAAGGCTTCGAGTTCGACGAGGAGGGCGCGCGGATCGATCCGCGCAAGCGCGACGGGTTGTACGTGGGGCCGTCGCGGGGGCACATCGACGAGGAGAGGGCCGGCGCGGTCGGCATGGCACGTGCCTACGGTTACGGCGCGACCATGGGCGCGTGGTGCACCGATTATCTGGCTTACTGGGCCGGGAACGACGGGTTCGTGCGGCACACGAAGGCGGACTTCCGCGGTCCGGCGTTCGAGGGTGACGTCACGTACTTCGACGCTTCGGTCGTGAGCAAGGAAGCCACGTCGAGCTGGGGTGTGCCGATCGTCCAGATCAAGCTGCGGTTGACCAACCAGGACGGCGGGACGCTGGTGTCCTGCACCGCTGAAGTCGAGTTACCGCTGTGACGTCCGTGGTGCAGGGGCCGCCGCTCGGTACCGAGCCGGGGCTCGGGGCGTTGACGCTGCCGGGGTTCCTCCGCGAGGTCCGGGATCGCTACCCCGACCGGGAGGCGCTGGTTCAGGGGTCGACCCGGTGGACGTACGCCGACCTGTGGGACCGGTCGTTCGAGGTCGCGCAGGCGGTGCGGGCGCTCGGCGTCGGCAAGAGCACCCGGGTCGGGGTGCTGATGACGAACCGGCCGGAGTGGGTGTCGGCGGTGTTCGGCATCACGATGGCCGGTGGGGTCGCGGTCACGCTCAGCACGTTCTCGACGGCTTCGGAGCTGGAGTACCTGCTGCACAAGTCGGGCGTCTCGGTGCTCCTGTACGAGCGGGAAGCACCACACCGGGACTTCACCGAGATCCTGGACGGGTTTTCGGAACTGCCCTATCTGCGTCACACCGTGGAGCTGGGCCACCCTGCCTGGGATGAGTTCCTCGCACGGGGCGTGGAATCGTCGCCGGCCATCGTCCGAGCCATGGCCGACGCGGTCGAGCCGAGCGATCCGGCGGTCGTGTTCTTCTCGTCCGGCTCGACGAGCAAGCCCAAAGGCGTGCTGAGCGCACACCGTGCGGTCGCCATCCAGTCCTGGCGCTTCTCCCGCATGTACGGCTTCACCCCCGACGACCTCCCCCGGTGCTGGCCGGCGAACGGCCTGTTCTGGTCCGGGAACTTCGGCATGGCGATCGGCGCCACCTTCGCCGCCGGCGGGGCGATCGTGCTCCAGCGGACGTTCGCCGCGGCGGAGGCACTCGAGCTGATGCAGGCCGAGAAGGTGAACTTCCCCCTGGCCTGGCCCCACCAGTGGGCCCAGCTGGCGAGCGCACCGAACTGGCCCGACGTCGATCTTT
This sequence comes from Cryptosporangium sp. NPDC048952, assembly GCF_043197895.1. Taxonomy (NCBI): domain Bacteria; kingdom Bacillati; phylum Actinomycetota; class Actinomycetes; order Cryptosporangiales; family Cryptosporangiaceae; genus Cryptosporangium; species Cryptosporangium sp. NPDC048952. Next base: position 1,171,140 of record NZ_JBICTY010000003.1, on the reverse strand, counting down.
CGGCCTTGAGGTTCGTGGATTTCCGGACCGCGCTCGCCCAGCACCCGACCGTGAGGGGCCACTGGGCCGAACCGTTCCACGCGTACGGCAACACCGAGACGTTCACGCTCAGCGCCTGCTACCCGGCGAACTCGGAGGAGATCGCCGAGGGTTCGAGCGGCGAACCGCTGCCCGGCAACACGTTCAAGATCGTCGACGTCCTGTCCGGCGACGTGGTCCCGCGCGGTTCCCATGGCGAAATCTGCGTCAAAGGGCCCACGCTCATGCTGGGCTACCTCGGAACACCCCTCGACGAGACGCTCGACTCCGACGGGTACTTCCACACCGGCGACGGCGGTCACCTCGACGAACAGGGCCGCCTGTACTGGAGCGGACGCCTCACCGACATCGTCAAGACCGGCGGCGCGAACGTGTCCCCGCTCGAGGTGAACGAGGTCCTCGTCGCCTATCCGGGGGTGAAGGTCGCGCAGACCGTCGGCGTGCCGCACGACACGTTGGGCGAGGTCGTCGTCGCGTGCGTGGTGCCGCACGAGGTCGAGTTCGACGTGGACAAGCTCCTCGCCTACCTGCGGGAACACCTGGCCGCCTACAAGGTTCCCCGCCACGTCCTGCTGTTCCGTTCGGACGAGATCGCGCTCACCGGCAGCGCGAAGATCAAGTCCGCCGATCTCCGGGCCCTTGCCGCGAAGCGATTGGAAAACTCGTGATCGACTACGACTTCTTTCTCGGCAACGAGCTGATCGACGACCCGTACCCGTACTACCGCGCACTGCGCAGCAAGTGCCCGGTTCTCCGCGAGCCGCACCACGACGTGATGATGGTGACCGGCTACGACGAGGCCACCGCCGTCTACTCCGACACCGAGACGTTCTCCTCGGCGTCGTCGGTGACCGGTCCGTTCCCCGGCTTCCCGGTGCCGCTGGAGGGCGACGACGTCAGCGACCTCATCGAGGAGCACCGCGCCGGGCTCCCGATGAGCGACCAGATCATCACGATGGACCTGCCGGTGCACGCGAAGCACCGGGCGCTGCTCATGCGGCTGATCACGCCGCGGCGTCTCAAGGAGAACGAGGAGACGATCTGGCGGCTGGCCGACGGTCTGCTCGACCCGTTGCTCTCGGCCGGCCGGGCGGAGTTCATCAGCGGGTTCGCGCAGCCGTTCAGCTTCCTCGTGATCTCCGACCTGCTCGGGGTGCCGTCCGAGGACCAGGAGGCGTTCGCCCGGGGCATGGGGCAGGGCGGGGGCATCGGGGGCACCGACGGTGACTCGATGCGGCACTCGCCGCTGGAGTTCCTGTACTCGCAGTTCAGCGAGTACATCGCCGACCGACGGGTGAACCCGCGCGACGACGTGCTCACCGGGATGGCGTCGGCGACGTTCCCGGACGGGTCGCAGCCCGAGGTGATCGAGGTCGTGCGGGTGGCCGCGAACGTGTTCGCGGCGGGCCAGGAGACGACGGTGCGGTTGTTGGGGGCCGCGGTTCAGCGCATCGCGGAAGACGCTTCCCTGCAAGCCTTGCTGCGGCGCGAGCGCGATCGCATCGTGCCGTTCATCGAGGAGACGCTGCGGTTCGAGGGCCCGGTGAAGGGTGACTTCCGGGTGGCTCGGCGCTCGACTGTCGTCGGCGGTGTCGACGTCCCGGCCGGCACCACGCTGATGGTGGTGAATGCCGCCGCGAACAGGGATCCGCGTCACTTCGAGGACCCGGACACGTTCGACCTCGACCGCGCGAACGCCCGGCACCACATGGCGTTCGGGCGGGGCATCCACACGTGCCCCGGTGCGCCGCTGGCGCGGGCCGAAACGCGTGCGTGCCTGGAGCGGCTGCTGGACCGCACCACCGACATCCGCATCTCCGAGTCGGTGCACGGCCCCGCCGACGCACGCAACTACTCCTACCTGCCGACGTTCATCCTGCGCGGCCTGACGCACCTGAACGTGGAGCTGTATCCGAAGGCGGGTTTGGCATGAGGGCCTCGGTAGACGACGACGCGTGCCGGGGCCACGGCATCTGCTGGACGATCTGCCCCTCGGTGTTCACCCTGACCGACGACGGCTACGCGGTGGCGTCCGAGGAGGAGGTGCCGTCGACCCTCGAACCAGCCGTCCACTCAGCAGTCAGCAGCTGCCCCGAACACGCCATCACCGCGTAGCTCGCTCTCAGGCAGGGGCTCCGACCAGGGTTGCGATGCCGCCGCAGAGCATTCGGAGGCTGCGCTGGAACATCGCGTCCGGATTGGGGCCCCTGCCGCTGAAGGTGAGCGGGTAGCGGCCGGCGAGCTCGGCGATGCGGGCTTCGTCGGCGAGGCCGCGGGGGAAGGCGTCGGTCTGCTCCTGCAGGACGAAACCGGTCACGTAGCTCATCAGCGTGTCAGCGGCCATTCCGCGCTCGGCCGGTGCGATGCCCGCGTCCACCAACGTCTCCTGTAGCCGCTCCATCAGACCGAGCGAGGCGTCGGAGAGCAGGGCCGGGCTGGCGGCCAGGAGGGCCGGTGCGCCGGTGCGGGCGAGCAGGCTGGCCCGGAGTGCGGTCAGCTGCGCCTCGATCTTGTCGGGCCACGGAGCGTCGGCGGGTAGCTGGGCCAGTGCGGCGGTTCCGGCCGTGTACGCCTCGTCCGCTACCCGCTCGGCGAGAAGCGCCAGCAACTGCTCTTTGTTTTTGACGTGGTAATAGAGCGAACCCGCGTGCACGTCGAGCGTCTCGGCGAGCTGGCGCATCGACATCCCGGCGTACCCGCGCTCGGCGAAAGCCTGCATTCCGGCGTCGACGATCCGGTCCCGAGTCAGCTTCACGACGTCAGCCTACCGTAAATTCAAACGTCGTTCGAAAGCTCTGCTAGCGTGGATTCAAACACCGTTTGAATCGAGGCTGGCGATGAGCGTCGTGCTGTACAACCTGGTGACCGCCGCACTGATGGTGCTGATGATCAAGCTCGGACAGCGGCTGGCACCCGATCGCACGGGGCTGCCCTGGCTGGCGATCGTCGTCACGACGCTGCTCGTCGCGGGCCTGGTGCTCCAGGCGGGCTGGAGCGGCGCGACGGAGGCTCTCGACTCCGATCCCTCGAAGTCGGGGTGGTGGCGCCCGATCACCGCGACCTTCCTGCAGAACGGGGGCTTCCTGGGCGACACGTTCAACCTCGTGACCGCGCTGATCGTGCTGACGCTGGCCGAGGCGCACTGGGGACGCCTGCGGGCCACCGTGCTGTTCGTCCTCGCGATTCTCGTGCCGCACTGGATCGACCTGCTCGCCGGCGGCGGCGCGGTGAGTCACCAGGCGCGCAACTGGGTCGGGAGTTCCGGCACGATGTACTTCCTCGGCGCCACGTTGGCCGCGGGGCTCGTGCTGGCCCGGGTGGAGCTGCGGGTGCGCCTGCTCGCGCTCGCGCTTCCCGCAGCCGGGCTGGCCAGTTGGTTCCTCCAGGACAACGCCCACGGGTTGGTCACTGCCGAGGGTTTCGCCTTCGGTCTACTGGTCGCTGTGGCCCTGCAGGTGTTCCGGGGAGGGAGAGCGCTGCGGGCGAGGGCCCTCGCGTGATGCGGCAGTCGTCGGCGAGTGCGGTGCGGCGGTGGGGGTTGCGGCGGCGCGGACTGCGGCGAGGATGCCCTGGTAGCCGGTGCAGCGGCAGAGGTTGCCGGAGAGGCCCTCGCGGATCTCGTCCTCGGAGGGGTTCGGGTTGTCGCGCAGGAGCGCGGTGGTGGTGATGACGAAGCCGGGGGTGCAGAAACCGCACTGCAGGCCGTGGTGGTCGCGGAACGCGGCTTGGACGCGGGAGAGTTCGCCGTCCGGGGCGGCGATGCCTTCGATCGTGGTGACGGTCGCGCCGTCGGCCTGCACGGCGAACATGAGGCAGGCCCGGACGGCCTCGCCGTCGACGAGGATCGTGCACGCGCCACAGACGCCGTGCTCGCAGCCGAGGTGCGTGCCGGTGAGTCCACAGTCGACGCGGAGGAAGTCCGCGAGCGTGAGCCGCGCGGCCACGGTCCCCACCCGCGGCACCCCGTTGACCGTCATCCGAACCTTGACGTCACTCACTGGACGCCTCCTTCGTGGCGCGGTGCAGGGCGCGGGTGATCATGGCTGCGCCTACGCGTTTGCGGTAGGCGGACGATCCGTGCTGGTCGGAACGGACGGAGGGGAGCTCGTTCACGGCGTCGCGGCCCGTCGCGGCGTTCGGGGTGGTGCCGACGAGCGCCGCCTCGGTTGCCGTTGCTCGAACCGGCGTCGGAGCGAGTCCGAACAGGCCGATCGCGCAGCGGCTGATTCGGTGCTCCTCGTCGAGTTCGACGGCCACCGCCGCGCCGGCGAGTGCGAAGTCGCCCGCGCGCCGGGCGAATTCCTCGATCGCGAATCCTTCGCGTGGCCGTCGCCGGGGGAACGTCACGCCGGTGACCAGTTCGTCCGGTGCCAGCACCGTGGACCACAGCCCCGTGAAGAACTCCGTCGCGGGAATCATCCGCTGGGTGGTCTCGATCCGCGCACCGAGCGCGAGCGCCACCGCCGGGTACTCCGCGGAGGCGTCGGCGTGCGCGATCGACCCGCCGATCGTGCCGCGGTTCCGGATCGCCGGGTGCCCGATCAGGGGCGTCGCCGCGGTCAGCAGCGGCACGTGCTCCGCCACCTCGGCGGACCGCTGGATCGCCGACTGCGTGACACCGGCGCCGATCCGGACGGTGTCCGCGCCGACCTCGATCCGCTTCAGCTCGCCGAGCTTCCGCAGGTCCACGAGGTGCTCCACGAACGCCAACCGGAACGCCAGCATCGGCACCAGACTCTGCCCACCCGCAATGACCTTGGCATCCTCCCCCAGCTCCCCGAGCAGCCCCACCGCCTCCGCCGCCGTCTCGGGCGCGTGATAGTCGAACGCCGCCGGCTTCACGCCCTGGCCTCGGCTTCTTCGATCAGGGCGACGAGCGCGGACGGGCTCAGCGGGGTGCCGGTGATGCGGACACCCAGTGGAGCCAAGGCGTCGGCTACGGCGTTGACCACCGCCGGCGGCGCGCCGATCGCGCCGCCCTCGCCAACCCCCTTGTATCCCCCTTCGCCTGGCCCGGGCGACTCCACGTGCCCGTACTCGATCGTCGGCACCTCGGTACTCGTCGGCAGCAGATAGTCCATGAACGTCGTCGCCGTCGGATTCCCCGACTCGTCGTACCCGGCGTGCTCGTACAGCGCGCCACCGATCCCCTGCACGGTCCCGCCGGCGATCTGCCCCTCCACCACGTTCGGGTTGATCATCGGACCGCAGTCCTCACTCACGATGTACCGCAGCAACGTGACCGCTCCGGTCACCACATCCACCTCGCACGTGCACACGTGCGTCGCGTTCGCCCAGATCATCGGCGCCCGCCCCGAGTACCGCCCACTCGCCTCCAGCCCCGGCGGCACCCCGGGCGGCAGCCGATGCGTCTCGAAGTACGCGATCGACGCGATCTGCCCCAGCGTCAGCACCGCATCGGGCACCCCCCGCACGCGAGCCGCGCTCCCGCTCAGCTCGATGTCCTCGACCGACGCCTCCAACTGGTGCGCAGCGATCGCCACGATCCGCTCCCGCAGCCCCGACGCGGTCTGTGCGACCGCGCCCGCGATCATCGACCCCGACCGGCTCCCGCCTGTCCCCGCTCCGAACGGCGTAACGGCCGTGTCCCCCTGGATCGTGCTCACGTCCGCTATGTCGACGCCCAGCGCGTCGGCGGTGAGCTGTACGACCGTCGTCTCGAGGCTGTTGCCGCTCGAACCACCGGCCACATAAACGTTCACCGTGCCCGACGGCTCGATCCGGATCGTCGCGCCCTCGGTGCCGAGGAAGCCCATTCCGCTCGTCGTCGGTTCGATGTACGAACACGTTCCGACGCCGAGATATCGACCCTCGCGCAACGCCGCGGCCTGCTGATTGCGGAAATCGTCGTAATCAAGCAGTTCAATGGCGTGTTCGAACGTTTCCCACGGCGTGACGTCGCTGTACGGCATCCCGCACGGGTTCGCTATCGGCATCTCGTCGGCGCGCAGGAGGTTCAGCCTGCGTACTTCGATCGGATCGACGCCGATCTGCCGCGCCGCGATGTCGAGCAGCACCTCGCGGGCCAGCGACTCGAACTGCCACGGACCGCGGTACGCCGCACGCGCTGTCGTGTTGGAGAAGACCGACCGGCAGGTGAACGTGGCGTCCGGCACCCGGTACGGACCGGGGAACAGCAGACCGACCACCATCGCGGTCTGCACCGGCCACGGCACCGGGTACGCGCCCGCGTCCTGGGAGTGGTCGATCGTGGCGGCCAGAATCCGGCCCTCGTCGTCGAACGCCATGCGCGCGGTGCCGTGCTCGTGCCGGCCCTGCCCGGCCGACATGAGGTTCTCCTGGCGGTCCTCGATCCATTTGAGCGCGGTCGGCACCTTGGTCGCGGCGAGCATCACGCACATGTCCTCGCGCTGCGGCACCGCTTTCTGCCCGAACCCTCCACCGGTGTCGCGCATGACGACCCGGACGTGGTGCTCCGGTAACCCCAGCGTCCGCGAGCAGAACAGACGCATCTCGTGCGGCACCTGCGTGGACGCCCAGATCGTCATCTCGCGGGTCGGCGCGGAGTACTCCGCGATCAGCCCGCGCGTCTCCATCGGCGCCGCGGCGTACGCCTGCTGGTAGATCGTCTCCTCGACCACGTGCGGCGCGTTCGCGAAGATCTCGTCGAGGTCGGCCATCGGCCGACCGCTCAGCTCGCCGGCAAGGTTTCCCGGATAGCCGGAATGCACGAGCTCGTCCGACGGCTCTTTGTAATCGACGACGGGCGCGAGCGGTTCGTAGTCGACGTGGACGAGCTCGGCGGCGTCCTCGGCCACGTACCGGTCGACAGCGACGACCATGGCCACGGGGTCGCCGACGAACCGGGCCTCGTCCTGCGCCAAGGGTGGGCGCGGGGTGTCCGGTACGTCGGGACCCATCAGCGAGTACCAGTGCTCGTGCACACCGGGGTTGAGGTCCTCGGCCGTGAAAACGGCGTAGACGCCGTCCAGCGCGAGCGCCTCGGTGGCGTCGATCGACAGGATGCGGGCGCGGGCGATCGGGCTGCGGACGAAGTGGGCGTGCAGCATGCCCGGACGGGTGACGTCGTCGACGAAGGTGCCGTGGCCGGTGAGCAGGCGCGGATCTTCGACGCGGGGTACGCGGGCGCCCGCATACCGGGCCGCAGAGATTGCCATCAGCGGGGCCTCCGGCGAAATAGTCTGACCAAGCGTTCAAACTAAATGTTGAGAACTGTCTAACGGTTCCCGTGAGCGGCGTCAAGAACGCGCTTCAGGCCCTAGTCCGGTGAGGACCACGGACAGCATCGATGCGTGGAAATCCGTGATCGCCGTGGCGTCGGTGGACTGCAGCGACTGCTGCGCGGCGAACGTCATCGACGCGAGCAGCGCCGCGGCGACGGCGTCGGGCTGGGGTACCTTGCGCAGCGACCCGTCGCGGGCGCCTTCCTCGAGCAGTTCGGCCACCGGCCGGACGTAGTTGCGCACCGCGGTCCGCATGATCTCGGGGCGGCGCGCGAGCCGGCCGAGGTCGAGCTTGAGCGCCAGGAGAGCGGCAGGGTAGGCCGCGTAGATGTCCAACTGGGCGCGGATCACCGCGCTGAGGCGGTCGGCGGCCGTGCCGGGCCCGGCGAGCGCCTTCTCGATCGCTTCCTCGAACGCCTCGACGACGACGCCGATGATGTACCCGAAGACGCCCTCTTTGCCCTCGAAGTAGTAGTACAGCGTGGCGCGTGGGATTCCGGTGACCGTTGCGATGTCGCTGATCTTCGCGCCGTCGAGGCCTTGTTCGACGAACAGGTCGGCGGCGGTCATGACCTTGGCCGCCATGGCGTCCGGAATCGCTCTCATCGACCGGAATTTTAGTCCGGCTGTTTCAGCCACCATCGATCAGGCGTATCTCTGCGCGAGCAGGCGGCGGTGGGCCGCGGGCGAGCCGAACAACGACCGGTTGAGCGTCGCGCGTTTCAGGTAGCGGTGGATGCCACTCTCCCAGGTGTAGCCGATACCGCCGTGCAATTGCATCGCGGTGCCGGCGACGTCGACCGCGGCGGCGCAGACGTAGGACTTGGCCTGGGACGCCGTGACGCTGGTGGGGTTCCGGATCGCTTCGGCGATCAGCGTCCGGGACATGGTGGTTTTCACGAGCATGTCGGCGCAGGCGTGTTTGACCGCCTGGAACGAGCCGACCGGGCGGCCGAACTGCTCGCGGGTGGCGACGTAGGCGACGGTGGCGTCGAGCATTGCTTCGCTGATGCCGAGGCTGTCGCAGGCGATGGCGATCGCGGCGCGGTTCCGCAGGGTCTGGTGGTGGTCCGCGAACCGCGCGGTTTCGTCGATCGTGACGCCGTCGGCGTGCACGGTCGCGAGCCGGCGGGTCTGGTCGAGCACCGGCTGCGGTGCGACCGTGAGCCCGTCCGAAACGACTGCTGTTCCTTCATCCGTGATGACGAGTAGGTGCTGCGCCTCGGCGGCGTCGGGCACGAAACTCGCCTGCCCGTACAGCCGGGAGCCCTCGATGCGGAACGTGCCCTCGAGTGCCACGGCGACCGCGGTGGTTCCGTTGGCGATCCCGCGGAGCAGAGCGTCCTGCTCGAGGAGCAGCAACGCGCCCACCCCCAGGACCGCGGAGCCCAGGTACGAGGTCTGGGCCGCCGCCCGCCCCAACTCGGTGAGGATCACGGCCACCTCCGCGAACGTGGCGCCCGCACCGTCCAACTCGGACGGCACCTCGAGCCCGCACCACCCCGTCGCGGCGATGTCGACCGGCCCGGGCTTCGCGAGCACCTCCCGCGCCACCGCACGCAGTTCGTCGTGGAACTCGGTCAGGTCAGCCACGGGGCAGCCCCAGGCCACGCTCGCCGATGATCGTCCGCTGGATCTCGCTCGTCCCGCCGGGGATCGTCCACTCCCAGGAGCTGATGAAGTCCAGGGCCCAGGCTCCCGACTCCCACCCGCTGGACGCCGGTTTGCGCAGGACAGTGTGGGTCTCGAGCCCGGCGACCTCGGTGCCGAAGTCCATCAGCCGCTGCAGCAGCTCGCTGTAGACCAGCTTCACGATCGACGCGTCGGCCGGGCCGGGTTCGGACTTCCCGACGTGATCCCGGCAGAGGGCGCGGAGCCCCGCGATCTCGGTCTCGAACGCCGCGAGCCGATCCGCGACCAGCGCGTCGATCGGAGGCGGGCAGGCTTCGACCAGCCACCGGAAACCGGCGTTCCCGAGACGTTCCGCGAGCTCCAGCATCGTCGTGCCGCGCTCGGCGCCGAGCGTCTGCTGGGCCACGCGCCAGCCGTCGTTCTCCGGTCCGATCAGGTTCGCGGCGGGCACCTCGACGTCGTCGAGGAAGAGCTCACAGAAGTGGGACTCGCCGGTGGCCTGCCGAATCGGGCGCACGTCGATCCCGGGGGACCGCATGTCCATGAGGAGGTACGAGATGCCGCGTCGCGTGGGCGCGGTCGGGTCCGTGCGGGCCAGCAGCAGGCACCAGTCCGCGTGTGCCGCTCCGCTCGCCCAGAGCTTCTGGCCGTTGACGACGTACGTGTCGCCGTGCCGGCGGGCGGCGGTGCGCAGCGCGGCCAGGTCCGAGCCGGCGTCCGGTTCGGAGAAGCCCTGGACCCAGATCTCGCCGTCGAGGATCGCGGGGAGGTGCCGGGCGCGTTGCTCGTCCGTGCCGGCGGCGAGCAGGGTGGCTGCCGCGTGGTGGATCGCGACGAAGGCCAGCACGAGGCGGGGGGCGTCGTGCGCTGCGAGTTCCTGGTACAGGATCACCTGCTGGGCGACAGTGAGCCCACCGCCCCACTCGCGCGGCCAGTGCGGCACGGCCAGGCCCGCGTCCCTCAGCTCCCGGAACCACCCTTTCTGGAACCGAACGAACTCGTCATCCCCGACCCCGGTCTGGCCCTCCCGCCACCCCGACGGCACGTGCTCCCGACACCACTCCCCCACCTCGGTCCGGAATTCGTCGAGGTCCGCCGACCAGTTCATCGTCGGGCCCGACGGAGAGCCAGGAGGCGGTCGCGGTGTTCCGGGGAGCGCATGGTTTCGGCTTCGGCGGCGAAGCCCGCCTGGACGGCTCCGCTCAGCGCCTGCGACAGGTACATGTTGACGACGCGCTTCGTGCCGCGCAGAGCTGCGGACGACAGGGCGGCGAGCTCGTCGGCGGTGCGTCGCGCCTCGGCGAGGAGTTCGTCGGGTGGGACGGTACGGGTCGCGAGGCCGAGTTCGACGGCGGTCGCGGCCGGGATTCGGCGGCCGGTGAACAGGTACTCGCGCGAGCGCAGGATCGGCGTCAAGAGGGGCCAGAACGCGGCACCGCCGTCTCCCGCGACCAGCCCCACGCTGACGTGCGGATCGGCCAGGAACGCGGTCTCGGAGATCAGCAGGATGTCCGAGAGCACGGCCAGGCTGCACCCGAGCCCCACCGCGGGCCCGTTGACCGCCGCGATCACCGGCAGCGGGAACCGCAGCAACTCGTCGATGATCTGGGCGCCCTCGCGCAGGGAGTCGTCCCGGGCGGCCGGATCGTCCAGGAACGACGTGATCCAGTCCAGGTCCCCACCGGCCGAGAACGCCGACCCGGCACCGGTGAGGATCACGACCTTCGCCTCGGTGTCCGCCGCCAACTGCGGCCACACCACCGCCAGCGCGCGGTGCAGTGCCACGTCTACCGCGTTGTGCGCTCCGGGCCGGTTCATCGTCACGACCCGCACCGGCCCCTCGACGTCCACCGTCAACGCGTCCGGAAGCTCGTACTTCATCCACCCACCTCGGTCCCGTCCGCATCCAGCCCGTCGACGGCCGGCCCGGAGGCCGGAGTGGCCGCGGCCGGGCTGGGGGCGAAGAGGCCGGTCAGGCCGCGGCGGCCCGCCGCGCGGACCAGCAGGTCGCGAGAAGCGGAGAGGCCCCAGGGAAGGCGGCGCAAGGGCTGGCTGTACCGGGAGAGCCAGGACACCGGCGTCTCGTCGCAGAACCCCATCGCCCCGTGCACCTGGTGCGCCACCCGGAACACCACCTCGGCCGCCTCGATCGCCGCCACCCGCAACGCGATGGCATCGACCAGCGCGTCGGGGCCCCCGACCCCCGCACTCCACAGCGCGTGCCCCGCGAGCGCGTCGAGCCCCGCGCGTTCGACCTCCGCGTCGGTCAACTGGAACTGCACGCCCTGCAGTGCCGACAACGGCCGCCCGAACTGCTCACGCACCGTGACGTGCCCCACCGCGAGCGCCAGTGCCCGGTCCAGCATCCCCAGGAGCGTCCACACCGGCAGAACCAGCGCGAGGGCGGCGTCCGACGGCCCGGCACCCGCCGCCGACCTGGCGCTCGCGGTCGACCCGACCTCCGCGGTCGGCATGCCGTACAGCGGACGCAGCAGGAGCGGCGCGACGAACGCCGCGTGCCGGGGTGGGACGTCCGAGGCCATGGGCACCGCCACGCTCCGCGAACCGTCGAGCGTCACCGCCGCCCAGCGGAGGTCCAACCCCGCGACTGCCGCACGCGGGGCATCGGGTGCCACGACGAGCAGCCCGTCGACGTCGAGATCCACCGGCCGGGCGAGGCGCTCGGCCACCGGATACGGCAACGCCCAGTACCCGACGCTCCGGCACAGTGCGGCTGCGGCCTCGAGCTCGTCCGGGTCGCGGCGCGGCTCGAGCTCCCACGCGCCCAGTTCCTTGAGCACGGGCTCGGCCAGGTCCGCGCGGCCCTCCGGGTCGAGTTCGGCGAGTTGCAGGAGCGAGTCCCCGCCGGCCGCTTCGATCGCCCGGCTGACCTCCCGACCGAACGAAACCGCCTCGTCACTCAGCTCGACCCTCACGAGGCCGCCAGCAATGCCCGGGCCAGCAGCACGCGCTGGATTTCGATGCTCCCGGATGCCACTGTCGCGGCCTGCGAGTAACGCCAGTGGTCCTCGACGGCGCGCCGGAAGATCCGGTCCACGGTCGGCGCCGCGCCGACGATTTCCTGCAGCACCTCGGCACTCTCCTGATCCAACCGCGTCACCGCGATCCGGTACGCCGCCGCGTCACCGGGCCGCACGCGCCCCTCGCTCTGCTGGGCCACCACCCGGTAGGCGAGCATCCGCGCCCGCCGGCAGTGCACCAGCATCCGCGCCCACCGCGAGTGCAGTTCGGCCGGTAACGCGTCCCAGGCGTCGCCGAGCACGTCCGGCGCCGCCTGCAGCAGCCGCTCGCACCGCGCGTACCGGGCGATGCCGACCCGCTCGAACGCCAGCACTTCCTGCACCACGCGCCAGCCGTCGTCCACGGTTCCGAGCACGTCCGCCGGACCGACGCGCACGTCGTCGAAAAAGACCTCGTTGAGGTGGTGCGGACCCATCAGGCTCCGGATCGGCCGCACCTCGATCCCGGCCGCCGACATCGGCACCAGGAAGATCGTCAGTCCTTGCTGTCTGGTCTCCCCCGCTGACGTGCGGGCGAGCAGGAAGCACCACTGCGCCATCGTCGCGTAGGACGTCCAGATCTTCTGTCCGGAGATCCGCCAGCCATCCCCGTCGGGCCGCGCGCGGGTCCGGAGCGACGCCAGGTCGGACCCGGCGTCGGGCTCACTGAACCCCTGGCACCAGATCACCTCGCCGCGCGCGATCCGGGGGAGGTGCTCGCGCTGCTGGGCGGGAGTTCCGTGACGCATGATCGTCGGGCCTACCCAGTTGACGCCCATGTACTGCGCGCCCCGCGGCTCGTGGTGTGCCCACATCTCCTCGCGGACGACGGTCTGCTCCCACACCGATCCCCCGCGTCCGCCGAATTCGACGGGCCACGCCAGGCACAACAGGCCGCGTTCGGCCAGCACGCGTGCGAACCGCTGGGCGACCGCCAGATCGGCGGGATCGTCGGTGAAGGCACCCAGGTAGCCGGCGGGGACGTGCTCGTCGATCAGCGCACGTAACTCCGACCGCAGTGCCTCCGCGGCTCCGCTCTCGCTGAAGTCCATGCGCCCCACGATAATGTAATCTTTATAAGGATTGCCAGCTTTGGCTCCACCCTGCGGCGTTTCCCCGGACGGCCGTCATACTGGGTGCGTGAATCAACCGCTGGTGGCCGGCGCGAAGGCCACTGACGGCGCCCGCCGGTCGGAGATCCTGCAGATCGCGTCGCGCTTGTTCGCGGCGTCCGGGTACGCACGCACGTCGCTCAAAGACGTCGCCGACGCCTGTGGAATCCTGCCCGGCAGCCTGTACCACCACTTCGACTCGAAGCAGGCGATCGCCACCGAACTGCTCGAGCGCTATCACGACGAGCTGGAGGCGATCGGCCAGCACTGGCTCACCGAACCCCTCGGCGCGCCCACCGCCGACCGCCTCACCGCGCTCGGCGTCGCGATCGCCGAGTGTGCCGTCCGGCACGCTGCCGCGCTGCAGCTCTCCGCCTACGAACCGCACACCGGCGCCACGCCCGACCTGGTCAGCCTCGTGCAGCGCGAACCGACCGCCGTCACCGCCGCGATTCACCGCAATCTGGACGACGCCGCCGAGCGCGGTGATCTGGTCGCGCGGCTCGACCGCACGATGTTCGCCGAGCAGCTGCGCGAGACGATGCTGCACGTCGGTATCGCGCGGTTGCACGGCGACGACCCGGCCGCCACCACCGCGACGCTGCTCTGCACGCTGCTGCTGCACGGCATCGCGATGCGGCCGCCGAGCGATCGGGTGCTCAACCGGTCCGCGGCGATGGGGGCCGCGTCGGCGGCCATCGCGCAGTGGTCGACGCCCGACGAGGATCTCGACGACCGCCGGACTGCCTTGCGCGCCGTGGCCAGGGCCGAGTTCGCGCGTCGCGGGTACGAGACGACGACGATCCGCGACATCGCGGCCGCCGCGAACATGGGCACCGGGTCGGTGTACCGGCTGGTCGAGGGCAAGGAGGCGCTGCTCGCCTCGATCATGAACGCGTTCTACACGCGACTGTCGGCCGGTTACGCGGCGGTGGCGTCGTCAGCGGCGTCCGCGGTCGAGAAGCTGGACGCGCTGACCTGGATCAACATCAACGCGCGCGACCGGTTCAGCGAGGAGTTCGAGATCCAGCGGGCCTGGTTCCGGTCGTATCCGCCGGAGACGAGCATGTTGTCGGACTCGCTGCGGGACCGCACCCGCACGATCCGCGACATCGTCGGCGCGGGGCTGGACGCGGGCGAGATCCGGACCGACGGTGGCTCGTTGACCGTGCTGAGCTTCTGCGTCCGCGATCTGATCTGGGTGCCACCGAGTGTGGTGGGCCGCAGCACGACCCGCGGCGTCTTCGCCCACGCCCGAGCCACCGTCCTCCGAGGCGCCCTTCGGCCAGGGCTACCAGCTTCCTTCGAAGAAGCCTAGGAGGCCCGGCTCGGGGTTGAGGGTGGTGGTCGTGTTCGCGATCGTGACGACAAGGGCTGCTACCGACAGGAGCGCGGCCAGTATTCCGAACGACCCGAACCACCACCGGTTCGACGACGACCGCGCCCACCGGCGGCCGAGAACCACAGCCACGCCGGCGAACACCACCGTCACCACACCGGCGACCCCGATCATCACCGCGTGATACAGCGTGTAGTCGTCGATCATCGCGACCAACGTCGGCGGCCGATCCCCCGCACGCATCACCGCGGCCGGCGCGCGCAGATCGTCGATCGACAACAACGGAAACAGTGACGCGAACGGAGCCACCGCACCCTGGACGTTCGCCATCACCGCGGCGATCGCGACCAACCCGACCGGCACCAACGCCGCCGCCCACCGCCCGAGCCGCAGGCCGAGCAGAACCAGCACCACCAGCAACAGAGCGGCGATCGCACCTTTTGCCAGGTGGTAACGGAACCAATAGTCGACGATCCCCTCCAGCTCCGGCGTGAGAGCCCGGTCTCCGCGCTGCCACCACGCCCGGAAGGCGGTGCGGAACGGATCGGCGAGTCCGCGGGCGTCGAGGGAGTCCGCGCCGATCCCGGCGATCCATCCGGGCGCCACCACGAACGCGACACCGAGGGCCGCAGCCAAAATCCCCAGCAATCTCCGCACGCCCACACGATCGCCCAGCACGGGGCCGCGACTCACTGGTGCAGGCCACCCACCTGATGGTGAGGCCAGCTCTACTGGTCGCCCGCCTCCAGCGCGACGATCCGCGCCTCGAGCGTCGACACGATCGACAGCAACCCGAGCACTGCCTTGCGGATGACGATCTGGTCGTCCTTGTTGATCCGGGTGGCGTCCAGGTCCTTGAGCCGCTCCAGGAGCTCGGCGGTGAGCGCCGCGTCCGGCGCCGCGTCGATCTCCCGCACCGAGCTACCGATGTATCCCGTCATGAGCGAGAAGCCTCCAAACGGTCCTTGACCGCGACCAGAAACCGGGCCGCATCCGCGCCGTCGACGAGCCGATGGTCGTAGGAGAGCGCGAGATACACCATCGACCGGATCTCGACCCGCTCCGCTCCGCCGACACCCGTCACCGCGACCGGCCGCCGCACCACGGCCCCCGTGCCGAGAATCGCGGACTGCGGCGCGTTGATGATCGGGGTGTCGAACAAGGCGCCGCGGCTGCCGGTGTTCGTGATCGTGAACGTGCCGCCGCTGCCCTCGTCGGGCTTGAGTTTGTTGTCCCGGGTGCGTGCGGCGACGTCGTCGATCGCCGCCGCCAGTCCGCGCAGGTCGAGATCCCCGGCGTCCCGGATCACGGGAACCATCAGACCCCGTGCAGTGTCCACCGCGATCCCCAGATGCACCGCCGGGTGGTACTCGACCTCGTGCGTCTCCGGGACGATCGACGCGTTCACGATCCGGTGCTCGGCCAGCGCCTGCACCGCGGCCAGCGCGAAGTACGGGAGGAACGACAGCCCCGCCTGCTTGCGCACCGCCGCGATGCCGCTGACGTCCACCTCGACGACGGACGTGAGCTGCGCGGACGTCTGCAGCGACTCGACCATCCGGGTCGCGATGATCTTCCGCATCCGAGACATGCGCTCCCGGTAAGGAGCCTCAGCCGTGGACATGGGACCGGCCGAGCTCGGCGGCGCGGAGGGCAGCGGCGTACCCACCGCTCCCTCCGCCGAGCACGAGAACGTCCGAGGAGGAGTTCACGCGGTCTCGATCGTCGCGATCTGGGTGCCGACCGGGTAGACCTCCTCCGGCTCGGCGGTGCCGTGCCGGAGGATGCCCGAAGCCGGTGCGTTCACCTCGTTCTCCACCTTGTCGGTGGCGACGACGTAGATCGGCTCTTCCTCCGTGACGGCGGTCCCGTCGGGGACGAGCCACTCGAGGAACGTCACCTCCGTGGTGGCCATCGTCAGCTTCGGAACGTTGACAGGGACCTTCTGGGTCATTTGTTGTATCCCACTGTTGCTCGAACGGCCGACACGATGCGGTCGACGTTGGGGAACACGGCAGTTTCCAGCTCTTTGGCGGCCGGGATCGGCCGGAACCGGGCCCCGACCCGGGCCACGGGGGCCTGGAGCTGTCCGAACAGGTCGGTGCTGATCCGGGCGGCGATCTCCGCGCCCGGCCCGGCGAACTCCACCGCGTAGTGCGCGACGACGGCCCGGCCGGTGCGGCCCACCGACTCGAGCACGGCCGGGACGTCGAGCGGCACGAGCGTGCGCAGGTCGAGCACCTCGACGTCGATGCCTTCGGTCTCGAGTGCCTTGGCGGCATCCAGTGCGTCGTGCACCCCGCGGCCGTACGTGACGATCGTGACGTCGGACCCTGGCCGTTTGACGTCGGCCTTGCCGAGAGGCACCGTGTGCGAGCCGGTCGGCACCGGGCCGCGCTTGCCGTAGAGGATGTTCGTCTCGAGGAACAGCACCGGGTCCGGGTCGAAGATCGACGCCGTGAGCAGGCCCTTGGCGTCCGCGGGCGTGGCGGGCACGACCACCTTGATGCCGGGGATGTGCATGAACCAGGCCTCGAGCGACTGCGAGTGCGTCGCGCCCGAGCCCAGGCCGCCGAAGCTGGACGTCCGCACGGTGATGTTGCACGGCGTCCGCCCGGCCGACGTGAAGCGTGCCTTCGCCGCGAGGTTCACGATCTGGTCCACGGCGATGCCGATGAAGTCCATGATCATGATCTCGGCGATCGCGATCTGACCGTCGATCGCGGCCCCGATCGCGGCGCCGACGATCGCGGCCTCCGAGATCGGGGTGTCGAGCACGCGGTGCCTGCCGTGCTTCGTCGACAGTCCGGCCGTGACCTTGCCGACGCCGCCGGCCGGGTCGGCCAGGTCCTCGCCGAGCAGGAACACGCGCTCGTCGGCGGTCAAGGCCTCGTCCAGTGCGGCGTTCAGCGCGGCGCCGAACGTCAGCGTCTTGGTCTCTGATTCGGTGACGGCGCTCACGAGGGAATGCCCTCCATGTCGGCGAAGAAGTCCTGTTCCAGCTCGGCGAGTTCGGGCGCCGGGGCAGCGAGGACCTCGGCCAGCGCCGCGTCGACCCGCGCGGTGGCGTCGTCCTCGATCGCAGTGAGTTCGGCCTCCGACAGCAGACCTGCACCGAGCAGCCGCTGCCGGTAGCGCGGAATCGGGTCGGCCTCCTTGGCCGCCGCCAGTTCGTCGGCGGGCAGGTACTGCTGCGGGTCACCGAAGTAGTGGCCCTCGAAGCGGAACGTCACCGCCTCGATGAACGTCGGGCCGCCACCGGTGCGGCCACGGTCGACGGCCGCCGCGACCGCTGTGTGCACGGCCTCCGGGTCGTTGCCGTCGACCCGCTCGCCGGGCATCGCGTACGCGAGCCTGCGATCGACGACCTGCTCGATGTTCATCGTCTCGTGGGTCGGCGTCATTTCCGCCCAGAGGTTGTTCTGGCAGACGAAGACGACCGGCAACTGCCAGGTCGACGCCAGGTTCATGCCCTCGTGGAACGAGCCGGTGTTGGTGGCGCCGTCGCCGAACGTCACCGCGGCGACCCGGTCGCTGCCCTGCTGCTTGGCGGCGAGCGCGAGCCCGACGGCCACGGGAACCCCGGCACCGACGATGCCGGTGGTCAGCGCGACCCCCTGATCGGGCGCGGTGATGTGCATCGTGCCGCCCTTGCCGCGGGACGCGCCGATGCTCTTCCCGAGGATCTCCCCGATGACCTCGGTGAGCGGGACGCCCTTGCTCACCAGGTCGTGGATGCCTCGATAGGTGGTGACGAGCCGATCGTCGGGGCGGAGGGCCGCGGACAGGCCCGCCGCCACGGCCTCCTGGCCGCGCGCGGGCCAGATCACCGCGAAGAACTCACCCCGGCCGATGCCCTTGCGTAACCGCGCGTCGACGGCCTGCGCCAGCGTCATCGTGGAGTAGAGGCGGCGTGCGAGTTCGGTAGTCAATCTGCACTCCTCTTCGGACGGGAGGAATCGAAACCTAACATTTGTTCCGCACTCAGTTCGCGACTTCCTTGCCACACAGCGGGGCGGCGTTGGGCTCGAGCACGAACGCGTTGCCCTGGAGCTTGAGGAAGTACTGGCACGACTGGGTCACCGCGGTCGTGGTCCAGTCCCGTGGCGCCGGGTAGAGCCCGTCGGCGGTCCAGGTCTTGTCCGCACGCATCGTCGAGAGGAACTTCGACTGGTCGGCGTCGCAACCGGCGATCTCGAGGCCGTGCAGGAACATGTCAGCGGTCATCCAGCCCATCGCCTGGGCGAAGCCGGGGATGCCGGACTTCGAACCCGCGTGCTTCTTCAGCGCGGCCGAGAGACGCTCGGTGCCCTCGTTCTTCAGCTCGTTCGGCGCCCAGCCGGTGGTGAACGTGACGCCCTGTCCGGCCTGCACCGCGGGCGCGGATTCCAGCAGGTCGTTGCCGTAGCCGGTGGCCGAGACGACGGCCTTCGGCGTGTAGCCGGCCTGCTTGAGCCCGGCCACGATCGCGAACGACGTGTCGGGGTTGATGCCCATCTGGATGACGTCGGACTTCGACTCGATGATTCCGAGAACGATCGCGCCGACGTCGGTGCTGCCGAACGGGATCGTCGTGTTGACGTATCCGCGCTGGAGACCCGCGGCCTCGGCCGACCGCAGCGACGCTTCGAGGCCCTGCTGCGAACTCGGGCTCTCGTACGCGATGCCCGCGACCTTGGTGCCGCCGACGCTCTTCAGGTACTCGCCGGCCGTCGTGTAGGTCTTGGAGTAGTCCGGCACCGGGATGGCCGGGAACAGGTTGTTCTTGGTGTTCTGCCATTCCTTGGCGCCGTCGAAGCCGCCACCCATGACCGGCGTGCCCTTGCCGGCGGTGGTGAGGAACGGCGTCGCTCCGTAGAGGAACGAGCTGACCGCCAGCACCGTGTAGACCTTGTCCTGCTGGATCAGCTTCTGCGAGGCGGTCAGCGTGCCCTGCGTGTTCGACTGGTCGTCAGCCTTGACGACGTCGAACTTCTTGTCGCTGCACTTGCCGCCCTCGTCCTTGTAGGCGGCGAGCCGGGCCTCGGCACCGGAGACCGTGCCCTTGAACGCCGCACTGTTCGGGCCGCTCAGCGACGTCAGGACGCCCACCTTGACGGTGTCGCCAGGGGTCGCGCTGCCGCCGGACCCGCCACCGCAGGCCGAGACCGCCAGCGCGACCGCGCAGGCTGCTCCGACCGCGGCGATGCCTCTTCCGCTCATGTTCACTGTCCTCTCTGACAGTTACAGATGCATCTAAGCTTCCATCGATCCTTTCGAAGGTTAGAAAAATTTACAAGGATTGACGTGAGTCACACCGTGACGCACTCTGTGGTGGATCTACGGCTCCACCCCCTGCTTGGAGGCTCTGTGCTCTCCTACGTCCTCGCCGGGCTGGCCCTCGGCTCCATCTACGCGATCGCCGCCGGATCGCTGGTCGTCACCTATGTCGCATCCGGCATTTTCAGCCTGGCGTTCGCCGCCATGGCGTTCACCGTGGCGCGCGTCTACTACGCGCTGAACACCGAGGCCGGCTGGCCGATCGTGCCGTCGGCCGTCGTCGCGCTGCTGCTGTTCGCGCCGGTGCTCGGCATGGCGCTGTACTGGGTGCTGTTCCGCCATCTGCGTCAGCGCTCGATGCTGGTCAAGCTGATGGCGACGATGGGTCTGTCGGTCGCGCTCCCGCCCCTGGTCGAGCTGATCATGGGCCACCTGACCAGCGTCACCGCGCCGGGCCTCGCGCCGCGGCCGCTGACCACCTGGCACCCGTTCGGCGCCGTGCTCAACGCCGACCAGCTCGTCGCGTACATCGGACTCGCGGTCGTGCTGATCGTCGGCGTCGGCGTACTGCGGTTCACCGACGTCGGGCTGAAGGTCCGGGCGCTCGTCGA
Source organism: Cryptosporangium sp. NPDC048952 (assembly GCF_043197895.1). Lineage (NCBI taxonomy): Bacteria > Bacillati > Actinomycetota > Actinomycetes > Cryptosporangiales > Cryptosporangiaceae > Cryptosporangium > Cryptosporangium sp. NPDC048952. The sequence continues at coordinate 1,150,902 of NZ_JBICTY010000003.1, read as the reverse complement.
CAGCGAGGCGCTCACCGGGCTCTCCGGTACGTCGCCGGGACGGGTGTCGCTCGGAGTGTGGGCCGCGAGCGCGACGCTCTCCGGGCTGGCGGGCATCCTCATCGCCCCCACCGCCGGGTTGTCCGCGGAGGGCATGACCGTGCTGATGTCGGCCGCGTTCGCCGCGGTGGTCGCCGCGCGGCTGCGCAGCCTGCCGATCGCGGTGGGGGTCGCGCTCGCGATGGGACTGGTCACGACCGTGATCCAGAAGTACCTGGACGCGGAGAGCCCGTTCACCGCAGCCGTCGTGCCGAGTGTGCCGTTCGCGTTCATGCTGGTGTTCCTGCTGTACTACGCGGCGCGCGGGCAGGCCGGGGACACGACGGCCGGCGGTGCGCTCGACCGGGCGATCAGTATTCAGGAGGAGGCGCCGGCGGCTTCTTCTCCCCGTTCGGGCCTCATACCCAGTGCTGTCTTCGTGGTGATCGTCGCTGCGCTTCCGCTGATGCTTTCCGAGTACTGGGCCGGGCTCGCCGCGGCCGGTATCGCGCTCGGCATCGCGCTGCTCTCCTACACGCTGGTGACCGGCGAAGGCGGCATGGTCTGGCTCTGCCAGATCACGTTCGCCGGGATCGGCGCGGTGCTCGCCGCGGAACTCTCGACGTACCACGCGTGGCCGCCGCTGCTCGCGGTGCTGGTCGCCGCGCTGGTCGTGGTGCCGCTGGGCGTCATCCTCGGTGTGCTGACGATCCGGCTCGGCAACCTCTACGTGGCGCTGGTGACACTCTCGTTCGGACTGCTCGTCTCGACGCTGGTGTTCACCCGCGACCGGTTCTACAACTTCGGGTCCGGCCAGCCGATGCCCCGGCCGTCGTTCGCGCTGGAGAACCAGTCGTTCGCGTTGCTGACGCTGGCGGCGTTCCTGATTCTCGGCCTCGTCGTGCTGAACCTTCGACGGTCGACCGCGGGGCTCGCGATGAGCGCGGTGCGCTGGAGCGAGAACGGCTCGCGGACGCTCGGCATCAGCGTGCTGCAGGCCAAGGTGCTCGTCGCCGGCGTGGCGTCGTTCGTGGCCGCGGTCGGTGGCGGGTTCCTCGCGATGAACTTCCAGTCGTCGCTGCCGGACTCCTACGCCCCGTTCGCCGGGCTCGTCTGGCTCGCGGTGCTGGTGACGCTGGGATCGCGGTCGATCATGGCCGCGCTGGCCGCCGGGCTGCTGTACTACCTGATGCCCGGCCTGTTCTCGACGTACGTGCCGTCGGAGTTCGCCGGTATCCCGGTGATCCTGTTCGGCCTCGGCGCGATCGCGCTGGCCAACCACCCCGAGGGCGCAGTCGCCCAGAACGGCGCAGCGATCGCCCGCCTGACCGCGCGGTTTCGTACCCGCACCCCGGTGACCGCGTTCGCGAAGGAGCGAGTGTGACTGCCCGTCTGGAAGCTCACGGTGTCACGGTCCGCTTCGGCGGGCTCGTCGCGCTGAACGACGTCGATGTGGAGGTACCGGCGCAGTCGATCGTCGGGCTCGTCGGCCCGAACGGGGCCGGGAAGAGCACGCTGTTCGGCGTCCTGTCCGGACTGCTCCGGCCGACGGCAGGCACCGTGCTGATGGACGGCGACGACGTCACGAGCGCGTCGCCGCAGGCCCGGGCGCGGAGGGGGCTGGCGAGGACGTTCCAGCACCCCGAACTGTTCTCCACGCTGACCGTCCGCGAGCACATCGTCCTCGGCTACCGGATGCGGCACGCCAAGGCCCGGCTCTGGACCGACCTGCTCACCGGCGGTGGTTTCCGCCGCCCACCGGCGGCCGAGACCGAGCGGGTGGACGCACTGGTCGACGCGCTGCACCTCGGCCGCGTCCAGTACTCCCCCGCCGCCGGACTGCCGCTCGGCACCAGCCGCCTGGTCGAGGTGGCGCGGGCGCTCGCGGTGGATCCGCAGGTGCTGCTGCTCGACGAACCGTCGTCGGGGCTCGACGTCCGGGAGACCGACGAACTCGCCGAGACCCTCAAAACGCTGGTGAAGGACCACGGCGTCTCGCTGCTGCTCGTCGAGCACGACGTCCCGCTCGTGCTGGGCATGTGCGACCGCGTGCACGTCCTGGACTTCGGCATCTGCATCGCGACCGGCACCCCGGCCGAGATCCGCGAGGACCCAAAAGTTCGTTCCGCGTACCTGGGGGTGGCATGAGCACGCTCGTTGTCGACACGCTGTCCGTGCGGTACGGCGCCGCGCAGGCGCTGAGCGACGTCTCGTTCGAGGTGCCGCCGAACAGCGCGCTGGCCGTCCTGGGTCCGAACGGGGCCGGGAAGAGCACGCTCGCCCGGGCGCTGTCGGGCCTGGTGCCGTCGCAGGGCGGCACGATCCGCTTCGACGACCGGGACATCACCCGCCTGTCCCCGGCGAAGGTGCGCCGCGCGGGCATCGTGCACCTGCCCGAGGGGCGCGGGGTGTTCCCCGGCCTGACCGTGCTGGAGAACCTGCGGATGGGCCTCGGCGTCGACAAGGGACGGCGAGCATCCGGCCTGGACCGGGCGTTCGAGCTGTTCCCCGTGCTCGGAGAGCGGCGCCGCCAGCTCGCCGGCACGCTGTCCGGCGGTGAGCAGCAGATGCTCTCGCTCGCCCGGGCGCTCATGGTCGAGCCGAAGCTCGTGATCGCCGACGAGATGTCGCTCGGCCTCGCCCCGAAGCTCGTCGACCTGATCTTCGAGAGCCTGGGCCGCGCCCGGGCCGCTGGGGTGTCGGTGCTGCTCATCGAACAGTTCGCCGGCCGTGCGCTGGAGTTCGCCGACGCGTGCCTGATCCTGCAGCGCGGCCGGACGTCCTGGTCGGGGCCCGCCGACGCGGCGGGCGAGGAACTGCTCCACCGCTACCTCGGCGAGGCCACCGCGGCATGATTCCACATTTTGTGGATTTGGTTCTACACTTTGTTGATGCTCGTGGATCTGGCCGCGGTCGAGGCGGCAGCACTGCTCATCCAGAACGACATCGTCCGGACGCCGACCGTCGACAGCCCCGGACTGGCCGATGCGCTCGGCGTCCCGGTCACCGTGAAGTTGGAGCTGTTGCAGCGCACCGGTTCGTTCAAGGCCCGCGGCGCAACTGCCAAACTGCATTCTTTGGACGACGCCGAGCGCGCGGCCGGAGTCGTCGCGGTGAGCGGGGGCAACCACGGCATCGCGGTGGCGACGATGGCCGATGCGCTCGGCGTGAAGGCGACGATCGTGATGCCGCGGTCGGCGCCTCGCCGGGCCGTCGAGCTCGCGGAGCGGCACGGTGCCGCGGTGCACCTGACCGGTGACGTCACCGAGGCGTTCGCGCTCAGCGCCCGGCTGCAGGCCGAGGGCCTGACGCTGCTCCACCCGTTCGACGATCCGACGGTGATCGCCGGGCAGGGCACTGTGGGGTCGGAGTTCGCCCGGGACGCGGGCGAACTGACCGACGTCCTGGTCAGTATCGGCGGCGGCGGGCTCATCTCGGGGGTGGCGGCTGCGTTCCGGGCGCTGCGGCCCGGGGTGCGGGTGTGGGGCGTCGAGACCGAGGGGTCGGACACGATGGCGCGGGCGCTCGCGGCGGGCGGGCCCGTGACCATCGTGCCGACGTCGATCGTGACGACGCTCTCGCCGCCCGCGGTGGCGCCGCTGACGTTCGCGCACGTACAGGCGCTGGTCGAGGACGTGCTCGTGGTGACCGACGCCGAGGCGGTACGGGGTTCGTTGGAGCTCGCCGAGGCCGCGAAAGTGTGGACCGAGCCGGCCGCGGGGTGCCTCCTCCCGGCGGCGCGCCGGGTGATCGAGCGCGTCGGCCCCTCGTGCCGCCTGGGCCTGGTCGTCTGTGGCGGCAACGCCTCGGTGGCCGACGTCCTGGCCTGGGCCGAACGGTTCCACGTTGCCTGAGCCGACCCCCGAGCCGGACGCCGCAGCGCCGCCGCCCAGCGCGGGCATCGCGCCGGAGGCGACGGGCGCGCCGCCGTCGGCGCGCGCGGCCGTCTTGCCGAGCGCGGCGGGGCCGAGCACACCTGGGCCGGGCGCGGCCGGCGCGGTGGGGCCGAGCACACCTGGGCCGGGCGCGGCCGACGCGGTGGGGTCGTGGGCTACGCCTGAGTTCGCCGCTGAGGCGGGGCGGGTGGTGGAGACTTATTGGCCTCTGGTGGAGCCGTTGGCGGCGGCGCTGGCGCCGGGCGTCGAGGTGGTTCTGCACGACCTGAGCAAGCTGCCGAACTCGGTCGTCGCGATCGCGGGTGGGCTCAGCGGGCGCACGGTCGGCGCGCCCGCCACCGACCTGGGCCTCCGCCTGCTCATGCAGGACGACCCCCCGGAGAGCATCGTCGGCTACCGCACCGAACTCCCGGGCGGCATCGTCTGCCGCTCGTCGACCATCTTCCTGCGCGGTGACCACGAAAGACCGGTGGCCGCCCTGTGCCTCAACCGCGACATCACCCGCCTCACCCAGGCCCGCGACCTGCTCTCCGAACTGATCGACACCCCGGCGGTGAGCGGCCACGACCGCGAGGAGACTTTCTACGACTCGGTCGAGAACCTCACCGACGACCTCCTCCGCCGAGCGATCGGCGCGACCGGCGTCGACGTGGCCGACATGTCCAAGTCCGACAAGACCCGCGTCGTCAAGGACCTCGAACAGCGAGGGTTCTTCCTGATCAAGGAGTCGGTCGAACTCGCCGCCCGAACCCTGGGCGTCAGCCGCTACACGATTTACAACTACTTGAACGAATGACGACGTGCAGCGTCGCGGTGACGCGTGTTCACCGCACGCGGGTGACAATCGAGCCGTGCCGCCCTCCCAGCCCCGTCGCTACGGATTGATCGCAGCGCTCGTTGCCGGAGCGGTCGCGGTCACCGCCGGCGTCGCGACCTTCGGCCCGGAGCCGAGCCCGGATCCCACCCCGCGAGCACCGGAACCGGCACCGAGCGCCGCGCGGTGGAGCACTGTCGTGAACCAGGTCGCGTTCGCCGACGACCGCAACGGGTGGGCGTTCACCCCGCGGTGCGCCTCCCCCACGTCGTGCGATCCCGCGTTCTGGCGGACGCCCGACGGCGGGTCGACGTGGCAGGAGGTCGCCGTCCCGGCGGAGACCCTGGGCCGCGACTCGGGCGTGCAGCTGATCGCGGCCGGGCCCCACACGATCACGGTCGAGGCGGGCCGCCGCCGCTGGCTCAGCGCCGACGGCGGCACCCACTGGAAACGCGGCACCGCCGTCGGCTCCCTCCAGCCCCCGCGCCACCCTCCCACCAACCTCCGCCTCCGAACCGCCGCAGGCACCGCCCCGACGACATCCACGCGCCCCTCCCCCACGCCCCCATCCAGCGCACCATCAGGCGCCCAACCATCAGGCGCCCGGCCGCCGGGCGCGCAACCATCAGGCGCGCAACCACCAGGCGCCCAGCCATCCGGCGCCCAACCATCAGGCGCCCAGCCGCCGGGCGCGCAACCATCCG